>NZ_JBWJIG010000020.1:0-96595 GCF_056490705.1 Pedobacter humicola | reverse complement strand
GTTCGCTTTCCGCAACATCCGCTGCTCAGCTTTTTTTCCCTTCCTTATCGTTGGGAGTGCAAAGGTAAGGATCTTTTTCAAACTTCCAAATAAAATAAATTTTATTTTTCCGTCCTCTTTTTTTTCCCTTTACCCTTATTTCAATACGCCGGTGTCAGCCGGCTTTCCGTCCTTCCCGGACGGGCTGCAAAGGTAGCAATCTTTTCTTCATCCGCAACATTTATTTTAAAATAAACCCTGCCCTATCTATCACCGTGCCATCCTTTCATTACAACCGTTTCCTCCGAAGCGGGATGCAAAAGTAGGGAATTTTACCGTACCCGCAAACAAAATATTGAGATTGGGAGGAGCATTAATGTAAGTACATGGTTTCCAACAAGAAAAAATGTTAGGATTGGCAAAACTTTTTGAACAAAACGGTGTTTAGAGAGGTTGCCGCCCCCGGGACTTCCGGAGTTTCTCCTGCGCCAGGCCGTTTAAAAACCCCCGGAGGTACCTACCTGATTGCAACGGCAGCCCCCGGTTTTGTCTATCGGGGCTATAGTGGATAGCAGGGCTACACCTAAATAATAGCACAGTCCCTGCTTTGCTAAAAAAGAGAAAATAATATTTGGCCGTGGTTTACGCAAAATCATATCACATCCTCATAAATATTTTATAAATTAGTTAGATGTTACTCGTAAAACAATGGTATACCGATTTATTGGGTTTGTTATTTCCAAACCTTTGCAATGCCTGCGGCTTAGCCTTATACCATAGCGAGCATTTGATTTGTACTAAATGCCTGTATGATCTACCCTTTACCGATTATCACCAACATGCAGAAAACAGAGTAGCCAAACAATTATAGGGACGTTTGCCACTTAATGCCGCTATGGCCATGTTATACTTTAGAAAAGGAGCGAAAGTTCAAAATTTGATCCACAACCTAAAATACAACGGCAGAACGGATATTGGTGTGCTACTAGGGAACATGCTAGGTGAACGCCTAAAAACGAGTGCCCTTTATCAGGATGTTAACTTCATTATTCCTGTTCCTTTACATCATAAAAAATATAAACATAGGGGATACAACCAATGTACATTTATCGCCGAGGGCATGGCAGAAAAAATGGAGATTGCCTTTAGTGAAAATAATTTAGTGCGGAATACGGCTACTGAAAGTCAAACCAAAAAAAGCAGATACACCCGCTACGAGAATATGCAGGATGTTTTTAAGATAAATGTACCAGCGCATGTTGCCGGCAAACATATTTTATTGGTTGACGATGTGATTACCACTGGTGCAACACTAGAAGCATGTGCAACAGCACTCTTAAACAATGGTGCAGCAAAAGTGAGCATTGCAGCTTTGGCCTTTGCAGAGTAAGCTTTACCACGATAATATCTCGTGCTCTTGTAAGTACTCAAACATTTTTCTAAGTTTGATTTATGCGTTCAATTATTTGCTTACTGCTATTGATCTTTTTCTTTGCTTCAGCTTGCAGGAAAGGAGAACGCATAACCACGGATGCAAACGCCAGGTTGAATATCGAAAACGGCAAACTTTTATTCGATACCATTTTTACCTCCATAGGTTCTACAACAAAACGGATAAAAATTGTCAATCAAAATAGCGATGCGGTTAAAGTTTCAGAAATCAGACTAGCTGGCGGTACCACCTCCGCTTTCAGTTTGAATATTAATGGAGAAAGCACGCTCAATAAAAGCGATCTGATTATAAACGGTCAGGATTCTATAAACCTGTTTGTGAAAGTGACCATTAATCCAAACACACAAAATCTGGCTTTTTTGGTTCAGGACTCCATTATATTAAATACAAATGGGAACAGACAGGTTATTCAGCTTTCGGCTTATGGTCAGAATGCCATATTCATCACCGAATCGGCCATTGGCAGCGATATAACGTGGACAAAATCCCTGCCTTATATTATCAGCGGAACGCTAACCATTAAAAACGGCGCTTCGCTAACCATACAGCCTGGTGTTAAAGTTTATTTTCATAAAGACGCCAATTTAAATGTAGAGGGAAACCTGCTTGTTAATGGAACTGTTGCCGAACCTGTATTATTCTGTAGCGATAGATTAGAAAAATTGTACCGTGATGAGCCTGGCCAATGGAAAGGTATTTTTTTAAAGCCCAATGGCAATGGCTTAATCAAAAATGCAACGATCAAAAATGCATCTGTCGGTATTACTTCCGATTCGTTATCATCCAACATTAACCCTAAATTAATTTTAAGCAACAGTACCATCAAAAATATGCAGGTGGCAGCCTATATTGGTTACCATTCAGAATTGCTCGCCTTTAATAACCTCATGTATAATTGCGGCAACTATTTAATTTACGCCGTGGGCGGTGGAAATTACACGCTAAAACAGAACACTTTTGCGGGCTATAACCTCAATTTTCCACGTAAAACAGCCGCTCTCAGCTTTTCGGATTATTTATCAGCCAATACTTACAACAACCTGAAGTTAGATATCATAAACAATATCATCTGGGGCAGCTTAACCAACGAACTGGATATCCAAAAGAAAACTCCAGCCATGGTACAGCTCAATTTGTGGAACAATTTAATCCGGTGTACGAATAACAGCTATAACAACAACGGGAATATTTTAAATACCGATCCGCTTTTTACCGATAAAGATTTAGAAAATTTTGAAGTGTCGGCCAATAGCATGATCAGAAAAAAAGGGTATGATTTAAGTAATGATCCTTATTACACCAATTACCTTAGCAAAGACATAAAAGGAAACGTCAGAATTTTCCCCTCAACCTTAGGCAGTTATGATAAATAATAAGTTTTTTCATTTTTCCTGAAACAATTCGGAAAGACTATACGTTTATATATACGAGAGCGTTAATTTAGATGGTAAGGGTCGATATTTCTACAAAGAATATCGGCCCTTTACTTTTACCGGATTTTAGGATTGCAGGATTAATATTGGCCATCCATTAGTATTATGGCAGTTTACTAAAAATTATGAAACAAAAAAGCAGCTACAAATTAATGCAGCTGCTTCTATTCTCATCCTAAGCTAGCTCAGGAAATTAATCTTATTTATAAAGCGGGAATGCGCTTACCAGTTTAATTACTTCAGTTTTTACTGCATTCAGATTGGCTTCATCTTCAGGATTGGTTAAAACCCTATCAATCAGCTCAACGATCTGCTCCATTTCAGTTTCTTTTAAACCGCGTGTAGTAATTGCAGCAGTACCTACACGGATACCAGAAGTTACAAATGGTGATTTATCATCAAAAGGAACCATGTTCTTATTCACTGTAATTTCTGCTTTCTCCAATGCATTTTCAGCTACTTTACCCGTGATGTTTTTATTGCGAAGATCGATCAGCATCAAATGGTTATCTGTACCGCCCGAAATAATGCCATAACCTTTAGCAACAAATGCTTTGGCCATAGCCTGAGCGTTAGCAGCAACTTGTTTAATGTAAGTTCCGTATTCATCACTTAAGGCTTCGCCGAAAGCAATTGCTTTAGCCGCAATAATGTGCTCTAACGGCCCACCTTGCGTACCAGGGAAAACCGCCATATCAAGCAGATTGCTCATTAAACGGATTTCTCCTTTAGGCGTTTTTAATCCCCACGGATTCTCGAAATCCTGACCCATCATAATCATTCCGCCACGGGGCCCACGTAAGGTTTTATGGGTAGTTGTGGTTACAATGTGGCAATGTGGAAGTGGGTTGGCCAACAATCCCTTAGCGATTAAACCCGCCGGGTGAGAAATATCAGCCAAAACCAAAGCGCCGATTTTATCAGCTACTGCACGGATAAAAGCATAATCCCACTCGCGCGAGTAAGCAGATGCGCCACAGATAATCAATTTAGGCTTTTCAGCTAAAGCAACTTCTTCTAATTTTTTATAATCGATCAGTCCGGTTTCTTTTTCAACACCATAAAATAAGGGCTGATATAATTTACCCGAAAAATTAACAGGCGAGCCATGTGTTAAGTGGCCACCATGAGAAAGGTCAAATCCTAATATTTTATCGCCCGGCTGTAAAACCGCAAGCATTACAGCTGCATTGGCCTGTGCACCCGAGTGTGGCTGAACGTTTACCCAAGCTGCACCGAACAATTCTTTCGCTCTATCGATAGCAATCTGCTCTACCACATCTACTACCTGGCAACCGCCATAATAGCGTTTTCCCGGTAAGCCTTCGGCATATTTATTGGTCAATACCGATCCGGCAGCTTCCATTACCTGCTTGCTTACAAAGTTTTCTGATGCAATAAGCTCTAAACCATGCTCTTGGCGGTTTAACTCCTTATCAATAAGTTCAAAAATTTGGTTGTCGCGTGTCATCATTATATTAGGTTTGTATTTTTTTGGCAAAAGTAAGAAATTCAAATTTAATTTAGGTCCAATTAAGATAATGCTTTCACATTAAAGTTGTTAAAGCCGCTCCCAATGGTTATCTGTACGATTTGTTGCTGCAACATTTCTAAAATAGCCAGAAAATTATAAACGAAATGCACTTTATTTTCCGAATTTTTAAGCACCAAGGCAAAATCGATCTGTTTATTGATATCGAGTAGGTTGGCGATAAAGTGTTTTTGCTGTTCGATGGTATAGGGATATTGAACAACGGTATGTTTAACCTCCTCGCTGCGCAGCTCATACTTCTGCATCGTACGGTGATAAACGGTTAAAAGTTTATACAGATCCAGTGATAAAAGTTCATCCTGATGGGTAGAAGAGGCGGCTGCCAAAGTCAGATCGTACGCAATATTGCCCCTATGGTCTTGCTTCAACCGCTCTTCTTCAAAAATTTTCATTTCTTCAGCAGCAGATTTGAATTGTTTGTAGGCAATAAGCCTGGCGATCAGATCCTGTTCAGAGTTAATTTCATTTCCAGCTTCATCAACCTCAATTCTGGGTAAAAGCATTTTAGACTTAATCCGCATTAATGTGGCCGCTACCAGAATAAATTCACTGGCTACCTCAACATTTAAAGAGAGCAGCTGGTGGATAAAGGCCAAAAAATCATTGGTAATCTTCGCGATCTCCACATCCTGAATACTAAGTTCATCGCGTTCGATAAAGAACAGCAATAAATCGAAAGGGCCTTCGAATACCGGAAGTTTTATCTCAAAATGATCTGCCTGCATGTGTAGCAACAAACATAATGAAAATTTTTAGCCTCAGAACAATCCACCCTGCTAAACAATCTTCCCAACGGCTACAACTAGGCTCCTCCCTCATTAAATACTAATCCTGAACAATAACCGCTAAACATCTCCACCAAACACTGTGAGCACATGCATTAATCGCTAAGCGCCAACTACTTAACGCTCTCGAATAAAGCACTATTTTTCTCTTCCATATTAAAACAAATTTGACTTACTTTGTATCTTGTTTTTTACCACAAATTTCGAATGCAAGTAAAAGCTGGCCCCCTATTATCTAAAATCAACTATCCCGCTGATTTAAAGCAATATAGTGAATCTGACTTAGAACAAATAAGCCAGGAATTACGACAATATATTATCGATGTTGTAAGTGTTAACGGAGGCCATTTTGCGTCAAGCTTAGGCGTTGTCGAATTAACCGTAGCCTTACATTATGCGCTGAATACCCCATACGATAAATTGGTTTGGGATGTAGGCCATCAGGCATACGGACATAAAATTTTAACCGGCCGCAGAGATTTATTCCACACCAACCGCGTATACGGTGGCATTAGTGGTTTTCCTAAAATTTCTGAAAGCGAGTACGATACATTTGGTGTAGGCCATTCTTCTACTTCTATCTCGGCAGCCTTGGGTATGGCTGTGGCTTCGCAGTTAAAAGGCGAAACAGACAGGCAACATGTAGCCATTATTGGTGATGGTGCCATGACAGCTGGTTTGGCCTTTGAAGGCTTAAATCATGCAGGGATCGAAAACAGCAATGTACTTGTGATTCTGAACGACAACTGCATGTCTATAGACCCGAATGTAGGTGCACTTAAAGAATATTTAACCAGTATTACCATTTCGAAATCGTACAACCGTTTCCGCGATGATATTTCTCATGTACTCACCGGTCTTTCTAAACTGGGTCCGAATGCACACAAGTACGTGAAGAAAATAGAAAAAAGTATTAAAGGAACGCTATTGAAACAGAGTAATCTTTTCGAAGCCTTAAACTTCAGATATTTTGGGCCGGTTGATGGACACGATGTAAAACGCCTGGCACAGACCATAAAAGATCTATCGGCTATTCCAGGACCAAAACTGCTTCACTGCATCACGGTAAAAGGTAAAGGTTTTGCACTTGCAGAAAAAGACCAAACAGTATGGCATTCACCAGGTCTTTTTGATAAAATTACCGGCGAGATCAAAAAAAGTATTCCGGATAAGCCGCAGCCACCAAAATACCAGGACGTTTTTGGACATACCATGGTAGAACTGGCTGAAGCGAATGATAAAATTGTAGGCATCACGCCTGCAATGCCATCAGGATCATCATTAAACATTATGATGAAAGCGATGCCAAAACGTGCATTTGATGTGGGTATTGCAGAGCAACATGCGGTAACGTTCTCTGCAGGTTTAGCTACACAAGGATTGGTTCCTTTTTGTAATATCTATTCGAGCTTTATGCAAAGGGCATACGATCAGGTGATACATGATGTAGCGATCCAAAAATTAAACGTAGTTTTTTGCTTGGACAGGGCAGGTCTAGCTGGCGCTGATGGTGCAACACACCATGGGGCATATGATATTG
Source organism: Pedobacter humicola (assembly GCF_056490705.1). Lineage (NCBI taxonomy): Bacteria > Pseudomonadati > Bacteroidota > Sphingobacteriia > Sphingobacteriales > Sphingobacteriaceae > Pedobacter > Pedobacter humicola. The sequence goes on along the minus strand of NZ_JBWJIG010000020.1, from coordinate 89,853 downwards.
CCTATATGCGCTGCATCCCGAACCTGGTGGTTTCTTCCCCTATGAATGAAGAAGAACTGCGCAACCTCATGTTTACCGCCCAACAAGAAAATATGGGGCCATTTGTAATCCGTTATCCCCGTGGTAATGGCGTAATGCCCGATTGGAAAAGACCATTTAAAGCATTAGAAATTGGTAAGGGCCGTAAAATTTGCGACGGTGAAGATGTAGCACTACTGACCATTGGCCATGTAGGGAACTTTGCTGTTGAAGCACGTGCCGAACTCAATAGTGAAGGTTTTTATCCAGCACATTACGACTTACGTTTTGTGAAGCCCTTAGATGAGCAACTATTACATGAAGTGTTTGCCAAATATAAAAATGTAATCACTGTAGAAGATGGCTCATTACCGGGGGGAGTAGGCTCGGCAGTATTAGAATTTATGGCCGACCATGGTTATAACGCCAATGTGATCCGTTTAGGTATCCCTGATCAGTTTATAGAGCATGGCGAACAGGCCGAACTATGGGCGGAGTGTGGTTATGATAAAGACTCAATTATAAAAGTGATAAAAAAGGTTGCAGTTAAGCGGGTTACCGATACAATGGCAGGATAGAAATACGATTTATTGGATGCGTTATACTGCTTTATCACACCCCGTTAGGGTGCAGAACATTAGATAATGCAACAAAATTACCCTTTTCCAAGGGTAATAGCCCACCAAACGATAAAGGGCCCATTTCCATCATTCAAAGGCACTGATCTTTTTCGCATCCCGCATAATCACCATAACCCTTGTTCAGATTAGCCGGTTTTCACAACTAAACAAAAAAAGGCACATCTGAAGCCGCCGAGATAAACATATGTCTTCATATAAATATCAAGGCTTGGCTACCTCTAATGGTTTGGTCTAGTAATTCAAGCTGCCAGAAATCCCTTCTTCTCATCTATCCCTAAAGGAAAATGGAGAAAATTAAAAAATAAAAGAGCTTATGTAGTATTGGAGCAGCGATACGCAATTAACTAGTATCTCCAGCTATCAACAAAATGAACCCTGCTTTTTTCTATTATTTAATAAGGATTGTAACTGATTAAAAATCGTGATATATATTTCGGAAACTACTACGGATCCCGAAAGTAAACATTTGAGTATTTTCTATACTTATACTGCTCTCACGCCTGAATACCCCGGCTAACTCTAAGCGGAGATTATATTTTGGATTGAGCAGATAAGATACCTGTGCACGAGCAAAATAGAGATTGGTCTTTATTCCCTGGCCAACCTTACTTCCATATTCCACAGTCCTGGTAAAGTAGCTTTTAAAAATATCGCCACCATAGTTAAGTCCCTCAGGATCCTTTCCGTACCTCGAATAAAGTGCTTCACCCTGAAAGTCAAACCGCTTGTAACTGTAATTCAATATCCCAAGAAATTCCCTGAAATTAGCACCGAAAGGGTGAGCTAAAGGTTGGTTATAATTAGCATAATTCGACAGCCTGTCGAAGTGGGCATAAGTATACGGTCGGGCGGTGTTGAATTCGGCAAGGTAGTTCAGACTCTTCACTTTGAATAGATCTGATCCACGTAACCCCACTTGAACGGCGTATTTATTAGCCCAGTATCCATTACCTGCAAAAAATTCTTTGGCAGTAAATTCATCAAACATAAACTGTCCGTAAAGAGCAGTGTTCTTTAAAATTTCATATTTCAGATTGAAACCAAGCCTCATCTTATCAGGAGAGGTGGTATTTGTACTTTCCACAGGCCTTAAGAAAATAAAAGGGTGTATGTAATTAAAATCAAAACCCCGTTTACCTTCAACCTCTGCATCAGCCCAGGTCACTGCCTGAAAAAATCCAACAGAGAATTTTTTGGTCACGTTCCAATCAATGTAATGGGCAGCCATCCACTTTCCCCGATCCCCTAACCTACGGTCTTCAGTGAGCTTTGGTGCTCCCGGATCAAGCATATACGCAAAGATGGTTTGATATTGCACCGCACCAAGCGTAGCTCTTACCCTAAAAAAGGAATAATTGGAAGACACATCAGAAAGCAACATAGACCGATATCCGTCACCGATAAAATTCTTATCATATCCCAAAGAAAAGTTAAGGTGCGAATTGGGGGTATAAGACAACAGGGCCGTTACGTACGACCAATCCTGTTTATCGGCGCCCAATTTACCAGATCCCTGCCCTGGCACAACCTGATTGGCTACAATATACCGGTTTACATAATCAGCGAACTTGCCCTGATTCTCAAACCCATTCAGATAAAAAGAAAATTGTTTCCCAACTGATCCTCCTACCTGAAATCCTCTCGTATTTAACCAGGTGCTCCGCTTGCCGCTAAAATCCCTGCCAATCTGAAAGTCGGGTAAAAAATCTGCATATACCTTATAATCTTCACCGTTAAATTCCAGCAAATGTTCATTAAATAACTTTCTGTGTACCCATGTACCTCTATTGTTGGTATCAATGCCAACCTTCATCAAAGAATCATAGGATGCTGCAATTTCGCTTTGGTCAGCATAAATTCCCTTTATAGATGAGTGGAATTTACTATCCTGATTATAGATCCGTTGGTTTAGTTTTTGATAGAACTGAAAGTCGTATGGGATATTGACATTGGGAGTAGATTGTCCCCAGGAAAGTGTCACAGAAAAAGCCAAAGTGGCCAAAAAAAAAATCTTCTTCATCTTATTAATTAACCACATGGTCAAGCTCTTCAAATATAGAGTTCATACTCTTAAACTCAGGCACCATTTTTTTCATGTTTATAACCACCTGCATATCATCATCCTGCTTCGCTGAATTGATTAGGTCAGCAACGTTAGTGGCTACCTCATCAAACACATATTCTCTTACCTTTCCGATCATAATTTTCTCGTGGTGGGTCGGCATCGTATTTTCATTATCGTTCAACAGTTCTTCGTAGAGTTTTTCCCCTGGCCGAAGACCTGAAAATTCTATTTTTACATTTACATTAGGTTCAAGTCCGGCAAGCTTAATCATTTTCTTCGCCAAATCTAAAATCCTAACCGATTTGCCCATGTCAAAAATAAAAATTTCCCCACCATTACCCATGCAACCTGCTTCAAGCACCAACCGGCAAGCCTCCGGAATCGTCATAAAATATCTGGTAATATCAGGATGGGTAACCGTAACGGGTCCACCCTTTTCTATTTGTTGTCTAAATCTGGGAATAACAGATCCATTCGAACCCAGCACATTCCCAAATCTACTTGTTATAAACTTCGTTGCAGGCCGTTTTTCCAATCGGTTAATATAACTCAACCCATTACTGAAAACGAAATCCCTTTGACTGAGCGAATTATTGAGCGACTGAACGTAAATTTCTGCAATTCGTTTAGAGGCACCCATAATATTTGTTGGATTTACCGCTTTATCTGTGGATATCATCACGAACTTCTGAACGCCATATTTTACTGCTTTATCGGCTACGGTTTTAGTACCCAGTACATTTGCCTTAATGGCTTCTGCCGGATTATCCTCCATTAATGGTACATGTTTGTAAGCTGCTGCATGATACACATAATCGGGCCGATACATATTAAAAAGCTTATCCATGCGCTGTTCGTCCCGTACGTCACCAACAAAGGCCTGATAGTTTTTTGTCCTGTCCAATTCATCCAGTTCCAGATAAAGATCATGCAGTGCAGTTTCTGATTGATCACATAATATGATTAAACCAACATCAAACTTTGATAACTGTCTAACAATTTCACTTCCTATCGAACCAGCGGCTCCGGTAATCAGGATTCTTTTTTTATGGAGCATGTTTCCGATTCCTTCAATATCAATGCTTATCGTTTTTCTATTCAATAAATCTTCGATATTTAATTTCTGAATCTGGGCAGGCTGTAATTTCCCGTTGGTCCAGGCATCCGCGGGCGGGATGTTTAATACTTTGATATCATGCTCCAGGCACAGATCTACAATTACATCTCTTTTTTCTGCAGGAATGGTATAAGAGGCGAAAATAATTTCATCGATCTCATGTTTGGCAATCAGATCAGCAAGATTTCGTGCATCTAGTATCCCTACACCATCTATTGCTTTGCCAATCTTGCGCTGATCATCATCTACAAATGCAACGATGTACTTGTTTACCTTATCATCATGGTCAAAAGTTCTCTTTGTAGCCATCCCGGCCTCACCTGCTCCGTAAATAATGACCTTTTTTTTATCCAGTTTCAAATTCTTAATGTACATAAAAAAGTATTTGATAAAAATCCTGTAGGTAATCAGGAAAAGAAAACTGAACAATCCACCAATGATCAGTACTGTATTGGGGATAAGCGATCTGTTTAGAATGCTTATTGTAAATAAATTAATGATGAAATAAAATCCATTTGAGATCAGGACAGAAGATAATATGCGGAAAGAATCCTGGGCACTCGTATATCTAATTATACCCGAATAGCTCTTAGTAGCTAAGAAAGCTATTGAATTAAACAACAACAACAATAATAAGTTAGTTGACAGCTCTGGAATATCTACTGATGTGAGGTTTAAATTAAACTTTAACATGTAAGCAAATACCATTGCCCAGGAGCAACAAACGAGATCGAGAGCGAAAATAATCCACCGTGGGACGATATTAATTTGAGTAAACAATTTTTTATAGGCTAAGTATGTATATCAAAGATAAATACAATAAGCAAAAATCCTGCCACTCTATGGCAAAAATATTTCTCAGCCACCTAAAGGCAGCTGAGAAATATTGGGCAATATACATTAATTAATTAGTGACTTCAAAGCAAAGATTTCGCGGGTATACATCTTTCGAAGTCATTTGATCAAGTTCTGATCTAACAACATCGGCATCCTCTTTAAAGGTAACAAATCTATCCAAAATACCCTGGAACAGTAACTGGAGAGAACTGTAAAATAAGTGGTTTTACAGGAATATCCTTCATAAATATGCCCAAAACAGAATAATATTATAAATAACTTTCACCGAACTTTTCACTGATCAAACCGGACACTTTCTTTATCTCCTGCTCTTCATTTTTCGGATATATCAATAAAACACTGCCATCATCAACTACAATATAATCGTGGAGACCTTTAATTACCGCTACTTTTTCTGCCGGAACCTGTACAATGCAGTTGGAACTCTGCGTGAGGTGAACCAATTGACTGTTTACGGCGTTGTTATCCAAATCCTTTACCGAAACCTCGTGTAAAGATGCCCAGGTACCCAAATCCGACCAGCCAAACTCACCGGTGATTGTAAATACATTGTCGGCTTTCTCCATAACAGCATAGTCAATCGAAATATTAGGAGCTAACGCATAATTTTCATTAATAAATGTATTCTCCGCATCGGTGTTATAAAATTCCTTCCCTTTTAAGAAAAGATTATATATCTCCGCAGCATGAGAACTTAATGCGTTTAATATGCTGGATACCTTCCATATAAATATCCCTGCATTCCAAACATAATCGCCACTCTCAATAAACGCTGTTGCCTTTTGTAAATCTGGTTTTTCCATAAACCTGATTACCGGATGAACATCCCCAACCTCAGCATTAACATAATTAATGTACCCGTATCCCGTATCAGGCCGGGTGGGATTAATGCCTAAGGTTACCAGCGCATCATTTTCTTCAGCATAACTCAATCCAAGTTTCACCTTTTCTAAAAAAACAGCTTCATTGAGAATCAAATGATCAGAAGGTGCAACAACAATATTTGCATCAGGATTTATCTCTGAAATCTTAAAAGATGCATAGGCAATGCAAGGCGCAGTATTATTTCTGCATGGCTCTGAAATGATGTTGTTCTCAGGTATCCCGGACAATTGTTCGGAGATTAAATCTTTGTATTGTGAATTGCTGAGGATATAAATGTTTTCTTTTGGACAAATCGTCAAAAATCTTTCGTAAGTGAGTTGTAAAAGTGATTTTCCCACGCCTAAGATATCGATAAACTGTTTTGGGAAATTATTGCGGCTCTTGGGCCAGAATCTACTTCCTACTCCACCTGCCATAATGAGAACGTACGTGTTGTTTTTCATGCGCTTTTATATTTTTTGTATTTATCAGTATCTTACTATCAATAGCCAATATCCTCAAAACAAGAATAATTATACAATTTGCAAAATCAATATCGGGAGAGGGAAGCATGCGAAAGGCATATAGGTATCTATGATTAACAAGCTTCTTAATTAGGCATTCTTACACTAGTAGGCATTGTCTTCTCCTCGAAAAACATTGATTACCGTCATAAAAATAATTCTAACATCAAACATTGAAGTCCAGTTCTCTAAGTAATAAAGATCAAATTTAACCCTGCTTTCCATCGCGTCGTTTTCTTTAGTCTCACCGCGAAATCCGTTAACTTGTGCCCAACCGGTAATACCTGGTTTTAAAAAATGACGAACCATAAATTGATTAATGATCTCCTTATATTTCTCTGTATGCTTAAGCATGTGGGGCCTCGGTCCAACCACACTCATCGATCCGAAAAATACATTAAAAAACTGAGGCATCTCATCCAGGCTTGTTCTCCTTAAAAAATGTCCGATTTTGGTGATCCGGTCATCATCCTTGGTAGCCTGTCTTTTATCGCTATCCTGATTAACCTTCATACTCCTGAATTTCCAACACCAAAACGGCTTGTCGTTTCTTCCACTCCTCAATTGTTTAAATAAAACCGGGCCTGGGCTTTGGATTTTGATCAGTATTGCAATAATAGGGTATAACCAGCTCATTACAAAAATGATCACTAAAGAGCTAAAAATAATATCAAAGGCCCGTTTTTTAAACCGATTGCCCATGATCTCCAAGGGTTCATTTCTTAAGGTTATAATCGGAAACTCCCCTCCCATGTATGATATGGCGTAAGGAGCAGCAAGCGTACTACTGATATCGGGAATAAACTTTAAACGAACACATTGCTGATCAGCTGCAGAAACAAGCGTATTAACGTCATTCATCCTGTGTGGGGCTACAGCAACATAAACTTCTTTAACCCCTACCTCAGCCGCCTCGCCTAATTTAGCTAACACCTTTTTCTGGGAATCAGGAGAATCATATATATCCTCATCATTCCCTAGAAAACCAAAAAAATCCAAATTTCTCTGATCATCTATGTACTCCGCAAGCCTCAATGCCGTTGAATTTGACCCCATTACAGCAACTATTTTTGCTGCTTTAAACTTGTTCAAAACAACATACTGAATATAAGTGCCAATAAAACGGTTAATGACAAAAGCAATGAAGAGTAAAAAATAGAAGCTAACCACAAAGACCATAGAGAAATTATCTTCCGCTGAAAAAAGCAGGTAAGATAAATATAGCACACAATGCATGGCCAAACTCCGATAGGTCCTCCGATAAATCCGCTCTAATTTTCTTGCTCCATAAGCAGTATATAATCCAAAAATTGCTGTAGAGAAAAGCCAGATTAAATTATACACCGCAATATGATGACGGTCAACTTCGGCGTGCACAGTTTTACCTAAAAACGGTGTTAAATAATATGCTGAGAAATAAACTAAATTCAGCATGATTAAGTCTGTTATAGGCAGAATATATCTCAACAGATATAAATAGCGTGTTGGAGAACTCATATGGGATAGATTGACAATAGACGCAACAAAATTAAAAAATTTAGGCGCATTTACAACTAATTCCCATAAAATCATACTGTTAAATATTCGAGTTATATCGAATCCGCTATTGCTTAGGTCTTCAAAGCATAATATGAATAATTAATGTGTCCGCTAAGCCTTATAGCCAGGCTCTACATACCAATTCCATGCACCTTAAATCCAATTTCTTTGAGTAGTTTATGGTCCAGAATATTACGGCCATCAAATATTTTAGCCGGTTTTAGCATGCTATCATAAATGCGTTTCCAATCGTAGTCTTTAAACTCATCCCATTCAGTCAGCACAGCAATTGCATGGGCGTCATTACAGGCCTCATATGGATCATTAAATACAGTTACCCCGCTCTTATTTAATTCAGGACTTCTTGTCTCTAAGTAATCCAAGTCACCATAAATCTGTTTTTCAACCACCTTTGGATCATATATCTGTATAGAAGCTTGTTCATTTAAAAGCTCATCAGCTACATAAATTGCGGCCGACTCACGCGTATCGTTGGTATCTTTTTTAAAGGCCCAACCTAAAAATGCAATTTTCTTTCCTGATACCGTATTATAGAGATTACGTACTATATTTAGTGCAAATCGTTTTTTCTGGTGATCATTCATAATAATAACCTGCTCCCAATAATCTGCTACCTCGTTTAAACCAAATGAGCGGGATATGTAAACCAGGTTCAAAATATCTTTCTGAAAACATGAGCCGCCAAAACCAACAGAAGCTTTCAAAAATTTTGGTCCAATACGACTATCTGTACCAATCGCTCTTGATACTTCATTAATGTTGGCTTCCGTTTTCTCACAAAGTTCAGAAATTGCATTAATAGAAGAAATTCGTTGTGCCAGGAATGCATTAGCAACCAATTTAGAAAGTTCTGATGACCATACATTGGTAGTGAGTATACGATCTAACGGAATCCATTGGGCATATATATCAACCAAAGCTTGTATTGCTTCTTTTCCTTCTATTGAATCATCTCCACCGATCAAAACACGGTCAGGTGTCAGAAGATCCTGCACTGCAGTACCTTCAGCCAGGAATTCAGGGTTGGATAATATTTGAAACTTCACTCCGCTTCCTGTGTTGTGAAGGATGTCTTTTACTGCTTCAGCCGTGCGCACGGGCAAGGTAGATTTTTCGACAACAATTTTGTCGCTTTTTGAAACACGGGCAATCTGGCGTGCGCACAACTCAATCCACTTCAAGTCGGCTCCCATTCCCTTTCCGGCACCATACGTCTTTGTTGGCGTATTAACCGAGATAAATATCATATCAGCTTCGTCTATGGCTTTATCCACATCTGTTGAGAAAAAGAGGTTTCTTCCTCTAGCTTCTGCTACAACTTCAGCTAAACCAGGTTCATAAACAGGGATATTATTTACGTCAGGATCATTCCAGGCAGCAATACGTGTTTCATTTAAATCGACGATGGTTACTTTGATATTTGGGCATTGTTTAGCCACAACCGCCATAGTAGGGCCTCCCACATATCCTGCGCCAATACAGCATATTTTAGTGATGTTTTTCATCAGAAATAGGTTTTTTAATTAAATTTATTGTTTAGTTACCGACCTTCCCAGGTGATTTTACATTTTTTGAATTCAACGTCCAGGACTTCAGCATACATAGAATATAGTCATTATAAGTCCTGTACTTTTAATTTCATGTCTTACTTACTGAGTTAATGATGAAATCAATCATATTGCTCGACGGATCTGTATTCAATTTTTTCAATGGTTGCAAATCTTTGTTCAATATCAATGTTTTTAATTGTTTTCTATCATACGCTACGTGTACGTATCCCAATTCATTCATTCTCATCGCGGTAACCATTTGATGGTCATTTCTATGCTCCCCTAAGGAGGCCATGCGTGGAAAAATAATGATGGGTTTTTCGTATTTCAGGGCAGATAGAATAGTACCCATACCTGCATGTCCAACTATCAAACGCGCCTCTTCCATCAGTTTATTGAATTCATCAGGATTCAAAAAATCTACTGTTTTTACATTTTTAGTTTGATAGCTACCTTTAAATACTTGAGCAATAATAGGCTCATCAACCAGGGTAGCAATTTCATCGATCGCCTCTATAAAACGATCAAATGAAATCTGTGTGCCTATTGTAACGAATATCATAGCAATTTTTATAGTTTACATTATTGTTCTAAAACGTTGCCAGCATACAAAATCTTCGAGGTTTTAAGCGATTCCCATTGCGTAAAAGTCTGATTTACAAACTTAGAAGCAATATTACCACTTAATGATAGATGCTGTACATTTGCTATACTATCTATCCAAACCGTTTTTTTTCCCAAAAATTTAGCCGCAAGTAACACCACCAGGCCTGGCGCTGCACCTGTAGAAACAACGATATTTGGACGTTCTTTTTGAATTATTTTTAAAGCCCGAAAGAATGCGGGGATTAGTTTATAAAAATTCCAGCGGCTAAAATCTGAAATGGTATAAAATTTCTGTCCCTCAACCATAACTTCACATTTGGGATGAGTAGATAGATAGGTAACGCTAACTTCAGCGTTATTTGGATTGATGATGCGGAGCAACTGTATCCAATGCCCTCCTATTGATGCAACAGCGAGAAGTTTAACTTTATTCTCCATTCGTGTTTAATTATTATCTATACTACCTATTGTTTTATAATGAATGGGCCAACCTTGTACATTTGAAAGTGATATTAAGCTATAATTGAAGACTTTCTTATCATCCTTAAATCGGATTTCCTAAATTATTCATTTGTTTTACTTCATATTCAGGCCTATTTTTAATGAATTTTGCTGGCACCCCTCCCCAAATTTGTCCGGCCGGAATGTCTTTTGTAATAATAGATCCTGCTGCGATAATACAATCGTCGCCAATAGTTACGGGTTTAGTAATTACGGTATGTGCTCCGATAAAGACATTATTACCAATTTTCACTTTACCTTTCACAAAAATTCTCCCCCCTTTATTCTCTTCCGTTTTCTCTGCTACTTCCACGAAATGAGTTAGAATTATACACCTCATCGTAATCGCACTATAATCTCCTATTTCTATATTTTCAGGATATAGGCTATCGAATATAACCTGTTCTCCTATGTGCGACTTCCCGATCTTCATCCCTACCAGACGAAGTAGCTGAGGCCTCATCTTTTTTGAATGCAACCAACTACTCCCTTGCAACCTTAAAATAATAAATTTAAAAAGTCTCATCATTAACTTAATTTTTGTACACAGAAATTGCGTTCACCCTTTCTGTTAAGTCTCTAGCCATTTGCTCCCATTTTTGAATTCGTTCAGTTTTCAATTCTTTTACTTCACGATTTAATCTCTCCTTATTTCTGAGAGCTTCTTTAATTCCACTTGCTATCGAATGTGAGTTCATTGTTTCTACATAAATGGCGCCTTTATTAAATAAATTCCTTAAAAGCGGTGTGTCAGATATCACCATCGGAATTTCAAAACCAGTTGCCTCGTTGGCTACACTTAATTGTATATGATCTTCTGTAGTGAGTCCCAGAACAACATCAGAACTACGAAATACTTTCTCATATTCTTCTAAAGATAAATAGCCGATCAATTGTACGTTTTCGGGTTTTTTTGAAAAATCAAACAATAATTTACCTTTATCTTTTGGACCTGAAATCAGGAAATCTATTTCAGGGACCTGTCTTGCCGCATCAAACACTACATCAATAGGTTCATCGGCATTGAAACTACATGGCATTAAAACCGTTGGATTTTTCGCGGATAATCCCTGTACTTCGAAAGAAAAGTTTTTTATGGCTGGTTTATCTTCCAGAATAACTAATTTTTCTCTATCTAATCCAAAATCTTCAGCAATCTCCTTTATTAAATAATTATGAACTAGAATTAAATCAAATTGATTTAACCGCTCTACACTTAAGTATTTTTTCCACTTACCCCAAAACACTCCGTTGTGGCAATCCACTATTAGAATTGCATGTTTATTGATTTTTTTATAAAATAAAGCAATGTAGAGTAGCGGACTGGGGGGTAACTGTACCCATAAAACCCCCGGTCGGTTTTTGATCAGTCCTTTCAATGTTTTGTAAGATTTTAAAACATAATCCAAGGGCTTCAACCGTCTTTTTTTTAGGTTAAAATCTATAAAATTCAGCTCATAACCTAAAGATTCCTGCATTGATGCCGCCCTTCTTTGATACTTCACCCAAGCGTAAAAACTATTTTTACTTTTTTTCATACAAATAATTAAAAGAAATATTCAAAAATCGATTTATAAGGAAAATGAGCTTCCGGATAACCTCCAAAAAATAACGTATAAGACCTAAACAGCGCATAAAATATTAAGCCATAGGTTAATAACAGGCTTAAATGAGGATAAATCTTTTTATTATGGTATATAAAATAAGAGAACAGCAATGAGAAGGCAAACATAAAGTAATTCTGCAATCTCCTTAATCCTGCCATAGTTTCTCCCTGAAACACAATTGAAATCATGATAAATACAAAAAAAGCATTAAATAAAAAGTTAAAATAAACCTTCCTTTCTTTTGAATCAGCGCTTTTGCCTATTTTATCGATCATTATTCCAAAAACCAGCAATAACACAATAAAAATTACATTATTAAGTATTCCACTAACCGCTATAACTGCACCTTTTTTTGCTACATCAAAATTCAGATAATTATCAAATTTATGGGTTACCTCAGCACCCAAAAAGCCGATGCTTCCAGAAACAGTAGTTAAAAATGTTGTAAACGCAGAGGTTTGGGCTAGAATCAGAAATACCAGTGCTACTCCAACTGCCAAATAAGTTGAAGGTTTAAATCCTTTAATACCTAAAACGTAAATGGGAATAAAGACCATGGCCGATGAGTGTATCGTGGCGGCCAGGAAGGTAAAAAGTAAACCTCTTTTAATATTTACTTTAGCAAAATCAAATAATCCAATCAATATTATTCCTACTGCAATACCAATTCTCACCGGAAAAAACTGCGTACTAAACATCATCAAAACAAAAACCATAATAGGGGTCTTTGAATTCGTTACAGAAAATTTGTAATATGCCCAAAGAACTAATAAATTGGTCAACAACAAAAATATAGTGTAGTCTCCTCCGAGTAATTTTACGAAAGCATTTATAAATACATAGCCCGGTTCCATTTTAACCGATCCGTTTCTGGCAAAGTTAAAAATATTATCAAATGATGATATTCGGAAAACCTCCAAATACTGATCCCAATCGGTACCTGTGTCCCATCTAAGTCCTCTAAATAAGGTGAAAATTGCCACCCACCAGATGAGTATCTCTTTTTTGGATTTTAATGAAACCTTTTCCGTGTCAAAAAAAACTGTAAGTAAAAGTAGTCCGTATAAAATTATGTAAATAATCATTTATTTTTTTTAAAAGAAAAGGCTAATCATTATCTATTTTAGTTCATTCCTAAACATAAAATAGGTCGCTAATAAATTATTATTTTTTCTATTAATTACTTCTTTATCCACATTTAAGTCCTTTATTCTTGGAATGGCTCTTACATACAAATCCCATAAATGACCCGGCCTTATTGTTTCATACTTGGGATTCGCCTTGGTAGTTTTAGCGCCTTGATCCTTATAAATCTGATTCAGCCATTCCAATGCAGTTTTCAAACTACTTCCATTATAACTGTAATTCCAAATATCTTCTCCCTTAAGATTGTCTGATAATAAAGCTAAAAGCGAAATGCCTTTTAAATTATAAAAACTATAACCCATAGGGGTAGCTCTCTTTAATTCTAATGGTTGCTTACCATCCGGATCAATTTGTATCTGAATGCTTTTAATTGCTTTAGCATAAACTTCCTTTTTTACGGTCCCAACATCACTTCCGGTAAATAATTTCAAAACTTCAACCTGTGCATTATAATAATTCACCTGATTGTTCTTTTGAACCGAAGCGATTCTTCCTAATTTACTTTCCAGAAGCCACTGTAAATATTGTTTAAACCAATTCACCATTCCACCGGTAAATTTGTCATCAAAATTTTTAGAATCCTTCAGCAAATAAATGATATCTGGAATCTCTGTCAGTACGATAACATCTGTTATCCCCGCAAAAGACCCAAGTTTTGTATCCGGTCTTACCTGGCCATAGTTGAGATTAGGATTCATTGCGGTTGCTTTTTCCAAAAACCAAACACTTAATAATTCTTTTGCTTTTTTACTATATCGCTCATCTTTAGTGAAAGAATATGTTAGAGAAAGCACTTCCAAATCAGCAACCATGGCCCATAATTGCTGCTTATCTTTGAAATCTCTTATTGTTGAATTACGTTTACCGTCTTGAAAGCGTATTTTACCCTTATCATCTAAATCATGATAGGTTGAAATACTATAGTAATCATGCTTATCACCCGACGGCGAGACTTTACCATCTTTAGAAAAAGTTACAGAATAATTTGGGCTATTAAGGATTACATTAGATTTTTTAACTAAAACCTGAAGCTCCTGCATAAAAACCTTATCCTTTTTCTTAAATAATGCTAAATTTTGTTGGCTGGCTAAATTATCTATTAAATAGGGGCCTGAATAATTTGCCTGTCCCTTCAAAGAAAAAGAAGTAACTACCAGCATAACCAATAATAGTAGTACTTTTTCTAATTTACAATTACTCATCATCGTTTTGATTTTTAAATTAATACCACAAATCTTTAGGAAAAGAATTCAATAAATTTTGCTGAATTTTTTCAATGTTTGGAATAGGAGCGGTAGAAGGTCTGTTTCGGATTGCAAATTCTAAAGATTCCGCGATAGGAATATCGGTTCTACCAGTGCCTTGAAAATAGTCTTCATATTTAAATAAATCTTTTTCCACATCATATAAAATTGCCGGAACTCCGTAGATCTCTGCCAGTATCAGCCCATGTAGAGAACTACATATTATATATTCAGAAGCAATTATTTTATCTATAAATCCTTTCCAATCAGACGTAAAGGTACTCATCATTTTTCCTTTATATTCCTCGGGTATATCATTTTCTTTATAATAATGAGGGATTATAGTGTAGTCGTATTTTTTTTCAATTTTTGGATTGTAAAAAAGAGGCAATAGCACCGCGGGATCCCCATAAATTTCAGGGCAATCATATCCATTCTCGATCATTCTTTTTCTAGTTAAGGGGCCCCTAACTGCTCTGATATCAAAATTAACATTTGGTGGCTGGGTTTGCGTATCTCTTATTCCGCTTCCCCATATTACCATATCTGATTTAGCGGTATGGATAACTGAACCGATAGCAAACATCCTTATTGTTTTATCTTTTTTGGTATCCTTTAGATTTAATTTTTCTTTCACAAAATCAACAGTGATCAGGGAGAGCAAGTCTCCAACATTATCCTTATTGTACCACTTAAAATAGTAAACGTTTACCATGCCTTCTTTGACAGGTCTAGATCTATCTCCCCAAACATACTTTAACCATCTTTTTTTGAGGATTTTTTCTTTGATGGGTTGTAGAATGCCTTTTAGAAAAGGTATTTCCAGTATGATGTTTCTTTTCAACGCTCTTTCCATTATAGCCGCTATTATATCTTTTTATATTATTCTTATTCGTACGAAAAAACAAACATCAATTACCATAGGTCATTTAAATTTACCTGCATAGTTTGCCAGGAAACATCATTAACTCCATAAGCTATTTTTGCTTGCTGATCTGCAAAGTTTACCTGTAAACCTGATATATAGGTACAGGAAATCAGATTTTTATTAAACTTAAATCTGTTGCCGAGTATTGAGGACAATGAATGTACCAAAAAGACAGGGCCTTTTTTTACACTTAATGTCTTCATATCAATTTTTACCGGAACTCCTAAGTATAACCTCTTTTTTAAGAGGCTATATTTTCTATGCCCAATCAGATAGATTATGTTATCATTTATGATCGGCTGTGTGCCAATAGTTATGGAACTCAAATCATTCCTCACTGCTTTCTCCTCCTTGAAGAACACCTCAGATTCAGATTCAGACGATAGTACATATGTTTTGCAAACAGGAGAAATTGAATATAACATCTTCATCACCCCATCTTGCTCGAAAAAAGCCCAGTTCTTTTCTACCATGCTTCTCTTTTCAATAATACAACGTTTAATATTGAACTTATCCTCAGAAATCTGCATGAGGAAAACACTATTCTCGATATTCGCACTATATCCGGTATTTAAGGTACAATACACCTTATCTTCAATTTTAAATAATTTAGGGTCTGCGGGCTTAAGATTATACTTTTCTTTAAAAATAGAATTCAGGTCATAAATCAGAAGCGACGAATTGCTTTCGTCGTAAATATAAATTATGGCTAAAATTTCCTTTCGAAGTTCCGAATAACATCTGAAAGCCCAATATTGATGCTTACTTGAGGAGGCAAAACTTGGATTAAATACAAATTTATATTGCTCCAGGTCTTTTTTAATCTTATCTGGAACGAAATCCTTCTGATGATTTTTACAATAGTATAACATAGTATTTAAATAACGGCACTTACTGCCATAAATCCTTAGGAAACGACTGGATCAGATCATTTTGAAGTTTTTCCAGATTACCGATTGCCGGCATACTTTTCCTATCCTCTAGTGCATCCTCCACAGATTTAGCCACTATTATATCTTTTCGTCCTGTACTATAGTAATAATCTTTATATTTAAACATATCACCATCCAGCAAATCGATCAGTATTGCAGGTACGCCATAAGCTTCAGCGATAATTATTCCGTGAAGCGAGCCACTTATGATATACTTGGATGATGCAATCCTATCTATAAATCCCTTCCAATCAGATGTTAACGTAGTAATTTGATTCTCTTTATACTTATCGTTTATCTCATCATCCTTAAAGAAGTGGGGAATAATTGTGTATTCATACTGCTTTTCAGTGTTGGGTTTGTAAAAAAGTGGGAGCAACAATGCTGGATCGCCAAAATATTCAGGGCATTTAAATCCACTCTGAATTAATTTTTCTCTTGATAATGGTCCTCTCACCGCCCTGATATCCAAATCAAATTTTGGTATTATAGAATCTTCATAATGAACTCCACTTCCCCACACTACCATATCCGATTTGGCAGCAGTAATCACTGATCCAATTGCAAACATTCTTTTGGTTACATGCTTTTGATTTACCAGGTTAAGATGTTCTTTTACCATATCCACAACAATTGGCGATAGTAGGTCACCTACATTGTCTATCTTATTAAATCTTTTATAATAATAAACAGTTACCTCACCATCCTTTATTGGTCGATTTTTGTCACCCCAATTATATTTGAGCCATTTCCTTCTTTCATTTAACCCTGAAACCCATTTATAACCAGGTATTGATTTCAAAACATTCCGTATTTTCATATTAAACTAATTTTTAAATAACCAGTGTTACTGGCCCTTGACATAAATCTTATAAATTTGGTTTGGAAATAAATTTTTTCTTGGCATAGCTCATCGCCGGGAGCTCTACATATTTATAACTTATATATGAAGCTAAGGTTGTTAATAAGAAACTGCCTATTATTAAGTATACTGCATACATGTTTTGATTTGAAATTTTAAATACCGAAATCAACAAGTAGGATGATAAAATGATGCATATCACATGAAAACAATAGAATGAATAGGATATCTTACCAAAAAATGAAGCTATTTTAGATGAAAATATAATATTGAGGAATGGTATTGATTTTACCTCGGAAATAATAATAATTGCCCAGATAGCAAATGGCAATGCGCCCAGTGTACCCTTTACCGTTAAAGGTATCCCTACCAGCACAAATAAGAAAACGTAAAGCAATTTATTCTTTTCGGAGAATGTATCTACTAAAATTGAAGTTAAATAACCTGCAGCAAATACAGCAATATAGTTTGGTAAAAATGAAGCCTGCTTCATAAAGGCAATTGCTACTAGAAAGGAAAGGAGCAACAATAACATAATAATAAAAGATTTTTGCTTACTAAACGTATCTTTTATCAAACCAATCAGAAAAGGTGCTGCTAAATAAAATTGCCATTCTAAAGTTAGGCTCCATGACTGCCCCATAATAGAATAGGTAGCAGGTATCATTGTATTTGGTATCAGGCCATGCAATAAAAAAACATGACTGATAATATGCACCCAATAATGATTATTCACCACATCTATTGTATTGATCCTACTAACATTTTTAATATTATCCCATGGAATATTTGTTAATACTTCTTTACTAAAATCTAACATTAATATAGAGATAAATAACGCGACCAGGTAACACGGAAATAAACGGAAGGCTCTCCGAAAAATATAATTTAAGTAGGGTTCATCTTTTCTTAATAATCTTTCTATAACAAAGCCACTCATCAGAATAAAAACTATAACCGCATGATTACCGTTAGCTAAAACATTACCTAAGCCAATACCTTTTTCAATGGGTAAGGCGGCAAATGTAACGACATGGGTTACATACACCCACAAAGACATATATCCTCTGCCTCCTTCTATATTATTAAACCATCTTTTCCCCATTTTAGATCTTTTTAAAGTAATTTACTCGGTTGTAAACAAACAGTATTACCTTCCCCTCACACTACTCTTCGTATCCCAATGTTAAATTTAGCGCTATATGCCCTTCTTTTTTATACTTTAAATAAATTTTCTCTTCCTTCTTTAATTTATAATAGTGTTCCTCGTCTCTGGTTTTAATTACCTTACAAGGATTACCAACTGCGATTGATAACGGAGGGATTTTTCCTGAAACAACACTTCCGGCACCGATAACACTACCTTCTCCGATTTCTGACCCCGGAGCAATAATTACATTACTGCCTATCCAAACATTTTCGTTTATTATAACCTTCCTAAAATCATAAATTTGATCGTATGGAATATACTCAGCATCTCTGAATCGATGATTTGCAGAATAAAGAGTAAGCTTGGGGCCAATAATGGTTCCTGACTTTATTTCAACCCCCCCTTGCCCGTTTATCTGAGCACCAGGGCCTATATAAACATAGGAGCCTAGCGCTACCCGTTCGGGGTGAACAATCTGAATGTCGACATTTACCTCATTAAGCACTCCGAATGTCTTTAACTTTAATAAAAGCTTAGAAAGCTTCCGCCTTTTATAAATTCCTTTTAATTTATTGAAAATCGCAAGCAT
This sequence comes from Pedobacter humicola, assembly GCF_056490705.1. NCBI lineage: Bacteria > Pseudomonadati > Bacteroidota > Sphingobacteriia > Sphingobacteriales > Sphingobacteriaceae > Pedobacter > Pedobacter humicola. The sequence continues at coordinate 71,091 of NZ_JBWJIG010000020.1, read as the reverse complement.
ATTATTTTCGAATTTTATTTAAAATCATCTCTACAGTCTTTTGTCTGGTTTCCTTATCAAATGCAATAAAATATGCGGAAACAATGGTTCCAAAAACGCAAGAAAACCCTATTAAAACGACCCTTAGAAAACTCTCACCCATATAAAAGTGCAGAAGTAATGGAATTGCTGAAGCAACTAATACTGTTAGTAAATTCGTTAAAACTGCATGTACTATAAAAAATCTGATTGAAAATTTTGGTACATTTTTTTTAGCAATTCTCAAGTTGTTAGAATAACCTACTATTAATAATAAAATGTTCACTATGAAAGGAACAGTTGCTGAATACCCTGCCTTTAATAAAAAATACGAAATGGGCATTACTAAAATATACGTAATACTGGAAATAATGCTAAAACTCCTTAATTTACCGGTAGCATAAATAGCATTAGAAAGAATAGTAAACATGGCAACTAAAAGAATTGCAATAAGATTTAGCTGCGAAAAAGCGACTGCATAATCCGGAACATCTTTTAACCATAACTTAAGTATAAAGTGGGTTTCAGCAATGAGCGGAAAAGAAATCACAAAAACCAAAAGAAAAGATAATTTGGATGTCCAAATGATCAGTTTATTCATCTGGTCAAATTCATTTGCACCATAATGCTTTACAATTTGTGGATTTGAAGCCGTTATTATGCTACTCGCAAAACTCTGAACAGCAGTTTGGACCTGAGTTGCTATTCCAAAAGCAGCATTTGCTGCAACACCAACAAATAAATTCAACAGCACGTTAACGCCCTGGGTCTTAGCCGCATAAGAAAAAGTACCCAAAACATTCCAGCCCGAAAAATTAAGCATCGGCCTGATTATTTCACTGTCCCAACCAATTTTGTACTTTGTTTCAGTAAAATTCTTGACACAATATATTTTATAAATGGTACTTACAACGATTGATACACACAATAGAAATATGGCATACAATAAAAGTTTGTCGGCATTAGCTATTGTCAATAAATACACCACCACCAGCTTCAATGTAACATTTAATATTTCTACATAAGCATATACATTCATGCGTTCATGAGCGATGATGATAGAATTATAAGGAACCTGGGTAATGGTAATCATAATACTTACCAATGATAACTGATATATCCATCGCACAACATCCATACGGTCGGGCGCAATTACCAGTTTATTTTCTAACCACCACAAACCAATGGTCTCCCCTAAAAGTAGAACGATAAAAGCAATAAGGATGTGAACAGTTAATGCAGAAGAAAAGGTTTTGGCCAGTTTTTCTTTATCATCTTTTCCTATTTCAAGAGTTAAAAACCGCAAGGTTGCAGTACTCATAGAGTTATTTACAAAGGAGAAAATAAGTGTTATTCCGCCAACAACACTGTATATCCCATAATCTTGTACACCTAAAACATCTAATATAACTCTTGAGGTATACAATGTTACTCCCATGGTGATTAACATCCGGAAGTAAAGTAACATCGTGTTCTTGGCTATTCTTTTTGAATGGGACATATATGCAATTTAAGAGCCAAAATATTTTAACAATAACTGAGCGTTAACCGTTCTTAACAAAAACCAGAATAGGATACAAATGGATATTGCAACGCTCACGGTCAGGAATTGAGTGAAGATTGAATAATTAAACACGCTTCCTTTAAAAAACATAACAGATAACACTTTCCTTCATATAACAGCATGATATTTTAACGACTAACCAACTTTGAATCTACTGGCGTAGATTCAAAGTCATAAAACTTTTGCAAAAACTTCCCCTGCACTTAATCAATAATTTCCGTCGGTATATTAACCAATCGGAATATTTCTAGGCTGGAATCTTCAAGGTATCAAGAAGCTGTCCAACCCAAATTATTATTTATTAGTTAACCGTTTCCAGAAACTACTAGACTCTTCTTCCGAACCATATTCGCCATAACCGTAACCGTAGCCATAACCATAACCATAACCACTTTTTTTCTGAATATCATTCACTATAATTGACAGTCTATTCATTTTTTCACTGTCTTTAAGGTTTTGTATGATTCCCATTTGATCTTTATTTGTATAGTTCTGACGAACTAAATAAAGGCAAACATCAGCGAAGGGCGCCAATAATTGCGCATCTGCAACCAACCCAACCGGAGGAGAGTCAATTATTATATAGTCAAATCTTTTCTTCAATTCATCCATTAACAACTTGGTCCTATCGCTCATCAGGCATTCAGCAGGGTTTGGAGGAATAGGTCCCGATCCTAGAAGGAATAAACCTGGATGGAGATCAACAGACTTAATTAGACTATCAATTGCTGTAGAAGGATCAATAATATAGTTTGTAAAACCGATAGCACCACCTGAACCGATTTTCGCTGATAATCCCGGCTTTCGCAAATCTAATTCCATCAACAGCACTTTCTTGCCTGTTAATGCGAGGATATTACCTAAATTTATGGACACAAAAGATTTACCCTCGCCAGACATGCTCGACGTTATTAAAATTGTCTTTTCGTCATCTCCGTTTATATAGAAAGATAAGTTGGTTCTCAGTGCTCTAAACTGTTCCGAAATAGCAGATCTAGCCTTAGCAGCAACGATAAGATTTACACCTTCTTTGTTATGACTAATTTCACCAATGATAGGTACATCTGTTAATCGCGTAATATCATCTTTAGACTCAATTCTCGTATTGAACAAATCTTTGAAGTAAATTACAATTACAGGTAAAAAAACACCCAATAATACAAAAACGAGAATAACTACTTCCTTTTTAGGACTGAATGGCCTGATTTCCGATCTTGGGGAGTCTATAGTTTTGGCATTAGATAAATTAGCTGTTTTAGAAACGGATGTTTCTTCACTTTTCTTCATCAAGAAAAGATACAATTCTTGCTTTATTTGCTGCTGTCTAGCCAGATTGAGATAATTTCTTTCAATTTTCGGAACCTGCTGTAGGTTATTTTCTACATTATTCACCAGTTTCCGAATGCCATCTCTGCGAATATTCAATGTGCGTTGAGTATTCTGAATATTTGAAAGCATGTCAGCCCGTAAATTGATGATCTGAGCATCTAAGTTTACGATATTGGGATTGGTTACAGTCTGACTGAGTAACCTCCTATCTCTTTCCAGCAACAAAGTATTATAACGATCGATTAAGCCATTAAAAACAGCATCATCGGGCAATATTGAACTTGGCAGAACCCTTTTGTTTTTACTATCATCTTTCAGGTATTCTTGAAGGCTTGTTAAGATATTAAGTTGCGTTTCGACAGCAGAAAGTTCATTTACGTACTGAGTTGTATTTTGCACCAGCACCTTACTTTGTTCACTCATATCTGCAAGGTTATTCCGTTCCTTGAACCCCTGAATGTTTCCTTCCAAATCCCCCAATTCGCTCCCGATAATACTTAGCCTATTTCTGATAAATTTAATCGTGCTATCAGCAATCATATTTTTATCATCAATATTGCCTTGAACGTATTTTTCTATCAATTTATTTAAAATGTCCTCTCCCTTTTTGGGCACCACATGACTAAGACTCAAATCGATGATAGTCACCTTAGTATTGGTAGCCAACACAATTAGGCTGGACATTAATTCCGCGCTAGCTGCTTCAATAGACTTTACAGTAAAACTATATTCACCACGTCCAGGCAATAGAGGTTCATTGTTGTGGATCTGGATAAGGCCAATACCTTTTACTTTAAATGGTCTATCAACGTTAACCGTCCGCTCAGAGCCATCAATAGTTAAAGCCAGCTTATTGTTAGCCAATGGCTTAACTAAAACATCAGTTTTGGTTATAGTATCGTCTTCTTTTAAAATTTCTACCTGAAATGGACTCTTGTATAGCTCGATATTTCTAATGTTACCACTTCTATAGTACTTAACATTAAGTTTCATATCCTTAACAACCTTTTCTACAAGGTCTTGGGTCTTCAAAATTTCCACCTCATTATCTACAGAGCTTTTCACACCAAATAATGCGCCCATCTCGCCTAAAGCATCCTGACCTCCAAGCCCGCCTTTGGTATCATCGTGTACGAGTACCCTTGCTTTTATAAGGTACTTTGGCGTGCTGTAACGCAAATAAGAAAATGATATAAAAAGAGCTAAACCTATACTCAACAAAAACCAGGGCCATGCAGACAAAATGCGGTTAAATATTAGCCTAAAATCAAACCCCTCTTCCTTCTTATTTTGTATATTATTGGCTTGTACGTCCATTATTATTCTTGTAAATTATATTTAATCTGATTTTTATTAAAATATTCTTGTAAAGGCTATCGCCAGGACAGAGATGCTGGAAAGAACTATTCCTATAGTAGTGCGAGTGGGATTATTCAGTGCTGCAACTTTAGCTTTCGTTGGCTCTACATAAATGACATCATTTTGTCTCATATAATAAAATGGACTTTTAAATAAATCAGTAGAATTGATATTTAATCGTCCAGTTATTTTTTGTCCATCTATTTCTCGAAATACCAATATATTTTGGCGTTTTCCATAAAGAGTAAGGTCGCCGGCTAAGCTCAGTACATCCAGAATAGAAACTTTTTCATTTGGCATGATGTAAGCACCTGGCTTTGTTACCTCTCCCAAAACAGATATTTTAAAGTTTGCAAAACGCACATTAACGTTTGGTTCCTTAAAATCCTTGGCCGCTTTTGATCTGATGAGTTCTTTAGCTTCATACGTCGTTAATCCGGCCAACTTTACCTTACCAATCATGGTTAATTCAACCTCACCATTTTTATCAACCAAAAAGCCATTAATTTGTCTATCAGCAGAATTATTCGACGATCCTCCGGTAGGTAAAATACCAGTTTGGTTAGCCGCAGAAGCACTTGCAGGATCGATAGTGATAATGGTAATTGCTAAAATATCGTCTGGTTGGATTTTTGGTTCCTCAAATTTAGCTGTCGAATCTAATGTAGATCTAACATTGTCTTGACTTAAGTTTTGAAAGTAAGCGACGTCTTTTTTATTTGCACAAGACGAGGCCAGCCCTAGTATAGTCAGGATTACTAGAATTTTAAAATTTTTAAAAAAGAATACTTTATTCATAAATTAGTAGATGTAACATAAAATATTTGCAAATATATCAGATATCGTCATATAATTGTATTAAAATCTAAATTGAAATATAGAATACCCTGAAGTAGGTAGATAACCACTCACCCAAACAACTCTTTATTTTTAAAACCGTAACCACCTATCAAATGGTGCAACTGGCCATTCTTCACAGCACTATCAAGTACCGATAAATGCTTTTCATGATGAAGATCTGTACCTGCGAGTTCATATAAGCCCTTTTGAATTAAATATTCACTTGCATGTTTCACTCCCTTTCCATAATACCCAATAACAGAAAGCAGATTAAGCTGAAATAGGCAACCCATATCTTTAAAGCGCTTATATCCTCCCGGGGCCTGATGATAAAAATTATAGCGTTCAGGATGGGCGAGAATTACGACATAACCCTTAATCTGCAAATCAAAGATTACCTGTTCAATATTGGGACTTTCATTTAAATACGACATTTCGATAAGTATGTGTTTTCCAGGTAAGCACATCAAATTATCGTTTATTTTAAAGTTTTCGTCCACCATATATTCAGCAGCCGCAGAAACTGTTATATCAATTTTCGCTGCTTCAAGCGAATCTTGCACTAGATTAAGGGCAGCCGAGATCGTCTCAGGGGTATTGGGATAAAGTTCGGTAAAAATGTGAGGAGTACATATCAGTTTATTAAATCCCAAGCTATGTAATTTTGTAATGTAGTCAAGCGACTCATCAAGATTCTTACATCCATCGTCTATTCCTGGAAGCAGATGAGAGTGTATATCAATACCTAACCAGCTGAGGTCAGTCACAACGGGCTTTTTTTTCTTAAAAATAGAGAACATGGAGGGATATTTTTAAAATTAAATCATCTAAAGATAAAGAAAACAACGACTATCTAAAAAAAACCTTCTTTTTTCAGAGCACAACAACAAAAAAACCAGTTATTTTTACCAAAACAAAATAAAAACAATATTATTTTATTGTTAAATAATATTTAAAACAAAAACTACCCCACAATCTCCATTATACACCTTGCGAAGCACATCAATCAATACCAAGTAAACGAAAACATCTTCGCAAAATTACCTGCGTTACCATTTAGTATGAAATTAATTCCATGAATGATAAATTAAGTACCCATTTTCTTTCCCACTTTTAAGTTTCTGGCTAATATAAGCTCAAAACTATTGAATCCTCTCGCCTGAAATCACCATTAAGCCATAAGTTTTACCACCTATACATTAAACCTACTTTTAGATGAAGATTGTTTACATCTTGTTTATCCCAGTTCCAAAAATTCTTATCGGTATAAACAATATCTTTAGCCGTGTATTGATCATTGTGATAGTATGAAAACAGAGCTTAAATAACTGATAAACATATATAACCAATTTTTCATTCACATTTTTAATTGGTTTTCCCTTGTAACAGTCTTTTTTAATAATATAACTGAAGTTATCACAGCATTACAATGTTTCGATAAATAAATTGTGATTATCTTTGGTTAAATCGAAATTTGACTGCCATAAAAACACAATATTAGGTTCACATAATTTTGGTATCACGAATTAGCGATCATCAACAAATTAGAATTACCATCTATATAACAAGCCAATTTTAGCATGAAAATTATTAACGTCAGCTTTGTCCCAAACAAAGATATCGGTCGGACTTTGATTGCTTAACTGGTATTGGTAATTAAGCGATCGAATATAGCCGAACTGAGCATTTAATATAAAGTTTTTGTAGTCCCAGTTTAAGTTACCCAAAAAGGCTAAATCTACCCAATGCCGCCTAAAGTCAGTTACCGTCCCTGTACCAAAAGCACTGTAATAAAGATCATTATTGTTTAATGTTCGCTCTATCGTTAAACCAATTTTTTTTAAACCCTTTACCCAATTTACATCTAAAGACTGCATATTACTACCTGGGCCAATACCTGCTCCAAAAACCTGTCCATTATTGGTATAGCCAGCTACTACTGAATGATGTGCATACCAGGATGGATACGCACGCAATGTACGCGTGGAGGTACCTTGCAACTGCGTAAATTCAATACCCGCCTGTATATACTCATCGGGCTTATTCAATCCGATCAATTTTCGGAAACCAGCTACATATGCCTCTGAATGTTCAGGCTCTACGAACGCGTCGCGTGCATCCCAGGCATGATCATTTCTGCCAAACTGCATATAAATTTCTGCTTTAGATTCTGGCATTACCCAGCGGGCATAAAAAGAAAGGTTTTGATCGCTTTTTCTAACATCTTCGGGATTTGGGAGAGTCGGGTCTTCTAACCTATAGCTTTGTTTTTCCAGTGCAGAAAAAACTGGCAAATATCCCGCGAGGCCATTCTCCATGTCGTTATGGTAAACCACATAAGCTCTATCAAAACCAAAAAATAAATTCGGCACCCACTTAGGTTGCCAAGTAATGGCAAAAGCAGAAAGGTAACGCCAATCTGTTGGCTTTTGGTTATAACCTGGTAGTGATGGCATTGCCGAATTAGAAGCTTCTAGCTTCCCGCCAATTAATTGTGCTTCGAACGAACCTATATAAGTCTTGATAGGTCTTGTAGTATTCAAGGTAACGTGCTTAAAACCATCGGCATTATTACTCATTAGTAGGGAGTTTCTTACACCTGGCCCCCACCACAAGTTTTCGTTTGAAAGACCGATAGATACAGGATCAAAAGTTAGCCGGATACTACTTTGTCCCCAACCTACCTTCGAATAGCTACCTCCACTAAAACGCTCAGGCAAATCAATACGGTTTAAATAGTTACGATAGGCATTAGCAAATGCGGTTCCATTTGCTCTTTCGTAGGTTTGCGTAAAGTTGCTATTTTGAGCATACACAACTTCGGGCCTTAACTGGATGCTTAGTGGACCAAATTTTGTGTAGATACCCGCCGAGAACTGAGTTTGATAACCTTTGGCCTGAATCATTGAACCATCATTCATTCCATAGGGATGATGGCTATTGAATTGTTGTTGCCAAACTACTGGCAGCGCATAAACAGAAAGCAACTGGTTAGATGATTGATACAAACGCTTACGAAAACCAGAAAGTGATTGTGTTTCACCTTCTTCATCAAACTGATGCGAATTACGCTCGTTAATAAATAGTGGTCTAATTAAATAAGAGCTATTTGACGTATCTAATCCCAGCAGTTGAGAACGGCGATAAGCATCTTCTACGCCATTCAATATACCTACTGGTAAGGTTTGACTGAAACCACTTAGCTGCGAAAGCAAGAGTGCAAAAAATACACCAAGCGAGAATTTGTTTTTACAAAAGGATGTATAGGTTTTATTCATTCTATCTATTTTTAAGCTTTCAAAGATAAACTCTTATTCTAAGATATTCATTACTATCAAATTAATTATAAATAAAATGGTTGTTTATTCTTCAGAGTGATGAAATAATGAATTCACAAATCAATTATGGATCTTCAACAGGTAGTGCTTACCTTCTACTGCAAACCGTAGCCCTAGAAACAAACTGGTTATAATAACGACAGATATCAGGATAGACATAATGTCTATATCTATGTATAGCAACAGCACCAAATTAAGCAAAAACTGAATCGTGACATATAAAATAGTTACCCCCAAATGGCTCCATTTTTTTTGATTAGCAAGGTATTGATAGAAATGACTCCGATGCGCCTCAAATATATTCTCTTTGCGTATTTTACGAAAGATAATGGTGGTAGCTGTATCAAGCCCATACAACGAAAACAATAAAATATATCCAAAATTCCCTGTTTTGAAAATCAATTGACCGATAAGAAAAATAAGCGCAAATGCTATGCTCACACTACCTACATCACCCGCGAAACACTTCGCCTTCTTTCTGAAATTAAAAAAATTAAATACAATTAACGAAAGGGCCAGTATAACCAGCAAATCAGACGAGGTGAAAGAAACGATCTTTACGTTAATGTAGTATAAAGTTAAGGTGGCAAGAAGGCTATAGGCCCCCGTTATTCCGTTAATTCCATCCATAAAATTATAGGCATTAATGGTTCCTACCACAAATACCAAAGCAATGGCCAAATAGTACCAAGGTTCCGTAAACAGTTGCCATTGGTAAAACATGAATAATACGGAAACGAAATGGACACTTAAACGTACCTTATTATTCAAGGTTAAAATATCATCCAAAAAACTAATAATAGCAATCGAAATCAACCCTATAACAAAGTAGAAATATTGGAAATCAGATACTATAAAAAAAATAATTACAGCCAGGCTAAAAACAATCCCGCCACCACGTAACGTTACTGCTTGATGTGAGCTTCTGGCATTTGGCTTATCAATAATATTATAATGATCAGCTATTTTAAAATAAGCCAGTTCCATTATAAATAATGCAAACAAAATCAAGATGGCAGGTATAAATGTAACCATACGTTTATGTTAAAGATAATGATCTAAAAAGTTAGTTTTAAAGAGTGTGGCTTTAAACCCGAAAGGAATTTGCAGTTAACATCAAACCTTCTTTGGTAGCTAGTGGCAAGGTGATATTTAAAACATTTTTTAATTTATCGTTACTAACCACATAATTCTCTGTCAATTTCGTTAACCGCTCTGTATTTAATGGTAATCTAAGCCTATCTCCCCACTTTGCAAGATTTTTAATTAAAGTGGCTGAAATTGGCCATAATTTTGGCTGTTTATTTAAAGATGCAGCTAGTATACCAACTACTTCATTTGTTGATACTGGCTCATCATCGGCAACATTATACACACCAGAAGGGGCTTCACTCCGGATAAGTTCATCAATTACAAAACAAAGGTTCTCTACACTCAAAAAAGATCGTTTGTTTGCAAAACTAGCTAGAGGATATGGTATATCCATTTTAACGAATTTATAAAGAAGGTTAAGGTTGCCTTTATTGCCAGGGCCATGAATCATGCAGGGACGGAGTATATAATACATTTTACCATCAGGTAAAGGTTGGTTTTGAATGTACATCTCGGCCTGTAATTTTGATTTTCCATAATGAGTTAATGGTTTAGGCATTTCCTCTTCGGTTAATGTACCCTCAACAACGTCTGAAACGGCTTTTACTGAACTGATAAATATGAATTTTTTAGCATTGGATTTAAGAAACGCATCGTAAAGCTTTTTCGTAAGTTCGTAATTTATTTCGTAATAGGCACTAGGAACCGTTGCTCGTTGCAGGTCGTGAGCTTTACCTGCTAAATGCACAATTACTTCATCTTCAGGGTCGATTACCGGATTGGTTACCAAACGAAGCGACAAGGTGTTAACCTGATAATCGTTACGCAAATAGTCAACCAAATTCTTTCCGACAAAACCTGTAGCACCGGTTATTTTGATTTCCTTCATAATTCAAGCACTTTATCTTCAATTTCTTTCCAGATTAACTCCTGGGCATAATCACGCTCCATCAATAATCTCCCATTTAAACCATGTTGGTGGGCAATGCTTGGATTCTCCAAGTAGTATGCCATTGCATTCTTAATATCCAGGGGTTTACTACCAACAAATTTACCTGTATAATCGTTTACGATTGAGTCTATGCAACCAGTTGCCCTGGTGGTAATTACCGGAATTTCCATAGCAGATGCTTCCAACACAACGGTTGGAAACCCCTCCCTATGTGATGGCAATATAAATATATCCATGAGGCCATAAAAAGGCAATACATCTAAAATCAGGCCTGTATGTATAATAGACGGCTCGTTTATGATAAATTCTTTAATGTCTTCCGCAAGAGCGTCACGGTCTTCAAAAGGACCGATTAACAACAGTTTAATCTGCCTAAATTCTTTTAACAGGAGTTGCCAACCTTCTATTAATTCTTTAATTCCTTTGTCATTTACCAATCTACCCACATAACCAAAAACCCTATCATTTTGCGCGATGTTGTATCTATTATTTAAAGACATGGTAACGGCAGGGGATAGATTAGCTTTTGAGAAATGTTGCAAGTTAATTCCGTTACAGGTGCCTTTATACAAGAGAATATTTTTTTTTGGATCACTTAAATTTTCTTTCTCACTAACCACTAACACAGAAGGACTAACGCAAACGATCTTTTTAGCCATCATTCCAGTAATGCTTTCAATAGCCTTCAACAGCTTTCTCTTGATGCCTTTAGAAGTTTCATACATTAAGCCATGTCTAAAATAAATTCTTTGTGAAACACCTGCCAATAATGAAGCTGCCATGGCCAATAAGCCGCCCTTGGGTGTATGCCCTATAACCACATCGATCCCCTCTGCCTTTATTAGACGATACAATTTATAAATGGAGATTAAGTCAACAAAGGGATTTATGCTTCTTAAAATAGGAATTGGATAGCCCACCACTTGCTCTTGGGCAACATATTGGTCAAAAAAAACGGATGGACTACAGGCTATATGAAAAACTACTCCTTTCTGCTTAAAAAATGCGAATTGTTCTCCTATAAAATATGGCAATACAAACGCAATATTGACAACATGGAGCACCTTTTTTGGCTGAGGAAACGTTTTGTTCAACTCTGCATTCATATATTATGACTTAAAACGGTTTTGTAAACTTCAATTTGTGCAGCTAACATTTTCTCCAAACCAAAATGATCTGCCCTTTGCGCACATTTTTTCGCAGTTTCATTATAAAATTCGGGATCAGCCATTAATTGCTCTACACAGGAAGCTAACATTTGCTCATCCCGGGTATTAAAAAGTAAACCGTAGGATTCGACTATTGCGTTAAGACCACTAACATTACTGGCTACAACTGGTTTGCCTGCAGCCATTCCCTCTACAGCAGTAAGTCCAAATCCCTCCCAATTTGATGACTGGATTACCACATCAGCTGTCATAATTAAGTTTGGGATATCGGCTCTTACACCTAAAAAGAGAACTCTTTCCTTTAAATGCAATTGGTTAACCAATTCGACGCATTCAGCTTTTAATTCACCATTTCCAACCAGAAGCAACTTAAAATGGTTAGGTAGTAATGCGAGTGCTTTAATTACCGTCTTTTGATCTTTTCCCTTTTGAAATCTCGAAGTTTGAATAAGAAGGATAGCATTTTCATCCTCAAAAAATTCACGCTTCGGATAAGGCAACGCATTTTTAAATACAGCAACATTAATCCCATTATAAATAACATAGCAACGGTTGGCATCATATTTTAGTTTTTCAACTAACTTTAGCTTTACAGCCGGAGTAATAGCAAATACGCCACTGTAAAAGCTATAAATTAACCGGTCTAACATCCTGAATATGAAATGGTCTATGCGTCTATTGTTTGTGCTATGCTCTGTAAATAACAGGGGCACTTTTAAGCGAAATAAGAACTTGGCTATAGCTACCAAATACAGGGAAGGAAAGAGATGCACATGAACAACATCAAAATTCTTTAAATGCTTTTTTAAGCGAAAAATGTGCAAAGGATTATATATGGAGCCTTTTCCAAGATCCATTATTTTACCATCAAAATTTTGACTTAAAGTATCGTAAAATATTGTCTTTTCTCCATTCAAACACAATAAACTTGCCTCAATTCCGAAACTTTTATATCTTGGTAAGACATCCACAAGTAGCTTTTCTGCTCCAGCAACTCCTAAAGAATTAATTATATGTAATATCCGCATCAATACGCAAAATGACACCAAATATAGGCTTTATATTATACTTGCTACAATTACTTTAATTAAAGTGCTTTCAAAAAAATATATTATTGAGCCTTTACCACTTTATTTTTCCAACCGTTGCCATTTTCAATTTTAGAGAAATTTGCAATCAAAAAATTTTTAGTTGTACTCGTAGCTTCGAAGCGGTTATTAGTTAGTATAACGTAATCTGAGCGATTATTGAATATAACATTGGAATCATATTCGAAAGCACCATCTATTTGAAAGGTATTATCCGTGATGTTAATTTGTGGCGACCCCAAAAGCCTTTTAGTATCAATAAACAATAACGAGCGATCACCATAGTTCCCCCTGGCGAAGGTTTTTTTTACCGTTTTAAGCATTCTTAAATTTTTATTACTAATGTAGTTTCCTTGAAAAGATACATTTTTATAGGAAGTTTGCTTATTCCCCTCAACCAGAACGAAACCTAAATCACTACCTAACAACTTGTTGTTCATAATGCGATGCCCGCCATCTGTTTCTTCTACATGCAGGGCACGGTCATAGCCCTCTTCCACCACGTTATTGCTGATGAGGATATCTTTGCACATATATTCAATAACGAGACCTGATCTTCCTAACTGACCTGTTTGAGACAGCTTATTGCAAATGTAGTTGTTACTGATCGTACCCCTTCTTACGTTTGACATATAAATTCCATCACCGTAGCTATCATTTTTAGGATTATAGCCCCAAACATTTAAAATCTTGGAGTTTAATACTTCTGCATATTGAAAACAGGCCGATACGGGAATTCCCTCTTGCTTAGTTGATGCTATATGGATTCCTTGCCCGTAAAACTCCTTTACAATAACATTATTCACGTGTGCTTGGTTTTTATCGTAAATAAGCAGCGCAGCAGACCAATCCGCTTTGTTGATTTTTGGATGAGTATTGCTAAAAGGTACATTTTTTCCAATAAGCGTGATGTTTCTGATTTTGAATATACTTATAGAATTTTCAAACAAATAGCCACGGGCAACCAGAATGTCTGTTAAAGAACTTGAAACAAATGTAGGGTTGGTTTTATTCCGTTGTTCACCAATTATTTCCTTGATACCCTCAACGTAATTCAATACCAAAGCCTTATGCAATTTGTATTGACCATAAGGGACAACTACCTTAGCGTTTAAGCTTTTCACGGCTACGTCAAAACATTTTTGTATGGCTTCCGTATCATCAGCAATACCATCACCTTTAGCGCCAAAACTTTTAATATTATATGTTTTGATGTTTTGCGTTTGTGCACATCCTAAGTGGGTGATATTAAAAATAAAAAAAATGATAAAAAAGCTCTTTAGCATACATAATCATTATCAAAGTTTAAATTCAAGCACCATTAGCGATTTTTGTCTTTAGTAAGGTACATCAAATCGGCAAGCGATTTTGCCAAACGCGACCGCAATGTTTGCTTAAATGGTACCGTAATTCTGGTCACGGCATATCGTTCAAATCTATAAAAATTAACCATCGCCTTTAGTTTCTGCGTAGCAGGTATATCATAATTTGCCAATTCCCCATAACACATACAGGTGTTAATCGGGCTATTCTTTCTTACTTTAAAAATATTAGCAGTTAATCCCTCTGGCTGATATTCGCACATATAAATATTTTTGTTGATATATCGAAGATTATATTTTTCCAACCGATTAAAGAAGAGGGCTTCAGGACAGAATTTTTCTCCTAAGGTTTCCGGAAAAGGATATTTTTCAAAAATGGATGTTCTGATAATCTCGGCTTTATCTCCTTTTTCGTTATATTTATACCTAAAATCTAAAGTGCTACAGTCCATTTGTGTATACTGCGGATTTCCGTTAGCATTACCATCTAAGGTACACTTATTAAATACAATGCCACCCATAGCCGGATTCTTATCAATTTCCGCCCAGTGTGTTTTTATCGTTTCCACGGCATCTATCGTAAGATAGTCATCAGAGTCTACAATAAAAAAAAGAGGGGTTTGAGCTAGTTTTACTCCTTCGTTTATCGCAATATGTTTCCCCGCATTTTCTTTCTTATGATACACAAGTTTAAAAGGCAGTGTTAACTTTCGCAAGTCATCAAAAAACAAATCCGTGCCATCTGTACTTCCATCGTCCACAACAACCCATTCGAACTGATGGTTTGTCTGTTCCAAGAGACTTTTGTACAATCTTTCAATCAATTGCCTGCGATTATAGGCAGGGGTAAAAATAGTTACGTACATGTTAGTTGATAGTTTTGCGCATAATGGTCTTAAAAACAAGTGCTAAGATACTGCCATAAATACTGAATCTATGTTGCAAAAGGAGCTTTATCTTGGTATACAAATTACCAGATGTTGCAAATGCAAAGTATGCTCTGTACAAATTCTTTTGCTCTTCATTAAGTTTATCTTGATAGGTTGCGTAGAAAGACCTAGTTGCCTCGAAATGTTTGCGGTCAATTACTGGTATCTCACTTTTAAATAGTGATTTTATTTTTGCAACCTTATCATAATTTATATTTGAAGTAGCTTTATTACTATGAAACTGCCTATATAGCATTAAAGACTTTTCTACACTTTCTAATTTCGCAAAGGTGATGGCACCGAGTGTAATAAAATGATCATGCATCACAATTTCTGCTGGTATATGTTCAAGTTTTCTTCTTAGTTGTTGGTTAAACATCAAAGAACACCCCTGTATTCCTCCATTAAGGAACAATTGCTCCCTTAGGTTTTTCGGGTATGAGTTAGTAATCCTGTCTGCAATTATTCCTCGATCATGCGTGTAAGCATAACCATTGGCAAAGCAGGCCATCGGATCACTTACCCCTTGAAATTTAGCCACTAACAAGGAAAGTTTATTTTCAAACCAGATATCGTCCTGATCGCAAAAAATAGTCAGATCAGCAGTTGACAGTTTAAATAAATGTATAAAGTTGGCGGCAGCCCCACCGCAAACGATGCCATCTTCTATTAAAAAGATACGCTCATCTAAGCTCATGTACCTTTTTATAATGGTTATTGTATTGTCGCTAGAACCATCGTCATGAATCTTCAGTTTCCAATCTCTGAAGGTCTGACCAATAAGCGACAATAGTTGGTTTTCTAAGTATTGACCTCCATTGTAGGTTGCCATTAAAATATCTAATTGTGCCATAAAAATCAAAAATAAGGACGAATAAGTGCTGGATCAATTAGTTTAATACCATAATACAGAAAGAATACAAGAAAAATGATGTGTAGGGTAAAGTAGTAGTATCGTTTTTCTCCTGTTTGAAGCGTAGACAACATATTTGGCAAAAGTAAAATGCCAAACTGGAATAAGAGATATGAAAACCTTTGTAATATTGATGTTTGGTAAAAGAATAAACTTAGCGCCAAACCGGATGCAAAAATCCTGTAATACAGCGAATAACTTAAATCTTTATTCCCATTCAAATAGCTAGAGTTTATGAAATAAACTGCCATAATTAAAAATCCCAACGCAGCCACTGCTAGTCCGCCTCCACTTTCCTCTTCTAAATAAATTTGCATATGCTCCGGTATCCCGCCCAACGTTAATACCACCGAGAAGAAATTATAAAATATACCAACAACAGATATTACAACCAATATTGGATAAAAGTATTTATTCTTCACAGAAAAGCAAAGGATTAGTACAGGTATCAATATAAATGCACTATTATGAAAAAGTAGTGAAGTGGCAAATAAAAGCAAAGCCTTGAAGTATTTAAACTGCGCGAGAGCATGTATACACCAAAAAACTAATGCACAACTTAGACCATATCTAATTTGTGTAAAATCACGATAAAGCAAAAAGAAACTTAAATAAAACAACAATGATGTAAAAGGAAAATTGGAATTTTTATAAAAAAAAGTGTAATTTAAAATGCCTGTTGCAGATGCTACTAAAATAAACAGTATCCTTTCATCACCACCCAAAACGAGAATAAGCTTATTGAGTAACATATACCCTCGTTCGGTATTTTCTGAATAGTCTCCTTTAAAAATTTCCAAAAACGTATAGTTATCTGCCTGTTTTAACATCTCTACGTAGTTTATACTATCGTTATCTAGTCCTATAGCTCTAAAGCCTACTAATGTTATGAGGGACAGGCAAAATAGAACATAAATACTCACTTTTAAATAAACTTTATCTGTAAAGTCTAAGGCACAAAAAAGAAAAGACAAGACAAATACCAGATAGTATATTAACATAATACTGTGTATTTAAAAATAACTGCATTTACAACAGGTAAAACCTTTCCCAAAAACGTACAATCCCTACTACAGGAATGAATGCATCCTACTTTAACGTCGAATTTTACTTTTTCCCATTCGAGCAAAAACCATTTTGCGTTATAAAAACCTAAATTTTTTAACATAATAGAATATTACTAAAAAAATAACAGTTTCTACAGTTAACATGCTATAAATAGCTCCGTTTATCTGGTAATAAAAAATAGCTAAAACACTGCATGGGACACTTAAAAATCCGGTAATTAAATAAATTGAAGAGAATTTCCTTTTATGCATTTCATTACCTAATGCCAGCAAGCCTAGTTGCCCACCTACACCACCTAAAGCAATTGGAAAAATCATGGTCATGAAGAGTAGTAACAAATAACTTGCATTACGATCAAATCCGATTAAAAATTTGGAGACAATCCAACTTTCAAAGAAAATGAAGCTCAAAAATGACACTGTCATTATCACGGTAACGCCGAGTAATACCATTTTAAATATCTTTTTTGCTTTTGCAAAATCTGTTTGTTTCAATCTCGCCAGTAAGGGGAAACATGCTTGATTAATGGGGCCTAGTACGCCAAAACAAATAACCCTCACAATACGTTCAATTGCCGCGAAAAGACCGACATTATAGGGCGTGGAGAAAAAACCTAAAAGTAATGTTAGACTATTAGTATATAAACTTATTGCAGAATTAGATAGAAATATTGGCCATGATCCTTTTATTTCATCCATATAATTGCGTGGATGTGTCGAAAAAGAAAAATTTATAAAATAGTATCTATAATTTTTATATACATAAGCTATAGAGATTAAGCCCGCTAGCAGAATAGCTAACGACTGAATAAAAATAGCCATTCCTGAATCTTCTTTGTCCTTAACCAAAATAAATATTAAAGGATACGATAACAGTTTAGAGCATGCATTGATTAAGCTCAGGGCTTTCATCTTATTCAATCCCTGAAACCACCAGATGGGAAACAAAACAGTGCCTAAAACCATGGTCAAAGAAATCCAAATACCTTCTCGGTATTCAAATAGTTTATCTATAAATAAGGTAGCGATAATGGTAACCAGTGCAGCCATCAAGAAGAAAACAAATTTGATTATCAATATATTCCAAAAAATATCCTTTACTTGATGCTCATTATCAACATTTTCTGCTATCTTTTTTGTAGCAGTTAAGTTAAACCCAAAATCAACAAATAATATTATAAATTGCGAAAATGCGAATGCGTAACTATACTTACCAAATGACTCCGTGGAAAGGGTAAGCAATAAGTAGGGGAGTGTTAATAGAGGCAAAAGATAATTTAATCCTTGGATCAAATATAAATAAAGGGAATTACCAAGAATAATTTTGAGCTCGCTCTTCATCAATCATTTTCGTCTAATTATACCTATCTGACAATAATTTAACCAGAAAATTCTGTCGTCTTTAAATTTCATCATGCCTAGCACTGAATATTCGGTCGTGGTTTTACCTAACAGCATCCAAATAAATTTTCCTAATTATTAAAATTATAAAAGCTAAAACTCCAAATAGCACGCCCGTAATAATTGCACATTTCGCTTTACTTGTCTTTTCAATTTCTAATGGTAATGTTGGTGTATCTATCAGTTGAATGAGTGGCGTTTCCTTTAACAAGGTCATTTTTGTAATCTCTAAGTTTTTAACCATTTCACTAAGTACTGCTTTATTTGTTTCTGCAGAAAACTGCGCCTTTTGCGCAGGTGCGGCGCGCTGCACCTGTCTGGTAGGGTTTAAGTTGGGGGTAGCATCGGCAACTTGAACTGCTGCATAAATGGCACCATTCATAACCGCCCTTACCGAGTCTGTTTTATGTTGCAAAACAGCAACATTCCCTGCGGATCTCTTGGTTTTAGTTTTCACATAAAAGTCGTTCACAGCAGCAACAAGCTGTTCTGAAAAAGCCTTAGCAAAAAGCTCGTCACGGCATTTAACCTCTACCTTAATTTTGCTTAGCTTTTTATCGGGCTTTCCAACACTCAAATAGTTTTCATTAATATTTTTAACCACTTCTCTGAGAATACTATCTTTTAGAACAGAAGGCTGGTTAAAAGAATTAAAATTAACCTTTGACCAATCTGTTTGCTTCCATTTCGATTTTAAGCTATTTATTGCTATAAACTGATCTATCAACAAAACCGGTTTACCGCTTACGTCAACGGACGTTAACAATGCTTTTTGAATCATCAATCGGGACTTATATAGCTCAATGATATTATCACCCTGAAAAACCCCTCCGCCGCCACCAATGTCAATACCTGCAATCGAGGCTAGGCTACCTAAATTTGCTAATCCGCCTGTTTTCTCACCATCTTCTAACACAAACGTGGTTGCAGCAGTGTATATTGGTTTTTTATAGAATGCATAAGCTAAACCAAGGGTAGCACCCAACAAACAGAAAACTAAGATGATAACCCATTTTGAAAATAGGTAAATTTTCCATTCTCGCATGATAATAATGAGCTCTCTTAAAGATACCTTACTATTTGCTATTTGCATTTTCTGACTTTCTGTTGTCATTTCTATGTTGTTAGTTTTTCTTTGCCTATTTAACATATTATGTGATCACGACTATTGCCTACACTTTTACACGGATTTCTATTCGTTTATCCAGAAGGGAATCTTCAAGCTTACGTATATTATTCTAGTCCAGAAAATAATATACGTGCTAAGTCTCCTCTACTATCAATTACAAACTAGGTGTTATCGTAATAAACTAACTACAACAGCTGCCAAAGACGCAACGGCTGTTCCAATCCCGATCCAGCTTTGTGCAGTCATACGTTCTCTTTCTGCTCTTTTTGGAACTAATATCTCTGCACCAGGCTTGACAACAGGATAATTGCTGAAAAACAAAAATTTGCTCACTGCTGCCGCAGAGCCGTTGGCATATTTAATATAGGTTCCACCTTTTCTGGCATTCGAGGTAAAGCCACCCGCACCATTGATATATTGCCTCAAACTCTTTCCAGGCAGATAAACAATGCTATTGGGATTGAGTACTTCACCAGTAATCCGCACAGTTTGCAAGGTACGTGGAACACGGATAACATCGCCGTCCTCCACAATAAGGTCGTATTTCCCCAATGGTTTTTCCATTATACGCTCCAGATTGATACCCACCAGATCACTTTGAATCAGTTTCTGCTCCACTTCTGCTGCCAGCGTATCTTTAGCACCGGCTTCCTGTGCGCGTTTTAAGCTGAGGTATTTTTTCTCCTCTTCTTCTTTATTGTTAATTGCATTCTTATCTGCCGGATTTACTTTTTCAGCGCCAGGTCGTTTCAAACTTGCCCCCTCGGTATAGGCATAAGAAGTGAGCCCCCCTGCCCTTTTGATTACATCAGAAATACGTTCATTTTTATTGGTGATGGTATATACACCAGGATAAAGAACCTCTCCCTCCAACTTCACCTGTTTCTGAATGGAATAACCCTCCGAATTTCTGATCGAAACAATATCAAAAGGCTGCAAAACAAAAGTAGGACCCTCAATTTTCAGGTTCTGGTCAACCGAAAGGGTGAATACTTCAGCCGTCCGCGAGGTTTTACCTACTGTATCTGCACTTTTAACTCTCCTGGAGATTTCGATCCGGCTGGGTGTAGCACCTTCTTTGAAACCGCCCGCCATTTGGATCAAAGCTTCCACACTCATGTTATCCGCATAATCAAATGTGCCTGGCTGCCTAACCTCTCCCTGGATACTAAGCTTATATTCATCTCTCAAGTCAAACAAAGACGATATTGTTACCTTGTCTTCTCTTTGAAGCGGAATGTCAGCCTGCACGCCAGACATGATCTTAGCCACATCAAAAGAAATCAAACTGGCGGTATTGTCGAAATTCAAGCGGTTAATATAACCTCTATTTAAAAAAGCATCTTCTTTCAAACCGTCGGCTTTGGTAATCAAGCCTTTCAAAGTGGTGCCATCTTCTAGCGAATACATCCCAGGACGGAAAACAGCTCCATCAATTTCCACCTTATTGGCAAAACGGTCTAAAATCGTATCCACAATAAACTTATCTCCATTCTGGGGAGTATAGCTATTGAATTGCGTGCTGGAAACATCAATGATCTTCCGTTCTCTATTGGTATTTTGCAATACTTTAATATTAGAACTATAAGCCTCCGTAGAAAAACCACCTGCAAAGCGCAGAAGATCGGCAAGACTTTCACCAGACACCACTTCAAATAGTGCCGGCCTTTTAACCTCTCCTGACATTTCTACCCGCTTTTCATAAACCGGAATGTTTATCACATCCTGATCTTGTAATCGGATATTACCTTTTTGAACGCCATTTAGCAGGAAGTTATACACATCAATAGTAGATACGATAGTGTTTCCCCTGATTACCTGTATTTTACGGAATGATCCGTTTTCATTCGGTCCTCCAGAAGCGTTTAATGCATTAAACACAGTAGAAAGGGAAGAAAGGGAATAGGAGCCTGGTTTTACTACCTCTCCAACAAGCGTAATTTTAATCGTACGGATATTGCCCAGGTTTACAGCTACCGTAGTTCTGCCCGTTCTTAGTGAAGGATAAGTGGATGCAAGACCCGACCGGATTTTACTGATGGCCTGCTCAATGGTCAGACCACCTACTGCTATATTTCCAACGTACTGTAAACGTATTAAGCCATCAGGGCTAACTTTTAGTTTATAACTGGCTTCATTATCTCCACTTAAATCTACCAAAAGTTCATCATCCGGCCCAATTACATATCCTTTTGGAGTAGCCATTCGGAGATTGGGTTCAAATGTGAGGCTACTGCTGGCAAAAAGTTCTTTTCCAAAAATTTTGGGTTTCAAACCCTCGAAAATATTGATTTCAGTTTGTGGGTCTTTATTGTTTGTCTTTTTATTGTTTATATTTTTACTATCTGATTTTTTTGTTGAATCCTGGTTGATCTTAACTGCTGTCCTTGACCGATCATCGCTTTCTTCTCCATCTCTATTCAGCGTATTATTGTTCTGTGAGCTAGTGCCACTGGTTGTCCCATCCTGCTTTCGGATTTTCTCTACTCTTAGTCTAAGTTTTTGAATTTCTTCAGCTTTCATGCCTTGTGCAGCAGCCATCTGCTCCAACTGTGCATCGTTATAACCGATAGATTCCGCACGCTGGATTAATTGCCTGATCTGGGTATCAGTTAGGTCGTCGACCCTCACATTTGCATAATTGGTCTGAGCCATTAACTTTTGAAATGCAGTGAGCATGACCAAAAATAGTAGGATTGTAAATATGTTTTTCAACTTCATAGGTATAGGAAGTATTATTTAATTATGTTTTATGATTACTCGAAGTAATTCAATGTGCTGAATCCGCCTTCTTTTAAATACTGATCTTTTTTCATTACTTGCAGATCTGAATGCACCATCTCTTTTACCAGCGCAGCCAGATCATATTTAGGAACCCAGCCTAACTGTGTTTTTGATTTTGTAGGATCGCCAAGAAGCAGATCAACTTCCGTTGGCCTGAAATATTTGGCATCCACCTGAACCACCGTCTGACCCGGCTTTAGTGCATCGGCATTTAGTCCAAAATTGCCCAACAGTTCCTGGTCAACATCTATAATTACCCCTCTTTCATACTCATCTTTTCCACTGAATTCAATTTCAATCCCCAGCTCTGCAAAACTCATTCTAACGAAATCTCTAACCGTTGTGGTCACCCCTGTTGCAATCACATAATCTTCGGCTTTTTCCTGTTGCAGGATCAACCACATCGCTTCAATGTAATCTTTGGCATGTCCCCAATCCCTTTGTGCTGAGAGATTACCCAAATAAAGGCATTCCTGCAAGCCAAGTGCAATTTTAGCCGCCGCTCTGGTAATCTTGCGTGTCACGAAAGTTTCTCCCCGTAAAGGGCTTTCGTGGTTAAATAGAATACCATTGCAGGCAAATAATCCATAGGCTTCCCGGTAATTAACGGTAATCCAGTAGGCGTACATCTTCGCAACAGCGTATGGCGATCTAGGATAAAAAGGCGTGGTTTCACTCTGCGGAACGGCTTGTACAAGTCCGTAAAGTTCAGACGTAGAAGCCTGATATATTTTAGTCTTGGTTAGCCCAAGGATTCTGATGGCCTCTAGTAACCTCAGCGTACCTATTCCGTCGGCATTGGCCGTATATTCGGGCATCTCGAAGCTCACATGAACATGGCTCATTGCTGCGAGGTTATAAATTTCATCAGGTTGAGTCTCCTGGATGATGCGGATCAGGTTTGTAGAATCTGTTAGGTCACCAAAATGAAGTTTGAAATTAACATTGTTCTCATGTTGATCCTGATATAAGTGATCGATGCGGTCAGTATTGAATAGCGACGACCTTCTCTTTAAACCGTGAACCATATAGCCTTTCTTCAGAAGAAATTCTGCCAGATATGCTCCGTCCTGGCCCGTAACACCTGTTATTAGCGCAACTTTCATAAACTATTTTGATAACTTTTTAAGCGAGCAAACATACATAATTTTTTCTAGCTTAAGGATAGGAAGCCCCTGCTCATTTGCCAGTAGTATGAAATTATCGTATTTTACTACCTCACCAATCACGATTGATGTTCTCAAAAATATAAATGCCTATCAATGATCTACATCTGGGAAATATCTTTATTTTTGAAGTTGATATCCTGATCAAATGAAAAAAATTATACTCCTGTTGGCGGTACTAGCGCTATCATTACCTACATTTTCCCAAACAAGTGCAGATTACAACTTCTCCTTAGGCTTAAAAGCGTACAGCATCATGCAGCTTCCTAAGATATTGAACCAAACAAATTACCAGGATTTCAACCATACTTACGCAAATGCACTGTTCATGAAATTCAATGACAATCAAATCAGTTACCGTATCGGTGGAAATTTTTACAGAAAGAGTATCACTTTCCCTAATACCTGTGCCAGTTGTGAGATTGCGGAAGGAACACTGACTGATTTTTCATTTAAAGTTGGCTTTGAAAAGAATTTCACATACTCCCGTGTTCAACCTTATTTTGGGATAGACCTGGGTTACCGCTCTAACAGATTTAGTGGCAATACCTATCCGGGCAATACCATGTTTGTGGGTACAGCCAGATATGCAGAATCATCGAAAAATGGATTGGTCATTTCGCCCATTATAGGCATCAAGCTCAACTTAATACCGCTTATGGATCTATTTGCGGAAAGCAGTCTCGACTATTTTTATTCTTACGAACGCCAGGAATCAACAGAGCCAAATGGAACATCAAGATCGGTTAATACCTATCAAAAAGCAGAGTTCTTACTTAACCTTTTTTCAGCAGGAATCCAATTTAACATTAGTAGGAGAAATTAATCCCAAAACAGCTATTGCATATTATGGCGGATCTCCAAGAAGAGCACCGACCGGATAAAACTTGGTTTGTTAAGCAATGATAAATACTAGCTATAATCTACCGTCAACTAAATCACGCGCAATGAACGACTTGGTATCGAAAATAACGGCTCCGACTTTTCTAAAGCTGGAATAATCAACGTTCAAAAACTGGTAATGGGAGACCGCCAGAATCACAGCATCATATTGATATCCAAACTGTTCCAACAACCCAAAACCATATTCTTTTTCCACTTCCTGCGAATTGGCCCAGGGATCAAACACATCAACATCCAAACCAAACGATATCAGTTCCCTATAAATATCAATCGCACGGGTATTGCGAATGTCAGGACAATTTTCCTTGAAGGCAAATCCCAGGATTAATGCTTTCGCCCCGTTTATCGATTTGTCCCTGGCAATCATCATTTTAATGACCTTATTTGCAACAAACATGCCCATATTGTCATTAACGCGCCTGCCGGATAGGATCACTTCAGGTTTATACCCCAGAGATTCAGATTTATGCGCCAGATAGTAAGGATCAACACCGATACAATGCCCGCCAACCAGCCCCGGTTTATAGTTTAAGAAATTCCATTTGGTAGATGCAGCGGCCAGTACATCTGTTGTATCTATCTCCATCCTATCAAAAATTAAGGCCAGCTCATTCACAAATGAAATGTTCACATCTCGCTGCGCATTTTCGATTGCTTTTGAAGCTTCCGCAACTTTTATGCTTGGCGCTAAATGGGTTCCCGCGGTAATAATAGAAGCGTAGAGTTGATTAATTTCAACAGCAATTGCAGGTGTAGAGCCCGAGGTAACCTTTTTAATCTTGGTAAGTGTATTGATTTTGTCTCCCGGATTAATCCTTTCTGGCGAGTAGCCGCAGAAAAAATCGACATTATATATTAAACCCGAAATCTTTTCTAAAACAGGTACACAATCTTCCTCCGTACAACCGGGATAAACGGTCGATTCATAAATGACAATGTCGCCTGCTTTTAATACAATACCCAACATTTTACTGGCCGAAAGCAAGGGTTGCAGATCTGGCCGTTTAAGGTGATCGATTGGTGTAGGTACGGTAACAATGTAAATGGTGCAGGCTGCCAGTTCGGCTAAACTGGCACTGAGGGTTAAACCCGGTTCAGATGCAGAAAGCACAGATTCCAGATCCTCCAAATTGGCTTCGTTTGTCCGGTCCTGTAATTGATTTAATTCCGCCACACGACCCTCATTCGTATCAAAACCAATTACTTTATATTGTTTGGCAAATTCGATCGCCAATGGCAGCCCAACATACCCCAGACCAATAACGGCAATCTGCTTTTTTGTATTCATTTTTCTTTTGGTAATTGGCCAAAGATAAGATAAATCAAGAAAGCTTTAATCCAATTTCATTAGCACCCGAGGGTTTTCAACCACAAAGGGCACAGAGAAAAAAGCATAAAGCACAATGTTGGGGGATTTTAACATTTAAATGAACTTACATCACTTATATGGTAAAGTGCAAAAAATTTGCCAGGATCCTTTGCGGTACTCCGGGATAACAAAAAGCTAAAAAAGAAATCTCCAATCAACACCATCGTATCAATTGGAGATTTATTATAAAGAGCTTCTAAACTTCTTACTTAATCTGTTTCAAAAGGTAACTTCCATACCCGCTTTTAACCAGTGGAGTAGCGATAGCCTTAAGCTGCACTGCATCGATAAAGCCCATGCGATAAGCAATCTCTTCGATACATCCGATTTTTAAACCTTGCCGTTCTTCGATAATCTGAACAAATTGACCAGCCTGCATTAAAGAAGTAAAAGTTCCGGTATCTAACCAGGCAGTACCCCGGCTCAATACACCTACTTTTAATTTACCGCGCTTTAAGTAGATACGGTTTACATCAGTAATTTCATATTCACCACGGGGAGAAGGTTTAATGTTCTTGGCAATTTCCACTACTTCATTATCATAAAAATACAAGCCAGGCACCGCATAATCTGATTTCGGCTGAACAGGTTTTTCTTCGATAGAGATGGCCTTTTTATCTGCGTCAAACTCCACTACACCATAACGTTCAGGATCAGCAACCTGGTAGGCAAATACCACACCACCATCAGGATCAGAACTTGCCTGTAATAATTTAGCCATACCATCACCATGGAAAATATTATCACCCAATACCAGGGCTACTTTATCTTTACCTATAAATTCTTCTCCAATAACAAAAGCCTGTGCTAAACCATTGGGCTCTGCCTGCACCGCATAACTAAATTTACAGCCAAGAGAAGCACCATCTCCCAACAATTTCTCGAAATTTGGGAGATCGTGTGGGGTAGAAATGATCAGTATTTCCTTTATCCCAGCCAACATTAGAGTTGATAGCGGATAATAGATCATCGGTTTATCGTAAACCGGCATCATCTGTTTACTACAGGCAAGGGTTAATGGATGTAAACGTGTTCCGCTACCACCAGCTAAGATTATACCTTTCATATTAGATTTGAGATTTGAAACATTAGATTGGAGGGAATAGCCAACTTAATGCGCTATGTTTTTTTATCTGTTACTATCAATTTGTTTTATACAAGAGATCAAACTATCTCTCCAGTAGGGAATTTCGATATTAAATGTTTCTTTAATCTTGGTTTTATCCATTACCGAAAATGCCGGCCGCACAGCCTTTGTTGGATAGGCTGATCCTGGAATAGGATTGACTTTAACCACAGTTTCGCTGATATCAAAAATAGCCTTTGCAAAATCGAACCACGAGGTTACGCCCTCATTGCTATAATGGTATATGCCATATGCTGTTGATGATGATGCAATAATATCAAAAATAGCATTTGCCAGATCGATCGCATAAGTAGGCGTACCCACCTGATCGGCAATGATATTCAGTTCATCCCGTTCGGCACCAAGTTTTAACATGGTTTTCACGAAATTGTTTGCAAACTCCGAATACAACCAACTGGTGCGGATAATAAAATGTGCTGGTAATTTTGCAGCAACTGCCTTTTCTCCATCCAATTTGGTTACACCATACACATTAATGGGTTTAGCTTCATCCTCTTCTTTTAACAATTTCACTTCATTTCCTTCGAAAACGAAATCGGTAGACACATGTACCAAAGTGGCTCCATTTGTTGAACAGGCAGAAGCCAGATAGGCCGCTCCCGTTTCATTAATTGCTTTAGCCAGATCAGTTTCATCTTCCGCTTTATCAACAGCGGTATAGGCCGCACAGTTAATTACAAAGGCGGGCTGTGTTGTAGCCAAAAGTGTATTGAGGCCATCTTCGTTCAAAATATTGGCATCCTGTTCTGCAGGAAAAACAATTTCCGTAATGCCTCTACGCTCAGCAACAGTTTTTAAACATTGGCCCAATTGCCCACCAGCACCAATTACTAATATTTTGTTCATATGTACTGTAAAGCTGAAAACGGGTTTAAAAGTAGATCTTTGTCGGATATGGCTTGATCTTCTTCCGGGATCAACCAATCGATATTTAAATCCGTATCATTATAAATTACCCCGGTTTCTGAGGCTTTGTTAAAGAAGTTATCGCATTTGTATAAAAACTCTGCCGTTTCGCTTAACACCGAAAAGCCATGTACAAATCCCCTGGGGATATACAACTGAAGTTTATTCTCTGCACTTAAACGTACCGAGATATGTTTACCATAAGTAGTCGAACTTGGCCGTACATCTACCGCAACATCCAATACCTCACCTTTAGTAACACGAACCAGCTTGGCCTGTGCAAATTCACCGGTTTGTGCGTGTAGGCCACGGATAACGCCATAAGAAGAGTAAGACTGATTATCCTGAACAAATCTGCCAGACAAACCCGTTTTCTCTTCAAAGGTGTTTTGGTTAAAGCTTTCAAAAAAATAACCTCTGGGGTCTTCAAATACCCTTGGTTTAATAATTAAGCAGTCTTTTAATCCCGTTTGTTCAATTTCCATTATTTATGGCTGTACTGTTGTTCGTAATACGATTGATAATTGCCCGATGTTACATTGTTTAACCAGTCTTCATTTTGCAGGTACCAGTCTACCGTTTTCGCCAAACCTTCTTCAAACTGTAAGCTTGGTACCCAGTCCAGTTGATTTTGCAGTTTGCTCGAATCAATGGCATAACGTAAATCATGCCCGGCACGGTCGGTTACATAGGTAATCAGTTTAGCCGATTCCCCTGCTTCACGACCTAACTTTTGATCCATGATCGTACAAAGCAGATTAATCAGATCGATATTTTTCCATTCGTTATGCCCACCGATATTATAGGTGTCGCCTGTTTTCGAATGGTGAAAAATTACATCGATTGCTCTGGCATGGTCTTCTACCCATAACCAATCGCGTACGTTTTCACCTTTACCATAAACCGGTACAGCTTTGTTATTTTTAATATTATTAATGGCCAATGGAATCAGTTTCTCCGGAAAATGATGCGAACCATAGTTATTTGAGCAATTGGATATTACACAGTCCATTCCATAAGTATCGTGGTAAGCCCTTACAAAATGGTCTGAACTTGCTTTTGATGCCGAATATGGGCTATGTGGATCGTAGGCAGTAGTTTCGGTAAACATACCTTCTTCGCCCAAAGCACCATATACCTCATCGGTACTCACATGATAGAAACGTTTTTTGTCGTAATCACCTTTCCAATATTCGCGGGCAGCATTTAATAAATTTACGGTTCCGATTACATTGGTAATTACAAAAGCGGTTGGATCTGAAATAGAACGGTCTACATGGCTTTCCGCCGCAAGATGGATCACTGCATCAAAGTTTTCTGTTTTAAACAGATCGAACATTGCTGTAGCATCTGTGATATCCTCTTTTACAAATCTATAATTCGGTTTATTTTCAATATCGGTTAAATTAGCAAGATTACCTGCATAGGTGAGCTTATCCAAGTTAACAATCTCATACTGAGGATAGTTGTTCACAAAACGGCGGACTACATGAGAGCCTATAAAGCCCGCACCACCAGTGATTAATATTTTTTTCACAGTGTCTAGATGATTTTCAATTCCGCTAAAGTAAGCTAGATTTAACTGAAATACAACTTATTTTAAATTTTGGTGACGGTATTTCCCAGATGTCAATTAATAAACAAAAATGATAAGACGATAATATTAATATTTATTTTTCTCAGGTGATATTAGCAGATCATATGATGTTAGTTGTGGACATTGAGAATGGTTATCTCCCACGTCGGGCAATTCCCGGTTCAGATTCGCTTATATTAACAGACATTTTTTTTGAAGGGGCTGGTGTTGATATATTATTCCGGCTCTCGCCCTTTTTATAAAAAATGATCTCATCACCTTGAATATATCCTTCTGGACAATCCAATTCCTTAGTGAGCGTGATTAAATCTATAATTTCTTTTCCATCATGCACCCGGTTAGTATGGTGGTTGATTACGGTAAATCCAACTATACTTCTTCCTTCACTATGATAAATAATATCTGCTTCAAGTTTCTCCTTTAGCAGGACACCAAGATCAGACCTGTAGTTTTGTCTGAGATAAGAATGCCAGAAAGAAGGGTGACGAACCGGCTTACCGGAAACAACCTTTAAAAACAGCTCAATAACCCGCCTAAGTGCGTTATTCGCAATGGGGCTGGGCCGATACTGCCGTATACAAAACTCGATAATATTTAATTCTATGGAGTGAAGTGTCCTAGAATGTTTTACCATATGAACCGCAGAATCTTTGACATAACCGGAATAGCCCATATTTTTCAAAAGAACGAGAAACTGCCCTAAACTTGTAAAACCATAGCGAAGTGCTTTTCCCGCATCCATCTTGGCCTGGGCAACAGGATCAAACCCGATCAGCTCATGTAATGCCACAGATGCCCTGAATTTTTCATAACGCGAAGGAACGGACTTCCTGTTCTTACATACCCTTACCGAAACAATATGCACATGATTGTTTGGATTGTCGCTATGGAAATAAATCAGATATGGGTTATCTCCATAACCCATCTTTTTTAACCATTGATGGGCAATATCAGTCAGTTCATTTTTATCACGCGAGTGCCCCTTGGCCATAATACTGACATGAAGCTGCTTGTTTTTAACCTTTGGATTGAGTGAGGCAATCATCTGCAGATACGACTTAAAATCTGCAGCCCTGGGTTTGGATATTATTGTGAGGGCCTGAAAGTTCCTGACAGACATCAGTTCTGCCGTTCCACAGGATAATTTGTCGCTGTTATACTTTATTGCCGCAAACTGGCTATTAGAAGAGAGAAACTGGACTATCATTCCTATTATCAGATAATGCACTCAGTATTTAATTATTATTGATCATTTTAATAAGTTTTCTCATACATCGGCCTATATTGTGTTGGGACGAAATACATTCACCAACTAAGTTCATCAGCTCATCCACACGATAACGATTAAGTGTACCTTCAAATGTATTTTGTGTGAAGCGGTGGATTGCCAGGGTCGAGGATTGCGATTCAACGGCGACCCGGTCGAGCCAATTGACGAGTTGGGCTGAATCAATTAAAAGATGGGCTCTTTTATCAAACAATATCCGTCTGAGATATTCCGACATGGTAACACCGAGTTTTGTAATATCCTTCCTTATCTCCCTATATTCATCATCGGTGAGGCAACAGATCGCCTTTCGATTTCGTAATTCATTCTCTTTATATTTTTTTTTCATAGCAGCAGATTTCATGGCATATTCAGCAAGGGAAAAATATTCCCAAGCCTACATCAGCAAAAATCTATATGAATTGAGTAATTTATTGACAGTCCTGTAACAGCACCCAACGATTTTCTATGTCGATCGCCATAAGGAGGCCCCGATTGGGTATCCAAGCTCAAGATCCACGGAAGGAAGTCTTAAAACCATTTCCCAACAAAGAAAATTCGATTTTCCACTCGAAGAGCGAGGGGTCCGGGTAACTGGAGATTATTTTATTTATTCAAATTTCATGCTAATTTAAATGCCACAATCAGCATTTCCAATGCGATAAGGCAGATTTCCACGCAGCATAACTGTCAGGAGAGCAGCGTCAGCATAAGATTTTTTGCTCATTCATTGACAGTCCTGTAACAATACCCAGCGATTTTTTGAATACCCGTATTCCATCTGCAGATTACTTTTTAACTTCAAGGTTTAACCAACAGAGAATAAATTTATCTAAGTATATGGATACAAAAATCCGCTGCATATTAACTACCTGCACTACCACATGCTCTTTGAGCACGGCAAAAACAAGATGTTGTTATTAAAAAATCCATAGTCCATGTGAAAACAACTGCCCCCTGGATTGCATCCAATAAGATCATGTGGAAAATTTGAATAGCGCGCAAATGCTATAAAGATCCGGTACATTGGCGAAACCCGTGACATAAAATAAAGACCAAATTGAGGAGCTGACAGGCGGATGTCCTCCTGATTACATTGATGCTACAGAACTTTCTAATTCTTTATACCAGTCTTCACCATACTTACGGATCAGCGGTCCTTTTAAAAAGCTATAAACAGGTACTTTAAGTTCGCGCCCAAAAGTACAGGCATCATGGCAGATGTGCCAGCGGTCGTAATTTAATACCTCAAATTCAGGATATTTGGTAATCCGGATAGGGTATAGGTGACAGGAAATCGGCTTTTGCCAATCTACAATGCCCTGTTCATACGCTTTTTCAATCGCACATTTTGTAATGCCGCCTTCAAAAAGTACATAAGCACATTCCTTATTTTTATCTACACAAGGAGTGGTCAGATCGCCATCTTCATCTACAACATAAACACCTTGTTCTTCAATGGCTTTAATCCCCTTTTCATTCAACAGGTGTTTAATTTTTGGATAAATCTCCTCCAGTACAGCCTTTTCATCATTATCCAATGGTGCACCCGAATCGCCTTCCACGCAACAGATCCCTTTGCACTTGCTTAAATTGCAAACAAAGTTTTCTTTCAATACATCTTCGTGCACCAGCACCTGTTCAACTTCTATCATCATTATTCTTTTGCTAAAGCATATTTCAACCCATCGGCCGATTTTAATTCCATGGTTACCGCACCCACCAATATTTCTACCTGGGCCTTTACCGGCACCCGGTTTCCATCGTCAGTTACCCAAAGGTATAACCGGCTATCTTTTTTAAAGATCCTGCCTGGTTTAATGGATGGACTAAATTTTAAACAACGGATATTTCCTAATTTACTTTTGATCGTTTCCTTGCCCACATACTCGACCTCTAATGCCGAAATCTCATCCCCCAAAAAATAGTTCAGCTTAAACTTATCGCCAACCTTAATTTTACCAATATCAAGACTCCTTGCAAAGTAATACGCCGAAACAAGGTCAAAGGTCTGGTTGGTCGGTGTAGTAAAAGTCCCTCTGTTCGAAACCACTTTTTTCGCATCCTGTGTAAAACGTGCCTTATCCTGGCGTCTGTAACTCGCCTCTCGGATGTTTTCCTGATAGAAGTAAGGCAAGAGGTCAGTTTTATCAATGTACGAATCGTAGTGGTCCCTTATCTTGTAAAAAACATCAAAGGTACCTGATGTCTGCGCATCAACGGTAAGTTTATAGGTAGGCTTATTATCAAATTTTAAGTCAGAGTTTGCTACTTTAATGGTAGCCTCAGCTGCTGTGATAAATCCATACCTTAATTTATATTGTAAAACTTCTCCTTCCTGAAAAACAGCTTCCTTTTTTAGGGGAAGTTCCTGCGCCACCGCGAAAAGGCTGCATAAGCCCGCCGTAAGGGTTATCATTAATTTCTTCATTGCTCTTGTATTCATTTGTGTGTGTTTGGGAAAAGCGGCCTCAAAAACCTGGTCAAATTCTTTCCCCTATGAAGATATACAAAAAGCAAACCAAAATTTAATCTTTTCGCTTATATACCGGAACGGTAGAGCATGGCTCGCCGAACATAATGCTCTTCACCACCGGTGTAAGCAGGTTGGTTACTTCTACATAAGCCGCAACCGGCACATCAATATCGCCACATCCTTTTACCACCACACGCTCGTTGGCATAATCCTGGGGATTAATTTTAGCCAGTGCTTTGGCAAATAAAACAGCTTCTAAAGTATCAAGTCCACCAAAAACCACTTCGTTGGCATAAGGCTGCAACCTGTTGGCCAGTAACATATAGGCCCAGGTAGGCACAATGGCATCTGCCGAGCAGATAATGGCCACGTTTTTATCCTGGTACTGCGCCCAATCATGATTTTTGATGAATTCCCTAAAATCTTTCTCCTTCAGCATTAAGCCATGAAAAAGATTATCTACAATATCATACAGTACTCTTTCGCCCTTAGGGTAAAAATCCTCGAGGTTTAAGGTAATTAAACCGCTATTGGCTACTTTATTAATGATGTTTTCCTGAATTTCCATGGCCTTAAATAAAAAAACCGTTCCAACTAAACATCGGAACGGTTACAAAATTACGGAATTTCTAATTAATAGAATTTCACACGATTGTCTTTTATCTTGGCATTTTCTTGTAAAGCCTGGAAAGCCGATCCTAATGAACGCTGACCTAAACTTAACAACATGCTTTCTTTTTGTTTAAACATGTTTGCAATTGGTGCCGGACTTGTAAATCCATCAACTGAAAATACATACACACCACGTTCACCTTGAACAGGTGCAGATACTTTACCTGGCTGTGAACCAAAAACGCTACCTACCAGGGCATTTTCTTGCGCTACACCTGGAATTACAGGGTTAGCAAATACTACGTTCTGCACTGGGTTAACCGGACGGGCAACTTTAGCAGCAACCTGATCGATATTTGCTTTGCCTGCATTGGCCAATTTCTCTTTCAATAATTTTGCCTTAACTGCATTAAGCACCATTGGTTCGATTTCTTTCTTCACATCAGCCAATGCTAAAATGCCTTTCGGACTGATTGCAGTTAAGTGTGCTACCACGTAAGCGTTGCTCATGGTATAGATTTCAGGTAAAACATCACCCTTTTCTGCTGCATAAGCATCCTGGATTAATTTACGTGGATTATCTAATCCGGCCGCAAAACCCTGGGTTGGTGCCACTTTATCAGCTACAGCAACTTTTAAGCCTTTCTGTGCCGCAAATTTGCTAAAATCGTTACCTTTTACATCGGTTAAGAAAGTGCTCGCTGCCTTGTAAGCTGCTGCCTGGGTTTTGCTACTTGCGCCCAATGCTTTTTCTACATAAGCCAGTTTAGCCACTTTAGACGAACCGATCTGTTTTTCGATTTTAAGGATATGGTAACCAAACTGAGATTTTACAACTTTAAGATCTCCGGCTTTACCGTCGAATGCAGCATTTTCGAATTCAGGAACCATTTGTCCGCGTGCAAAAGTTGGCAATTCGCCACCTTTGTCTTTTGAACCATCTACACTATAGTTTTTAGCTAGTTCAGCAAAGTTACCGCCTTTTAAAATTAACCCTTTTAACGAGTCAGCTAATTTAACCGCTTTATCTTCACCACCAACTTTAGCCGGATCGATTAAGATATGGCTTGCCTTTACCGAATCAGGAGAGATGCGGGTAGATACCACTTTAATGATTTTATAGGAGTTACCGGTTAATTTTGGACCGTAAAAACTGCCTGCAGGTAAAGCAAATACTGCAGAATCAACCGCTGGATCTAACTTACCTTTGGTGATATAAGTAAAAGGAACTTTAACATCTGAATTGATCGCCGCGAAAAGTGAATCATTTTTAGCTACCTGGAAATCAGCAGCGATTTTATCAACCTGCGTTTTAATCGCTAACGAATCTGCCTTGTTCGGGCTGATGCTAAAAGTAACATATTCGAAAGCACGTGTTTCCTGTGGATTGTTAAAACGCGCTTTGTTCTGATCATAATAGTCAGAATAATCACCATCAGTTAATTTAACCGATTTGTCTGGAATAGAAGTATAATCTAAACTAACATATTTGAAGTTAGCCAGTTTGTTGCGGTTGTTATACTCGTCTGTAGCTTCTAATGAAGTTACATAAACCGAATTACGGATTAGATTAGAATATTTGGTCTGTAATGCCTGGTTTTTAATTTCCTCCTGCAACATGTTCGACTGTTGTATCGCCTGAGGTTCTTTCGATTTTAGAAAGTTCATCAACGTAGCGCGGTCTATTTGTCCGGTTTGAGGATTAGAGAAATATTGTTTGATCAGTGGGCTAGGGTTCTGGCCTTGTAATAAATCCAACAGCTCATCTTCCGATACTGTTAAACCTAAACGGTCATATTCTTTTGTTAACAAAACTTTAGCTAATTCTGCATTCCAGGCCTGATCTACAGCCATGGCAGTCATTTGTGCATTTGCACTCCCACCATATTGTTGTTTCATCTGGTTTACACCCTGCTCAACTTTTGGTCCGAACTCATCGATATTGATATCGTTTCCATCAATAGACCCTACAACTTTTTGATTTGCCGACCAAAAAGGTTTACCCACGTTAATTGCATCACCTACTAAAAATGCAACAATTGCAAAACCGATTGCAAAGACCAGGATATAGCCCGCACGGTTACGCAAAAATGTCATTAATCCCATATTATACTTTATAAATTTATTTAGTTCTTTTTTAAGAGGGCGCAAGATACAAATTTGCCTTAAAAAAGAAAACACAAAATTTTATTTATCAAGTGTTTAATTATTAAGGGAATGGAAGATGTAATTTGGCATATGGAAGATGGGAGTTTAGCGGGCTAAATCATGCCTTTGATTGTTGAATTTTAAGAGATTTAACACCTTATCCGTCCCACATCACCCATCTTATATGTAATCTACGGTGCTACACCTTCTTTCATGTTCAGTTCACCATTGCCACTGTCCATCTCATAGGTACTAAAATCCTGCGGGGCCTTAAAGTTGATTCCTTCGCCAACACTACCATCCACACCCTTTACATATACCCGTTGGTTGGAGTAAAAGTATTTTTTCGATTCATCCCAGATCAGTTCCTGAGAAGAAAAGGTATCGCCCTTACTGTTTTTTACCACCACGTTTTTCCTGAATTCGGTTTTAAGCTCGGTATCTTTCCTTATTGCATATTCGCAAACCAGGTTTCCATCAATGGTTCCATTCGGATTATAAAAATCGATATTTACACCTTTAACCATCTCCTGGTAAGAACCTCCGTTAGAAGGTGTAACCTTATCTAATATCGGCGCCGAACCCTTGGCTTTTACCCGGGCTGAATCGCTGTAAATAATGTCAACACCAATGGTGCGGTCTCTGGTGAGCGTTACCTTGCTTGACGAAACTGCATTTGCATTTTTTAGATCGTCGTCTCCACAGGAAGCCAAAAACAAAGGCAACACCAGAAACAGACCATATAAAAATGTTTTGCAGTTCATTAATCTACACGGTACTTACGGAACCAGGTATCATTCAAAGTAAAGCCTAAGTGGAAATTGATATATTTTTCTTTAACAAGATTATTGTCAAGCGTTCCTCTTTGCCCAACCTCGGTTGTGAAGTTAATTTTATAAAATGCAGTACCACCTGTTGCTGTTGGCAATGGAAAGCCAAAACCTAACGATGCACCCATTTGTTTAATATCCTGGTTGTTGATCTGAATATAGGTTTTATCGTAGCTCACCCCCAAACGGTAATCTATGCGTTTCATGTAACTGTTGTAAGAAAAGGCATCTGGCGTCCATTGTCCACCTAGTGATGCGCCCCAGCTATCCTGCAAACCCTGGTTCACATTGTTGATACTTGTTGCCGACCATTTGCTCATTCTAAAATCGGCACCAATCAACCATTTATCATTCTGTTGAATCGCGATTCCAAAATTATGCGTCAAAGGTAGTGTAAGGCTAGATTTTCCATTGTTCACCGTATTTAGTGTATCTGCCGCAGTACTTTCATTCCCATCCTGGTCTCTTGTGTACAACGTGGCATAAGAAGTTAGTGTTGAATTTACTTTTCCCGAAGTACTTCCTGAGTAACCTAAAGTTACAATAGTCTTTTTGCCCAGATTAAAATCGTACTGGATACCATATGAATAGTTTAAACCACCAACGCTGTTTTTGGTTTGAAGTTTGGCATTGTAAGAACCTACACTATTAAATTCAGTAGCCCTGCTGGTTTGAAGGTTGCCGAAAATATATTCGATGTTACCACCAATCCTTAAGTGGTCGCCAAAACGGTAGCCATAGCCCAAATACGCTTTTGATAAACCACCTTCTCCCTCATAAAGTTGATTTAATGTTGTGGTATCTACTTTTACCGTGTTCCTGTAATTATAACCCAGATCAGAATAAGGTAAAATACCAAAACTCAATGCCGATCTTCTGGTAACCGGGGCAGCAAATGCCAGGTGACTGAAAGTAGAGTTGAAACTCGATTCGCTCAAACTGTTACGTGTTAAGCTGGTTACGCTAGCACTCATACCAATATCAATCGTTGTGAGGTTGATGCCGGCATAGGATGCAGGGTTCTGCATATTGATGTTATTGAAACCGGTAACCTTACCTACAGCAGTAGAAATTCCACCCATTGCCCTAAATTGTGGCAATAAAGATCCTTTTATATTTCCAAGGCCATATCTTGAATATGGAGATGATGTGGTAACCTGCGCCTGGGCACTAAAACCACAAACTAAAACGAGTATGGCTGTAATATAATTTATTCTTTTGTACATTTTAATCTGCAATAGCTTCATTTAATCCTTTTAATACCAAGTAGGGATCTTTTATAATTTGAGGCGCAAAGATGCTGTTTTGTAATTGCTTATACAAAAAATTAGCATCGCCCCCCGTTATAATCACCTTTAAGGCACTTTCTTTTTTATTGTTTAAGGCAATAAAGCCTTCAATTTCATTTATTATACCCTGCAACACACCGTTCTTGATTGCCGATAGGGTATCAGTTCCCTCTACAATATCCTCTTTTGCATCCCACTCAACCAAAGGCAAACGACCGGTATATTGGTGCACAGCCTTAAAACGCATGTTAATACCAGGGCTTATGCTTCCACCAAAATATTCCTTCGATCCGCTTAAAACATCATAAGTGATACAGGTTCCGGCATCTACCACCAAACTTGCACTTGCCGGATACAATCCATTTGCACCCAAAACCGCTGCCCATCTATCCAATCCTAAAGTAACGGGTGTTTTATATCTGTTTTGCACGCCGTTAGTCAACAAGGTCGAAAACCGGATATACTCGGTATGCTTTTTTAAAAATACTTCCAGTGGTCCAACTTCCTGGTTAACACTGCTGATAATTGATTTTGCCGGAGAAAATTTCTCGATCAATTGCGCCAGATCAAGTATCCCAAGTTTATTGAAACGCTGATGGTGAACAATCTCTTTTTTTGCAAAAACCGCAACCTTGGCAGAAGAGTTTCCAATATCAATGCTTAACCTGCGCATTTAAAATCTCCCTCTGCAAATAATATGTTCTTTAGAAATTCCAATGACTCCATTTTTATCAATCCAATCAAAACCTAAAAAGGCTTTAATTCTAAAATCATGCACAAAGCTATTAATCTTTGTCAAGTTTCGTTCTAGTTATTTGTTAAAAAAGGTTAAACAAACAGAAAATACTGTACCGAAAGCACAAATAAAAGGAACAATGTCTCGTAAAACCAACGTTTTTTAGCATTGCTAAAATAGTAGGCCAACAGTACCGATCCAGGGGGCACACACAGCAGAAAATGCCAGGTTCTGAAATCGGGTTTCAGGTAAAAACTCGCTGCCGAAATAATAAACATGAAAAACAACAGCTGAAAACTTTTCCGTGTACTGATAAAACTCCTGAAGAAATTTTCGCGGAGCTGCAGCGAGGCCAATATAATAATGATGGCTACCGGAATCAGCACCAGATAATCGTTATAATTGATTTTAAAAACAGAAGGAAACTTATTGCCCAATGGCTTCCAGATCTGATAAAAGGAGCTTAAATTATCGTTCCAGTAGTAAAATACGGCGAGGAAAAAGAATACCGTAATAAAGCCGATCAATCCGGCCACCCACTCGCGCCAGTTAAACGATCTAAACAGCAACAAGGCCAGAAAGATCATCAGCAACATGGCCATAAAAGGGAAATAAATCAATGTTCCCACCGCAATAATCATCCCGATATCAAACACAGTGGTAATGGAATTGGCACTTTTGCCCAGTTTTAAAAATTTATCGATAATCCAGATCAACAGAAAATTACAGATCAATGCCGGAGACAGGATCATGAAAGGCATAAACAAACTCGTCCCCGTAACAAACATTAAACCCGGAAGGAAACTGGGTTTAGCCAATAAATTATGGTTGTTCACCACCCGGTTAAAAATCAGTGCCTGGATATAAACCAAAACTGCTGCAATAAAAATATTGGTAGAAGGACTAAACGCATTATCTAAATCAATATTGATCAGCAGCCTGGCAAAAGGTTCTAAAAAATCGAAGTTTAACTGCGCAGGGATCTCATAAAAGATAGCCATACGCAAAAAAAACGTGTAGGCCAGCAATAATACGAGGTTAATTGGACTTAGCTTTCTAAACTGATTAATCATGCCTTTTTAAAGAGTAGGCAAAGTAAAGAAAATAATTTAAGAGTAGGGGAAGAAAGATGAAGAGCGGAGGGTTAGGCGATGAGCGGAAAGATCAGGGCTTAAAGAGGAGTTTTATTATTTTTAGAAAAGCAGGTCTGTTCTTTTCGGTTACGGTAGTCCTGCCATCCGCTTTATCCCGATGAAAAAATCGGGATGTCCGCTCCTGTCAGGTTTAGATTACGCAATACCCTGCCAAGGATCAGCATAATCCGAAACACCAAAGCGGATAGCCGATAGCGGAAAGGCAACAATAGGTAACGGATGTAACTAACCATCCCCAAAAGTGTTGCTGTATATTAATAAACCCGGGAGTAGCGGCAGCCCCGATCCTTCATCGGGCTATAGCGAATAACGGGACCGTGCAGGCCAAAAGCTACTGACATTCATTTCCAAAATCAAACAGGTAACCCTTAGTGATTAATCCATCCCGAGCTCCTTCGATTACGCTCAGGATGACCATCCGAGGGTAATCGGCTTTGGACTCCAGACTAAAGACTACCGACTCAGGACTAAACCCTCGCGTATTTTTTCACCATATCATCAATAATCTGCGCCGTTTCATCCGGGAAATGGAATTCATGCTGTTGAGGGTTTTCTATCCAGTTTTTGATAATTGGCAACCAGTTTCTTGTGCTGCCCCAGATTACGGGCAAACCAAATTGTTTCAGGGCGTAGGCATTACATTGTTGTTCAAACTGGAAACGCATCGGCGCTACCAAAAGCTTTTTCTTTAAATAAAGTGCTTCTGCCGGTCCTTCAAAACCACCGCCAGTAAACAGACCTTCGCAGGTGGCCAAACTCTTATTAAACTTTTCATTGTTAACCGGCTCTACAAAAACATTCGCTTCCTGATAAGCCACTTTAGTATGTTTGGAGAAAACCTGCCATTTTACATTTGGTAACTGCGTAAACAACTTTACCAATCGTTTATCATCAATGGCGGGAAGATATACCGTATAATGACCAAGGTTTTGGCTTTTCATTTGGCGTATCTCTGCCCTGATTACCGGGGTGTGGATAAAGGTATCGTAGCGATCGAAGTGGAAACCGATATGGTATTTAGTAGGGGCATAACGGCTCAAAATCAGTTTTCCCCAATCTAAGGTTCTCGGCCGCGGTACCTTTTTAGATTTAAAGGCCGCCTGATGGCTCAATGAAACGCAGGCTATGCCCTGCAGTTTACAGGCCCAGGCGCTTACCGGTTCAAAGTCGTTAACAATTAAATTGTATTCTTTAAGCGGCAGTTGTTTCATGTCTTTCCTAAAACGGAAAAGATTCATGTTCAGCCAGGTTTTAAAATGATCTACCCCGCCTTTTTTACCAAAGATGAAACTGAAACCATGCAGCTGGTATTTTACGGGCTGACTGAGTTTTACATCGGCCTGTGTTCCACTTACCAAAATATCCAATTCGCCATATTGCTGTAACAAAGGAATAATTTCCCTTGCCCTGCTGATATGACCGTTACCTGTTCCCTGTATTGCGTAAAGTATCTTCATTTATGCCCGAATATCTAAAATTATTGGGCAATTTCATATTTTATATTCTGTAAAAGAATATTTATATCCAGTTTGCTTTTTAAATCTTCGGCGTCAGAAAGCAATCCTTCATCGAGTTCATCTTTTGTAAAGTGCTGGTGCTCATACTTAAATACCGTCCAGGCCTGGTTATCATATTCTAAGGCGGTTAAACTTTCTACCCAATCGCCACTGTTCAGGTAAACCACCCTTCCTTCTTCAGTTGAAATTTCGCGTTGCTCTGCCTGGTGAATGTGCCCACAAACCACATATTGATAGCCTTTTTCAATTGCCAGTTCTGCCGCTGTTTGCTCAAAACTATTGATGAATTTAACGGCATCCTTAAACTTTGCCTTTATTTTTTTCGAAAAGCTCATCTTTTCCCTGCCAAATGCGGTAAGTACCCAGTTTACAAAACTATTGATCAGGATCAGGGTATCGTAACCCACCGCACCCAGCTTGGCCAGCCATTTCGAGTGTTGCATGGTTACATCAAAAACATCGCCATGGAAAAACCAAGCTTTTTTACCATCTAACTCTAAAATTAACTTATTCTGAAGATGGAAAGTCCCCATTTC
Source organism: Pedobacter humicola (assembly GCF_056490705.1). Taxonomy (NCBI): domain Bacteria; kingdom Pseudomonadati; phylum Bacteroidota; class Sphingobacteriia; order Sphingobacteriales; family Sphingobacteriaceae; genus Pedobacter; species Pedobacter humicola. The sequence continues at coordinate 29,144 of NZ_JBWJIG010000020.1, read as the reverse complement.
CATGCCGTCGAATTTGCGTAGCATTTCATCATGGTTTCCGGTCAAATAATGCACCTGAACACCCTCCGAAACAAATTTCATCAGTTTACGGATTACCTTCATGTGCGATTCGGGCCAATAACTTTTGCTAAACTGCCAGATATCGATGATATCGCCGTTTAAAATTAATGTTTTGGGTTTAATGCTTTTCAGATACTTTAAAAGCTCTTTTGCATGGCAGCCATAGGTGCCCAAATGTACATCGGAGATCACGACTACATCGACGTTTCTTTTATCCATAAACGGGAAATTTTAGGGGGAAGAGTTTTGTTACCGCTTGCTTTAAGCAGTTTAGAGATAAATTAGCTGTGTTACCACTCTTCTTCCTCATCGAGTTTTACCTCAAAGGGGCTAAAGAAATAAAGTACAACAATTAACAAACACACGGCAAAGAATGACTCTAACATATTACCTGATTTAACATTACAAAGGTAAGACACTGGATATCAAACAAATGTTACTAGATTGTTAAATTATTATTCACCCTGTTAAAATGACTTTCAGAGGTTCATTTGTTCAACTGGTGATTGCTTCATTACCCCCCGTTGTCATTGCAGGGGCAAAATGAAACATGATGCAAAAGAAGTCGACCGAGGACTAAAAAACAAAACCCCACAGGATCGCAATCCTGTGGGGTATAAATCCATATCGGAAAAATACTAAGCTTTAGCTGCTTTCTTTTTCTTCTTTTCCTCTGAATAAAATCCGAAACCCAAACCTGCCAATAACAGGATCGATCCGGCCAAAGAGATTTTTTCACCTGCGTAATAAGCGGTAGGGTGGAAAATAAATTCCAGTTTATGGTTTCCTGCCTCTAACTGTGCAGCCCGTAAAACGTAATCAGCCCTGAAATATGGCTTCTCTACACCATCAATGTACATTTTCCAGCCTTTGTTATAATAGATCTCTGAGAACACTGCAATGGCATCTTTCGCGGTAGAGTATTCGTAGGTTAAATGATCCGGATTATAGGTGGTTAATTTAATAAAACCTTCCTGGCCTGTGCCCAAGCGTTTCGTATCAATCAAAGTTTTATAACTTTCATCCACAATGGCTTCTTTCTTCGCATCGAAACTGCTGATGGCTTTCATTTCTTCATCCGAATTTCTGGCAAACTGCACACTTTGTACAAACCAGGCATTACCTGCAGCAGTTGCATTACGCTGCATCTTAAACGATCCGTTCTGGGGATCCTGTGTAATGATGTATTTGGTATTTAACATGTCCAGTACATCCTGATTGATGCTTTTGGTTAACTGGTTATCAACCAGTTCCTGAAAACGTTTTAACCTTGCCGAGTGGAAACCACCAACGGTTTTATGGAAATAAGAAGTTTCTGCACTTTTAAACGGATCGCCCAACGACATATCGAACACCCTAAAGTTTGGATCCTTATCTGCAGAAATAAAATTGTCTACATCCCTTGGCTGATAATGGTTGTTCAGGTCGCTTTTGCTTACAAAGTTTTGGTTATTCATATAACGGCGGTCTACCTGCCATAAATCGATCAGAACAAACAATGCCAATAAACCAAAGGCCAGTTGCATGTTCATCTTTTTGGTGATGAAAGCCCAGGTAATACCAAAACCAATGGCAATAAACAATAAGGTACGTAAAGCATCAGCGCGTGCCAAAGCCACACGGTCTGCAACAATACCATTTAAAATTTCCATTGCCGCACCGCGGTTATTCTGCAGGGTTTGCGTTAAAGCATCTAAAACCTGTGCCTGATTGGCCTGCGTAAAACTGAAGAAAGCGGTAGGGATAACGGCGATAATTAAAGCAAAACCACCGGTAATACCTGCAGACCAGGTTAAGCGCTGCACCAAATATTTTTGATCGTATTTACCTTCCTGTGCTTCTTTAATGGCCAAAATAGCCAACAAAGGCACCAATAAGCCGACTACTGAAAGGATTGATTCTACTGCCCTAAACTTGTTGTAACCTGGAAGGTAATCGAAAAAGATATCCGAAATAAAAGGCAGGTTTTGTCCGAACGAAAGAAACAGCAATAAAACACTCGATCCCAGTATCCACCATTTCCAGCGGTGTTTTACAATAAACAGTCCGAAAACAAAAAGGAAACAGATAATAGCGCCAAAATAATATGGTCCGGATGTACCGGGTTTATTGCCCCAGTATTGGTTGGTACCCAGGTTCTGCGCTACATATCCGATAGCCTGTTTAGGATCTACCCCCTGAAGGTTTTTTTCAACTGCCTTATAGGTATTGCTCTCAGGTTTAATAATCTCATCAATGCTGCTTGCACCACCATAAATATTCGGGATCAGAAAAGAGAAACTCTCGCCAACACCCTGGCTCCATTGGTAGGCATATTCTTTATCTAAACCGTTTGCAGGCTCAGCTTTGTCGGTAGTTAAGTTAGATTTACCACGGATGGTTTCCTTGCCATACTCGTAAGTGGTCCACAAGGTACCTGCGTTCACAAGCACTGATAAGAAAATACCGGCAGCAATATAAGCTACAGATTTACCAAAGGCCGGAAGCTGTTTGGCTTTAAAGGCATGGTAAAGTTCTATACAGCCCAGAATAAATAAGGCGATAAATAAATAATAGGTCATCTGGATGTGGTTGGAGCGGATCTCCAAAGCCATAAATAGTGCGAGCAAACTCCCACCAACCAGATACCTGCCCCTAAGGGTGAGGATAATGGCGGCCAGGATAGGCGCAAAGAAACCAATGGCCAAAGCCTTGTTGCTGTGCCCTGCGGCAATAATGATAAAGTTATAAGAGGTAAATGCAAAGGCAATGGCACCAGCCGCAGCAAGCCATGGATTTATTTTTAATACGCAGAATAATAAATAAGCACCTAAAAGGTATAGTAAAACGGTGCCTACTGGATCAGGGAATGCCCCTTTGATTAAATCGATACCATAGGTGGTAATATTTAAAGGATACTGTACCCAGATCTGGTAAGCTGGCATACCACCGAACATCTGGTTGGTCCAAAGTGGTCCTTTACCATCTTTCTCCTTGATGTCCATAATTTCTTTCTGCATGGCCTTTGCCTGCAAAACATCGCCCTGCTGTGGAGCTTTACCCTGTAAAACAGGACTGAAGTAGGCAAAAGTGATGACTACAAAAAATGCAATAATGGCCAGGTGCAGGCCATTTTTATTAAACCAGTTATTCATTAAGGTTTGTTTAAGTTTAAACGAACGTCAAAAATAAAAATTTGAGCGGTATAAAAAAGGAATTAATTAAATGCATGCTGAATAAAAATTTAGATTTGTAGGAGAGAATAAAAATTCAACCCATTTAATATGAGAAAGTTTGTTGTCGCCCTGGCACTCACCTCCCTATCTTTTGCATCCTTCGCACAGCTCGTAAGTTTAAGCGCCAGCGAAATCAAAACACTAAAAACGCAACTCAAAAACAATGAAGAAACCAAAAAGCTATACCAGGGCTTTGAAAAATCGGCTTTAAGTTACCTGAACGATCAGCCTAAGCCCATCGATACCATCAGAACCGAGGGTTTGCTAAAAGGAAACCCGAAGAAAGTGAAAACCCAGCAAGCCCTGTCAGACATGGGTAAAATGTTCGCGCTGGCTTTACAGTACCGGTTGAGTAGCGATCAGAAATATTTAAACAAATGTGTAGAATTTCTTGCTGCCTGGGCGAAAACCAACCGCCCCAACGGCGATCCTATTGACGATACCAACCTTGATGAGGCAGTTGAAGCTTACGACCTGATTAAAACAGACCTCCCTGCTGCCGATAAAAAGCAGATCGAACAATGGCTCAGCGAAACTGCCTGGGCAGAGATCAACAGCAAACGGATGAAAACAGGGCGTGCCACTGCTATTAATAACTGGAATGCGCACCGCTTAAAAGTAGTTGGCGAAATTGGTTATGCCCTAAATATGCCCCAACTGATCAACTGGACGATCGAAAACCTTAAAAGTCATATCAACATCAATCTCTATCCGGATGGTACCAGTCTCGATTTTAAAGAACGTGATGCCATGCATTACCACATTTACGACCTGGAACCGATGCTGAAACTGGCCATTATCATCAACAGGGCAAAGGGGCCGAACTTTTACACCTACGAATCGCCAAAGGGATCATCAATCAAAAAATCTGTAAGCTGGTTAATTCCATACATCAATGGCGAAAAGCAGCATGAGGAATATGTAAACACCACGGTTAAATTCGATCACGACCGGGCAAAAAACAACGAACCGGGTTTTGCTTCCGGAACGATGTTTAAACCCGAACTGGCTCTGCCGGTATTAAAACTGGCCGTTTATTTCGATCCTGCACAGACCGACTTGTTAAACCGCGTAAACAACAAGGAAAACAACTGGCAGATGGTGCTTAATGAAATTAAGCGGGGCAGGCGCAACATTCAGAATAAATAAAGTTTCAATAATTTTTGAAAGTTTAAAAATAACCTTATATTTGTGTATGGAATTAGCAGCAGCAAAATTAAAATTTATAGAGGCCTGGGGCAAGCTGGGCTCGGAATGGGGAATTAACCGCACCATGGCGCAAGTACATGCGCTGTTGCTGATTTCGGCCGAAGCGCTCACTACCGAAGAGATTATGGAGCAGCTCAGCATCTCAAGGGGCAATGCCAACATGACCCTCCGCGATTTAATCGGTTGGGGCCTGATCGAAAAGCAACATAAAGCCGGCGAACGTAAAGAATACTTTTTTGCCGATAAAGATGTTTGGAATATCGCCCGTCAGGTAGCCAAAGAACGTAAAAAAAGAGAACTTGAACCTGTTTTGAAAGTGCTCAATGAACTCTCTACCGTTACAGGCGATGAAAAAGACCCTGAGTTTACCACCTTTAAAAAATCGATCAAAGACATTAATAAGCTGGCCGTGAATGTAGATAAAACTTTAGAAACCATGCTGAAGGCTGAAGAAAGCTGGTTCTGGGGTTCGGTGCTGAAGGTGTTTAAGTAGAAGGGAGATTTGAGAGGTGAGATTTGAAATGTGAGATGTGAGAGTAAAGTAGTAAGTATCGAGTAGCAAACATGTACCCCATAAACGCTAAGCCCTAAACGCCATGCGCTAACCGCTAAGCCTTACACGAAGTTTGGCTTAATTTTTTAATCACAACTTTCATTTTTTACTGAAAGTATTAAAATTTAAATAAAATGAAAACGCTAAACCACCATGTGATTTTATTCGACAATGAATGCCCGATGTGTGATGCTTACACCAAAGCCTTTGTAAAAACCGGTATGCTGGCCGAGGAGGGTCGCGAGGCTTACCAGAAAATGCCCGAAAATATTTGTCCGCTGGTCGACCGGCAAAGGGCAGTCAATGAGATTGCGCTCGTAAATACTGAAAATGGCGAAGTAACCTACGGTATCCAGAGTTTATTTAAAATTCTTGCACATGCCATGCCCTTCTTTAAACCGCTGTTTTTATTCGGGCCTTTTGTGTACCTGATGCGGAAATTTTACGCTTTTATTTCTTACAACCGCAAGGTGATTATCCCGGCAGTAGTTAAGGCGAGCAGCATACAGCCCAGCTTTAAACTGCATTACCGCCTGGCTTATCTGCTTTTTACCTGGCTGCTAACCGCCTATATTTTAACAACCTATGCTCACCTGCTTACCAAATTTGTGCCACTCGGCAGTCCATACCGCGAATACCTCATCTGTGGCGGGCAGATAATCTTTCAGGGTATTATTATTGTTTGCTATAAAAGAGAGAAACTTTGGGACTACCTGGGCAATATGATGACGATTTCTTTCGCCGGTGCGCTCCTGCTCTTACCAGCTTTGGTTATTGCGAAATACCTCAGCATCCCAGGTATATTTTTTATCCTTTATTTTTTAATGGTGGCCGGCCTGATGTTTCTGGAACATCTCCGCAGAAGCAAGCTGTTGCAACTCGGCTGGACAATGAGTATCACCTGGGCGCTTTACCGTTTAATTGTTTTAGGTTTAATCTTTAGTGTATAGCAATCATGAAATATAGAAAAATTGTACTCGCAGGTGGAAACGGTTACTTAGGTACTGTACTGGCCAAACATTTTAGGCCTTTAGCAGATCAGGTGATCATTCTCGCCAGAAAACCGCAGCCTACAACAGGCAATATCAAAACACTGGTATGGGATGGTCAAACCACAGGCGACTGGACAACAAGCCTTCAAGATGCCGATTTACTCGTTAACCTCTGTGGCAAAAATGTAAACTGCAGGTACACCAAAAAAAACAAAAAGGAAATTTTCGATTCAAGATTGATCCCTACACGTTTACTGAGCAAGGTCATCAACAGCCTTACAAATCCTCCAAAACTTTGGATCAACATTACTTCTGCCACCATTTACCGCCATGCGGAAGACCGCCCTCAGGATGAACTGACAGGAGAAATCGGTGATGGTTTTTCTATCGAGGTCTGCAAAGCCTGGGAGGCCAGTTTCTTTGAAAACGAAACCCCTAAAACCAGAAAAGTAGCACTAAGGATGGGTATCGTTTTGGGACTAAAAGATGGGGCATTCCCCCGCCTGCTTAACCTGGTTAAACTGGGCATGGGTGGCAAACAAGGCAATGGTAAACAGTATGTAAGCTGGGTGCACGAACATGATGCAGTGAGAAGCATAGAATGGCTGCTTAATCACCCAGAAATTGAAGGCGTATTAAACTGCACCGCACCTGGGGCGATAAAAAATCAGGTATTTATGCGCAGTATCAGAAAAGCTTATGGCATTGACTTTGGTTTACCCGCTCCTGCCTGGCTTTTAGCTATTGGCGCGAAAATTATCGGGACAGAAACCGAACTGATTTTAAAAAGCAGGTGGGTTAAACCCGCTGTGTTATTAGAGAATGGATTTGAGTTTAAATATGGAGAGATCGATGGAGCGGTGGGGGCTTTAAAGGCGGAGGGTTAGAAGGCGGGAGGGCTGAAGATATTTGGTAGGTAGTTGATTAGTCTTGAGTTGGGAGATTGGAGTTGGAGTAAATTAATCAGCATTGCACTTAGGGCCGGGCGTTTGGCGTTTTTAACCGATTGATCAGTCTGGTGGAAGGCGCTGAATGTTCGGAACGCTGGGTTAAAGTGGAAAATGTTAGATGGACGATGGAATGGGTTCAGCGTAAATCTGCGCGATCAGGAGATTATTGGCAGTTGATTCACGCAGATCAAAGAAGATCACGCAGATTAAATAATCAGTTAGCTTTGCGAGAGCGTGGGGGGGAGAGCGGGACGTCGGAAAGACAAAAGCATAAAAACTAAAGCAAAAGCTTAGGCGGCAAGACCCATTGTTCGCCTGGCGGAATAAATAAATCTAAAACATGTCAATCCTGATTTTAAAAACAATGATGAATGCGCCGATTGAGCGCTGTTTCGATCTGGCACGAAATATCGATCTTCATGTAAAGTCGATGGAACGCTCGGGTGAGCAGGCCATCGCCGGGAGGAGAAATGGATTGATCGGCCTAAATGAATCGGTTACCTGGCGTGCGAAACATTTTGGCATCTATTTCAATATGACGAGCAAGATTACCGCCATGGAACGGCCAAACTTCTTTATTGACGACATGGTTGAAGGTCCGTTTAAAAAACTTCATCACCAACACTGCTTTAAAACCATGGGTACACAAACCGAAATGACCGATATCTTCGAATTTGGAGCGCCATTTGGTATTTTAGGAAGGCTGGCAGAAAAAATATTCCTTGAAAAATATATGCGGCAATTGCTTGTTGAAAGAAACAAAGTAATCGTACGCTTTAGTCGAGCGTAAAATTAACGCTTAGGGTATATTTCATTTTAACAAGTCCGATGGTATGTGCCTCACGATCATCGCCCTTGTTTAAACGCTGTAAAATTGTTAAGGATTGATTGGGTTGAAGTTTAGTTTCTCTTTTAATTTCATAACAATTGCGCCCCCCTTTATCTAAACTATCCCTAAGATTAAAAGAAACTTCTGATATGACCTGTTTGGTTATATTCTTGATGGTAATTTTAGCAAACTTGTTAAAGTTAGCATCATGTGTATATTTTATTTCCTTAACATATCCATTATGCTGGCGGTTTGTGTTATCCTCACTCATGGATGCTAACAAATGAATATCCGGAGACAAGGAGGCTTTCGCTGGTCTTTTCTCCGGTGCAGGTTTGAGGGCCATATTCCAAAGCCCGAAACAACATCCCATTAATATTCCTATTTCCTTTGTAGACATAACTGAGCGGTTTAATCTGTATCCCTAAGCTATTCATTTTTTATGAAAACAGCTTGATCTGCGAGGAATATTATTTTTTCAGTGTCGGGCCGTGCACAACCAGCTTGCCGTCCTTAGTCACTTCCATTTTATCGATAAACACCAGCCGCTGATGCCCCGTAGCCTCAGTACGGCCATGATATACACAGAGCATCTGTTTACCGTCTGCCGAATAGGTAACGCTGTTGTGGCCTGTTCCGGTTACCGCCCCCTTCTTCTGTAAAACCGGATTATTCTCTGCTTTTTTGAAGGGCCCCAAAGGGCTTTTTGATGTGGCATAACCGATCGCATAATTTTGTCCGTCGAAGTTATTGGCCGAATACATCATATAATACAGTCCGTTTTTTTTAAAGATATAAGAACCCTCTGTCCACCGCCTGTTTACTTCTTTGCTCGTTACCGAACGGCTTTCCCATTCAGCTTTCATATCCTTCATCTTAACCGGCGGACGCAGCAACAGCACAGGCTGACCAATCACCCCTGAAAAATCAGGCTTTAGTTCTACGCCATATACCCAGCTTTCTTCCACTTCCTGGTACCAGCCTTTTTTTCTGGCCCATTGCGCTACCTCGCTTTCTACCGGGTGCTTGTAACAGCATCTGGAATAGTACAGATAGGTCTTGCCATTCTCAACCAGGAGGTTGGCATCGATCACCGGATACCCGGGATCAAAAACAGGGCGGTCGTTCAGGTCGGTGAAGGGGCCTGTTGGTGCATCCGATACGGCTACGCCGATCTTAAAATTCTCCTTTTCATTACCCGGATTATGTTTCCATTGAGCGCTGTAAAACATATAATACTTACCGTTTTTCTTATACACTTCTGGTGCCCAAAAAGAATGTATGCCCCAGCCATTGGGATTATCGTGGTGGTAAACCTGCCCCTCAAACTTCCAGTCTTTTAAATTAGTGGACGAATAGGCGCCGAATCCGTTTTTCACATCGCCCCCGGTTCCGTACATATAATATTTGCCCTGATCCTGCAGCACATACGGATCGCCAAATGGGATGGGCAGGGGGTTGCCGGTAGATTGGGCTTTTAGTCCAATAACCGACAAAACAAGACATAAACAGCAAAAAGTAAACTTGATCATAATCCTATTTGATGAAACATTCATAATTGCAATTTCAGGGTTTTCTCCGGATTTTAAAAACGCTTGTTCTCTAATCATGGGCAACAGAGTCTAATCCAGAGAAAGGCAAGCTATTGACCCTGGGTTAAACAAGTCCATCCCAAGGTCAACAGCAAATGAGGATCCTATTTTCCTAACAGCGCGGCTGCACACCAGAGATAGGGCGCCTGGCCGTGAAAATCGCCCGCATTGCGGGGACGGTCGCGGTAATGCAGTTTATCATTCTTTTTACCTGTACCCACACAAACTTCTGTTACATTGTCGCGTTCGTCAACATAAGTGGCCATAGCTGTCCAGGCTTTCTTTGCCGCCGGGCCATATTGCGCAGCATCAAGCCATCCCTGTTGCACGCCCACGATAAATCCATAGGTAAACATAGCAGTACCCGAGCTTTCAACCCAAAAATCTGGTTCATCGATCAGCTGGTTCCACATGCCTCCTAGCCTTTGGTATTCTTTTAAGCTTTGCATCATCTTCAGGTAACCTTCCATAATACGGGGGCGGTCTTTGTGGTCTTTTGGTAACGAAAGTAAAAGATTGGGCATGCCCACAGCCATCCAGCCATCGCCCCTGCCCCAATAGTAAGGAACATCCGGCGCATGATAGAAAAGTCCGTTAGGCCGTTGCAGCTCGTTGAGGTAAAGAACCATTTCTTTTGCCGCGCGGTCGATATATTTTGGGTCGCCGGTTACCTTATAGGCTTCATTCTGCACCACGGTGATCATGTACATATCATCAATCCACAGACGCGTTTGCCAGGAGTAACCCTTATCGGCCCACGATTTTTCTTCCTTCTTTGCATTTCCGGGCAGTTCCCACTGTGCATCGGCATAGGCCAAACCGATTTGCTTATAGCGCTCATCTTTGGTAATCTGGTAAAGTTTAAGCGCAAGGCTACCGAACATGTTGTAATCCACATGGTTCATCGGTGGCAACAGCGGTTTCTCCCTGGTAAAAAAGGGTTCAAATTTATCCTGTAATAACCTGATCAGCTTCTGGTCATTTGTTTTTACCGCATAATCAAGGGCACCGTTCCAGGTGCAAACCTCCGCATAATGGATATAGCTGCCGGCATAGAGTTCATGCCTTTCGTTCACAAAGTGATAGGCCAAACGCCTGCCGATCTCTTTGGGTGATGATGTTTTAGGAAAGCCCGTGAGGTCTTTGTTCTGGGCAAACAGCAATTGAAATGAAAGTACCGCAAACAGCGATAAGATCAGTGTCTTGTACATATAGATTGTTCTTTATTTAAAATTATATTCCCGTTAATCAGTAGAATTCCTTTCTGGCAGGGTTACCAGAAAGGAAAAAACTTTATTGATTTTTATCTTCGTCCGCTACGGCATCCTGCCACTTGGTCCACATCTCAATACCCGCGCTGTAACCGCTATAGCCCTGATTCTGGCGTAACTTTCCATACAGGTTGGAGTTAATGGCCGTTTGGGGAATAGGCCAATAAATGTTATAGGGCATAATGGTATAGTTTCTGTTCTTTACGCTCACCTTATTTTTATTGTAATAATCATTGTAGTGCTGAATGCGCTGATACCAGTAACTGTTGTTTTCGAGGGTATTGGCATTGTAGGTATTTCCCCATTCATCAGTTTTACCGCTTAAAGCCAGACTGTAGGATATCCTGCTGAGCTCCATGTGCCGCCATTCTTCCATATACAGCTCGCGGGCACGTTCGTTAACAATGTCGCCAATGTTTACGCTGGTATAAAGCTGGGCACATTTGGCCCTTCTTCTTACCACGTTCACGTCTTCAGTAGCCGCGGAGATATTGCCTTTATAAAATTGCGCTTCCGCCCGTAACAGATAGGTTTCGGCCAAACGGTAGCAATACCAATCAGCTGCTCCGCCATCATTCCGGTTAGAGGTAGGCGTGGCCAGAAAAACAGGATCATCAATATAGATTTTATAGTGTGGCCAGTTAAACCAGCTTCTGATGGTATCGGTACACAAAATCGTATTGCCGTTGTACAACCTCAGGTTCTGTCCATAATAGGGATCGGTGGGATCGTTGTATTTCAGCATCTCCATTTTTGCCCAGTTCCCTACCGTGCTGCTGTGGCGCAGATCGGTTGCATCATCCGTGCCGTTAACCGCCCAAAGGCCAAACTGTGCAAAGTGGGTAGGCCTGATCACTGCTATCCCTCTGCCTACCGAACCGTTGATATCATATTCCGCCCTATATTTAGGGTCAGTTCTTCCCACTGATAACAATACCTTTCCACCTGGCGATTTTAATGCGTTCTGGTTCCACATCGGCCCCCAGTTGCGCATCGATTTATACCTGATGGTGGCATCCGTACCCTCGCGGTTGGGCATCACCAGGATGGCTTCCTTATTGGCGGCGATGGCTTTGTTGGATGGCCGGTGCAAGTCCCATATTACGTTACGGGTAATTGGCCAGGCCACGGGCGATGGGTTTTCGAATGTACCGAAGTTATCATTCATCAGTGAATAACCCGATTGGTTGATCAGGATATCTGCCTGGGCAATCGCTTTGTCCCACTGGCCGGTAGCCAGGTAACATTTAATCAGCAACTGGCGGCAGGCCCCTTTGTTGATCATGCCGATATAGCTCATTTTCGATTGATCTGGCACCCAGGCCACGGCTTTCTCCATATCGGCGGTAATCATTTCCAGAATGGCCTCACGGCTGGTGGTTTTGTAGTTCTGCTTTGGCGAACTGAGGATTTTGGTTACCAGAGGTACATCCTTATACTGAAAACAGAGCGCCAGGTAACGGAACGACCGGTGAAAATAGGCCCTTCCGAGGAACTCCTGTTTGGTCGCCTCATCCAATCCGGGCACGTTATCGATAAAACTGGTAATCGTATTGGCATATTTGATCCCGTTGTAGGTTTCGCCCCAAAAGAAGGAAATCATGTTGACATCATTGTCGAACATGCCATCCGTTGGGGTAAGGCGTGTAGCCACATCGGCAAAGATGCTGCCATCGTCTGTTTTACTCGCCACCGCCAGATCGGAGAGCATATACTCCGTTCCGATGGGTACCGAAATATCCCTTGTTTGCAGGTGGCTCCAGTAGGTACGCAGGTGCCTGTCGAGCATTCCGGTGGTTGCCTCCAGTCCGGCTCGGCTCGAAAAGGTGAGTTCGGGCTCATAAAAAGAAAGCGGGTCGGGTTTTAAAAACTCCTTTTTGCAGCCTGAATTTAAAGCAATGGACAGTATGCCCATCACGAAAAGAACCGATTGATATATGTTATTCGTTTTCATTTTTAATTCGTTTAAAAAGTTAGGTTTGCCCCGAAGGTGAATATCCTTGGCGCCAGCTCACCGGTTTCAATATCCCAATACCGCCAGTTTTTGTCTTTATTCCAAACGGCTAGATTGCGCACCGAAGCAAAAACCTTTAATTTCTGAATGTTATAGGCAGAGGTAAGTTTTTTAGGCAGCGTATAACCCACGCTTACGTTATCCAGCCTGATAAAGGAGCGGTCGAATACCCGCTGAGGAGCGTTAAGTCCGGCAGGACCTTTAGACTCGAGGCGCGACCAGAACTGGCTTGGGTTTTCGATGGTCCAGTACGGTTTCTCATAGGTATTGGCCAAACCCTGACTAATGGTCGAAGTACCGTTATCCTGGTTCAGATAGGCACCACTCAGGCTCTTATGGCCCCAGTAGGAATAAATGTTTACCGAAAAATTAAAGTTTTTGTAGGTAAAATCGTTCCGTAACGACCACATGATAGGCGCCTGTGTTTGTCCTAGAAATTCCTTGTCGTTATCGTTATAAACCGGGGTAACAGTACCATTGGCATTCTTTACATCATCCGCGGTGTAGTTGTTGGCCACTTTCGGATCACCCGGGCGCTGACCGTAGCGGGCAGCTTCGTCTACTTCATTCGTCTGCCAGATGCCCGTTACCCGGTAATTCCAGATGGAGCTGATGGGCTGACCGATAAACCATTGGTTGCCGATATCGCTTACCTCTTCGCTCGATACAACGTTGCCATTGGCATCAAGCACATCTACATACTGGTAATACAGGTGTTTGATCTTGTTGCTGTATTTAGAAAATCCAAGGGAAGTGTTCCAGCTAAAGTTTTTGCCCACGATATTCTGCGAATTTACCGAGATCTCAAAGCCATTGTTCTGTACCTCACCTAAATTGGTGGTGATGCTGCTAAAGCCTGAGAAACCGGGCAGAGACTGGTTCATGATCATATCGGTGGTCGACATCTGATAATAATCGAGGGTGGTGCTCAGTCGGTTACCGAAAAAGCCCAGATCTAAACCCACGTTAAAAGAAGCTGTTTTTTCCCATTGCAGATCCTTATTGGCCATACGGTCGATCCGCAGGTACTGAAACTGCACATAATCGCCATTGGCATTGATATAACCCTGGGTGCCTACGCCATTGGCCAGATTGGCCAGCGCTACATAAGGGTTATCGAGCGAACGGTTACCGTTCTGCCCGTACGACAGGCGTAACTTTCCGTTGCTCAGCGGTTTCCAGTTGAAGAACTTTTCGTTGGTGAAAGTCCAGCCTACAGCCGCCGAGAGAAAGGTAGCACGGGGATTGGAAGTACCAAATGCCGAATAACCGTCGCGGCGTACCGAGGTGGTGAGCATATAGCGGTCGTCGTACGAATAAAACAGACGGGCCAGCATGCCATCCGCGGTCTGGCGGCTATCGTTACTGTCGAACTCACTTTGCAGTTTGTCGCCACCCTTTGTTTCATGTAAACCCAGTGCATCGGTAGGCGAGATATCCCAGGCCTGGATAAAGTCCATCCACGACTGGCGCTCTTCTGCTTCCTGTACCAGGGTAATGTTTACACGGTGTTTTTTGGCAAAGGTTTGCTCCCAGTTAATGGTATTGTTAAACGACCAGTCGAAACGTTTGCTGTTCTCGCGGTATACGCCTGCCTTTTTCGAACCTGGTTTCCAATCGGGATGTTCTGATGAGGTAAAATAGCGTTTATAAAACCACTGGTAACGCGGCGAATAGTTAAACGAATAATTGATGTTGAGGGGCAGTTTTACCTTAGCGGTAAGGATGGTATTTAAAACGTTATAGCCACTCTCCAGATCCTGGTACTGTCTGTTAAAATCGTAGTTATATCCCCTCACGTCGCCGGTTAGGGTCGATCCCTGCGGGTATACTTCCAGATCGCCGTTCGCATTTCTGTAAGAAGCAAAAGGACTGTTGAAAATGATGGCCCGGCCCCAGTCGGTAGCGATGTTACCATCTGAACGGTCCTGAAAGTTAACATTTGCGCCAATATTCAGCCAGTCGGTTACCTTGCCGTCCACTTTCAGGTTGGAGCGGATCGATCGGTAATTATCGCCCACCACAACGCCCTCGTTGGCCAGGTACCCGGCCGACATATAATAATTGATCTTATCGCTGGCACCCGAAACGCTGAGGTTATAATCCTGGTTAAAGCCCTTGCGGAAACTATGGTCGTACCAGTCGAAGGTATTTCCGGCCAGATAGTTGGTGAGTACGTTGTGCCCAAGTCCGAGGCGTTTTGCAAATATGCGGTCATCCGAATCGCCCGCTTCGTTTACCGAATAAGCCCTCCAGGCGGCCTCGGTGATGCCATATTTGGCAAACATATCCGCAGTCGGTTTTTCATAATAGCCCGGTTTGCCTTTTGATGAGGCATCACTGCCGCCCACATAGGCTTCATAGTTGCCCGTAACCGGGTTTTTGCCATAGGTATCGGTAAGGTACCAGTCTTCACGGTATTTCATATAACCTTCGGGGCCCCATACCGGCCTGTTGGCGCCCATGGTAGACATGCCCAGGTTGGAAGTAAAGTTGATGGTTGGCTTGCCCTGCTTTCCTTTCTTCGTGGTAATGATCAATACCCCGTTGGCCGACTGTGCCCCGTAAATGGCCGCAGCCGAAGCGTCTTTGAGTACGTCGATCTGTTCAATATCATCCGGACTGATCTCGGAAAGTTCTCCATAAAAGATCATCCCGTCGAGGATGAGCAAAGGCGAGTTGTGGTTACCTGCGGTATATACCGAACGCTGCCCGCGGATGTTGATGCTTCCGCCACTTTTTGCCGAGGCATCGAGCCCGATGGTGAGGCCGGGTGTGCCCCTCAGGATATCCTGTACGGTGCGCGGATTTTCATCGGCAATTTTATCCGGCTTAATCTGCGTAATGGCCCCGGTGAGGTCTTTCTTCCTTGCGGTTCCATAACCGATCACCACCACATCCGTCAGGTCGTTAATGGTTGGGGTTAACCGGATATTCCCCATATCGCGTGCGGGGTTAAGTTCCAGGTTCTGATAACCGACAAAGCTGACAGTGAGTTTATCCCCCTCATCCACATTGGGCAACAGGAAGGCTCCGTTCTGATCGGTCGCCACAGATTTGCCTTTTCCCTTTATCGCTACAATGGCACCAACCAGCGGCTGATCTTTCTCATCTACCACCTTGCCCCGTACATCCATAAGGCGTGCGTTGAGGGGCAGGTTATCGGGGAAGGAAGCAAAGGCCCTTTTCCTGATGGTTACATCTCTGTCGTTAATCACATAGGTAAAGGGAGTATCCTTTAAAACAGCCTGTAAGGCCTGCTCTACGGTAGCGTTATTCAGCTTTACATTTTTAAGTACATTATTGGAAATAATGCCGCCCTCATAATAAAAGTCGTAGCCGCTCTGCTTTCGGATTTGTTTAAAAACAGATTTTAAACTGATTTGGTTCTCTTCAATGGTGATCCGCTGGCCGAATGAAGCAGCACTGACGTGCATGAGGGATGCTATCAACATGACGGTGGTTAATCGCATAATTAGCCATATTTTAGGGTATAACGCAGAGGTTATACCTGATTTAGTATAAATTCGATACATTTGGTTAGTGTTGGTTCTTAGGCAGCCTGCCTCCGGCGGTCGAAAACTGTTGGCCTGCTGCGTTCAATTGTAATTCAATGAATGGTTCCACACGCAACCAGGAGTGCTTCACTTCTGGTTTGCTTCTTTATATCATCTTACTCCTGTAAATATTTCTTCATCGTTCTGGTTTTAATGGCCGCTGTACGCCTGAACAGCAATACAACAGGCCCGTTAAGGTTTATTAATCTTATTTATTTGATGTATATCCGAAAGTTTGCTCGTTTATCTGGCCACATACACTTTTCTTCCTGCGATTTTAAAATGTACCTGGCCTGATGATTCGATGTGTCTCAGCACCGCCGATAGGGTCCTGCTTCTCGAAATCCAGCCGCCCGATTTCATGTTCTGCGGCACAGAAGCCTCGTAAACCACATCCACATTATACCAGCGGGCGATTTTACGCATGGCTACCCTAAAATCCAGTTCATCCAGATTGAAATCGCCATCTTTCCAGTCGATTACATTATCCAGGTTGGCCGCACTGAGTTCAATGCTGTTGCCGTTGTTAATGGCCTGCTCTCCCGGTTTAATCACCTTCCGCAATTTGCCCGAAGTAACACTCACCGAGCCTTCGATCAGGGTAGTGGCCACGGCGCCTTCGTCGGGGTAGCTGTTGATGTTAAAGTGGGTACCCAATACCTCTACCTCCTGTTTATCGGTGGTGACCACAAAAGGATGGGCTTTGTCTTTGGCGATTTCAAAATAACCTTCGCCCTGAAGCTTCACCCTGCGTTTGCCGTTTTCCATCAGGCGCAAGGAATAGGTTAAACTGGAGGCCGAATTGAGCCATACATAAGAACCATCGGGAAGTTTTAGCTTATAGGTTTCGCCATTGGCGGTAGATAGGGTATTGCTTTTGCCCGGGTCGCCCGAATTGCTGTTCAGCACGTAGGTGACTTCCCCATTACCCGATTTGGTGATCATCACACCGGCCTCTTTGGCCACTTCCCCATTCTGCACATCACTCAGCCTGATTTTCTTGCCGTTGGAAAGGGTTAGGGTAGCGCCCGACATGCCCGGGGCAATATCATTTTTATACACCTGCTGATGGGCCGGCTGCTCCCTGATGTTGTTGTAATACAGTAAACCTGCTGCAAAAACAAGGGCCACAACCGCAGCGGCGGCAGCGATACGCGGCCATAAACGAAAGGTTCTGGCGGGCTGTGCCTTAGGGCTGCCCGCTACAATGGATTGAAATATGCGTTCTTTAGCCTCAGCACTCAGGCTGGTCAGCACCTTTGGCTGTTCGTAACTTTCGGAAATGAGCCCATCTAAAAATCCAGTATAATCGGGATCTTCCACATAGGTTAAAAATTCGAGCCGTTGTTGCTCGGTAATGTCTTTTGAGAGGTACTTATCGAAAAGTTCAGCAAGCCTTAATTGCCCCTTGGTCATGTGTTTTTTTGGTTAGCTATTGTTAAGGTGATTTCGCCTTATCGATTACACTGACACTTCAGAAAGCAAAGGGGGTAGCCGTTTTTAAAATTATTTTAAAAAAATAATCATCAGTGCGGGATAAAGCATGGCATGGCGTTTAAAATGTTCGCGGATGGTGGCCAATGCCCGTTTCATGTGGTAGTGTACGGTATCCGCCGAGATATTCAGCTGTGCTGCTGCTTCATCATATTTTAGGCCTTCAAAATGGCATAACGCATATACCCTGCGCTGCTGTTCGGGCAATTGGCGCACGATATCGTCGAGCAACTGTCTGGTTTCCTTATAATCGAGTTTTTGCTGGGTACCCAGGTCATTCTCTGTATTGTTCTGCCCCAATTCCGTTTTAACCCTGCTGATAATCGCCTCATGGCGCAAGAGGTTTAAGGCCTGGTTACGCACCAGCCGGTTGAGGTAAGCGCCAAAGTTTTCGATACCGGTTAAATGACCGCGGTTAAACCATACTTTTAAAAAGATATCCTGTACAATCTCCTCGGCATCCGAATTGGAACGGGTAATTTTCTGCGCAAAAGTAAAGGTCAACTGCTGATAGTGTTCAAAAACCGCCCTGAATGCAAGCTCATCTCCAGCAGCAATCCTTGCCAGTAGCTCAGTTTCATTCAAAAGGTTTTTATCCCCCATGTTATTTCTTCCTTTTCATTATGATGTAAACAAAAAAAACAGCATCAACGCTACAGAAAATTTCATCCGTATTAAAATTGTCTCGCGATAGGGTATGCGCCGGGCAGCTGAAATGTTTTTATTTATCAGGGGTTAAAACTATTCAATTTTTTCGAAAATACAGTGGGGAGCGGTTGGTTAGCCGCAGGAGTCGGGAGTCCGGAGTCGATTTATCCGCATCAACTTTGCGTAAAGAATGGAAGATGTAAAATGGATGATGGAATGGTTCAGCGTAAATCAGCATAATCCGCGGGAGTGGGGCTAGTTTGGAGTTGGAAGTGGTTAACCAGTTGACAGTTGTCTAAGGTTGTTATCGATCTATGAAAACACCCAATCATAATCAATCAAATGAGCTAAATTATCAGTAGCTTATCATCAGGATTAGAACGTAGAAATAGCAATCCCGATGCTCTAATTCCTCGGTTCAGAAAGATACACCCTTATCCTATGTGTTGGGATACTTGCCCCGTATGCGGTAGCTTCGTAATGATTAGAGATGGCCGTGTGCATTAACACATCAACCTGGCCACTATTCCATTTGTCGGTACGTGTTAAACCGCCCGATGTATCAATTTTAGTGAGATTGCTTAAATCACCCTTTGTAGTGCCAACGCCATATTTTTGGGTAAAAAGCTTTACTAGGCTATTATAGCGTTCAATTAAAGCTTTGTTAAAAGCAAGGGGTTTAACATTATGGTCTGATTTGTCAAAGTTCCGCACATCCCATTCGTATCCGATTTTACGGATGATTGAATCCTTTTCGCTAAAGATATATTGTACAATGAGGTTGGGGATATCTTTTTCTACCCTGATAAACCTAACCGGCATGGCCATGCCTCCGGCTATAATAATATCTTCATCGTTGGTGTAAATTTTACTTTTTAGCTGTTGTTCCTGTTTAATGGCAAAGGCTATTTTCTTCCCCAACAAGTCGGGGTTAATAGCTTGAGCGTAAGCAACTGCTGTAACAGCCAGGAAGGTGCTTAGGAGGAAAAGTTTTTTAAACATGTTGAGCGTTATTAATCCTCAATAATAATTATTATTTCAGGATATCCATTATCCTATAGCTGATCTGCTGAAATTTATCTTATGGCAAGGCTTACCGCAACTACTTCGCCAAAACATGCTTCCTTCCCCGCCACTCCCAGGGCGCTACCGCAGCTGCTTCCTGCCATAAACCTACTTTGTTTTTCCTGGCGGTATTTTCCAGTTGCGCATACAGCGGATCGCCGGAGTATTTTTTAAAATGCCAGGCCATGCCCTGTTTAATCATTTCCTGATTTACTATCTGTTTTTTACGGTTGATGACCACAGCGATTAAGCGTTTATAGCGGTCGTATTTTTGGCCCTGCACGGTTACCATTTGCCCGAAACAGAGATCGGACAGGGCTTGTTTGGCTTTGGTACCGAAAGGCTGGTGACCGCGTTTCTCGGGGCAATCGATATGCGCCAAACGGATTTTAAGGGGCTGGTTCTGGTACAGTACTTCCATGGTATCGCCATCGAGGATGCGGATCACTTTGGCGGTAAAAACAAGCTGACTGGAACTTAGGGTTTTGCTTTCGCCGGGCGGGATGAAACAGCTTTGCAGCGTGAACCATAAAACCAGTATACTTATTTTTCCTTTTCCCAGCCGCATAATGTTTTCCCGTCTTTTTTGGCTTTTTCGATATCCACTTTTATAATTTTGTACGAGCAATTACTTAAACCGCGGCAATTGGCACTCAGGTGGTATTTTTTAGCACCGGGACTGTTGCAAAGGTACACGCTTGTAGGTTCTGTACAGGTAATGTTGGTGAAGAAAAAAAGGATGAGGGAGAGCGTTTTCATGATTTTGGGATGGATTTAAAGTAAATATAATATTTAATACGCTGTATGTTAAATCGTTAATACTGCCGTTAGCTAATTATTTTTATAGGATAATTTTTTGGATTACAGGTGCCAAGTTGGTGGGCAGATCGGTTGTTTTCAAATAGAATTTCTTCACTTTCATGGCTTTCAGCCAATCTGTCCAGTATTGTTTAATCACATCTTCCTCATAGGGGCTTTGTTTTGATGGATTAATCCCCAACACCACCACTTCAAGGTTCTGCAGATTGTTGGTTGCCGGGATAAAACCCAGATTATTCTTTTTCATGATCGTTCTATAATCCGCGGCCGTAAGCTTTTTTTCCTTAATAAATTCGGGAGTGATGTAAGAACTTTTGCCATTGTCGAGAAACTTACTGTCTTGATGGTACATATAACCATCGGTAAGGATAACCAGTATATTTCGGTGCTGCTCTTTAATGCAATAATCCTGCACATTGTTTTTGAAAAACTTCCAGATATCGGAGCCTATATAATGGCCATACTTAATGGTATGCTGATAGATTTTTGAAGAGATCTGTGTATAAGCATTATCTACACTTAAGATGTCTTTTTTACTCGCTTTCTGATCAAAACTAACTTTGAGCTGTTGGCTCAGCAGGTTGATATTCGTGATTTTAGGAATGGGATCGAAGAAAACCTGCATCTGGTCTTTTAAGAGCATGATTTTTTTTCCTTTTACATGATTAACAAATGCCGTTTCTACCGTTTTGATGTAGCCGAGGTCTCTCTGGTAAAAATCAGGGTTCTTTTTAGGGTCGACCCGATCGGATAAATCGAGTAAAAAGCTGATGTTCAGGTTCTGATTCTGGTTTTGTTGGGCTTTAACCTCTTTGGTGAAGACACCGGTGATCAATAAGATCAGCAACAGGCTTAATAATTTTCTTTTCATGTTGCTAATTTTATAAGGTGGATACGTAAACGGAGTTTTGTGAATCTTCGCTGGCGCCTACGTTTTTAAGGTTTTCATCATAACAGGCCCTGCATTCGGTTTGAAGATCAAATTTTTCGTGTTGCGAGATGCGGAGTTTTTCGTTCACAAAGGTGATCCAGCCCTGCATGTACTCGGAGGCATAGAGCACATATTCTTTGGTGGGGATAATCACGGCATCAATGATCCTTTGCAGGCTAACAATGCGGCCCTGTGCTTCAAGCGAAAGTTTTTTGATGTCGCTCAGTTCGGCGACCAGTTTCTCCTTTTGGATTTCGATGTCCGCTATACGGTCCTGATGGATCTGGATGTCTTTTTTCCTGCGGAGCTGTTCATGTTTGATTTTGTCCTTTTCGCGGTGTTCTTTCATGATAAAATCGAACACCACGCCCCAGATGAGGTAGACTACAAAACCCGCGAAGATGATACCCCAGAACTGGATTTTGCCAAAGGCAATTGGGATATTAAAAGGAGGCGTATCGAAGGTTTTGGTCAGATCATAAATCTTTTCTTCAATTTGGTAAGCCAGTATAGCATCGAACACAAAGGTAGTGAGTAGTAGCAGTCCGATTTTAATGTAGTTCCCCACACTTTTCACCTCACCAAACATGTGGATCAAATAACCCAGGCCGAGGAACACAAAGGGAATAAAGGTAACGAAGGCACCTTCGAGCGATCCGTCCTGCCAGGCTTTTGAAAAAGCTTTCGAATCGAGCACATTCATGATGATGGTACTTGTGGCATCGAAGGGTTTGAAAAAGGCCGAATAAGAGGTGGAGATGTAAAAGGTAAACAGATACAGGCTTAAAGGCATGAGGATGATCAGTCCGATCCAGAATTTGGTTGAGGCACCTTTTGAAGCGCTGATGTGGTATTTTTCGGGATCCCTGGCCAGCTCATTGATTTCGAATTTTAACTCTTCGATATCATCTTTTACCTTTCTGATATTGCTTTCAGTTAAGCTGATCTGCTGTTTTTTGCTTTCTTCGCTGATGGCGAGGGTTTTGATTTCAGTTTCCTTGGTCCGCTGCTCATTGATGTAGGGTTCTTTTGCAAGTTGCTGTTTTTCTACCAGTTCTTTTTCTTCGTTTTGAAATTTGGCATAAATGGCATTCAGGCATATCGACAGCGCCAGTGGGCTACCGCTGTTCCGCGACCCGTCCCTAAAGCCGGCTTCGTGGTAGGTTCTTTTTCTGGCCTCTTCCGCTTCTTCAGTAACAGGCACTTTAAGCTCCACATTTTCATCCTGTGGGGCATCGGCTGTTTTGGGGTTAAAAAATTCTTCTATTTGGGCAATCATAACATGTAGTTTAGAGTTTGATTTATTATTTCAGGATTATAGTTCGCGCTTTGCCGAAACGATGCGGTCTCTGGTGTATGTTTTTTGAAGGGGCGGCAGCTCAACAGCTTTTTCTTCTTTTTTATCGGCTGCCTTTTTGGTATAAAAAGCGATCAATAAAAAGAGTATTCCGGTGATGATATCGATCGGGATCCAGATGCTTTTGCGGTGCAGGTAAATGGGGAAGAGCGGGTTAAAAAGAATGAGCACGAGTAGAAATACGACCGCTAAAGCGTAGTTTTTTTGTTTAGCCCAAACGTAAATCAGCAGCAAGGCACCCAACGAAACTATTGTTCTCAGAAAGGTATAGCATTCGATAGGCAGTTTTAATATGGCCAGGAAACAGCAGAGGGCACAGATAATGAATAGAGACTTTATAGCTTTCATTACACGCGCGCCAGAATTTCATTTTTCTTGCCATCGAATTCTTCCTGCGAAAGAATTCCATTTTCTAACAAGGCTTTTAATTTTTGCAAAACGGCAAAAGGATCTTCTTGTAGGGCAACGCTTTCATTTGGGGTAACCGGTGTGTTATTTACTACAATGCCGCCACCTGCCGCAGCTCTTTTATCTTCCAGTTCTTTTTGCCTTCTATATTCCCGCATTTCTTCCTCTTTCTCCTGAGCATATTGATAGAGCTTTCTCGCTTGATTTTTGGGCAGATAATCCATCATGTTATGGAAGTTTCTCACGGTTTTCATTGTAAATGTTGCGCCTAATATCCCTTCTTTAATGTGGCAATCTGCAACATCTTTCCAACTGTAATCCTGAAAATCCATCGACAAACCAAAGTTCTTTGGTTTACAAAATATTATTCGCCTGTTCGTTAAGGCAATACAATCTGGTGAAAAGTTTATTGCTGGTTTCTTTTGTACAGCAATATATTCTACTTGTTCGTTGGAAGTAAGCAGGCTATTAATCCGCTCTAAAATCTTTTCTACAGCTTTCGGATCTTGCTCTTCATTTAAGAACTTTTTTAAATCGTTGATCATAATCTTTTGTCTAGCGTTGTTTGTAATTTTCATATCAAAAGTATGAAAGCACCAACAGCTCCCCTTACGGGAAACCGTAAAGTGAAAAATTATTCTAGAAAATATACCTATTGATAAACAGCAAGTTATAATGAAATCCAAGAAGCCAGCATCCCTTATATTCTGCTAATTGGTTAGGATGTAATGATAGGTGTCAAACTTGAGACTTTCCCGTATCATTGACTGATTCGTCTTGATTAATCATTCTTCGGCTTTACATAGTTCTCTGATTTTTCTTTTTTCCACCAGTTGTTGTCGAGGCGTTTGATGGAGTAAAAGGTTCGGGTGATGCCGAGTTTCATGGTGGCGGTATCGAGGTGTTTGCCCCATACATGGATGATGGTATCGGCACCGATGCGCACCCACCAGAAGGTTTTGCCATATCGTTTGGTGCTGTATACTTCGCTGATGGTGCCTTTGATGGTAGTGGTGTTAAAACCGGGTTCCATGAGCTGATAGGTTTTTACTTTTTGTTGCTGTGCCCGGGCAATACCAATGGCGCATGTAAATAAGATTAGCGTAACTAAATGTTTCATGGCACTAAGGTATTCAGGCTAAAAACGGATTCCTTACGGATAACCCCAGCGAGGTTTATTTCACTGCAAAAGGCGCAGAGAGAAGGGTACGGAGTACGCAGAGTTGGGTATTTACTTGCCGAATTCCATCCGTAGTCGCATAGGAAGTAACATAGGTTGTTCATTAGTGGATAACACAGTGGGTTAAAGCAGGCCGGTTATTCATCTGCGTGATCTTCCTGGATCTGCGGGAACAAAGCAATCGCCCGGAGTCTCCCGCTGATTACGGGGATTTACGCTGAACCCATTCCACTTTACATCTTACCACCATTAAGCAGTTAAGCATATTAAGGTTTTACTAAAGCGCCTGCTGTTGGTTATTGTGAATTGAGTGTTGAAATTATCCCTACCACTGACGTTATTTTGTAATTATTTATTATAAGCAACTTAAAGGAATTTGCATTTCCTCCCAGCTAGGCCAAAGCACCTCATCCACGTTCAACTAAGACCCGGCCTAACAAATTTTTCGGGGCCCACTGACCAAGCGACTCTACTGGCTTCAAAAGAAAAATTTTCAGCCGACATTTTTTGTTTCTTTTTGATGTCAAAAAGAAAGAGCCCTTCGGCGGCGGCGAGCCGAGGCAAGACGGAGCAGCAGGGCAAAAAAAATAATTTATACGTCAATCATATTGATTTTTATGTAATAAATTGTCCCACAGGATGACACATCTCTGCTTATTGTTTTTCACCACCTTAAACAGCTTAGTTCAACTTAGTGGAATAAGGCCCCTTCATAGAGTTAAACTTAGATGGGCTGAGGTGACTGAAGTGGTTGATAAGGAGAGATACTTTGCTCCGACTACGCTCAGCACAAGCTCGCTAATATTGACAGAGTCTATGAGAGAGGTCGTCATTGCAATGACGATACTATGAGGGGAATTATCTCCATTAATATCTCCTGTCATTCCTATTGATTTTTATGCAATAAATTAACCCTCAGGATGACAAATGGCAGGAATGAAAATGAGGGATTGCCCTGTCCGCTACAACAAACGATGAAGCAAGCCCTGCATTTTTTGAGAATTGAGACGTTAACTAATAAAGATCTATGGTTTGGTGCAGCTGGCTCCGGTAATCGTAAAGTTCGTCCAGATTGAACACCTGTTTTTTCTCGCCGGCATCTTTTCCGTTCTGAAAGGTTTCGATGTATTTATTGGCCGTATTAAAGTGGAACCTGCAGATGGGTTTACGGTTATTATCGTCCAGGAGTACACCAAAGTAGGATTGGGTATCGCGCGCGGCAATGCGTGCTGACGGAATCTTTTCGCGTAAAATGGCCTTTACAATCTGGAAGGCTTCCAACTCTTCTTCGGTGGTTACAATTTTGGATTCATCAGGGCTTTCATCAATTGGGTTCACTTTACCTGTCTCTTTTTTATCGATTTTCTCGTTGATATTCAATGCCGATTTTAAACGGTCGCTGATGGATTCGTTGATCGAAATGGCGAGGGCTTTTTTGGTATATTCTTTAAAAGCAATCATCCGGTTTGCGGTGAGGGGTTTATCGAAAAAGCGGTTCACCAATAACTTCACGATTTCATCTGAAGGGCTATCGATCTCTTTTTCAAATTCCTTTCTGATGGCTTTGATGTATTTTAAGCCTTCGGCCGAATCGAGGATGCTTTCTAAATTGTATTCGTTTTTGGTAAAACTTTCGAGGATTTTAATGGCGTTATCCTTTAGGTCTTCGATATCGATGGTGAGAAAAGGTTTCTCGTCCATGATGTTCGGTTTTTCCAGGTCGGCGTAGAAGTTATACACCGTTCCATTGGTGAGTACACCAAAACGTGCTTTCGAAACATGGTAGTAGCGGTGCAGCTGCGAGTTATGGGCATCGGCACTTTCTTTCCAGTGTTTGCATTCGAAAATGAGGATGGGCTCGTTGTTTTTACGGATCACATAATCTACCTTTTCGCCTTTTTTGGTGCCGATATCGCAGATGTGTTCGGGTATCACCTCGGTTGGGTTAAAGATATCGTACCCGAGGATTTGGATAAAGGGCATTACAAATGCATTTTTGGTGGCCTCCTCGGTATTGATCTGGTCTTTTAATCCGACCACGCGCTGGTGAAGCTGTTCTAACTTTAGTTTAAGATCCATTTTGCCTGAGCTTTTTGTTTGTTGATCAAATGTAGCGCAAGGACATTGTTTAATTTTACGGGAAACCGTAGGTGGCTCATTAGTCAATAGTTCATTGATAAGGTGCTTAGTCGGTTAAGTGGTTATTACTTAAATCGGTTAATCGACACGTCCACTCCCAACGCTCAACTCCAAGCTCCCAGCTCAAAAGGTTAAATGTTTAAATCGGTTAATTGTACGCCAACGCCCAGTCCTAAACGCAAGGCTGGCTCCGTCATCCATTTTCCACCAACTTCCCCACCTCCACAATGTGCTTAAATGATCTTATATTTCTGATATGGTAAAATCTTGGCAAGCGACTATTTTTTCCCGCTTTCCGCTCTTCGCTCTCCGCTATACTCAAATTCCAGGCACTTCGGACTACGAACTAAATCACCTTATTCGCGATGCAATAAGCGATGAGCTGACCGTTATTGGTAATATTCAGCGCCGTTTTGATGTAATTTATCCGTTTTTCGATGCTGCTTAAACCGGATGGTTCCATCTTTTTTTCTTTTAAAATGCCCGCCATTTCTTTCTGGGTTTTACCATCTAAAATAAGCGATACAATGGTTTTATCGTAAGTGGTAAAATCGTGCAGGTACTCTTCTTTTTGCCGCAGGTTTGGCGAATGGTATTTTTTGTTTTTATAAATGCTTTCTAAAGCCAGCTTAAGGTCTTTCGCATCATGGCGTGCCTTAGGTACATAAGCATCGATATCATATTCTTTAAAGAGGGTATTGGCAATGAGCGCCCTGTTTTCTATCGAAAATACGAGGATCTTTAAGTCGGGCTGTATTTCTTTTAAAGCTTTGATCAGTTCTCTGCCGCCTGTTAATTTTTGTTTTGGATAATCTTCATCAAAAGAAAGATCGGTAATGATGAGTTCGTAAGGATCGCCATCACGAAGTGCTTTTTGTACGCGTGTAAATGCATCATCACAATAAAATACATAATCTTTGTCGGCTATGGTGATACCCAGATCGGTAAGTGCACTGCGGAGCGATTTACTTACAATTTCGTGGTCTTCGGCGATGAGTACGTTTTTGAACATATTTATATTTTTATAAGGTTGGAAATGAAAATTCAACACGAAGCCCTTCATCGGGCCTGGTATCAAAAGTAATATGGCCCGAAATACTTTCTATACGGGTTTCCGTATTTCTCCAACCATTTTTAGGGGTTAAAACCTCCATTCCTTTTCCATTATCAGCATACAATACCGTTATACGGTCGTTTTCCCGTTTAAAATGTATGGTCACCATCGCTGCACCGCTATGTTTTTTCATATTGGTCATCAGTTCCTGTAAAATACAAAACACTTCGGCCCTGGTATCGTTTTTAATATCTTCCCAAAGTTTTTCGCCCCCACCTTCCAATACAATGTTGGTTTTAGCCGAGGCGTAGGCATATAACATTTTCGATAACTCAACTGAAAAGCTTTCTTCGTGGTTGTGCTCTTTATTGTCGTAAGAAAGATCTCTCGATATTTTATAAATCACATCCAGTTTATCGGCCAGGTCATTCTTGTCTATTTCGTTCGTATTTTCAACTTCCGACATCACCTGGTATACCCTATTGGCCACACGGTCGTGGATTTTTTTCACATATTTGAGCTCTGTTTTTTTAACTTCTATTTCCTTTTCCTGTTGCAGGCTTTTTTTCCGTCTACGGTAGAGGAAATAACCCAATAACAAACAGAGGATCAAAGCAGCGATCCCGATATTTCTGATGAGGATATCTTTTTGTTTTTCGATGTTTTCAGCCTGGGCTTTTAGAAAATTGGCTTTGTTTTTCTCTGAATTGTAGCGGATCACTGCAAATTGATTCTTGGCAGCGCTACGTACCGTTTGTATGCTGTCGCTCAGGTTTTGATAGGTTTGGAAATATTGTTTGGTTGCAGAAGGCTGACTAATCCTGATCAGTTTTTGCAGGCCTTCCAATCGGTCGTCCGCCCGGTTGATCACCTGGGCAACCTGATATCGCTTATTTGCATAGAATAAAGCAGAATCGGGTTTGCTGTTGGTGTAGTAATCGGCAAGGTGGGCATAACTGGCATTGAGTTCTAACAAACGGTTATTTTTCTTTCTTATCGCCAATGCCTTTAATAATTCGGGAGCCGCCTTATATGCCGGGTTTTGAAGCCATTTGCTGAGGGCCAGGTTGGACAATACCTTTGCATAGGTTTCACTGTTGACTGATTGATTTAAAATACCCTGATAGATGGCGATTGCTTTTGGATACGCTTTTCTTTTTCTGTAAATATTTGCAATATTATTTTTAACAACGGCCTGGGGATCAACGCCCGTAGTGTAGTTTAATGCTTCTGTATAAAATGCAATGGCCTGGTTATAGTCTTTTAAGTTTTCGGAAGCGAGCCCCAGGTTATTGAGGTTCGATATGATAAAAATGTGCTGCTCTGCCAGTCTTTTATCAAAATATGGTGTTGCATTAATGGATAGCTCTTGCCCGCCAAAATAATCGCCGTTATCGGTTGAGATAATGGCCATATTTAAAAAGCACTTGGCAACACCCAAACTGTCTTTCTGTTGAAGAAAGAGGTCTTTCGCTTTATCGAAATAGTAGAAGGCACTATCGCTTTTCTGCTCTTCGGAATATTGATAAGCCTTATCGTATATCGGATTATTTTGTTTTTTGACTTTTACATCGGGGCTTTTCTCTGAGCAGGAGTACAGGAACAGGGTGGCGATGAGGGTAATGTTGAGGCGCTTCACTTTTTTAGATTTTAATCTAAATTAAAGAAATTTACTTTGGAATGCACCTATTGGTCTGTTTTTAAAAAGGTCAAATGCCAATGGCTTGAACATTTGACGATATTAAATCGAGTAGGAAGATAGGGATTAGTTCCCTATCTGTCCACTCACACCACTGTACGTACCGTT
>NZ_JBWJIG010000019.1:0-105670 GCF_056490705.1 Pedobacter humicola | reverse complement strand
ACAAAATTGGGACACCGATGTGGTGCCCCAATTAGGTTCTGGTTAATAAACCAGGTCTTGAGAAACACTAGAGGCTATTATACTTGAATATCAATTCTTTTTCCACGGCTCGGGAAGCGCTGTTTCAGATCATCGTATATGGCCTGTGTACCCGTAACATTAGAGCGGCTTGCTCCTTTAATCGAATAATAAATCACTAAAGCGGCTTCGTAAGCTTCGCTGCCCGCTACCATTCCGGTATCTTCCAGGCCACGCGAAAGGGTACTGATCTGCTGGTAAAGGGCATAAATATAGGAAGCCAGTTTATGATCTTTTTTGGCTTCGGTTAAATCGACATAACCGGGCACTAAACTTGGGCTCTGCGTGGCATACTCCATTGTTTTGTTTACAAAAGCAATGGTCTTATCGCCCATTTTAAGGCTTTCCATTCTTTCTTCGGCGGTTAAATTGATTAACAAAACCGGCGCTAAGGCGGTTTTTAATGCTTCGAATGCAGCTGTAATGGCCGCTGATTGCTCAGGTGTGATTTCGGTCGAAATCTTGTTGCTTAAACTCATTTGGTAGATGGTTTTTAGTTAATATTTAAGTTAATTGGCACTCCTGTAAAATTGTGGGATGAATTAACCATTTACCATGGGATAGCTGGCAAGATGATGTTTTGCCTCTGGGATATGAGGCTGATTTAAAGATAGGAAAAGGGAAGAAAAAGGGAAAATATTTTGAGAAATATTTTTTTGGTTGTATTATTTAGGATTTGCTGGATTTTATCTGTTGGACAGTATTAATACTAAATATGAGTATTTATGGTTTACCGTAATTAATTACCCCCATCTATTTTTAAATTAGTGATCAAATCTAATTGCCAATTAGTTATATCTTCCAAGAAACTAATCATTAGAATTAACAAACCAATTAAAATATAAAATATGGCAAGATGTACAGCACCAGTAAATGGTCACCGATCAGCAAGCGCAGCGGCAAACTGCCCTGCTTGCAGTAGTCGCTATAATCGAAGTTACAGTTCGTATTCTCCTTATTCTTCATCTTATTCTTCATCCTCAAACAGCTCAATAAGTCGTGGTAACAGTAGTAGCCCAACTAGATCTAAGGCGAGTTGGTCTTCTGCAGGTTCTTCTATTCTATATACACCTGCAGAGATCAGAACACTGACACCAGTACGTGAAAATGTAGAAAAGCGTTCTCATTTACCAGACTTAAGAGATGTCTTTCTTTGTCACGCTTGGGACGATCGAAAAGATGCTGCGAAAGAGTTGCATGATTTATTAGAATCGATGGGCGTTTCTGTTTGGTTTAGCGAAAAAGATGTTTTATTAGGTTCATCATTACTCCGTGAAATCGATAAAGGATTGACAAAGTCACGTGTTGGTATTGTGTTAGTTACACCTTCTTTTCTTAAGCGTGTTAAAGGAGAGGGTATCGCAGATAAAGAACTTTCTGCTCTTCTTGCTCGTGATTTACTTGTCCCTATTGTGCATAACACAACGTATGATGAATTACGTGAAGTCAGCCCTTTACTTGGTTCACGAAGTGGTTTAAGTACTATAGAGGATACGATGATAGAGGTTGCTAGTAAGTTAGCGGAATTATTAACTCCTGAGAATATTACATATTAAAGAGCAGTACATAACGGCAGTGGCAAATTTAGTTCTATAGTGGTAGCCCTTGATTTAACATATGTATAAAACCGAAATTTGTATTTCGATTCTTCCTCGATAGCGCAAGTCTTAGCGTTTGAACCATTGGGCTAAATGACTTATGCTATATCGAAAATATCTAAATCCAACGATTTATTTTAAAGCCCCAATTGAGCTTTTACTTTTGGTGATTAGCGTTAAGACTTGTACTAAATACGAGGATCAAATTGCGAAAGCGAAAGAAGTTCTATATCAGAAATCTATTGTTGAAATTATAACTACAAATGAAGCTAAAGAAAGAGTTAAAACAGCAAATATCAATGATTCTCTAGATAAAAAGCAAGTATTGATAAAAAGCAAGTATTGATGATACTTTAGAGAATATTTATGTATGTAAATCTACTTAAGCCAAATAGAAAGGACAAATAAATATTCCCGTAACTCAAGAAGAGCAACCGACTGAATTTGAAGGTTAATAAGGCATTAAGGGACTAATATTTTACATAGTAAAGTTGTAAATAAAAAAAACTTTATATATGTTTACGCTTAATAAAACAGGAAAGGCGTCCCCTTACAACGGAAACGCCTCGAATAAAGCATTTGCGGTGCTCTATCTCCTGCTAGCATTGATTGGTCTTTTAATTTCATTTTGTTACAACTCAGAATGACAATTTTAAAGACTTAATCAGAACCTTACAAGTGGTTCTAAACAACAACCCTACGGTATTAGTAAGCCCAGCTATTTGTTGGGCTTTTTATTTTCTGGAAGTTTCTGGCCTTCCCTTTAAAACATAGATATCTTTTTCTTGGTATTTATCTTTTGAAAGATCGAACATTATATTTTTCTTTTCGTAATCAAATCCCATTTGATCAAATACACTTCCTGCGTTTAGATAATAATAAGCTCCAGCTTTTGAAACCTTAACAGATCCCTCAGCATCAGACTCCAATAAATAGAGCTTGCTTACATCAGCTTTATCCCTTCCTATAAGAAAAGCTTTCTTATTTTGTATTTCCATAAAATTACTTGCTTCTATATTAAGACCTAGCTTTCCTGTTTTGTGCACAGTTGCCTTAGGTTTAGTTCTAGTTGCATTAGCTTTTATGAATTCAATTTCCATTTCCTTGATTTTATTATCACAAATATAATATCATTTTCCATAATTAAAGCAATTTTATAATTATATTTTATAAGTATTTATCCACACTAATCGCATTCTTGTTAGTAAATATTTTCAAATCCTTGCGTATCTTAATATCAGTCATTAATTTTCGTATTACCAAAAGTAACACGTTTTAATTATTAAACATTTTTAATATATAATAAAATTGTTATAAAATCACTTCGTATATATAACGCATATCATATATATAAAATAATTAATTCCTTCTGCATTTTCATACTATAATCCTTGTATGATTCCTTATGCTTCATTTGATAAAAATTCTAGAAAATCACTAAAAAACCAACCCATTCGAGAAATATACCATCAATTGCATATGTTTATAAAAAAGACATTATGAAACGATATGTACTATTAAAAATTCATCTTAACGAAATCTATTCTAAAAGATTTGACGATCTAAGTGAATTAAGGAAAAACCATGATGATAGCTCAGATCATTTTCCAGGAAAAGTGGCGGCTGAATACGATTTAGAAAACGGAGAGTTTCTTGATTTGATAGATCCACATGGAGAGGCAAGTATTCTTAAGCCTCATTTAGATAACATCAGAGCTCAATATAATGAGGAGAACTTGTAGCTTTTAACTATTTAAATATTAGAATAAAAAGTTAAAATGCAAGATCTGCATAAAACAAAAGAGCTTATTGACTCCCGATTCAATGTTAAGAGAAAAATTGAGTTTGATTTTTTTAGTACTCCGCTTGATGAGGTAACTGAATCCCGCAAGGATGGTAATTGTTGTAATGAGTATTGTTTATGTCATTGATATCATCTGAATTCTGTGAAAATGCTACAATAAAAAGGTAACAAAAAACGGATTATCAAAATCATAACACGACACTGTCTTAGTCATAAAAATGGACATACAATATTTATCGAATACAGAAGGCCAACGGCAACTCTAAACTGACATATTTTATAGTGGCTGAAATAGCCCTATGAAAACTTATTTCAAATCGAATAAACACAGATCATATAACTAAGGGTAATTTGCTATATTGTCGCCTTATTTATTTTTCAATAACTCTACCTTCTCCCGCAAGCTGGCCAACAATCTTTCGTACAGTTATAATGATTTCCAATAGAACCATGGTTATGTGAACCTTCGTAGTTATTTTGAATATTATTGATCACGGCTTCATCAGAGTAATTTTTAATCACTTCGACAGAAACCCCTAAAACAGTTACCACTTTTACGAGCGTGGTATCCTCAATTTCTTCGCTCTGCTCTAGTTGGCTAATACCTAGGCGGAGGCAGGGCGCTAATACCTGCAAAGCTGTGGTGAACTATTAGTTTTTCATATATTTAGAGGCTGCTGCTCAGCTTAACCAAACACAATCCAAGACAGAACAAACCACATGGAACTCTGGAATTACCTGCAAATTTTAAGACAAAAGAAACAAGGTTGGCTTTTTAAAAAAGACAATGCTGAAGAAAGACTTCTTGCCTTGACAAAAATATTGGAGTTAGGCTATCCAAGTGCCATCCAGCCGCTGATTCCATTTCTCAAAGACGAAAACAAAGAAATTCAGCAAGCCACTTGTAAAACAATCGCCCATTTATTTAAGAAAATAAACACCAAAAAAGGTTACTACGACACATTAAAACATTGCGACATTTCAAAATCCGATCTCGACCTGTATAGTCTTATCTTTTCAAAGGAGGATTGTATAATGCTCTACTCGATTGCTACGATGAACAGCGATGGGTATGTAAGGGAATATGCCCTTAAGCAACTTTCAGATACCCGGAGCCAAAATGCCATTCCTTTTATCGTTTACAGGTTAGCGGATTGGGTTAAGGCGGTTAGGCATACTGCATTAAGAAGCCTCGGGTATTTTAAAAAGGTTGAATTTATAAATGCACTGGTTGAGCATCTGACCATTTTTGAATGGCTGCAAAAAGTGGAAAGAACAGATTTGCAGTCGGTGCATGCGGATATCATGAATTTTGTGGTGATAAAAAACAAAAGTTATGTAACTGAACACTTCAAAACATTTAGCGAGCGCACAAGAATTGTAATTGCCAGGCACATCGCGAAATCGGCTGATATTGCGCCTAAAGATTTAAAAATACTGTTAAGCGATAAACATTTTTTAGTCCGCAATTTTGCCCTGGCCCATTTCGACAAATTAACTCAGGCTGAAATTGACCGTCTGTTAACTGATAAATCTGCCAGAATTAGAATTCAGACACTCTACCATTTAAAAAACAGAGCGAATTTTTCGGATATCGTATTTCCTTTTATAGCAGACCATTCGGCTACTATCCGCGATTTCGCCCGTTATTCGCTGAAAGGTTTGGTTGCAGACTTTGCGACAATCTACAACGACAATTTATTAAACAGGAGAAACATAACTGGTTCATTAAGTGGCTTAGCCGAAACAAACGGTAAGCATTTTATAGAAACGATCGTTCCTTTTTTGAACGATCCACAGGCAAAAATAAGAAAGGCCACGTTTTTAGCGCTTAAGCAGTTAGACGGAGACAAGGCTTATCATTTCGCTTTGCAGCATTTAGACACCGGATACATCGGTATGCGTAATGTAATTATAGAATATTTTTCTAATGCAGCAACAACAGAGGTGCTTCAACAAGCGAGAAAAATCTATGCAGAAGGACAATGTGATGTAAAGAAATCGATGCTCAAGTTATTTAGCAAAGTTGGAAAATGGGCAACAATTGGGGATATTATGATCGGAACCATTGACGGGAATGAAAGCATAAGACAATTAAGTTTAACTTATTTACAACGCTGGAGAAATAAAGCTACAACTTATTTTACGAAAGCCAAACCAGAGGAGCTCGAAAGGGCAAATCAGCTCTTCAGATATGCCTTTGAAGTACACGAAGAAAAGAAATACTTTAAGCAAAACCCCTTAACAGGTATTGATTTTTATTTACAATAAACAAAGGAATCAAACCCTCAAATCCCTGGTTTATGATGACGAATGATCACTATTTTGATGAAATGATGCGCACCTTTCCGCCGCTACAATCGGAGATTCTGGCATGGGATGCCGGGATGATCCATTTCCGGATGGAAACCTTCGCCGTTTATACGATAGAACAGATCAAAAGTGCGGATCAAACTACACTCCTAAAATGCTTTAACTTTCAGGAATCAAAAATTGACCTGATGGGTCCAGACCTGGTGAATGCCTTAACGGTATCCTACTGTGAGGCGTTATTATTGAGCGCAGCGGCCAGCAGGATGAAAGATTTAACCGCTTTAATGCCACCCAAACTCAGGGCCATATACATCGATTATAAGAACCGGTATAATGGGCTTGCCCGCAAAGCGGTTGATAGAAACCCATTCCTGTAACCGGGTACCGATGATGTAGTACATCCTTGTGTTTAAGTTTGTTGGGTTGGATAAATGTACTGAGCAGAACGCTTTTAACTGATCGGTTGATGGTAAAGCGCGAGCCGTGCCCTTAATCTGACCGGGGACATCAAGACTTGCGCAAGAGGTGTATTTAAGGGTTCTAAATCAGCCAACTGTTTCTCATCAGCGGTAATGCAACTGTTCCGATAGCCGCGAAAACTGTAACATTTTAAGGAAAAAACATATCGGTACATAGTTTATATTAACTTTGGAATACGATCATATATATGGAATTCCAGCAAACATTGTTACCCAATTATCCTCCTGCTCAAATACCCATTCATATCCGGTAATGTACCCTTTAACCACAACCATTTAAACCAAACTAACCCATTTTAGCGCTTTTATCTTTAAACCCATGGCCGATCAGGAAGTAATCAAACACACCAAAAAAATATATAAAATCTGGAACAGCAAGGAGCATTCCTTCCTGCACAAGGCAAAAGAATTTTTTCTCGAAATTCTGATCATTGTATTTGCCGTTAGCCTTTCGATATGGCTCCACGGGCAGAGCGAACATGCCCATAAGGCGGAAGATGTTAAAAAGTTTTTGCTGGGCATGGAAAACGATTTCCGGAACGACCTTAAAGAAATGAAGGCAGACAGAGCGATGTTCATCAACAGCAGGGAAGCATTCAGATACATCAGGGGGCTTAAAATCGGACAAAGGGCGGATGCAGACAGCATTAAGAAATACAACAATTATCTTTTTAATGAAACGGGGCTTTTGGCAAACAACGGAAGGTTTGAAGGATTTAAATCGTCGGGAAAAATCGGTGACATCGAGAACCTCCGGATTCAAAACGAGATGATGGATCTTTATCAGGAGAACATTCCCACACTTATATTATATACCAATTATTATTCGAAGAAAAAATCAGCGCTTGACGACTTTTTCAACAGAAACCTCCATAGAAAGAGCGATCTGGAGAACAATTACCTGGATCTTTTTTCAAGGGAGGAAGTATACAATATGGGTTACGACCTCACACAGGTAAGAAGTATTGTGAGCCAGTACGATAAATGCATCGGTAACATGAACAGCATTATTGCCGAAATCAATAAAGAATATAAAGATTAAAGCGGTAAAAATAATTGCCGCACAACAACAAAAAGCGGCTGGTTTAATGTTAACGCATGCGCGGGATCCGATAGCTGGATAAAATATAAAGCAAGCACATTAAAATCCTAATTTTTATTTCTTAAATACCTAAAGAGTAACAATTGTTATTTTGGAAGGCTAATGACCCTGATCTTTTTCCCCTGAAGAAACTTTTTGGCTTCATCATCCCATAAGGCTTCAACCAGATCTGTTGTTCTTCTCTTACTGTATTTAACCATTTCTTGATAAGGAACCGGCTCTTCGAAATAGACATACAGGGTTAGGGGATTTTTGTGGGCCTGTCTCCTCAGGTTTTCTTCGCGATCCGGATAAAAATGAAAAATCACAAAATCTGTTTTGAACGTTTTTTCGTCCCAATTGCCTGGCACGAAATTATGGATGGGCAGCTCAATAGCATTAAAAAGGACAATCATTTTTTTGTTCGGGTAATAGCCAGCACCTTTCTGAAAATTATACTTCATATAGGCAACGGTATCACCATTAAAAGCTTGGAGATTTTTATAACCGGGAGACTTTTGAGTTTTTTTTTGAGCGACCAGAACTGAATCCTTCCCCTCTACTTTATGTTCAACCTGCCTGCAACCGACTAATGCATAACAGACCAAAAACAGAGGGAATAACAAGAATAGTATTTTTTTCATGGGGATGTAGTGATCTCAGTTAAACGGTTTATTTTAAAGCCCCGGGTCGGGTGTTTGCTTTTAGTTAGGGTATTAAATGTGTGCAAGATTGAGCAAAGGACAAAAATAAATAATATTATCTCCTAACCACCCCTACCTGCCGATGAAAATCGGCACAGGCTCTTCTAAATTCGCAGGGAGTTCCCTTCATAGTTTTAAATAGCATCCGACCTAAAGATGCAATCTGCAAAACATGGCGATCGCATTAAGATTGCTTCGTGCCTCGCAATGACGATATCCTGAGTATTACCTATACCAAATATTGAAAAACTGGTAAGAGAAATATTATTCGTGATTGTTAACAATATTATTGATTCAACACTTCCAAAATTTTCTTAAGCTCTTCCCTACCCGAGATATACACATTACCATAATCATTGATTTCGCCATTGATATAGCGGAGCGGGTTTGGCGCACTGGCCCTTGCCGAAGCATGGTACTCTTTTGCCCCGCATGCATTTACCAGGGTGCTGATATTGCCCGATTTTATCCCTGCTCCGGGCATAATGATGATGCGGTCGCCGGCCTGTTCTACAAGTTGTTTTAACACGTTTGCACCCTGCGGTGCACCAACCGCTCCGCCCGAAGTGAGTACCCGTTCGCAACCACAGGCGATCAGCTCTTCCAATGCCTCGAAAAGATCGGGAGTGCCATCAAAGGCCCGGTTACAGGTTACGCCCATGGGCCCGGCCCATTCTACAATGCGTTTTAACCATTCGGTATCAATTTTGGCATCAATGGTTTGGGTACCGACCGAAATGCCGTTACAGCCAAGTGTTCTACAGATTTCAATATCATTTTTAATGATCTGATATTCATCTTCCGAATAGTAGTAATTACCCGATCGGGGCCGGATGATGGGATAAAGGTCGATGCTGATTTTTTCCCTTACCTGTTTGATGGTGCCGTATGAAGGCGTGGTTCCACCTTCTATGGGGTTATCGCAAAGTTCTACCCTTGCCGCGCCTACCTCCTGGGCAATAAGGCATGATTGTATATTGAAAGCACAAACTTCGAGCTGTTTTTTTGAGATCATGGTTTTGCAGGTTTTAAAGTTCTATATCTGATGAGGTGTATTCAGGTAAAAAGATTGAATACTAACGGAAAGATAGTTGGTTTAGGAGTGTTTTGCAAGACTGGGGAAATGATGTTCACATTTGAGATACTATATCTAATAAGGATAGTGCTTAATTATGCAGGGATTCTTCGTACCTACCATTGACAGAGTCTATTAGAGCGGTCGTCATCCGATAGCTATCGGATGCGAGGAGGAATCCCGAAGTTTCGGGAAAGCAATCTCTCCTGCTAGATCCTTACCAGAAAGATTGCTTCGTCGGCTGAAAAAGCCTTCTCGCAATGACGATACTATGAGGGGATTTATCTCCATTAATATCTCTTGTCATTCATATTGATTTTTATAAAATAAATTATCCCTCAGAATGACAAACACGAATGGAGCGGTGTATAATTCTTAGCTCCCGCATTAAGGTTCCCGCTTGCCCGGGATGCGATAGGTATCGGATGACGGCCGTACTAAAGGCATTCATAGAGCTTATTCCCCTATTCATGGAGTATTTATGCCCTTATAACTATTGTCTATTTTAACAGAATCCTTTGAGTGGTAGTTTTGGTTATTCATTTAGTAATACACACAGGTAACTAAGCGATACAGAGAATGAAGCTATAGGGACGCACATTACTCTTTAGTTATAATCTTACTGTGATATTAGCAATGACTACTAAGAGGGGGCATCCGGGATGATTTAGCCCCCTCTACTTTTAAAATCATTTGTGCAACGTGTTCCCGCCATGAGGCAAAGTTTAATTGCCATCGGTCTTAGCCTGCCAATCGAAAACCCCGGTGTTCTTTGCGGATAATCCTTACTTATTCATAACCATTTTCGAAGGTAATGATCTGTTGTTTTTTCAGGTTTACTTCTGCAATCCCATCCGCTCCCATTTTCACGCTTCCGGCAGGAAGATCTCTCATCACAAAGGTTTTAAAGGGAAGTTTAATCCTCAGTACGCCTGCTTTTTCCGCATATATTTTCACCTGGGTTGGGACGCCATTTTCCTTATGGCCACTGATTAAAAAGGCACCTTTGGCACGCAGGTTATTAAATGAAACATCCTTCCAGCTTTGTGGCACTGCCGGGAAAACCTGGAGATAACCACTCCTGCTCTGTAGCAGCAATTCCTGAACACCCTGTGCAAAAGCAAAATTACCTTCTAACGTAAAAGGACGATAGGTAAAGGCCGAGTATTGCCCCCCCTTTTGATCGCCGTTTAAATGGAAGCTATTTGGCGAGCAGAAATTTGACGCAAAAATCTCCAGTTGCTTTACGGCTTTATCGGCCTGATAAGCCCTGGCGTATAAAGATGCCATCCAGCTAAAGGAGTAACCACACCAGGCCCTGGTACCAATTTCTTCCAAACGCTTTAAAGAGTTATCGACAATGGTTTTATCTTTTGCATTGTTCACATCCAATAAATCGAGTGGATAAATGGCCATATACTGCGACATGTGCCTGTGCGAGCTCGTTAAATTAGATCCCGGTGCTATGGTAAAACCGGTTTCATTTATTTCATAGTCAGGCAATTCGTTCAATACTGCAAGCCAGTGCTTATTTTCCTCCACTTTACCATTGGCTTCACTTACTTCGGCCGCGGCTTTAAATAAAAACTTGGACAAGGATAAATCGAAATTGGTCCAGTTTAAAAACCAGGCCTTAATGCTGTTATCGTTATACTCCGGACTAGAGCTTAAAGGCAATGTACGCTTCCCATCCTTCAACCGGGTGATATTTTCCAGATAGGTCGCCGCTTCGTGGATGTATGGATAAGCCCTTGTTTTCAGAAATACCTCATCCATGCTATATTTCCACTGCCAGTAAAAATGCTGCGAAGTCCAGGCACTTACGGTTGGCGAAAGCGAATATTGGATCCATCCGCCCATGGGGTCGCCGTTCAGGGTAATTACACCGGGAACATTCAAACCCTCCACACCGAAATACTGTTTGGTATAATTCAGGTTTTTCTCCCTGATTTTCCATAACCAATCGGTAAAAGTTGCGCCTTCGGCCAGGTGATTAGCGGTATAGGTTGGCCAGTAACTCAACTGCGTATTTAAATCGTTGTGAAAATCGCCCTTCCAGGGTGGTAAACTGCCATTATCGGCCGTCCAAACGGCTTGTAAGGTAATGGCGGGTGCACCTTTTCTGGCCACACAGCCCAACTTGTACATTTCTAAATAGTATTGTTTTTGGATGAGGTGATCAGGCACAGAAATGTTAGACTTTGCCCAGAAATCCTTCCACCATTTGGCATGGCTGGCCCAACCAGTTGGTTCTTTCGCTCTAGCAGAAATGACGGGCAATGTTGCTGCTTTATCGCTGCTGATGGTCCAGGCGCCGATTACTTTACCCTTAGCCAACTTTTTCCATTGCACCAAGACTTCGTAATAATGCCCCTGATAGGTAGGCTGATGATAACGGATGCTGTTTGCGGTGTTGGTTACCGTGCCCTTTGCATAACCGAGTTTTTGCAAACCTTCGCCGGCGTGACTATCATCCCCTTTTTCTATCAGATTGTTGGCATAATTATGTACGATTAAGTTGGGTAAAATAGCGGTAGATTTAAGGTTTTCCAAACTAAAATACCCCTGTTGCTGTGCCGCATGGATATAACAGTTAAAAACGGTTCCGTTTTCGAACTTCACGGTATTCAGGGCTGTCTCGATATCCAATACATTAGATACCACTTTGCCCAGTTTCGAAATATCAAATTCCATTGCCGCAGCGGGCAATTTGGTCGGGTATGGACTGGTATCATAAGGTGCATCGCCTATTTTCTGAACAGCGGCATAATTATTTTGGTGCACCTGTTCTTCCACCCATTTAAAGGTAAGTTTAGAAATATCGAGCGCTTTACGTTCGTCCCATAAATCGGCACGGTCTAAAGACAGACGGAGTTTGTTATTTTTCTCCCAGATTAAAACCCCCAACATCCCATTGCCTAATGGCATGGCTTCGTCCCACCTGCTGGCAAGTTTAGGAAAGGAAAGGTTATAGGGT
The DNA here is from genome assembly GCF_056490705.1 of Pedobacter humicola. Lineage (NCBI taxonomy): Bacteria > Pseudomonadati > Bacteroidota > Sphingobacteriia > Sphingobacteriales > Sphingobacteriaceae > Pedobacter > Pedobacter humicola. The sequence goes on along the minus strand of NZ_JBWJIG010000019.1, from coordinate 93,561 downwards.
TTTAGTGATTGCGCATAGCCTGAATAAGCGAAGCTGAGCAATAACAGAACGATGGTAATTTTGGTTTTCATTTGCTTGTTTAGAAAAGATTAGTCCCTCCTGGTGAGGTATTCATTTCTAAAATAATGATATTAAATTACAATAAAACCCTTAAAAATTGCGCAAACGTTTGATGGACAATATAGAACAGGCTTTTGCGAAAAAAAGATCAGTGCACAATTTTGAAAACGAGTTCTTTTAAAAGTTCGCCATCATCTACGTTTCCGGTACTGTCTAAGCCCTTGCTTTTTAAATCATACTCACGCAACAGACCAATGACCTGGAAAACCTTACCCGTATTGTAATTTCTGGCGGCAACCTCATAATCTTTAATGAAGAAGGGCGGCACGCCCAAAGCCGATGCCGCATCGGCCTTGTTTGGGATATAATGGTATTTTAGCAGTTTGGTAAAATAACCGCCCAAATTGGCCAAAACCATTACCGTTGGATTGGCTTTCGGGTTGCTGGCAAAGTAATTGATGATTTTGTTGCATTTCAGCACGTCGCGGATGGCCAGTGCTTTCTGCAGTTCGAAAACGTTGTACTCTTTACTAATGCCGATATTTTTCTGAACCAGATCGGTGTTGATGGTAACCTCTTTGGGCACATTCAGCATTAATTTTTCGATCTCGTTGGCAATTTTTGAAAGATCTGTTCCTAAATATTCGGCCATTAATGCCGATGCCTGCTGATCAACCTTATAACCTTTTTCTTTAATAAACTCTTCAATCCAGGGTACCAGTTTATAATCGCGGACAGGATCTGACTGAAAAATCAGTCCGCTTTTGTTAATGGCTTTATAGATTTTTTTGCGCTTGTCGAAATTCGCATATTTAAAGGCCAGCACCAAAATGGTACTTGGTAAAGGCTTTTCAAAATAATTGAGTACAAATTCGCCTTCTTTGCTGCTCGAATCTTCTTTGCCCCATTTTAAATCCTGTGCTTCCTTTACAATCACCACCTGGTAATCAGACATCATCGGGTAGCGCTTTGCAGCACCCAAAACCGTAGCCATATCGGTATCCTTTCCATATAAAACAGTTTGATTGAAGCCTTTTTCTGCATCATTCAGCAGTTTATCCTCAATATAATCTGTTACTTGATCGATATAGAAAGATTCTTCCCCATGTAATAGGTACACAGGTTTGAACTTTCGGGCTTTGATATCTTGAATAATTTCGGCAGCAGTCATTGCCCGTAAAATTACGATTTAGGTTTAAGGAATTGGGTAAATGTTTATAATTAGCGTTGAGATTTGAGACGTGAGTTGTTAGATGGGAGAATTCTTGCATATCTCAGAATTAATTAACTTTGGAGCTGTAAAAATTGTTTAATAATTGCATTGCTAACTGAAAACGTTCAACTGTGAATTGAAAATTGCCAATTGCAAACTGAAAACCGTTAACTGAAAACCGCCAACTGAAAATGTTTACCCCTACTCCGCTCAACCTTCCAACATATCCCTTTAAAATTACACAAAAAGATGAGGTGGTTTTTATATTCGATGAGCTCAGAAAGAAACATTTAGTGTTAACGCCCGAAGAATGGGTACGGCAGCATTTTATACAGCACCTGATTTCAAAAAAGAAATTCCCGCGAACCTTGATCCAGATTGAGGGCGGATTGGTGTTAAACCAATTGCAAAAGCGGAGCGATATTTTAGTGTACAACACGGCCGGCGAAAAGCTGATGTTAATTGAATGTAAGGCACCCAAAGTAAAAATCACACAGTCCGTTTTCGATCAGGCCTCCCGGTACAATTCTATTCATCAGGCCAAATGGATTGTATTAACCAATGGCTTACAGCATGTTTATGCCAAGATGGACCTGGAAAAGGGGAAGTTTAACTTCGTACAGGAAATGCCGGAGTATTTGGGACTGTAGTTTTTTGCCACGGAAGCACGGAAAACACGGAGTTATTATATTCCACCTATCGGTTGGTGTCCCACCGACCGAAACTTGACTCGCTTATAAAAATGAAAGTAGCAAAATTTTATCTTCTTAATCGGTGAGACACCGACCATTAGATGACATGTGATCTACACGCTATACGCCGTCTTCCAAACCTGCTTATTACCGCTATAAATGGCTTCATTGCACATCGCTACGCAAATGGCGGCCTGCGTTCCGGTATTGATATTCGATGCGGGTTCTTTTTTGGTGGTTACCGACTTATAAAATTCATCCAGGGCATAATTGGTACCATCTAAAGTGGCTTTATCCAAAATCGGGATCCCGCCGTCTTTGTTCACCACAATTTTTGTCGCTCCGGTTACCCCATCCACAATGCCTAAATCTTTTTTGGTACTTTCTTCAGGATAAAACAAACCTGTATTGGTCAGCAAAGAGACTGATCCTTTGGTCCCTTTTATTTTAAACAGGTAGCCATCGTGTGCATTGCCGCAGGTGGCACCAAAGTTGCCAATCATGCCTTTTTCGTTATAACGCAGAATGGCCTGAATATTATCATAGGTTTCGCGGCCATCTTTAAAAACATCGATACCGCCTGATCCCATAATTTCGTCGGGCTGTGTTTCGAAAGCCCAGTTGATAAAATCGATCTGGTGAGAGAGCAGTTCTGCCGCTAATCCACCTGAATATTCCTTATACATCCGCCAGTTGATCTTTCTTTCTAAAGCAGGATCCGGCACGGCCCTACGCCAGTTCCCGTTACGGTCCCAACGGCAATCGATCTGCGTCACCTTACCCAAATAACCGCTTTGGATCATATCCTTTACCTTAAAGTATAAGGGCGAATAACGGTATTGATAACCTACCTGAAAAATCTGATCGGGATGCTGTTTAACCACTTTTTTAAGCTCGAGCGCCTGCGCGATATTGTAGGTCATGGTTTTTTCTACATACACATGCTTGCCGGCGAGTACCGCATCTTTGGCGATCTTGAAATGCTCACTTAAGGGCGTGGCAATAAAAACCGCCTGAATGGATTTATCATCCAGAACTTTATGGTAATCTTTTATGGCTTTTGCATCGGCAGGGACATACTTTTCAGCCTCTTTAAGCCTGAAATCGAGTACATCACAATAGGCTTTAATCTTATATCTGGCAGGCATCGATTTAATGACCGACAATACCCCTTTACCCCGATCGCCACAGCCAATCATTGCAACATTAATGATTTCATCAGCCATTAAACTGGCAAAACCCTGGTTACCGACCAATAATCCTGAACTTAATAGCGCGGTATGTTTTACAAAAGATCGACGATGCATGATATATTAGAATATTTTATTTTTCTCAAAATTATAATTTGTAGCGCAAAATTACTACTGCTATTAAAGGTAGTCCCGCCAATGCTGCAATCTTTTTGTTACCGGGAGCTGTAAGATGATCGGTAATGCAACAAAAAGTATTTTCGCGTATGTCGGGGCTATTTAAATCTTTCAGTGCCTTTAGGTCAGTTTGCGACACAACCTTAAGCCTAAACCCGAACCGATAGCTGGCGGATACGCTAAATAGCCCGCACTGAGCTACGAGCGAGGACTATATGCAAGCGGGACTGCAGGTGGTCGTAATAACCAACGCTCATTTTCAATAAATAAAGCTTCGCCTTATAATGTTTTAATTTTAATGGTCCTGAAATCTACCTTGTTGCCATGGTCCTGTAGCAGGATATGTCCTTTTGGCGCTTCACCAAAGTTTTTCCAGTCTTTATATTTACTGATGGCAACCAGTTTTTTAAACTCTTCCGAGCCACGGGTATATTCCAGCACTTTTACACCATTTAAATAATGTTCTACTTTGTTATTAGGGTAAACCACCAAACGGCCATTGTTCCAGCTTCCGATAGGACGCAGGTAGCGGGCTTCTTTCTTGGCTGTCATTAAATCGTATAAAGAACCCAAAGTACGGTTTCCATCCCTGCCCAGTTTTGCATCAGGGTGTAAAACATCATCCAAAACCTGGTACTCGAGACCGATGGCAGAACCTGTATTTTTTTCGCTTAGGGTAACAAAGTACTTCACGCCACTGTTTGCGCCAGGGGTAAGTTTAAATTCGAACGACATATCGAAAGCAGCATATTCTTCTTTGGTTACAATATCGCCACCATTGGTAGATTCGGCACCACCTGAGGGTTCTACGCTGATTACACCATCAGCAATTTTCCAGCCTTTGGTTGGGAAAGTAGTTTTATAGGCGCCAATCCAGCCCGCATTGCTTTTACCGTCAAACAACAATTTATAGCCTTCCGATTTTTCGTAAGCCGACAGCGTATTTGGTGTCAAGTTAACAGCATAAATACCTTTCGGAAAAGCTTTAGCTTTTAAGCCCTCTGTTTGGATATTGATGTTTTTGAAATACACTTTCTTGCCATCGTTTTCTACATTATTACCGATACCATGCACCTGTAAACCAATAAAACCAGTTTTATCAAGCGTATCAATCACATAAGCAACGGGTGTTCCGTTTACCCAGGTTTTGGTTTCGTTACCGATACATTCGATTTTATAATGGTTAAATTCGTTCTTTTTATACAAGGGTTTAGCCGATGGATTAAGTTCTAAGGGGTACAACCACAATCTACGGGCTTCATCGTAAATCCCTCCTGTCCATGCCCTTGGTGTAGGGTCTATTTCTACCTGACGGCCAAAAACCAAACCTTTGCCATTGTTTCCTTCTGGTTTGATATGGCTACGCGTCTGAATGCCTGAATTGGTGGTTTCGCCTTCCAGTTTCACGTCCAGTTCTAAAATGAAATCACCATATTCCTTTTCAGTGATCAGGAATGAATTTGGTGTGCCTTTGGTCATCGCACCTACAATCATTCCGTCTTCAACCTTATATGGCGCGGCGCCGGCAACGGCTTTCCACCCGGTTAAGGTTTTACCATCAAATAGTGGTTTTGCCTTTTGGGCAGCGGCTGACAAACTGATGAGGGAAAGGGCTAGAATACTATATTTTTTTATATTTAACATGATAGGTTTTATTATTTTAACCACCTAAGCCACCTGAGAACATCTTAGCTAAGTGCTCAATCAGGTCTTAAAGTGTATGGTATAGATTAATACTTAAATACTTTTCCGTTTGCGATTACTTCCTGCTTGCCTTCATCGAAAACTGCTTTTGCGCCAGTCCTTACAGCGGCATTGGTCATGATGTTGGCAATAGAATGCGAATACCCTGCTTCTACAGGTGCATTTGGCGTTTTACGGCTACGCACACATTCCATCCAGTTCCGCATATGGCCAGAGGTTAACGCATCGCCACCCATATTGGCTCCGGTTGCAGCTTTGATTTCGGTCTTGCTCAAATCAAAATCCGGCAAGAGATTGGCTTTTAAGCCCATCGCCGCAGCCTCCTGTTGCCTTAATCCACCTTTTGGCGATACTTTATTTGTAATCAGATTCAGCTCACCACCATTCGAATAATAGACTTCTCCCACATCACCTACACTATTTTGCATCCGTGAGGTAAAGGTTACCTGAAAACCATCAGTGGTATCGGGCTGACCATAATCAAACACGGCAACCATCGAATCCCAGTTTCTGCGGCCATCTTTCCAGGTGTAAATGCCACCATTTGCCACTACACTACGCGGATGTTTTAGATTGGTAAACCAGTGTACGGTATCAATCTGGTGCGACATCCACTGTCCTGGCATTCCTGAAGAATATGGCCAGAACAAGCGGTATTCTAAATATTTTCTTGGATCGAAGGCTTCTGTTGGGCGGTTCAGCAAGAAACGTTTCCAATCGATATCTTCTTCTTTTAATTTGGCTACTAAATCTGGTCTGCGCCACCTGCCTGGCTGATTAACGTTCCAAACTAGATCTACAGCGGTTATCGGTCCAAATTTCCCTTCCTGAATAAATTTTGCCGCATTGGCGTAATTTTCTCCACTCCTTCTCTGCGAACCGATCTGCACAATCTGTTTGCTGGCTTTTACCGCTTTAAATGCTGCTTTTGCATCATCCATGGTTTCGGCAAAGGGTTTCTCTACATAGGCATCGCAACTGGCTTTAACCGCTTCGATGGTGTGCAACGCATGTTGAAAATCGGCGGTACTGATGATTACGGCATCAAGATCTTTGGTTGCATAAAGCTCGTCGTTGTTGCGGCAAGCTTTGATATCGTGACCGAATTTTGCTTTTAAATGGGCAATTCCTAAATCTCTACGGTAATTCCATAAATCGGAAAGGCCAACAATATCGAAGTTTAGTTCCTTATTGTGGTTGAGGAAACAAGGTAAGAGGGTGTCTTTAAATCGATCAGAAAATCCGACAACACCAACACGTACCCGATCATTTGCGCCAATAATGCGCCCATAACTTTTGGCACTCATGCCCATGGTACCTGCATAGGTAGCCGCAGCAAATACTGCTGATTGTTTAATAAATTTTCGTCTGGAGTTTTCCATTTGAGGATATGAGGTTAGATTATCACTTAAATAGTTTTCGGCCTGGTAAACCGTTTTAACAAAATCTAAAATATGGTTAATAAAAGCAAACCTTAAATTTTCATAAGTAATATTTTTGAAACCTTATGTCAAAGCAATGGATAGCCAGGGCAATAACCTCAAATAAACCCTTATAAAGCTAGTTTTTTGTGGCCACAACCTGGTTTCATAAATGTAAGGAAAACGTTTGAAATAATTAATTCCTGTTCCCTTTTCACATAAAAAAGCCTTTCAGAAAATAATCTGAAAGGCTTTTTTAATGATTAGTATATATCTTCTAGTTCAGTATCGCTAAACTTTCTTCTATAATTTTAATTTTAGCTTCAGCATCTGCCTTTTTATTGCGCTCATTGGCAATAATTTCGGGTTTTGCATTCTGTACGAAACGTTCGTTACTTAATTTCAGATCAACCGATTTTAAGAAGCCTTGCAGGTAGATTAAATCGGCATTTAAACGCTCGCGTTCGGCCTCAACATCTACGTTTTCGGTCAATGGAATAAAGAATTCATCTTTACCCGCCATAAAAGCAGTTGCACCAACAATTTTATCGTTCACAATTTCCGCTTCAGCTACATTGGCCAATTTGAAAACAATGTTTAACCATTTTTCATAATCTAGATCGGAGTTGATCTTGATGCTCAAAGGCAAAGCTTCTTTAGGCGAAATCTGTTTTTGATTTCTTACATTTCTGATTTCGGCTACTACAGTCTTGATTACCTCAGCGTCCTTTAATAACTGTTCATCAAAATTACCTCCTTTTGGAAATTCGGCAACAATACAGCAATCCATTTCGCCACGTTCGGCGAACAGATCATCATGCCATAACTCTTCGGTTAAGAATGGCATATTCGGGTGCAACAATTTGATGATATTTTCGAAGAATCCGATTGTAGCTTTATAACTCTCCGCATCGATGGGCTGTTGGTAAGCGGGTTTAACCATTTCTAAATACCAGGCACAGAAATCATCCCAAACCAATTTGTAAGTGATCATTAAGGCTTCCGACAGACGATACTGTTTAAAATTGGCTTCAATTTCTACCAAAGCTTCGTTAAAGCGGTTTTCGAACCACAATATGGCCTGGGTATTCGGGTTTGCTAAATTTTCATCAACTTCCCATCCCTTCACCAAACGGAAAGCATTCCAGATTTTGCTGGCAAAATTACGCCCTTGTTCGCAGTAACTCTCATCGAACATTAAATCGTTTCCGGCAGGCGACGACATTAACATTCCCACACGAACCGCATCGGCACCATATTTTTCGATCAATCCGATCGGGTCAGGTGAATTACCCAGCGATTTAGACATTTTACGACCTAGTTTATCGCGTACAATACCGGTTAAGTACACATTCGTAAATGGCTTTTTACCCATAAACTCATGTCCGGCCATAATCATACGGGCTACCCAGAAGAATAAAATCTCAGGTGCGGTAACCAGATCGTTTGTTGGATAATAATAGTTGATGTCTTTATTTTCAGGATTTTTAAAACCGTCGAAAACCGAAATCGGCCATAACCATGAAGAGAACCAGGTATCCATCACATCATCATCCTGTCGTAGAAAAGGTTCTAACTGATGTTTGAATCCCGCTTTTTCAGTTTCTGAGCAGCTTTCATCCAAATGTTTTTTCTTCCAGAATTCTTCTAAGGCTTCATCTTTGGTTTTGGCAACCACCCAGTTACCTTTATCATCGTACCAGGCTGGAATTCTTTGTCCCCACCATAACTGGCGGCTAATGTTCCAATCGCGAACATTTTCCATCCAGTGGCGATAAGTATTCTCAAATTTATTCGGAATCAGGTTTACCTCTCCATTCAGCACATCATCCAAAGCAGGCTGGGCCATTTCTTTCATTTTCACAAACCACTGCATCGAAAGTTTTGGTTCGATAGCGGCATCAGTACGTTCAGAAAAACCAACCTGTGATTTATAATCTTCTACTTTATCCAAATGACCTGCCTCTTCGAGCATTTTGGCGATTTTTTTACGGGCAACAAACCGGTCTTCGCCTACTAAAATAACAGCCAGCTCGTTTAAAGTTCCATCATCATTTAAAATATCGGTAACTGGTAAACGGTGTTTCACCCCCAGTTCATAATCGTTTAAATCGTGTGCTGGTGTAACTTTTAAACAGCCCGTTCCAAATTCGATATCTACGTATTCATCTTCAATAACCGGAATTTCGTGGTTAACCAAAGGCACAAAAACTTTTTTGCCTTTTAAGTGCGTAAAACGTTCGTCGTTCGGGTTGATACAGATGGCTGCATCGGCCATGATGGTTTCCGGACGTGTTGTCGCGATCGTTAAAAACTGATCTTCCGTTCCCGAAATCAGGTATTTAATGTAATAAAGTTTCTGGTTAACTTCTTTACGGATTACTTCTTCATCAGAAACGGCCGTTTTACCAGCCGGATCCCAGTTTACCATACGGATACCGCGATAAATCCATCCTTTTTTATATAAATGGATAAAGGAATCGATAACGGCTTCAGAAAGATCTTCTTCCATGGTGAAACGGGTACGGTCCCAATCGCAGCTTGCACCCAATTTCTTTAACTGTTCTAAAATAATGCCGCCATATTTCTCTTTCCATTCCCAGGCATATTTCAGGAACTCTTCACGCGAAAGATCTTTTTTATCGATCCCCTGCTCCTTTAACATGGCTACTACTTTTGCTTCTGTAGCAATGGAAGCATGGTCGGTACCCGGAACCCAGCATGCATTTTTGCCTTGCATACGGGCTTTACGGATTAAAACATCCTGTATGGTATTGTTAAGCATATGCCCCATGTGCAGCACCCCTGTAACGTTTGGCGGCGGAATAACGATAGTGTAAGGTTCGCGCTCATCGGGTTCTGAGTGAAAAAATTTCTTCGATAGCCAATAGCTATACCATTTATCTTCTGTTTCTGCAGGATTGTACTTGGTGGATATGCTCATGAAAAATTATTCAAATATCAATTTAATTGGCAAAAATACGTTTTTAAGGGCAAATTTTAAAGTAGAAATCGATTGAAAAGTAGGCGTATAAATGAAATATTAGAGTTTAAACACGCAGGATTTAATCCGACTTTTCGTTCATAATTGTATTTTAGTATAGAATTAACCTTCGAAGGGCCATGAATACTAAAAATTCCAACATTGCTTATGCCATATTACGTGTAACCATTGCTATAATTTTACTGTCGCACAGTGTTTTAGGCATATTTGATGGCGGAATTAATGATTTTGGAAACTTTTACCTGAACAAAATAGGATTTGCTCCTTTTGGAGTAGCTATTGCCTGAACCATTAAACTTTCACATGTTGTTTGTGCAATACTTTTAGTGATGAATAAATATATCCGACTGGCTTGTTTCGCAACCATATTCGTATTGATTATGGGCATTATTATGGTCCACTTTAAAGAAGGCTGGTTTGTAGTAGGAGGCGGAAGAAACGGTGTTGAGTACAATTTTGTACTCATATGCGTATTAACCGCGATTGTATTTTTTAATTCAGATTCAAACGGGACTAACCCAAAAATGGAGAAATGAGTTAATCAATATCCTCAAAAACATCATCCAATACCAGTTCGAAACCTGGTAATACGGATGAGGTGATTTTTTCGCTATGGGTGAATATTTTAGAGGGCTGGAATTTACCTTCCTCATTTAAGGTGTAAATTAAAATATTCTGATCACTTTGGCTCACTATCCAATATTCTTTCACACCGAATTCTTCGTAAACACGGTATTTATGAAGCAGTTCCATTTTACTATTGCCGGGAGATAAAATTTCGATAACAAGATCGGGTGCACCGATACAACCCCGTGTGTCTAACTTACTTTTATCACAGATGACACAAATATCGGGTTGCAATACCGTATATACATCTTTATCCGCTTTGCTTTCTTTAGGAAAACGAACATCAAAGGGTGCCGCATAAACTTTACACGGTTTACCCTTTAAAAAATTGATTATAGGGTTTAATAAATTGATAGAAACCTCCTGATGAACCCTTGAAGGCGCAGGGCTCATCTTAAAGATTTTGCCTTTAATCAGCTCTACCCTTTCAGGGAAAAGCCAGTTTAAATAATTGGAATAACTATAGGTTAATGATGCGTCAAGCTCATTGAACTGCCTAACGGGCTCATCATCGTTTAAAACTGGATATGGAACAGGCTCAGACATAAACGAATATACTAATTTTTATAGTAATCTGTTAGGCTATTTTTCAACACATCTTACTTATGATCAATAGGTTTTCAGTTTTAAATTTGCAGTGAACAAGCAAACCAATGTCTCAATTTAAAGTCGATACTACAAGGTCAGTTAACCAATTTACCCGATTAACCAATTAAGGAAACTTCATTTTCTGAATCCTTACCGCATTTAAAATGGCCAAAAGCGCCACGCCCACATCGGCAAAAACGGCTTCCCACATCGTGGCAATACCACCTGCACCTAAAATCAATACCAATGCTTTTACCGCAAAGGCCAATACCATATTCTGGATCACCACATTCTTGGTTGCCTTACCGATTTTAATCGCGGTTGCAATTTTAGAAGGCTGATCAGTCTGGATTACTACATCCGCAGTCTCAATGGCGGCATCACTACCCATTGCGCCCATCGCAATACCAATATCACTAATGGCCAAAACGGGTGTATCATTAATCCCGTCGCCAACAAAAGCCACCACTTTAGTTTTATCACTTTTAATTTCTTCCAGTTTAGCCACTTTACCCTCGGGTAATAAATCACCAAAGTAAGTATCTATACCTAAACCAACTGCTACCTTCTTAACAATGGAGGTTTTGTCGCCACTTAACATCACCACTTGTTTTATTCCACTTTCATGGAGCTGTTTAATGGCTTCTACCGAATCCTCTTTTATTTCATCGGCAATTAAAACATAACCGACATATTTCTGATCAACAGCCACAACCACAATACTTTCTTCGATATCCTTTATTTTCGTATCGAACTCAATTTTGAATTTTTCTAAAAGCTTGGTATTACCTGCTAAAACTTCTTTTCCATTTACCATTCCCTTTAGACCCATCCCGGCAATTTCTTCAATATTTTCGGCCGGATGAATTTCTTTTTCGCCAGCATATTCCACTATTGCTTTCGCAATGGGATGGGTTGATTTGGCTTCAACAGCGGTTAATAAGTTTAAAAATTCCTTTTCATCAATACTGCTTTCTACTTTCTGTACTTTGAAAACACCCTTTGTTAAGGTTCCTGTTTTGTCCATCACCACAGTGTTCAATTTGGTAATCAGATCAAGAAAATTCGACCCTTTAAAAAGAATTCCATTGGCTGATGCTGCCCCAATTCCACCAAAATAGCCCAATGGAATAGAAATAACCAGGGCACAAGGGCAAGATATCACCAGGAAAACCAACGATCGGTACAACCAGGTTTGAAAATGGTATTCGCTGCCTAAAACCAAAATCGGGATAGTAACCAATGCTAGTGCTAAAAAGAAAACAATCGGTGTATATACTTTAGCAAACTTGCGGATAAACAACTCTGTTTTGGCTTTGCGTGTAGTGGCATTTTGAACCATTTCCAATATGCGCGACAATGCACTATCGGCAAAAGCCTTGCTTACTTTTACTTCAATTACTTTATCCAAATTAAGCATCCCTGCTAAAATCGGCTCGCCCTTATTAATCGTACGGGGTTTACTTTCGCCCGTTAACGCAGCGGTATTAAAACTGCTTTTATCACTAATGAGTTCGCCGTCTAATGGGATTTTTTCACCTGCCTTGACTTGAATGGTTTCGCCAATTTCTACCTTTCCGGGATCGATATCTTCATATTTTCCATTGCGGAAAACATGCGCAACATCTGCGCGGACATCAAGCAAGGCTTTGATATTTCTTTTCGCACGGTTTACCGCCGCCATTTGAAACAGCTCACCAATGGTATAAAAAAGCATCACGGTTACACCTTCCGGATATTGGCCAATGCCAAAAGCACCAATGGTAGCGATAGACATTAAAGAAAATTCGGTAAAGAAATCTTTTGCTTTAAAAGTCTCCCAAACCTCGCGCAAAACCGGAATACCAACTGGCAAATAAGCCACAATGTACCAGTATGGTCGGATGATCTGAAAAGCAGGAACCGTAAAGAGATTATCGAAAGCAATTCCAATCAATAACATTACCAATGTTACAATGGCCGGCAGGTAAGTTTTAAAGGCCGATGGATCTCCACCATGGTCGTGCTCGTGTTCATCGCCCTCTTCATGCGAATGCTCGTGATCGTGGTTATGTTTTGGCGCAGAATGCACTTTACTGCTGCAACAGCTATCTTCTTTATCTTGAGGGTGACTCATTATATATGATGCTAAATATTATTTTTTATTTATCCCCAAACCATGCAAATGTCGGAAACGGGTGTGGTTTGGATAAGTATTTCAAATTTATGGAAAATAAAATGCTTTATCCCGAATCATTCTTAATAGCAATAATTTTTACAAGCACACAATAAATTTTGTTAAAAAATGTTAATACTGTATAAAAGATTTAAAATCATGAAATCTATTAAAACCTTATTCTCGCCTGCTGAATTTATTAGAAGATTGGGACTGGCAAAAATTTACTACTGGTTTAACAAGTAATATTCTTAGTATATTGTTTCAGTATTAATTTGTATTTCATAAATTTCGCTTTAAATACTAACTTATTAAGCGAATGAAATACCAAAATTTGAAAAGATATTTTGCGGCACTGGGTATAGTCGCTGCTGGCTTTTCTGCAAATGCACAAACAACCAAAAAATTTATCGACCCCGCCAACATGGATTTATCCGTTAAACCTGGCGACGATTATTACACCTATGCAAGTGGTACATGGGTAAAAAACAATCCTGTTCCTGCTAAAGAAACACGTTGGGGCTCTTTTAATGAGCTTCGCGACTTCAATATCAATGCGGTAAAATCATTGGTTGAAGATGCAGCTGCTGATAAATCTGCCCCGGTAGGCTCGGTAAAACGTAGAGTTGGTGATTTTTTTGCTGCAGCTATGGATACGGTAACCATCGAAAAACTGGGTTACACGCCAATTAAGGCTGATTTAGAAAAAATCAAACAGATCAAAGATATTCAGGGCGTTTTAGATCAGGTGGCTTACATGCGTGTAAATGGCTTAGGCGGCGCCATGTTTGGTGTTGGTGTTGGCCAGGACCGTAAAAATGTAAATAAATACATGGTAAACATCGGTCAGGGTGGAACTACCCTGCCCGATCGTGATTACTATTTAAAAGATGATACACGAAGTGTTAAAATCCGCGAGGCTTACAACACTTACATGACTACTTTATTTAGCTTAACCGGAAGTAGTGCTGAAGATGCCAAACAAAAGGCAGCAACGGTTTTTAAAATCGAAAAGCAATTTGCGGAAGCGCAAATGAGCCGTTTAGAAATGCGCGATCCTTATGCCACTTACAATAAACTTACTGTTACAGAGCTGAATGCAAAAACACCCGATATTAACTGGGCAACCTATTTGCCTAAATTCAAAATTAAAGGTCAGGATACTTTGTTGGTTTCGTCGCCTAAGTTTATGACCAGTTTAGACGGGATGTTGAAATCGGTTTCGGTAGCTGATTGGAAAACTTATCTGGAATGGAATATTTTAAAAGGTTCTGCATCCAGCCTAAGTTCTCCATTTGTTAAAGCAAGTTTCGCTTTTACACAGGCACAAACCGGGCAGAAAGTTCAAACACCTCGCTGGCAACGTATGTCATCTTTAACAGATGGTACTATCGGCGAATTATTAGGTCAGCTTTATGTGGCTAAATATTTCAAGCCAGAGGCAAAAGCCCGTATGGATGCTATGATTGTGAACCTGCGTAAAGCTTTCGAAATCAGAATTAACGGTTTAGAATGGATGAGCGCCGAAACCAAGAAAAAAGCACTGGAGAAATTGGCAGCATTTAGACCAAAAGTGGGTTACACTACAAAATGGGAAACCTATACAGGCTTAGAAATTAACAGAAACACTTATTTCCAGAATTTGCGTAATGCCGGGGTTTGGGGTTACAATGAGAATGTAAACAGATTGGGCAAACCTTTAGACCGCACCCGTTTCGGCATGACGCCGCCAACGGTTAATGCATCGTACAGCCCAACCATGAATGAAATTACTTTCCCTGCAGGGATTTTACAGTTCCCTTTCTTCGATCCAAATGCTGATGACGCCTTAAATTATGGTGGTATTGGTGCGGTAATCGGTCATGAAATGAGCCATGGTTTTGATGATAGCGGAAGTCAGTACGACGCTTCCGGTAACTTAAAAAACTGGTGGACAGCCGAGGACAAAGCTAAATTTGATGCCAAAACCAAAGCTCTAGGTGAGCAGTTTGATGCTTACACGGTATTGGATACTGTTCATGTAATCGGAAAATTGACTATGGGTGAAAACATCGGCGATTTAGGCGGATTAAATGCAGCTTACACCGCTTTCAAAATGACCAAACAAGGTCAAAGCAACGAAAAAATAGATGGTTTTACCCCAGATCAACGTTTCTTTTTAGCCTGGGCACAGGTTTGGAGAGGGAATATCTTACCAGAAAGCGCTGCGCAGTTAATTAAAACCGATCCACATTCACCGGGTCCGTACCGTACAATCGGCGCTCCGGTAAACATGGACGCCTGGTACACCGCTTTTGATGTTAAACCTGGTGATAAATTATATAAAAAACCAGAAGACAGAATTAGAATGTGGTAAGTTGAGGTGAAAGATCAGAAGGTGGAGGGGTTAAAGTTTTTTCCCCGATAACCGAATTTCAAACATTAATATCATCCCTATATTGCAAACGCTCCGGATTATTCGGGGCGTTTTGTTTTTACAGGTGAGGTGTAAATGTGGTGTCAGATGTTACCATCTGACACTGATATTCTCATTCATTATTTGTTATCCTGGGCTTCCCTATAAATCGGGACAAGTTGTCAAAGGACATCCTAATAATCCTTATTGAATCAAAAATTATCTCACTCCCTTCAACAATTCTTAATTATCATTCTATCTTTGGAAAACATAACATCCATTTCATGAAAAGCGTATTCAAGACCCTCTTTATCCTCAGTTTAACTTTATTTTCTTCAGCAGCCATCGCCCAAGACAATAAATTAATAAGCCTTGAGGCATTGGTAAATAAAACAGATCCGGCATGGCCATTGGTCAAAAAATGGATCGATTCTGCAAAAAATAAAGTAGAAGTTTTGCCTGTCGATTCTGCCAAAGCAAAAGAGGTATTGTATAATGCCCAAATGACAACTTATGCCACCCTTGGCTCCGTAATTTACAATACAGGTGGTATCCTAATAGATAATGGCTGGATCAGAATTTTAGGTTCGGGCAGTGAAAGATTAACGAGAAACATAGCCGAGTGGAACAAAGGAAAAACAATTAAAGAATATGGGGATAACATTCCTTACCTGTTAATTGCAGATGATGCCGTAGGTGGATTTTTTGCCATTAACTATGGTGGTTTGGGTAAAGACATTAAAAATGTCTACTATCTGGAGCCAAATACGCTAACCTGGCAGCCACTTGGTGCTGGTTATGGGGAGTTTCTTGTTTTTTGTTTCGATAGCGATCTTTCTAAATTTTACAAAGGTTTGCGCTGGAGCAGCTGGAACCAATATATTGCCAATCTAGACGGCAATAAAACCTATAGCTTTCGCCCTTATTTGTGGTCTGAAGGAACAGATATTGAAAAATGTACAAGAAAATTTGTTGGCATTGAAGACATGTACAGGTTCAACATCATGAAATCTAAAGAATTAAATGCTGATAAGGGTATAAAAAAAGATGATTCTAAAAAAGAAGAAGCCAGGAAAGAACAATAAATATTTGGTTCATTGCCCCTAAAAATCATGAATATGCCTGCAGATTTTTAAGCATATTTTGCCTGCGTTTTCTTTGGTAGTTTTGCCAAAACCATTGCTCTTGAGTCGGCTACTCTACTCTTGAGTTCTTTATCGTTTAAAACATCTAAATTTTCGATCTGAATCCATTGTCTTTTTGCCATGTGATAAGCCTGCGCAATGCCATCTCTGGCAGCAAGTTCATCAAATTCATCCGGATTACATTTAATAGAAAAGCTGTTCCCTTCATCAATAGCAATGATCACATAGATTTTTTCCTCAATCATAAAACACAGATGTTCCCATTTCATGCCTTCGGTTGTACCAGGCAAACTCAAACAATATTCTCTGAAAGATTCGATATCCATATTTAGGGTTTAGGGTAAGACCAAAGCTAGCAACAAAAGATTAAAGAAAAAAGTCCGGGGTCGGGAGTCCGAAGTCCGGGGATTAAACGGCCATATAAAACTGAGGTGCACTTAGCTGGCTTAGATGGTAAAAAAAGTCAGAGGTCGGGAGTCCGAAGTCGGGGGATTAAACGGCCATGCAAAACTGAGGTGCACTTAGGTGGCTAAGGTGGTAATGAAAGTCCGGGGTCGGGAGTCCGAAGTCCGAGGATTAAACGGCCATATAAAACTTAAGTGCACTTAGGTGGCTAAGGTGGTGATAAAAGTCCGAGAACGGGAGTCCGAAGTCAGGGGATTAAACGGCCATATAAAACTGAGGTGCAATTAGGTGGCTAAGGTGGTGATAATCGGGAAGTCTAAAAGCACATTTATCCTGAAATCCAAAAATCCTATTCATCCTATATCTATATTTGCACCACGATCTTGAAACTCGATCATCATTATTAATCCTAGCCCATGAATATCATTACCCCTACTGCCGATGGTTCAAATACACTTTACAACGAAACAATAGGCGAACATTACCACAGTAAACATGGCGCATTACAGGAAAGTAAACATGTATTTATCGATGCAGGATTAAAATTTGCTTCTGCCGGCCAGGCTGAAACCTCGATTTTGGAAGTTGGTTTTGGTACCGGATTAAACTTTATTTTAAGTTTCGAATATTGCGAAGCAAACAACATTAACCTTAATTATACCAGTATAGAAGCTTTTCCACTTACCAGTGATGTAATTGAGCAAACGGGTTATTCGGCTTATGTTCCGGAAAGGATATGGGCTGATTTTATTTCCAATTACCCTAATGCATTAAAGGCGCCTCAAAAGCTATCTTCACTATGCACACTGGAAATTCCACATACCACGCTTGCCGAATACCATACTGACCAAAAGTTTGATGTAATCTATTACGATGCATTCTCTGTTCAGCACCAAGCGGAAATGTGGACTGACGAAATCATCACCCATGCCTGCAGTTTCTTAAAACCAGGTGGAACCTTTGTAACCTATGCCATTACGGGGAAACTCAAAAGAGCGGTTAAGGCCTGCGGATTTACCATTGAAAAATTACCCGGAGCACCCGGAAAAAGGGAAATGTTAAGAGCAATTAAGGCAGAAGGTTAGAAGGTATAGGGTTTTTAAACAATTTGCAGTAAAACCTCAATAGTAGCAGCAGCCAAAGTACTTAAACCTGGGTGCAGCGGCAGCCTCCGTTTTTTCTACGGAGCTATAGCGGAAAACAGGACTAACGACAAAATGAAATAGTAGACTGCTTTTCAAAAAACTCCTGACACAATTCAGACCTCCTTACAAAACCTCAGGACTTATAATTTGTTAGCATTACATTAACATTCATATCATGGAAAAAAGAACTTTAGGAAAGACCGATTTAAATATTGCGCCCATTGTATTTGGAGGAAACGTTTTTGGCTGGACGATTGACGAAAAGAAGTCGTTTGAGATATTAGATCAATTTGTAGATAACGGATTTAATTTTATCGATACCGCCGATGTATACTCACGCTGGGTACCGGGAAACAAGGGTGGAGAATCGGAAACCATTATTGGCAACTGGCTCAAACAGCATGATAAGCGCCACGATGTAATTATCGCAACCAAGGTAGGTTCGGATATGGGCCAGGGCAAATCGCTCAAAAAAGATTATATCATCAACCAGGTTGAACATTCTTTATCGCGTCTTCAAACCGATTATATCGATCTTTACTTTTCGCATTTTGACGACGAAAGTACACCCGTAGAAGAAACATTAAGTGCTTACGAAACCTTAATCAGGGACGGAAAGGTACGCTGGATTGGCGCTTCGAATTTTTCTGCCGAACGGTTAAAAGAATCATTGATTTATTCAACAGCACATAACTTACCGCGTTACGAAGTTTACCAGCCAGGATATAACCTGTACGATAGAGCCGAATTTGAGCAAGAACATGAGAAGATCTGTGTAGATTATGGTTTGGGCGTAGTGACCTACTATTCTTTAGCGAGTGGATTTTTGACCGGAAAATACCGCAGCGAAGATGACCTGAATAAAAGCCAGCGTGGGGGTGGCGTTAAAAAATTCCTGAATGATCGCGGTTTCAGAATTTTAGATGCATTGGATCAGGTGGCCGATAAGCATCATGTAGAGCAGGCTTCAGTGGCTTTGGCCTGGCTAATTCATCATCCCTCTATTACAGCACCGATTGCGAGTGTTACTGATTTAAGTCAGCTGAAATCGTTCACAGAAGCTGCAAACTTAAAATTATCTCCTGAAGATATTTCTCTTTTAGACAAAGCGAGCAGCTATTAAAAAATAATCCCTTATATTTAAATGCCCGATTAATGAAACAATTAACCGGGCATTTTGTATTAAACAGGATTTAAAATATATGAAAGACAAATTATCTTTTCTGCCCAAGCTTGCACTGGTTCTTTTCTGTTTAATAAGCCTAACCTACATTGCCATTTTAGGGCAATCGTTACTGGCACCATTGCTTTTCTCCTTTCTGATGGCCATCTTATTGTTGCCTGTGGGCAACTTTCTGGAGCGAAAATTTAAATTTAAACGAGGCTTATCCACACTGGCTTCGGTTATCCTGATGATTGCCGTAATTGGTGGCATTATCTATTTTTTTGGGAACCAATTGAGCGATTTGTGGGCCGATTGGCCTTTATTAAAAGAAAAAGCCAACGTTTCGTATCATGAGTTACAAAAATGGATTTCTCATACTTTTGGTGTAAATTCGCAGAAACAACTCGATTATTTAAACGATAGTACCGAAAAAGCGCTGGCCACAAGTGCTGCAATTGTGGCTACAACTTTGGCTACCTTATCTTCTACCCTATTGTTTTTAGGCTTTACCTTATTGTTTACTTTCTTTATTTTAAACTATCGCAGGATATTATTTACTTTTTTGACATCTGTTTTTAGCGAAGAGCACAAGGCAAAGGTAACCGAAATCGTGAGCCAGATCCAGTATATCATTAAAAAATACATCATTGGCCTGTTCTTACAGATGTTGATTGTTACGGTATTAATGATTACCATACTGAGTTTATTGGGTGTTAAGTATGCGGTTTTATTGGGTTTGGTAGCCGGTATTTTCAATGTGGTGCCATATTTGGGGATATTCTTTGCTTTGCTGGTGAGCAGCCTGATCACGTTTGCGACAGCAGGTGCAGGCAAGGTGCTTTTGGTATTAATTGCTTTTGTTGGCGTTCATGCTATTGATGGAAATGTATTAATGCCACTTGTTGTGGGTTCAAAGGTTAAAATCAACGCGCTGTTCGCTTTTATTGGTATAGTTGTTGGCGAAATGATCTGGGGCATTTCGGGTATGTTTTTATGTATCCCTTATCTTGCCATGCTGAAAATCATCTTTGATCGGGTGGATACCCTGAAACCCTGGGGGATTTTAATGGGTGAAGAACATAAACCCGACAAAAAGAAACGTGTTTACCGCATCACAAAAAAGATTAAATTAGAAGAAAAAGATTAAAATGGCCGAAAACAGATCGCCACACATTTTAAGCACTTCTGCCAACCTGTTGGGCATCTGCTTTGTTGTGCTTACCTCATTAAAAAAACTCGCCCTTACTGATGGTTCTTTAATTGATGAATTTGCAGTTGCTGCAGTGATGTTTTTTATGACGAGCTGCATCTTATCTTTTATCTCGATGAGAAGAGTAAACACAGGAAGTCAAAGATTGGAAAAAGTGGCCGACTTTGTGTTTCTTTCCGGACTGGTGATCTTGTTTGTAGCCACCATCTTAATTGCTTTTAATTTGATAAAATAGATTAAAGATAGCGCATGAAACCCCTATTGGTATTAATCATCGTGTATGTGGCTTTATTAGCCTTTGGCGGTCATACTACATTTGATAAAGGAAATATTTTTGCAGGCAATATTGCCATGGGGGTAATGTTACTTTTTACGGCCATCGGGCATTTCAAGTTTAAAACGAGCATGGCTGCAATGATCCCTTTGTTTATCCCTAAAAAGGTAGAAATTGTTTTGCTAACAGGTGTCCTTGAAATCTTATTTGCGGTTGGTTTAGCAGTGGCGGCCACCAGATATTATACTGGTATAGCGCTTATTGTTTTCTACATTGCCATTTTACCCACCAATATTTACGCGGCCAAACATCGCATCAATTACGAAGATCTGTATAAACCAGGGCCGGGACCAAAATATTTATGGTTCAGAATACCTTTTCAGCTTTTCTTAATCGCCTGGGTTTGGTACTTTAGCATCCGATAATTTTAGCTTAATCATACAACATGCCCAATAACCCGATTCCAGCCAGCGCCAATAACCCTGCCGATGCTTTTACACGTTTACTCACTGTTTTAGATACCCTGCGTACACAATGTCCATGGGATAAAAAACAGACGATGGAAACCCTGCGCCACTTAACCATTGAGGAAACTTATGAGCTGAGTGATGCTATTCTGGAAGGTGATTTAAATGAAATTAAAAAGGAACTTGGCGATGTGATGATGCATTTGGTATTTTATTCGCGAATTGCCTCAGAAACCAACGATTTTAACATCACTGATGTTTTAAACGGGGTTTGTGATAAACTGGTAAACCGGCATCCACATATTTATGGTGATGTTGAAGTGCAGAATGAGGAAGATGTAAAACGCAACTGGGAGCAGATTAAACTGAAAGAAGGCAATAAATCGGTTTTAGCTGGTGTTCCATCATCGTTACCTGCTTTGGTTAAGGCGGCCCGCATTCAGGAAAAAGCCCGTGGGGTAGGATTCGATTGGGAGGATAAAAATCAGGTTTGGGAAAAGGTAGAAGAAGAATTGCAGGAATTTAAAGCGGAATTTAATGTTACCGACAATACGGCTATTGATATTGAAAAAGCCGAGTCCGAATTTGGCGATGTTTTGTTCTCTTTGATCAATTATGCACGTTTCATCAACATCAACCCCGAAAATGCCCTTGAAAAAACCAATAAAAAGTTCATCAAACGTTTTCAATATCTCGAAACCAAAGCTAATGAAAATGGAAAAGCACTTGCTGATATGACACTTTCAGAGATGGATATCTATTGGAACGAGGCAAAGAAATTATAGCTTTTCGTCATGCTGAATTTATTTCAGCAACTTTCTGGTTAAAAAGGCCTTGATCCCCATGTAAAATCGGGACAGGGTGACGACACCAAATTAAAGTTATTTATAAAAATCACCATCCACATAATACCACCTGCCATCTTCTAATTTGAAATTAGATTTTTCATGCAGCACTTCTGTTTGAAATTTCTTGTTCAGATAAAAAGCTTTAAACTCCACCACATCAAAATCCGCAAAAACAATTTCGAGCTTGAGCCATTTAGTGTTTTTTGCACTGCTTAAGTAAGCACTTTTGGAGTGACCTTTTCTTTTGCTGATGTGAGTGGTATAGTAAAGATAATCGGCATTGGCCACTACAAAAGCCGAATATCTGGAGCGCATTAAAGCCTCAGCAGTTGGCGCTGTTTTCACTTTTAGGTGGTAAGGCTGGCAACAGTTCTGAAAGGTGTTTCCGCTTCCGCAGGGACAGTTTATGACATCCATGATTAAAATTTACTGGGCAAAAATAGGATTTAATATTCCTGCTGCTAAAATTTCCGTAAAATTGCAGCGAAATCATGAGATACTTCTTCCATATTGCATATCAAGGCCAGTATTTTAGTGGGTGGCAAAAACAGCCCGGGGTGAAAAGCGTTCAGGAAGTTATTGAGCAAACGCTTTCTAAAATTCTAAAATCACCGGTTGCCATTAACGGTTGTGGACGCACAGATGCGCATGTACATGCCAGTCAGTTTTTCTTCCATGCCGATATCGAAAAAGAAATTGATTTCGACCTGCTCTATATCCTGAATAAAGCTTTGCCCTATAACATTGCGGTATTCGACATTATTAAAATGGAGGGGAAACCCCATGCACGGTTCGATGCTGTACAACGGAAATACGATTACTTTGTGCATACCTATAAAGACCCTTTTCTCAGTACACAAAGTTCATTTTATCAGTTAAACGATCTCGATTTTGATCAAATGAAAGCCGTTGTAGCATTATTGCCCAAATACAAAGATTACAGGGCTTTTTGTACACATCCGGATAAATACGAACATACCATCTGTAACGTAATGGAAGCTGATCTGTTTGTAAATGCAAAAGGCGACAGATTTAGGTTCCATATTGTCAGCAACCGCTTTCTGGGCAAAATGATCCGCATTATTATGGGTAAATTATTAATGGTGGGTAAAGGAGAATTGAGTTTTGATGAATTTGAAAGCGAGCTCATCACCCTAAAACCTGCCAAGCTTTCATTGCCGGCCCATCCAACAGGCTTATATCTTTCTAAGGTGACCTATCCTTATTTAAACCTCGAGCCGCGCACCGAATTTATCCATAGTGCACAAGGCACAGAATGGATTTCGGTTTAGCTGTAGCGTTTTGGTTTTGAGCTCCGTTTAAGGGGTATGAAAGTTCAAATCTGCATTCTTTTATTTGTCTTTGTATTATCGTTAGGCTGTAAAAAAGCAACAAACGTTGATGTTTTACTGGATGGCACTTATACAGGCGTTTTGGTAATTACCAATAGTGTAAAATCTGTACCTGAAACCCGTCCGATTTCGATTACATTAAAAGATGGCAGATTTAATATCAAACCCAATGCGAATGCGAATTTAAAACCCTCGGGAGGCAAGGGAACCTATACTTTCAAAAATGGAATTGGCTATTTTACCGACGAAGGTATTTGGACGGCAGATTTCGACTGGAATATGATTTTAAATGGCGAATACGATATCAGAAGCAGCGGTATAGATTTAACACTGAGAAGAAGAACCAACACAAAAACAGATTTTCCTCCGGCTACCTCTTATGCTACGCTGGAATATGAATACATTTTAAAGAGAACCAATTAATATTTAATTATAAGGACTTAGGTTTAGGTTTGCTTGGGCACCGGAAATTGATCTGTTCGGTGACCCAAGTTTTTTTACTTAAATCTAATGGCCTTCAATGGAGATACCTTGCTAATCAATAATGAAGGGATAATTAAAACCGTTAAACATACCACCACCGTAACCACATTGAGCAACAGCACATCGATAAAATGAAATTCGATCGGTGCATAAGCGAGAAAGTAAGAGGCCTGGTTCAGCTTGAATATATGTGTCGATTGCTGTAAGAAACCAAGTCCGAGGCCTAAAATATTACCCAGTAATAAACCAATACCAATCAGATACGCTGCATTGTATAAAAAAATCTTCATGATGCTCCAGTTGGTGGCCCCAAAAGATTTTAGCATCCCAATCATATTCGTTTTTTCTAAAATCATGATCAATAGTGCGGTAACCATATTGATTACGCCTACAATAAGCATCAGGATTAGCAGCACATTCGTATTTACATCAAGCAACCCTAACCAGGTAAAAATATTAGGGAAATTTTCTTCAATGGAATACGAACGCAGGTTACGTGGAAGTCCTTCGTAAATTTGCCCGGCAATAGGCTTAAGCCTGTTAAAATCTTTGATCCTGATCTCTATGCCACCAATTTCATCAGCTTTCCAGTTATTTAAACGTTTGATGATATTCAGGTTACCTAAAACAAAACCTTTATCAATATCCTCTACCCCGATGTCATAAATCCCTACAATTTTAAATTTACGCGGCCGCAACTGGTTCTGAACAAAATACATGATAAAATCATCACCCGTTTTGAGCTTTAACCTGTTGGCTGTATAATTCGAAATCAAAAGTTCCTGCATGGCAGCAGTGCTATCAGCAAAATCGATAATTGTTCCGCTAATAATGTGCTGTTTGATATAATCCCACTTGTAATTTTTATCTACCCCCTTGAAATTAATGCCTTCAATTTCATTATTGGCCGACAGGATGGCGGGTTTGGTTGCAAAGGGATAATAATATTCTATATCATTATTCGTCTTGAGCATTTTTTGGGTTTCCGCATCCAATACAAAAGGAGAATGCTCAAAGGAATTGTTCAGATCGTAACGGGTTATCTGAACATCGCCCAAATAGCCCCTTACCTTATCCTGAATCTCAGTTTTGAAACCTTTTATAATGGCTATAGAAAGAATCATAACAGCCAAACTCAGCATCACGCCTGCTATTGCGATACGGACGATCAGCTTTGAAAAAGTACGTTCAGATTTAATGGCTATCCGCCCGGCAATGAAATATTCGAAATTCAATTTAATCAATTTGTTAAGTAACAAAAATGCTCAATTCCTTTTTAAAAATGGCATTTTCGAAAATAAATAACCAACTTTAAAGATCAATCAATTAGTTATAACGGGCAAATACCTATAGCATAAATCAAAATATGCGGTAAATTGTTTTGTTATCATACCGGAAGATTAGAATTATTGAAAATGAAAAACTACATCAGCTTTGCTTTAACCAGTTTAATTGCATTATCAGCCTGCGGACAGCCAAAACCACTCGAACAAGAAGTGCTTGGCAAAAAAAGTCCTGAAAACAGAAAACTGATGATCAGGAGCATTAAATTGCCATCCACATTTAAAACCGGTGCCGAGCAAACCGAAAAATATCTCCCTATTTTAAAAGGGAAGCGTGTGGGCATGGTAGTTAACCCAACCTCAGTTATTGGCACACAAACCTCCGTTGATAGCCTGTTGAAACTTGGTGTTAAAATCCAGAAAATATTTGGTCCGGAGCATGGTTTTAGGGGAAACGCCAGTGCAGGAGTTACGGTTAATGATGATGTAGATACTAAAACAGGCATCAAAGCCATTTCGCTTTATGGCAAGCACAGTACGCCTACAACTGAGGATTTGGCCGATATCGATATTATGGTTTTTGATATCCAGGATGTTGGCGTGCGCTTTTACACCTATATTAATACCTTGCAGCATGTAATGGAAGCCTGTGCGGTAAATAATAAAACATTGTTGATTTTAGACCGCCCAAATCCAAACGGGTATTTAATCGACGGACCGATCTTAGACCCTAAATTTAAATCGGGTATTGGTGTACAGCCCATTCCTATTGCACACGGTTTAACGGTTGGCGAGTACGCGCAGATGTTAAATGGTGAAGGTTGGTTAAAGGATAAGGTGAAATGTAAAATCACGATTATCAAAAACGCCAATTACAACCACGATATGGAATATACTTTACCGGTTAAGCCATCCCCAAATTTAAATACGCAACAATCCATTTTACTATATCCATCTACCTGTTTATTCGAGGGCACTTATTTAAACCATGGCCGCGGAACCATGTTTCCTTTTACCGTGGTGGGTGCGCCCTATCTTAAAGGAAAATTCGATTTCAGTTTTACACCAAAGAGCATAAAAGGCATGTCGGAAACACCGTTATTTCAGGATCAGGTATGTTATGGACTGGATTTAAGAAATTATGATACATCAAAACTTGTAAAATCAAAACAGGTAAATATCAGCTGGTTAATCGAGCTTTATAATGCATCGCCCCAAAAAGAAGATTTCTTTAACAGCAAATTAAGTAAAGAAATGGGAACCATTGAAAGACTGGTGGGTGTGGCCGACTTTAGGCAACAGGTAATTGATGGAAAAAGCGAAGCAGAAATCAGGGCAAGCTGGGAACCCGGTTTAAGTGCTTATAAAACCATGCGGAAAAAATATTTGCTTTATGATTAATGAGAGAATGACTTAATGTGAGATTGATTAAATGAGTACATGATAGATTGAGTGAGTTAAACAAGTAATTTTTCAAACTTAACCAATATAGATTTGTTATTACTAACTGAAACGAAGATCAAGGGATTATCCCCGTCTAACATTCAATCATTCAAAATTTAATTATTATAATCATGAGCGGTCCAAAAGTTAAAAGCGATAAACCTGGAAGCAATTACCAGGAAGAGGTGCCAAAAGGCAGAGAACCTCTTGACCATAAAACGGTTAGAAACGACGACGAAAGCACGCCGAATAAAGCGCCTAAAACCAATAATCCGGCTAAACAAAGAGAACTTGATGAGCAGCCTGTACATCCCATCAAAAAGGCGCCAAAAGAATAATAAATGATTCCACTGATTTTAATCCAATCGGTGGAATCAGATTTTTAAGGCAAAACAGAATGTGGATCCCAGGCCTGGTTCACTTTCGACCCAGATTCTACCGCCTTCATTTTTTATAATTTCTGAAGAAATATAGAGTCCGAGACCTAAACCGGGATAGGTATGCTGTAAGTTGCCTCCAACGCGATAAAACTGATCAAAAACAAGGTGCTGCAGTTCCTTAGAAATCCCGATGCCGTAATCGCGTACGCTTAAAACCACCTCATTATGCTCTACGTAGGTATTCACATCAATCTGATTGGCATCTGTAGAATATTTAATGGCATTAGATAAAAAATTGGTAATCACTTGTCCAATGCGCTCCCGATCGAAATAAACCACACTGTTGCTGTTTAAATCGGCCTTTATATGGTGCTTGGAGGTAATATGCTGCATTTCATCTACTATTTCACCAACAGCAAGGTCAAAATCGAATTTTGTCGGGTTAAAAGTCATTTTACCAGACTGAATTTTCGTTACATCAAGCAAGTCGCCTATCAATCCTGTTAAACGGTTTAACTGGAGATCCATTTTACGCACCATACCAGCTTTTTTCTCGTCCCCTTCATTTCTGATCATTTTTTCCAGCACCTGCGCATAAGCTTTGATACTCGTAACGGGTGTTTTCAGTTCGTGACTTGCAATGCCCAAAAATTCGTCTTTTTGCTGCTGAAGCTGCACCTGTTTACTTACATCCATTGCAGCATGTAAAATGGCATAAACGTCACCATCAGCATTCCTTAAAGGTTTATAGGTAAAATTAAACCATACCTTTTCCAATTTACCGTTTACGGGTAATAAAGCTTCCTGCTGATCGGCATGATATGGAATACCTGTACGATAAACATCTTTTAAAATACCGATAAAGGGCTGTCCTTTTAACTCCGGAATGGCATCTTCCATCGGTTTTCCGATCACACTTTTATCTTTGCCCCAAAACCGCAACATTTCATCATTTGCCAGAGAAATTACGATATCCTCAGTTTCATAATAGCCCGTGGCCATTGGGGTGTCTAGCAATAAATTCCTGAAACGTTCCTCGCTTTTGGCCACTTCCATACGGGAATGCACCGACACGGTAATTTCATTCGCTACAACCATAATCCCCGTAACCGTATCGTGCTGATCGCGGATAGGATCGTAAACGAAATTGAAATAATAATCTTGCAGTACGCCATCTCTTTCCAATGTCGCCATGGTTTCATACCCAAAATGCGCCTCCCCTGTTTTATAAACCTGAGCTAATAATTCTGGAAAAGGCTGGTCTTTTATTTCAGGTAAACCGTCTATCAGTTTTAAGCCAATAACCTCATCTGTTTTTCCCCATATCTTTAATAAATCTTCGTTTGCCTGTTCTATAATAAAATCCGGTCCCCTCAAAATACCAATCGCCACGGGTGCATCCTGGATCATTTTTCGAAAAAGTTCCTCGCTTGCCTTAACTTTCAACCTGGCATTAACCAATTCGGTCACATCAGTAGCATTGTTCAGAATGCCCCAAACATTTCCATCCTCTCCTTTTAAAGGTTTATAGATAAAATCGAAATAGAAAGTCTGCAGTACGCCATCGTTAACGAGCATTACCTGATCCTCCTTTGCTTCGTAAGCAATGCCGCTCTCGCGAACTTTCTGAAGAATCGCTAAAAAAGGTTGGTCCTTCAATTCGGGCAAAGCATTGGCAAGTTCCTGCCCAACAACCGTACTATCTCGTCCCCAAGCCTTGAGGATCGCTTTATTGGCCACCTTGATGATCATTTTTTCTCCAACATATAAGGCAATTGGCATTGGAGATTCTTCAATCAAGGTATAAAAAACAGCAGCGTTATCGTCAAGATTAATATGCATATAGGGGGTTAAAAAAACAAATATAATGGTTTTTCTACTTACTACCCGATTTTAAAAACGACAATAATACTTTCTCATCATGTGCCAAACCCAATTTACCAGAAACTTTATTGTTGTTCATTTTCTTCATGTATTTGCCAAGCGCATCTTTTTCGTAGGCGCTAAGCAATAAGGGATATACGTAAGAACTCTTACAAACGGCTCTCGTATTGCCTAATTTTTTCGCTACACAATCCAAAACAGATACAATGGCCTTTTTCGAGTTTAAATTTAAGCTTTCATCCGTACTGCATTTCGAAAACTGACGTAGTGCCTCGAGCGTTCCGCCCCAGGTCCTAAAATCTTTTGCAGTAAAATCATCACCCGTAATTTCTTTTATATATGCATTTATTTTACCAGAATCGATGCTTTTATGTTCTTTGCCATTCGAGTAAAACTGAAACAGTTCCTGCCCGGGGATATCCCTGCATTTTTTTACCAGTTTAGCCAGCGACCGATCGTTTAGCTCAACTTTTTGCTGAACACCTTTTTTACCTATAAAATCCATGGTAATTTTGCTGCCCTCAATTTTGACATGTTTATCTCGAAGGGTAGTGAGTCCGAATGAACCATAAAGCTGTTTGTAGCTCTCATTACCTACACGAATCAATGTTTTTTGAAGCACGTCTACCGAGATGGCCAACACTTTACGCTCATCAAAATCCTTTCTGCGCAAGTCTTTCTCCAGATTTTTCCGGGCATTGGGTAGTGCTTTTCCAAACTCCAACAAACGGAAATATTTATCTTCCGACCGGCGGCTGGTCCATTTTGCATGGTATTTATACTGTTTCCTTCCTGCCGCATCTATACCCGTAACTTGTAAATACGCATTCGGTTTATTGGCTATCCAAACATTTTGCCATGCGGGAGGAATCACCAATGCTTTTATCCTGTCGAGGTGTTTTTCTTCGGTGATTTTATTCCCATCCTTATCTTCATAATGAAATTTACCCGGTTTGCCTTTACGGTAAATCCCAGGCATGGTATCAGTTACGTACACCAATCCACTTGCTTTTACAACTTCTTTACCTTGTACCATTTTTGCCTATAAGTATGGGTTTATTTTTAGTTATTTTGCAAAACTTTAACGCGGGGTAGCCACGTTATTTTTAGAAACACAACACTTTCATATGAAAATAGTTTTTATGGGTACGCCCGATTTCGCCGTAGCTTCTTTAGATGCCTTAGTCAAAGCCAATTTCGATGTAGTTGCGGTAGTTACTGCACCGGATAAACCTGCTGGCCGTGGACAAAAACTAAATGAAAGTGCCGTGAAAAAATATGCTGTAGAAAAAGGAATCCCTGTTTTACAACCCGAAAAATTAAAAAACCCTGAATTTATTGAGGAGTTAAGGTCGTACCATGCTGATTTACAAGTGGTAGTAGCCTTTAGGATGTTACCGGTAGTAGTTTGGAGCATGCCCGTAAAAGGAACCATAAATTTACATGGTTCATTACTCCCGCAGTACCGGGGTGCGGCACCAATCAACCACGCCATTATTAATGGAGAAAAAGAAAGCGGAGTAACTACCTTTTTCCTTAAAGAAGAAATTGATACAGGAGATATTATCCTGAGCGATAGTGTAACTATTGCCGATGATGAAACTGCCGGCGAATTGCATGATAAACTCATGCTTGTTGGCGCAAATCTTTTGGTAAAAACGCTTCATGCCGTCGAAGCAGGCAGCATAACCGAGCAACCACAGCCGCAAAATATTGATTTAAAACATGCACCAAAGATTTTCAAGGAAGATTGTAAAATCGACTGGAACAGGCCAGCACAGACCATCCATAATTTAATCCGTGGTTTAAGTCCTTACCCAACCGCTTTTACGTTGCTTAACGAGAAAAATTTAAAGGTATTTAAAGCAGAAATAGAAGATAAAGCGCCTGAAATTGACGCCGGGAGCTTTTTAACCGATGGTAAAACCTATCTAAAGTTTGCTGCAAAAGATGGTTTCATCAAACTTTTAGATATCCAATACGAAGGAAAAAAACGCATGTTGATCGAAGACTTTTTAAGGGGTATGCGTTTATAATTTTGATTTATTAACTCTAATAGCCGTTTGCAATAGAGTTGACAATTCTTTTAGTCGGTTCCATAAGCGGCCGTTACATTGACTCGATAGAATTAATAAATCATTGTTTTTTTGGAAAGCAGTTACAGTAGCTTTTGGCTTCATCCAGCCCCGCTCCCGCTTCTGCCAATTTGAAAGAAATTGGCATCCCGCTTTGATCGGGTTTAAATGGCTTAGACACCGCAATAATTGAAAATTAATATGCAAAAGAACAGGCAAGTGAGATCACCTGCCTGTTTAATCTAAAAACTACCGGTTATAATGATCGATAGCTCTTTCTATATTTTTTTTACCGGATTCGCCTACAAGGAAACCTCCTAAACTTAAGCCCGCACCGAGCCCCAGTAAAACAAAACTACCGGTGTAATTGCGATGTTCGAGACTTGGGATATTCCCATTGCGTGTAATTCCTGGGCCCGACATCAGTGTTACTCCACTTGCAATAATTGCCACTCCTGCTGCTACATACATTACAATGCCAGTAATTTTGGTATTTCTATAGCGTTTTAGGTAAGCTAAACTTTTAGGATTATCGGCCATTGCCTCATTCAGATTGTTATAACCCACCTTTTTCAGATCAGAAAGCCCCTTGTTAAAGAACATTCTTGTATTTACAACCTGCCGCCTATAATCTCTAAACCTGTAATAATCCCCTTCAAAACGAACATCACCATAAACCACCTCCTGGTAGAGGTTGATCTTACCTTCGATAATTCGCTCCGCAAAGGATGACTGCCTTAAAAAATTGAGTTTCCTTGTATTGGCAAAGAAACCATCTTCGTTATTAAAGAATTTGATCTGGCTGGTTAGTACCTTTCTTGAATCGGCCCTAATTGACCATGAACCGGAAAAATCGGGGCGCAACCTGATCTTTTGGGCATAAATGATTGAATCAGAATTGAGGTACAGAAAATTTCTGGATCCGTTCTCCTGCGAACGGGCGTTCAGGCCATAGCAAGCCATCACGAGAATGAGTAGTTTTTTCATTTCGGTTAAATTTGTGTGTAACCAATAATACTAAAATTCTATAAAATTAAAAATACCTATAGTGCTGATAAATGCGGCTATAACATAAAAGATACGGTGACCAGCAGTCCGAAGTCCTGAGTCTGGAGTCCGAAGTCAATTCACCCAAATGAACCAGGTTAAGTTTGGCGTTGAGCGCGCGGGGTTTGGCGTCAGTTAACCGGTTAACCCAATGAACTAATGATAAATGAACCATTGAACTACATAGCGTTCAACTTCTCGATCAAAAATTTCGATACCTCGTTAAAATAACGTTTCCTACCATACCCCATTACCCATTGAATTCCTTGTGTAGCGTTGGTGATAAAAACTTCTTCAGCTTCTTTTAAGATTTCGGGATTGATCTGCGCTTCGGTTAAAGGCATATCGTTCATTTTGCACAATTGCATAATCGCCGTACGCATCACTCCACTTACGCAGCCTTCAGCCAAAGAAGGGGTATAAATTTGTTTATTATACACCACAAAAACGTTGGCACTGATGCTTTCGCAAAGAAAACCATATTGGTTCAGGATCATCGCCTCATCTAAGCGGTTCTGACTTTTAAAAATTCCGGCCATTACATAAAGCAGGGCATTGGACGTTTTAAAATTAGATAGTTTATTAACAGGTTTGGTTATTTCGTCGAACACATCAATAATTAAACCTTTGCTGTTTAATTCGTACGTGGAAGCTTTTAACGGAATACCCTCCAAAACATAACCTGCTTTATTAATTTCAGGTGTGTAAACTCCCGCCCCTCCCCTGTAAACCGAAAGACGGAAACGTACATTGCCATTCCACTTGTTCCGTTTGGCCAGATCGGCAGTTTTTTGACGCAAAAAATAATCGTCCATTAAAGCATGACCATCTATTTTTAGCGCTTTCATACCCGCTGTAAGCCTATCGGCATGTAAATCGGCAAATTGCAGCTTATTGTTAATCATCCTCATACTTTCAAACAGCCCGTCGCCAAATTTGAAACTTCTGTTCGAAGCCATTAAAACCGGAACGTCTACCGCATGAAACTCATCATTAAATAAAAGGTACTCCTGAAGCATATTTATGATGTAACGATGTAATTTTCCCATTTGGTTAGGCCAGCTTTAAAATCGGGCGGCAATGGCGATTCGAAATACATATATTCTTTTGTAGTCGGGTGAATAAAACCTAAACTCTGTGCATGTAAAGCCTGACGGGGCAATAGTTCGAAACAATTATCGACAAACTGTTTGTACTTGTTAAAGGTGGTTCCCTTTAAAATTTTATCGCCACCATACATGGCATCGTTAAATAAGGGATGTCCGATGTGCTGCATATGTGCCCTGATCTGGTGTGTACGACCGGTTTCGAGCTCACAACTAATCAAGGTTACATATCCCAAACGTTTTAATACTTTATAGTGCGTTACCGACCATTTACCTTTTTCTTCATCATCGTAAATATCCATTACACGGCGGTCTTTCACGCTTCGGCCAATGTAACCTGTTACTGTTCCATCATTTTCAATATCACCCCAAACCAGGGCTATATATCTACGGGTAATGCTGTGATCAAAAAACTGACGCGCCAAATGCGTAATCGATTTTTCATTTTTACTGATCAGCAATAAGCCTGAGGTATCCTTATCAATACGGTGTACCAAACCCGGGCGGCCATCGTTGCCCGGCAATTGTGGAAGCTGCTCAAAGTGGAATGCCAAAGCATTAACCAATGTACCTGTATAATTGTTAAAACCCGGGTGAACGACCATACCGGCAGCTTTATTGACCACTAAAAGATCGCTATCCTCATAAATAATATCAAGCGGTAAATCTTCCGGATAAACTTCGGTATCGCGTGGAGGATGGGGCAAAACAATAGATATCTCATCACGAGGTTTAACCTTATAACTCGCTTTGATCTGCTTTTGATTAACCAATACATTGCCTGCATCAATTGCATTCTGAATACGGTTTCGCGAGGCATTTTCTACGCGCACCATCAAAAATTTATCGATACGCAGCAAAGACTGCCCTTTATCTACAATGATTTTGAGATGTTCATATAATTCCTGCTCTTCTGATTCCTGCAATTCGACCACATTTTCCATGGCGCAAAAATAAACTTTTAACTTCAAGATTTTTTTAATGATTGCAGTTTTCGAAAAAACAGCCTTTTTTATCCACAATTAAAACATCCTAAGTCATTTATTTTGTATTTGTACACCGTATAGTACAGCATCCTGAATGTTGATATATTCTGATAAGAATTCCATTTCCTAATATATTCTTTATTTTTACACGTGTTCGAAGAAATCTATAGCCCTGTACAAAAAATAGCATTTGGGTCCTTTAACAAGCTCTTTGTTAAACGTGATGATCTCATCGATCCTTATATTTCGGGCAACAAATGGCGCAAACTCAAATATATTTTAGCAAGGGCTAAAGAGGAAAACAAAACGCACCTGGTTACCTTTGGTGGTGCGTATTCCAATCATCTGGTGGCCACTGCTGCCGCAGCATCAAGATCGGGCTTAACTGCAACCGCCTTTGTTCGTGGAGAAGAAGTGAAAAATGAAATGTTGTTGCTGTGCAGTTTATTCGGTATGAAACTCATTTTTACCGACCGTGAAAGCTACCGGGACAAACAAAAGCTGTTTCAACAACATTTCGCTAATGATACCCAGGCTTATTTTATCGATGAAGGCGGCGCATCTGCCGAGGCTACTATCGGCTGTTCAGAAATAATTGGAGAATTAACCGAAACCTACGATCATATTTTCTGTGCAGCAGGAACTGGAACTACTGCAGCGGGTTTATTGCAGGGAATTCAGCGACACAATTTAAAGACTAAACTACATATCATTCCAGTATTAAAAGGTGCTTCGTTTATCAAAGATGAAATAACGAAATATACTCCCCTTTCCAGCCACCTGGAACTTCACCACAACTATCATTTCGGGGGTTATGCGAAAACCACCCCCGAATTGATTGAATTTATTAAAACCTTTACCGCGCAAACAGGCTTGCTTCTGGATCCCGTTTATACCGCAAAAATGTTCTACGCTATTCTGGATCTTCACCAAAAAGGAATAATCGGTACAGATGAAAATGTGCTGGCCGTCCATACCGGTGGGTTGATGGGCCTATTTGGGATGAAAGATAAGTTTTAGTATTACCTAAGTTTAATATGGTACATGAACTTATAAACCAGTAATTTCCAATATCATACCACCTATTTGTCAGAATTGATTAACATTTTTATTAAAAATTTAAAAGTAAACAAACGTTTACTTACTTTTGATTCGTATTAATGATGATGAATATATGCGGCCAAAAAATTTAGTGAAAGAAGAAGCAATCCGATCGATTGCGCTACAGATGATCTCTGATGAAGGATTGGAAAACCTAAGCATGCAGAAACTGGCCAAAGCAGCCCATATATCGCCACGCACCATTTACATTAAGTATGAAAACAAAGAGGATCTCCTGGTAAAACTTTTTATTGAGGAAGTTCTCGGTACTTATGAAAAAGCGGTATTGGAAAATTTTGATTCCGAAATGAATTTTATGGAAGGCATGAAAAAGTTATGGTTAAATACTTTTCATTACCTTAAAAATAATAAACCATCGTTCTCTTTAATCCAATACGGAAAATCTTCTCCCCTTTTAAATAAGGCTTTTCAGGAAAAAAATATTCAGCAGGGTGAATTCTTTGCGCCCATCCACGCCTTCTTAAAAGCAAATATTAAGGCCAGACTGATACCAGATTTACCACATGATGTACTCAGGGCATTACTCTTTTCGCCCATCCAGGATTTGGTAGCAGAATATTTTGATCATTTAGACCGACCGGTACAGATAATAAACGAGGAAGTGATTTTAACCTGTTGTGAAATCGTAATTAAAGGAATAAAAAAATAAGAAAAACAATGAACAACATTAAAAATAAAAAAATTGCCATCATAGGGGCCGGTCCCGGTGGATTGACCTTAGCCAGACTTTTGCAAATGGCTGGTTTTAATGTAAATGTATTCGAGCGCGACATTAACGAAAATGCACGTCCAAAAGGAGCTACTTTGGATTTACACGAGGAATCAGGATTGGCAGCGTTACAAGAAGCTAAACTTATGGATGCTTTTATGGCGAATTATCGTCCTGGTGCAGACCGGACGCGGATTGTTGACCAATATGGCCATATCGTTTTTGAGGATAACGATACACAAAACAGAGAAGCCTTCCGTCCGGAAATAGACCGCGGCCCATTACAAAAGATACTTTTAGATTCACTGGCCAAAGATACCGTGATTTGGGATAGCCATTTTGAGACATTAAAGCCAAACGGAGATTCGTGGCTTATTGCGTTTAAAAATGGAACCACTGTACAAGCCGATATTGTAATCGCTGCAGATGGTGCTAACTCCAAAATCCGCCCTTACATCACTCCCATTAAACCATTTTATTCAGGAGTTACCGTTGTTGAAGGAGCTGTTTATGCATCGGCAACTGCGAGTCCGAAAATGCATGCTTTGTTAAACGGGGGAAAGATTTTTGCGATGGGCAGTGAAAAATCCCTGATTGTAAGTTCGAAAGGCGATGATAGTTTGGTATTTTATACGGGGTGTAATACAGCTGAAAATTGGGCAAAAGAATCTGGCATCAACTTTTCCGACAAATCTCAGGTAACCCACTGGTTCAAAAATGAGTTTGCGGATTGGGATCCTATTTGGCTAGAATTATTTGAAAATGCATCAACCGCTTTTGTTCCCCGCCCACAATATTGCATGCCTTTTGATCAAAGCTGGGAAACGGTACCAAATTTAACCATGCTTGGCGATGCGGCACATTTAATGCCTCCTTATGCCGGCGAAGGCGTAAACATGGCCATGCTTGATGCTTTGGAACTGAGCCGTTGTTTTAAGGATAAAGATTTCCAAAATAGTCAAGAAGCCATTTCGGCTTACGAAAAACAGATGTTAAAAAGGGCGGCAGAAACGGCAGATATGACCATGCAATCAACAAAAGCACTTCACTCTGCCGATGCACTTAATTTTTTGGGGAATATATTAAGTGGGCAATAAAAAAGGTTCCGCATTATTGAGGAACCCCTATAAATTATTTAACCTGTAATGATATGTTGCTTAATGTAAATGTATATTGTATCGAAATAAGAAGAAACAAAAATCGATCAAGGCACCAAAAAAATAGATTTTTCCGGTTATATCCGTACAGCTAATTTTTTTAAGAGATAAAACACGCTAAAACTTAAAATATTCTCCCTAAATTCATCGCTGATCCTATCCATAGATGAATCCAGCAAATGAGCAGAAAATCCTTTAAAAAATTATTAACATCACTTTTATTCATTGCCATAGTTAATTTTTCATTTATCCCTGCAAAAGAAATCAAATGGACAGCTATCGGCGATTCGATTACCTACCTGAATAATCATCTGAATGAAACCGGTAACAGAACGCAAAAAGGCTATCTGGACATGGTTAAGGAACGGTTGCCTGATATTAATTATATCAATCAGGGACATAACGGCTGGACAACCGTTGGCATTGCGAAGGCAATAGATCAGCTGGGCATCGAGCAGTCAGACCTCTACTCTATTTTCCTTGGCACTAACGATTGGTGGGCAGGAGTTCCTGTCGGATCAATCGATGATTATATCAACAATACAGGAACAGGCACCACTTGTGGTGCTTATCGTAAGATTATTGATAAAATCCGCAGCCTTAACCCTGATGCCAAGATCGTGGTGATTACACCCATGCAGCGAAATGATTTTGTGTATATAGCCGATGCCAATAACAACGCTTACGGATCGTACAAAGAAAAAAACGGACAAACTTTAGAAATGTTTGCGAAAGCCATAGCCGAAATCGGTAAGCATGAAAATTTCGCCGTGGTTGATCTTTACCACAATCAAAAACTTAAACTCGAAAAACTGGTCAAATTTAAAAGATTAAAAAATCCAACAACGGGCAGCTACCAAAACTATAAATATCCTTCATCAGCGGCAATACCATTCCACCCAAAAGGTGATGATTACCCTTATCCGGTTGAAGCAATGGGTATGACTTACGATGGACTACATCCATCGGATAAAGGAAATAAGGTAATTGCGGGAAGTTTGGTTAACGTTTTTAAAAAATACACTCATTAATCTTCCGGTATTCACAAGTTAATAAAAGAAGGCCTCATGTTAACACGAGGCCTTCAAATATAATTACAGGATATTCACTTCAAAACCGCGATAACTGAGCATTTCGGCATTGTGCGATACCACCAGCTTAAGTTTCATTCTTTCAATAATTTCCCTGGCTTGGGTAATATTTCTGTGTATATCGTTTATTCCCCTTATTTCTACTCCTTTAGCCATTATTTTAAACTTTATAGGCTCAAACTTATCAATAAACTGCTGCAAATCTGATTTTATATCTAGCTCTTGTTTTTCCATGTTGATATCGTCTTTTCTTTAATTGCAAAACAAGAGAAAGCATTTTAACCCAAGTGTACAATTATGTTATCTTATCAACAAATCTTGATTACCTGAAAATATGATCAGCTAAGACAGCTTGCATCATTTATTTAATTTACAGTTAGTTTTTTACCAGCAATATCTTCCCATCTATAATAATGAAAGGTTTTATCGTCACTCATTGCTACTAACAAACCATGTTTAAAATCTGCATTTAAGGGTACAGATACCACATCAATTCCATCCGTCTGGTTTGCCGAATACTTTATGGTGGCTAATAAAGGATGTGTAACCACTCCACCTTTTTGATCAGCTACCCTGTTGTACACCTTAAGCTGTTTAGCGCCCTGATCAGAAACGAGAATATAACCTTTGTCTGCAACGGTTTTGTATATCGCAATTCCTTCATTATCTACGGCAAAGTCGCCCTGACCAAAGAATGAAAGTTCCTGGTTCCCTTTCTCCGGATCCGCATAATATTTGCGCAGCCCTACCTGCTCATCACAGTAATAAACATAACCCAGTTCGTTATCAACAGCAATGGCTTCTATTTCTTTTTTTCCGCTGTACTGACCAAATTTCCGTACCAAATCTGCTTTTACACAGCCATTTCCATTATCAGTTAACAGATATTGCCAAAGATAAGATCCCTCTTTTGGCCCGCTTTTACGTCCAACAATCGCATAAATTTGTCCGGCTTTGTTTTTATACATCGAAATCCCCATCAGGTCGCGAAATTCAGGGCCAGTTTCCCCAACAAAAACCTCAATCCCTCCATTGTCTACAGGTTTCATATCCGGAAGAGAAAATATCCTGAGTTTGTGGCTTAATCGCTCGGTGGTAACCGCGATATCAGTTGGTTTTCCGTTTAAGATTAAACCATAAGCGATATCCACGTTATCTGGTCTTTTTAAGCCTTTAACGGTTTTTGTTTTGATGATTTTGCCTTTAAGGTCGAAAACATACAGCCCGCCATTTTCATCCTTATCAGTTCCAACTACAAGCGATTGGGCCGCATCTGCAGGGTTTACCCAAATTGCGGGGTCATCTGTATCAAAATCAACAGGATCTGAAACGTACAGCGGTTTAACTTCAGCAGTATTGGCTTTACCTTTTTCTGTACTATTATTACATGCTACGGTTAAGCTTAAAACAGCAAGTATGGCAAGGTTTAAAATATTATTTTTCTTCATTTTATAATTTAGTTCCATAAGCGCCAACAAAAGTTGATGGCTGTGGTGAGGTGTAAGTAATTCCGTTTTTCATCACAATTCCCGTCTGATGATGACGGGTAAAGTTCGTAATCCCCTTGCCTAGTGCAGGAGAATTTCCCTGTAGGTGGAAGTCCCAGGCAGTGTTAAAATCGGCATTATTTACAGGGGTATTTAAAGGATAATTTACAAATTTAGGATCATTTGCCCCAGCTTCATTACTAATCATATCATCTTTACCGCCCACGATATCACCAGTTGGCTGAAACTGATTTACCGTGGTTTGATCGTAGCCATAATACCAGTTGTTGCTATAAGCAGAGCGGCTATCTTCTGGCTTTTTCGGATCTCTTTTTACGCCAAAACGGGTGTTTGCGAACAAGTTATTATAAAGATCTGCACGCACTGTACTTTCCAGCCAAACTGACCCACCTTTTGCTGTAGGCCGTCTCCAGCCTGTATTTACCATGGTATTGTTGTACACAATGATATAAGCCTGAGGGATTTTATCTCCAGTATTTGATAATTTCAAGGCATTGGTATTGGTACTGTAAACCAGATTATAAGCCACATCTGCCAAACAACCCGATT
Organism: Pedobacter humicola; assembly: GCF_056490705.1. Lineage (NCBI taxonomy): Bacteria > Pseudomonadati > Bacteroidota > Sphingobacteriia > Sphingobacteriales > Sphingobacteriaceae > Pedobacter > Pedobacter humicola. The sequence continues at coordinate 53,501 of NZ_JBWJIG010000019.1, read as the reverse complement.
TAAAGTTCATCGCTTCTCCGCCTGTAACCCCGGTGGTATAAAAAACGTTATTGGCAAAAATAATCCGACCACCTTCAATATAAGTACAATCTTCCTGAAAGTTCCTGATGGTACTATTCTGAACAACCAATCTACCTTTTGCATTCGCAAACCAAAGTGCAGGTAAACTTTCTCCGGCTACAGCCTTGTAAAGCCCCATTTTCACTGAGGTAGAAGCATCCGAAGTTTTGGCACCACCATACTCGAGCACCACATGATCGAGCACGAGTTCCTCGCAGGTTGGACCGGCCAAAATACCGCCCCACAGTTTACCAAATTTAGTAGCTGAAGTTTTATAAAATTCGTTAACGGTAAACCTGATTGGATTTTCTGTCGTTCCGAGCGCATAAAGATTACCCTTTACGATAAATTCGGGTTTTGCCAATGTATCCATTAAAATCGTAACACCTTCTTCAATGGTTAAGGATTTACCTTCCGGGATCACCACATCGCCTTTAATCACCTGAGTGCTGCCCTTCGCCCAAACACCCGAAATTTCTCCAATCGCTGAACCATCAACAACAGTCGTATCTACATCCACATTCGCTTTTTCACATCCCGCCAAGGCCAGCACAACAAGGATCAATAATTTATAAATCTGATTCGATTTCATGTCTTTGTATCTTTAAATTCTACTTAATTAAATTTATATCTGAAGCCAACAAGGTAGTTTTGGCCATAATAATCACTTCTGATCAGGGTGTTTCCGTTTTTAACCAAATCTTCATTGATCTTTTCGTTTTCCGGATTGGTCCCTTTTATAAATAATTTTGTTGGTGTATTTAAAATGTTATTCGCTTTCACAAAAACACTAATGCCACCTTTGAAACGTTTTTCGGCAGATGCATCCATCTGGATGAAACCTTCCTGCCACAAATCGTTGTTTAAAAATTGAGATACCGTATTGATACGGGGACCTGTATAGGCACCTGCAATTTGAGCATCCCATCCTTTTTTCGTGTCTTTAAATAATAACGACAGGTTGGCAATATGCGCCGACTGACCATAAAGTGGTCGTCCCTGATCAACAGAAAGTGCCTGGATATCACCCGTTGTACTGTTAATACTTCTGGTCGTTTTAGGGGTAACAATACGGGAATGTGTATAGGTATAGTTCGCTTTTACGCCGATTTTATTAAAATACTTGATATAATCTACCTCTGCACCGTAATTATGAGCAGTACCAAAGTTTCCTGGCGTATAATAAATATCCTGTCCGCGGGTGGCATCAGCCTGAAAAGTATATTCAATCGGGTTTTTGATCTTTTTATAGAAAGTACCAACTAACAATTGCTCAGAAGCCCCGGGAAAAAGTTCGTACCGCAAATCGAAGTTATCGGCCAGGGCACGCTGCAGATTTGGATTACCTCGCTCCTGAAATTCCTCGTTCACTACTTTCCCCGGCACAATTTCATAAAATCCTGGGCGGTTTAATGCTTTGTAATAAGAAGCGTGCAGCTGTGCTTTTTCTGTTAGAAAATATTTTGCGGTTAAACTCGGCAATACATCCGTATAGATCTGGTTTCCTCTTGGAAACGATTCGCCTGCAGGAAAAAGCAGATTATAGCCTTGATTCGTGTGTTCTACCCTTGCTCCTCCGATGATTTCCAAATTAGCAGAAGCATATTTAAACATTCCGTAACCGGCACCGATTTTTTCAGTTGCATCGTAGGTAAGAGAGTTGGCTACCGCTCCCGTAGGATTGCTCACCACCAGGTTCAGATCGGTATAATCCTGGAAATTTACACCATAAACATCAAATGCATTTGCAGCACTCGGGGCCATATTGTAGTTGTTAAAAAAACTGCTTCTTTGTTTATCACGGTATAAACCTCCTGCCATGATATCTAACTTATGTGCTCCATCCAAAACACGATAGGTCAGATCCAGATATCCTGCTAAATCCTCATCGGTATTGCGCTCCCATCTGCGTGTTACCGGATTGGTATTCACTAAGCTTGTACGTTTACTTTGAAAATTTTGCTCTACTCCATTTAGGCTGATGCTTGTATTTTCTGGCACATCGTTTTTAGCTGAAGAATAAACAGCCGACCATTGTACCTTAAATTTACTGTCGAAGAATTTATGATCGCCATGAAGTGTGCTATTGTAAATCTGTTGTTCAGTTAGGCGGCTACGGGTATCGTAAACCAGTTCTGCATTTCCAGCAGCAGGATTATATACTCCGTTATAGGTAGTGGTTACCGCGTCTCTAACCTGTTGATTTTTCAGGTTAACATACACGTTATAGAGGCTGATCTGGTGATCTTTGTTAAAAACGTAACCAATTTTTCCGTGTAAACCTGTACGTTGCTGTTGTTCGGAAAACTCACGATAACTTTTACTGGTAATGGAAGCAAAAGTATTGGTTCCAACAACAGCATTGTTATAAAAAGTACTGTTGCTGCCGCGATAAGTGTTTTGATAGCTCCCGGCCAAAATTACCCCTAGTTTTTCATCCAGGAAGCGTTTACCAATAGATAAACTTCCGATTAAATTAGGCGCCGGACTTTTATATTTATAATCGATTGTGCCTTTTGTAAAATCGTTCTGCGTAGCGTTATAGGTTTTTCCATTTAATTCGTAAGGCGACTTATAATTGATACCTGAAGCATCGTAACTGGCAAACTTACGGTCCAAAAACAACTGGCTGTAACCGGTTGAGATATTCGCGTTTATCTGTAACTGACGGGGTGCATTTTTCATCACCATGTTAATGCCCCCCCCTATGGCATCGCCCTCTAAATTTGGTGTGAGTGTTTTATACACCTCTAGGCGGTCGAGCAGATCGGAAGGAAAAAGATCAAGTGGAACGTAGCGGTATTTATTATCCGGACTCGGGATTTTCACGCCATTTACCAGCGTGTAATTGTAACGTTTATCCATACCTCTTAATATGGCATATTGCCCATCGCCATTGCTGTTGCGCTCGATAGAAACTCCTGAAATGCGTTGCATAACATTGGCTACAGTTAAATCTGGTGAGATCTCAATCGACTTCCCTGATACGATATTCATCAGTTGGGTGGCATTTTTTTCTAAACGCCTTGCCCCCTGATCGGTAGAACTCACTGCATTGGTTTTAATCGTAATATCATCAAGGCTTTTCGAATCACTCTCCATATAAAACTTTAAGTGATCATTATCCTCCTTCAGCACAGTTACGGTTTTGCTGATCGTTTTATAGGTAATATAACTTACACTGATGGTTGCGGTACCTACTTTTACATCCTTAAACTCAAAAGTCCCATCCAATCCGGTATTGGTGATGCGCTTTGGGTTTTCTAAAACCACCGTAGCACCTACTATTGCTTCTCCGGTCTGCTTATCGTAAACGTGCCCTTTCAGTTTTGTGGCATTGGCTGTGCCTGCACAAAAAAGAAGTAAAAACAGAATTTGTAATCGTTTATTCATTGTGTTTGGTAATGTCTTTTTTATTTATCGACGGGGCAAAGGTGTATACACCAGTTTACACAAAGAAATTATTGGGGTTACATAAAGGCAACAGCGTTACATACGCCATATACCAAAAAGCAACACAAAAATACAAAATATTGATTATCAATTAATTATACACAAATCAAAACTCCGTTATGCTTTTATTACCGTTACATTAACAAATTGTTAAGCACCCAAAAGAGGGTAAAAAGAACAGCTATATTATAGCTGATGTAACGCTTATAATGCTTGGATAAAAGCTGATAAATTATCCCCTTGCGCCAGATTGAGCTTTTTCCGAAGTCTGTAACGAGATACCCTTAGGCTGTCGGTAGAAATCCCGAGCAATGTTGCGATATCTCCTGAATCGAGATTCATTTTGAGTAATGCAATTAAGCGCATATCGGCCGAAGTAAGTTCATGGCTATATTTTTTCAGGCTTTCAAGAAATTGATGGTGTACCTGTTCAAAAGCAACAGTAAATTCCTTCCAGTTACGCTCATGATTAAAACTTTGGTTAATCTCTGTCAGGATCTGGTTCATCTGCTTTTTCTGATCACGCTTATCTTCCTTTACCATGGCCTGTAAGGTAGTACGAAGGTTTTCCAAAAACTGGTTGTGTTTGATCAGGTTTAGGGTATGGGTAGACAGTTCTCTACTTTTAACCTCAAGCAATTGCTTCAGGTTGTGTTCTTCGAGCTGGAGATTCTTTAGCGCCAAACTCGTCATATCATGTTCAATATCCTTCTGCCGTGCCAATGTTTGCTGATCTTTAAGTTTGAGGCGTTGCCTGCTGAAAACTACAAAGCCCAGCACAATTAACAAGATAACTACTATGGTTGAGGCGAAAGCAATGATCCTATTCACTTTTTTATCGTTTTCCAGTTTATTGATTTCAGTGGTCTTTTTATTGATATCGTATAATACCTGTAAAAAGGCTACCTGCCTGGCTCCATCCTGAGAGTAAAGGTCAATAGTATGTTTATAGCCGAGTTTAACATAATAATAGGCACTGTCCATCTGATTCAATAGTTCGTAGGCTTTGCCCAGATCCCTGCAGCAAGATGCCAGTTGATAAATACTCCCTAAATCGCTGGCCAGTTTCATTGCCGCAGCAGTTTCTTTAATGCTCTCTTTATAGCGGCCGGTTTTACGCAAAATATCGCCCAAATTATTAATCACCTCAATGCTCCCTAAATTGTTATGATCGCGCTTATAAAGATCAAGCGATTGTTTGAAATTTACATAGGCCAGGTCGTATTTCCCCTGATCTTCATATACACTGCCTAAATTCTCATATATTTTTGCGGCACCACTTTTATCATTGATCCGCTCATTTATTTTTAAGGCCAGTTTCTGATAATAAAATGCACTATCGTAATTTTGCCGCTTCTCGTAAAGTTGTCCGATATTCCCAAAAACGTCCGCCTGCCCTTTCAAATCATCGTGTTTTTTATAGATAATAAGAGCTTTCCCATATGCGTTCATGGCCTTATCATGCTGTTTCATATAATAATACAGAATGCCCACATCGGCTAAATTGGCCGCCAAAAGCAAGGGTTTTGCTTCGCTGTAAAATATATGATCGGCTTTTAAAAAAAACTCTAACGACTGGCTAAAGTGCCCCTGGGTATAACAAACCTTGCCCATTTGCTGCAAACACTTTCCCTCTAAAAGTTCATCATTTCCGTCTATGGCCCGTGCATAAATTTTCTTTAGTTCAACTAAGGCCTGAGTTGGATTTTTTTGATTAACGGAAATTATTGCCTCAAATTTTTCATCCTGGGCATGAGTACCGGAAATAAAATTAAACAGGATTAGAAGAAGGAAAAGGTATTTTATCATGTTAATTATGCATCATCATTTCAATCTATAACAAAGGAACACGATTCGTATGAAGTTAATGTTAAGTAAAACAATTAAGCATTGCTTTTTATCCCCTCAATTAGGGTGATATCAGAGAATTATTATAAACCCTTCGAGGTATCCGAAAACAAAGAAAAAATCGATTTCAAACAAAAAAAGGAAGTTTCTAATGAACAAAAATCCTTTTAATCAACTAAACGATTGCCGGAAGGCCAAAGGCGATAGGTTTGTTTTGATCTTGAAAAATTTGCTAAAAGATTGCGGATGGCCAAAACCAAGCTGGTAGGCAATTTCTGATATTGAAAGTGGTGTTGAACTAAGCAAAGATTTAGAGCGTTCAATTATTTTATCCTGAATGTACTGTTGCGTATTTAAACCTGTTAACGAACGCAGCATATCACTTAAGTAACGCGGCGATAAATTAAGCTGACTGGAAACATATTGCACATTCGGCAGCCCTTTTCTGAGTCCGACATACTCATTAAAGTAGTTTTCAAGCAACCTATCCAAAGCGGCTACTGTTTGGTTATTGATGTTTTTCCTGGTAATGAACTGCCTGTTGTAAAACCGATTGCTAAAATTCAGGATCAGCGCAAGCTGTGACACAAGAACATCCTGACTAAACTGGTCAATATTATTTTCAAGCTCTGTAGCAATCCCAGCAAACAGGCCTGAAACGATTTCCTTTTCCTTTGCAGACAGGTATAATGCTTCAGAAACATCATACGAAAAAAAGCCATACTGATCTATTAAACTCCCCAACGGATAACTCCTGATCAGATCGGGATGAAAATATAAAACATAACCTTCATAGCCTTCAGAACGATCGGATGAAACAACCAGCTGTTTGGGTTTCAAAAATGCCATACCCCCTTCTTCAAAATCATAGTAACCCTGTCCGTATCGTACGCTTCCGCTAAATTTATCCTTAAACGAAATTTTATAAAAATCGAGACTGATCTTTTTTCCCGCCTCAAAAAACACAGGAGGCAAATGGTTATAATTAACCAAGGCTAACAAAGGATGAGAGGGAGCGGGATAACTCAAAGCCTGCATCAGTTGTGATATACTTTTGAAATGATAATGCTCTGGATCGGTTTTCATATTCATAAAGAATTTTAGTGCTGCGCTGATGGACGGATAACGATATCTCCCACTTCCACATCACTGGGCTGACTTATGGCATACACTACTGCAGCAGCAATTGCTTCGGGCTTTATAGCCAGTTTCTCCATGCTTTCACTAATTGTATTTTTCATGGTTTCATTTTTCATCCCCTTTGCCAGATCGGTTTTTACTACTCCCGGAGAAATTCCGGTAATGCGGATACTTCCATCCGATTCCTGCCTAAAAGCCTCTGCAATTGTACGTACTGCATTTTTCGTCCCGGCATATACACCTTGTTCAGGCACAATTTTTATTCCAGAAGTAGAAATAATATTAACGATATGCCCTAAATTTTGCTGTTTAAAAACAGGCAGAGCTGCCGCCATTCCATATAATACACCTTTAAGGTTAATATCAATCATTTCTTCCCAGCCATTTACATCAAGTTCGTCTATCCTGCTGAGTTGACTTATACCTGCGTTATTGATCATCACATCCAACCTACCATAATTTTCGACAGCTTTATTCACCAAAGCAATCATATCAATCCTATTTCTTACATCAGTTTCCATATGAGAAGATTCTCCGCCGTCTTTTTTGATTTCATCTGCCAAACTGCTCAATTCTTCTGTTCGCCTTGCAGCCAACACAACTTTTGCGCCCAATCCAGCCAATGTTTTAGCAGTTGCCCTGCCTATTCCACTACTTGCACCAGTAATGATAACAACTTTTCCTTTAATTTCATTTTTCATATCCTATCGTTTTAGTAGGATACAAAAGTCAGTTTATGTTAAATCAAAAAAGTAGCTATACTGGTAAAAATTTTAGCCATTTAGGATAATTGAAAACGAATTAAATTACATCCCTATGTCTGGATTATAATTTTCGGAATAGATCCAGAGAATCAACAGAAAAATCATTTCTACTTAACGAGATTTCCTAAAAAAGTTTTCCACATCGGTGAAGTCCAAAACCCGATTTTGTCTATAATCATACTTTAAACTGTTTAAACCTATTTTTTACCCTTTGGGTGCAAAAAGTGCTTAAATTTTGATTTCAGGCACATTTAACTAAATTTGAAATGTACCAAAACCAAGTTTATGTATCAATTAACAGTACCTGCAAATCGCGTTAACGAATCGTTAAGTAAGCACATTTTGGCTGATGGTTTCGACCTGACCTACGATATGGAAAAAAGTCACGGTGCCTATATTTATGATTCGAAATACAACAGAACTTTACTCGATTTTTTCACCTGTTTTGCTTCCGTTCCTTTGGGTTATAACCATCCTAAAATGATCAACGATGAAGAATTTAAAAAAAATCTTTTTCAGGCTGCTCTGGCAAATCCTTCTAATTCGGATGTATACACCCAGCAATACGCACAGTTTGTAGAAACATTTTCCAAAGTTGGTATTCCCGATTACCTACCGCATGCTTTTTTTATTGCAGGTGGTGGTCTGGCGGTAGAAAACGCGATTAAAGTAGCCATGGACTGGAAAGTTCAGAAAAACTTCGCAAAAGGATATACAGAAGAAAGAGGCTTTAAAGTTTTACATTTCGAAAGGGCTTTTCATGGTAGAACCGGTTATACTTTAAGCCTGACCAATACCCTACCTGATAAAACCAAATGGTTTGCTAAATTTGATTGGCCAAGGGTCTCTGTTCCTGAAGTCAGATTTCCGCTTTCGGGAGATCATTTAAGTCATGCCATCCAAACCGAAGAAAGTTCATTGGCGCAGATCAAAAAAGCTTTTGCCGACCATAAAGATGATATCTGTGCGATCATTGTGGAGCCAATTCAATCTGAAGGTGGTGATAACCACTTACGTGAAGAATTTCTGATCCAGCTTAAGGCTTTGGCCGATGAAAATGATGCTTTTCTAATCTATGATGAAGTACAAACTGGCGTAGGTTTAACAGGTAAATTCTGGTGCCATCAACATTTTAGCGAAAAAGCCCGACCAGACATCATTGCTTTTGGAAAAAAAATGCAGGTTTGTGGTATCCTTGTTGGTAATAAGGTAGATGAAATTGAGACCAATGTGTTTAAAGTGCCAAGCCGGATCAATTCTACCTGGGGAGGAAACCTGGTAGACATGGTGCGTTCTACCCAGATTTTACAGATCGTTGAAGAAGACCAGCTTTGTGAAAATGCCACAAAAGTTGGTGCATATTTAAAGGATCACCTGGAGAATTTATCGCATCAATTTGATCAGATGAGCAATGTGCGCGGAAGAGGCCTATTGTGTTCTTTCGATTTCCCAACCAAAGAAATGCGGAACACTTTTATTTCTAAAGGACTGGAAAACAATGTTATGTTTTTGGGATGTGGCGAAAAAACCATCCGTTTCCGCCCAGCACTTTGTATCGAACAAAAGCATATTGACGAAGGATTGACGGTTATGGAGAAAATATTGCCTTTATTGTAGGCATGAACAGGAAATCGTTAGTTTATATCATCCCAATCGGCGTTTTAATATTGATATTTTTCATGGTCAAAGATGTTTTTGACCAGCCGGGGGTTGAAGATATGAAAGCTGGTTTCAAAGAAATCGTGAAATACCGAAATGCCAATAACACTGGTCCGGTACAACGGATTTATGTGGTTACAGTTAAAGATTCGGTATGGAAAGAAATGGAAGACTATGGTAATTTAATGCCCCATACCAAATATGGAAATACAAAAGTTTACTTCTTTATGGAAAATACTAATATCCCTAAAATATTAGCACCAGGAGAAGTGAACTTTGATCCTCAATATAATAAATCTTGTATAGCGCTATTCGAAAAAAGCGCAATGAGCCAGGTAGCGTTTAATAAGCATCCATTTTAAACGCAGATTTTTTTTTGGTATAATTACGCATGAATCGTGATTACAGTTCGATAAGTCCATCAGCAAAATCGCTATTGCTGGCTAAAAGCTTAACGGATATTCCCTTTGTTGCTGATGCTGTAAAATTAATTTATGGTAATAACGCGCTTGAACATTTATCAAATAGAGATTTTGATGAGGTATTTTTAAAACGGTTGGTACATTTCGAGAGCAGGTATTTATCACTGGATAGTTTACTTTTTGCCTCGGGCTCTTTAAATATTTTAGAGATTTCTTCAGGTTATTCCTTTAGGGGGCTGGATCTGGTTTTAAGGCATCCAACCATTTATTACCTGGATACCGATCTGCCAGGCGTGATCGATATCAAGAAAGATTTGGTTGAACGGCTAATTGTTGACGAGAAATTAAACTTAAAAGGTAAGCTCAAAACCGAAGCTTTAAACGCGTTGAATGAGGATGCCTTTTTAAATGCGATAAATCAGATGCCGCTTGGGTCGATTAGTATTATAAACGAAGGTTTATTGGTGTATTTAAATACGGATGAAAAGGTATCGTTATGTAAAACCATTCATAAGTCCTTAAAACAAAGAGGCGGCTATTGGATCACTGCTGATGTTTATGTGAAGCGTCCAGCGCTTAAAAATGACACTAACGATTATTTTTCCCAGTTTCTGGAGGCGCATCATGTAGAAGACAATAAGTTTGATAGTTTTGAGCAAGCAGAACACTTCTTTTTAGCACAAGGTTTTAAACTGATCACCAAAGCCACTTCAGTTTGGCATCAACTTTCTTCCTTAAAATACATTGATGCTGAGTTATTAAAAAAAATGAAAGAACAGGCGAATAAAATAGGCAGAATCCGCGAAACCTGGGTATTAAAGGCGATTTAATGATTAAAGCAAGATTACTAACCTTCATTCCCAAAATGCAGATTTTCTTTTGAAGCGCAAGGCCTGTTCAAAAAACCAAGTTCTTCCCGTTTTACGCTTTTACGCTTCGCTGCCTCATACCTCGTTGCTGCAGGGTATCGCTTCAACCGGGACTAAATTGGCTAAAACAGTATTTCATTTTTGGGTTTGCAGGATGCACCTACCTTTGTCCGTAAACCCGACAACAGCGGCAGCTCCCAACTTTTCGTCGGGGCTACAGCGAATGGCAGGCTACAGCAGCCATTTCAATATGAACATTCATTTCCCAACTCTAAAAAATATTTTTCTTTTTCCTATGCTAAACTCACGAAGTTTTCCTATTGCACTCCTCCCCTTAAACTCCATGAGTTACTCTATTAAACAAAAGCAGAAAAACCAGTTATGGCCCTACCTACAATTAATGTATTGATTTCCTTTGTGCCTTCATACGAATAAATCGCTTCAGCATCAGCCACAAACCGGGCAACATTATATTCCAATAAAATACCATTTCCGCCCATCACTTCTCTTGCTTTACTCACCACATCACGTGTCCTTAACGAACAGAATACCTTAGCTAAAGAAGCATGTTCATCCTTCAGCAATCCTTGATCTTGTAATTGCGACAAACGGAAACATAGTGTTTGCATGGCCGTTAAATTCGACAACATTTCTACCAGATGGTTCTGGATCAATTGAAAAGAGGCAATCGGTTTACCAAATTGTTTTCGGGTGCGGGTATATTCCAGGGCATTCTCATAGGCTCCGCGGGCACAACCTACAGCCTGCCAGGCCACTCCTGCCCTTGTCATCTGTAATACCTTTGCCGTATCTTTAAAAGAATTTGCATTTTGCAGGCGGTCGGCTTCTTCAACCTCACAGTTCGTTAAGGTAATAATCCCGTTTTGCACAATCCGCAGGGCCATTTTATCCTGCATTTTCTCTACTGCAAAACCCGGATTGTCCTTTTTTACAATAAAGCCTTTAACCTCTCCACTTTCTTCATCACGCGCCCAGATAATTAAAATATCGGCAAATGTGGCATTACCGATCCATTTTTTCTGTCCGTTCAACACCCATTTCCCATTTACTTTTTTACAGGTGGTGGTTAAACCGCCGGCAGCTGCAGAACCAACTTCGGGCTCTGTTAAACCAAATGCACCAATAATTTTAAATTGCTGCATTAACGGCAGCCATTGCTTCTTCTGTTCTTCCGATCCGCATAAATAAATTGATCCCATGGCCAGGCCACTTTGAACACCAAAAAACGTAGAGATTGAGGTATCAATCCGTGCCATTTCCATTGCCAATATGCCTTCCATTAAATTCGATTTCCCCGGACAGCCATAACCTTTATAGGTTAAACCACAAATATTGAGTTCGGCCAGTTTTGGAATGATTTCGAAAGGAAATTCAGCTTTGTTCCAATAATGGTTTACAATGGGTTTTACTTCCTTTTCTAAAAAGGCACGTACTTTTAATTGAAGTTCGCGGTCTTCATCTTTCAGGGCTTCATCACCTAAATGATAGAAATCGCCTTCAATTGGAGGCAGCGCTCTCTTTTTACCCGGTCCCCCCATCATTTTCATCATGCCCTGAATCTGTTTATCATCCAGGTTTGATATTGTTTCGACCATTTTGGGCAAGTCGACTTTTTTTGATAAAGCTTCTAACTTATCGAAATCTACGTGTTTAAAAAGATTATATGCGTTTTTGAGAGAAGAGAATATATTCGCCATTATTATTCGTTTTGAGAATAACAAATGAAGGGCGTTTTTGTTGGACTATGGGCTTTGTCATTCTAAGGAACGAAGAATCTTTAACCAATGAAAAAGATGCTTCGTGCCTCAGCAGGATAAGGGTATAAAAAAAGTGCTATATCAGCGTTGGTGGATTTTACGATAAAGATTCTTCGCTACGCTCAGAATGATAATTTTCTTACCTCAAATCAAATAAATTATCAACGCCTAACAGCTTCCTCGAAGTAAACCCCTCACCAAAGGTAGCGCCAATGCTTTTGCCAAATTCCCTGGAACGGCCAATCATGCTTTCAAAAAACTCAGGTGAAGAAATATAGGTTTCCAATCCATCCATATCAGGATTATAAAACTGGGTTTTAAATGCTTTGATGGATTCAATTTTTTTATCGATATGTTCTGTGATGTCCACAATAACATCAGGTTTTAAGTACCTGTCTTGAATATATTGCAACAATAATCTTGGGCGGTGTGCCTGCTGATCAACGCCTTCTATCGAAGTTTCTATTTTTGGTAAACCCGACAAAAACACCGAATCGTAAACCAAATCGCCGGCTCTTCCATGATCGGGGTGACGGTCTTCCAGCGCATTGCTTAAAATAATTTCAGGTTGATATTTTCTGATCGCTTTAATTACTTCCAAACGGTGAAATTCATCATTTTGAAAAAATCCATCACGCATTCTTAAATTCTCACGGGCATGCAAGCCCAAAATTTTTGCAGATTCAGCCGCCTCTTCATCTCTGGTTTCGGCAGTACCGCGTGTACCCAGCTCGCCACGGGTCAAGTCAACAATTCCAACTTTTTTACCAAGTGCAATGTGTTTTAAAATGGTTCCAGAGCAACAAAGTTCCGCATCATCAGGATGTACGGCTATCACTAAAATATCTAATTTCATTATTTATTTGGCATTTTGATTCAGCAGCTGCTGAATTTTCTTTTTAATCTTCGAACTTAATGGCTTGGTAAACGGTAAAAAATAATCCTCCAGTTCACCATTTTTGTTCAATATATATTTATGAAAGTTCCAACGGGGTTTCGAACTTAATTTTGCGTTTTGTTTTTTATCGCTCAAAAACTGATAAAGGGGATGGGCATGAACCCCACGCACCATAATCTTATCAAAAACAGGGAATTTTACCCCATGGTTGATTTCACAAAAAGAGGCGATATCAGAACCATTTAACGGTTCCTGTTTTCCAAAATCGTTGGTTGGAAAGCCTAAAATTTCAAAATCAGGATTATTGATCTCATCTTTAAGCTGCTGTAATTCTTTTAGCTGGGGTGTAAACCCGCACTCGGAGGCTGTATTTACAATTAGAACAACTTTATTTCGGTAGGCTGATAACAGCTGTTCTTCGCCATTAATTTTCTTAACCTTGAAAGAATAAATATTCGGAATGCTTTCCTGCATTATATGTTATTGATAAAATCCCGAGGTACGGATAATAGATTCGATATCCCTATCCTCAGTCGGATCGTAAGTGCTTTTTAAATTATGTCCCACCACACGGGCAACAATCTGATAAGAAAATGCCGCAAAGCCACCTTTGGTCTGCTTTACAATTTCGTAGGTTGTTCGGCCCACTTCACGGTCGATCAGTTTCGTTAAAATCTGACCTTGGGTGATCGTTAAATCTTTTATCTCACGGTTAAACATGTCTTTGATTTCTTTATCACATTGTTTAACCAATTGTTTTTGTTCTTTTTTCTCTGGTGTTTTTGCAATATCCTGCTCCAGCTGCTCGTATCTGCGTTTTGCAAATAAGGCATAAGGCATTACTTTCAATACATTATACCTCAAACGGTTATATGCGGCCTGTTCAGCAGGCGATTTCCAGATCCTGGCGGCATAAATAGAGACATCATTAAGTTGCATCCACGGAATCATTACACCGTTATCGTTTGTTGAGGCTACTCTTATTGTATCGCTCTTACCCATTTTAGGGAATACCGGGGTACCAGCATCCTGAGCCCGCAGCGAAATGCTACAAATCATTACAATACAAAGAAAAAAGAGCCCTTTAAATTTCATAAATTTATACTTTTACAAAGTTAGGTGTTATTTCATATATTAGTTGTTTCACAAATCTAATATAAGTTTTATTCATAAATAAGACGCAATTTTTACGCAAAAAATACAAATGAAAACAGAGTTAGTGATTGATTTAGAGGCGGAAAAGCAAGAGATTCTAAAAAGATATAGGGCATTATTAAGGGCAAGCAAATCTACTTTACAAAAGGGCGATAAGAAAGAAATCCGGAAAGCTTTTGATATGGCGCTGGAAAGCCATAAAGATATGCGGCGTAAATCTGGCGAACCTTATATCTACCATCCTATTGCGGTAGCGCAGATTGCTGCCGAAGAAATCGGGCTGGGAACAACTTCAATTGTATGTGCGCTATTGCATGATGTAGTAGAAGATACCGATATCACGCTGGAAGATATTGAACGCGAATTCGGAAAAAAAACCGCCAAAATCATCGACGGTTTAACCAAGATTTCGGGCGTTTTTGATACCAATAGCTCATTACAGGCTGAGAATTTCCGTAAAATGCTACTTACTTTGGCAGATGATGTTCGGGTAATCCTGATCAAACTTGCCGACCGTTTGCATAATATGCGCACGATGGATTTTATGCCACGCCATAAACAGCTTAAAATCGCCTCAGAAACCATTTATTTATATGCACCACTGGCCCATCGGTTGGGTTTATATGCCATAAAATCAGAGTTGGAAGATCTTTCGATGAAATATCTTGACCCTGACACATACAAATTCATCGCAAAAAAATTAAACGAGAAAAAAGCGGAGCGTGCCCTTTTTATCAAAAAATTCGTCGAACCGATTGATGAAATCGTTCATGAACAAGGTTTAGTGGCTGATGTTTACGGACGGCCAAAATCAATCCACTCCATCTGGAACAAGATGAAAAAGAAAAATATTCCTTTCGAAGAGGTTTATGATCTTTTTGCTATCCGGATTATTCTGGATTCTGCTCCCGAAAATGAAAAGGCAGATTGCTGGAAAGCCTATTCTATTGTAACCGATTTATATCGACCCAATCCTGATCGTTTACGCGACTGGGTTTCCTCTCCAAAAGGGAATGGTTACGAAAGTTTGCACACTACGGTAATGGGTCCACGCGGACAATGGGTTGAGGTACAGATCCGTACCCAGCGTATGAATGAAATTGCAGAAAAAGGTTTTGCTGCACACTGGAAATACAAAGAATCGAGCAATGATAACGGTTTGGATCAATGGATCCAGAAAGTGCGCGAAATGCTCAGCAATCCTGAAGCCAATGCCTTAGATTTCCTCGATGATTTTAAAATGAACCTTTTCTCTGATGAGATTTTCATTTTTACACCAAAAGGTGCTTTAATCCAGTTGCCTTTAGGCGCCACCGCATTGGATTTTGCTTTCGAAATCCACACCGATGTGGGGGCAACCTGTATCGGCGCCAAAGTAAACCACAAACTGGTTCCGATCTCTTACAAGCTCCAAAATGGCGATCAGGTTGAGATTATCACCTCGAGCAAGCAGACTCCAAAAGAAGACTGGCTCAATGTGGTGGTTACGGCAAAAGCGAAATCAAAGATTAAATCATCTCTAAAGGAAGAAAAGCGGAAGATTGCCGAAAATGGTAAGGAAATCTTAGAAAGAAAGCTTAAATCATTAAAAATCACCTACAATACTGATAATTTACAAAAGCTCAGTTATTTCTTTAAACTGCCTTCTACACAAGAGCTTTTTGTTAATGTTGCGCTCGGAAAAATCGAATTGAAAGATATTAAAGAGTATCTATCGAGCGAAAAAGAAATTGAAAACCGAGCCCCGGAACGCCCTGAAAACCTAACGGTTGACATGGTAAAGACTAAAATGAAAGGCTCGGAAAACGACATTTTATTGATTGGGGAAGATTTACAAAAAATAGATTATACTTTAGCAGCTTGCTGTAATCCAATCCCAGGCGATGATGTTTTTGGTTTTGTGACAGTAAGTGAAGGCATCAAGATTCACAGAACGAATTGTCCGAATGCAGCCCAGTTAATGTCGAACTATGGCTACCGGATAGTGAAAGCCAAATGGAACAAACAGCAGGAACTGACCTTCCTTACAGGATTACGTATTGTTGGTATTGATGATGTAGGTTTGATCAATAATATCACCAGGGTGATTTCTACCGACTTTAAAGTAAATATGCGGTCGATTACTGTAGATACCAATGAGGGGATTTTTGATGGTTCAATTATGATTTTTGTAAACGATACCGAACATCTGGAAAACCTGATTAAAAATTTATTAAAGGTTAGAGGCGTTACCGGGGTAACCAGGTTTGACGCTTAGTTAGTCCGAAAGTCGGGAGACCGGGGTCCGAAGTATGGATTTCGATTGCTAAGCCGCAAGATATTGCAATTTAAATTTCTGCCGCCTGAGCCTTTCACTAAATACAAATCTGTGTAATGATTTAACCAGTGTAATCATTTTTCAAAACAATTTACCTACCTTTGAATGGAGTTTAAAAACTATGTCTGAACAAAAAACAAATGAGCTCGTTCGCAAGATTTTTGAGGCTTATTTAGAAAACAAAAATCTACGTAAAACACCAGAGCGTTTCGCTATATTGGAAGAAATATATTCAAGAAACGATCACTTTGATGTAGAAACCCTTTATATCCATATGAAAAACCAAAAGTACCGTGTAAGTCGGGCTACGGTTTATAATACTTTGGAGTTATTGGTTTCCTGCGATTTAGTTACCAAACACCAGTTTGGTAAAAATATGGCACAATTCGAAAAATCTTACGGTTACCGCCAGCACGATCACGTGATCTGTATTGAATGTGGTAAAGTAGTAGAATTCTGCGATCCCCGAATTCACCAGATCCAAACCATGGTTGGTGATCTTTTAAAATTTGATGTTAAACACCACTCCTTAAATCTTTATGGCTTCTGCTCTGACTGCAGTATGGCCAGAAAAGTAAGCGAAAGTGCAGCAACAACCGAAAAAATCGAAGAAATTAAATCATAATACAAATAAAACCAGCTTAATTTATTAAATAATGACGCAAGTAGATGTACTTCTCGGCCTGCAATGGGGCGACGAAGGAAAGGGAAAAATCGTTGATGTACTAAGTCCAAAATATGATCTTATTGCCCGTTTTCAGGGTGGCCCAAATGCCGGACATACTTTAGAGTTCGATGGCAAAAAATTCGTTTTAAATACAATCCCTTCAGGAATTTTTAACGAAAAAACCATGAATCTTATTGGTAATGGCGTAGTAATCGACCCTATTATCCTAAAAAGAGAGTTAGATAATTTAAAAAAAGCTGGTCATGATCCCGTTGCCGATGGCAAATTGGTGATTGCCCGTAAAGCACACTTAATTTTACCAACCCACCAGTTATTAGATGCTGCGAATGAAGCACGCATGGGCAAAAATAAGATTGGATCAACCCTAAAGGGTATCGGTCCAACTTATATGGACAAAACCGGCCGTAACGGTTTACGTGTTGGCGATACTACCTTACCTGATTTCAAAGAGCGTTATGCTAAACTGGTAGAAAAACACACTGAAATTCTTTCTCATTACGAAGGTTTCGAATATGAACTGGCAGAAAAAGAAGCTTCATTCTTTGAGGCCATCGAATTCTTAAAAAGCATTCCACACGTAGATAGCGAGCATTATGTTAATGGTTTCTTAAAAGAAGGCAAAGCCGTTTTAGCTGAAGGTGCACAGGGAACGTTATTGGATGTTGATTTCGGTTCTTACCCTTTCGTAACTTCTAGTAATACAACAACCGCAGGTGCCTGTACTGGTTTAGGTATTGCGCCCAATAAAGTGGGTGCTGTTTATGGCATCTTTAAAGCCTATTGTACACGTGTTGGTGGCGGCCCTTTTCCTACCGAATTAGATAATGAAGTTGGCGAAAATTTACGCGCCTTAGGTCACGAGTTCGGTGCAACGACAGGTCGCGCCCGCCGTTGTGGATGGATTGATCTTCCTGCATTAAAATATGCCATCATGTTAAACGGTGTTACCGAGTTAATTATGATGAAAGCGGATGTTTTAGATACTTTTGATACCATTTATGCTTGTACACACTACGAATATAATGGCGAAACAATCGATTACATGCCTTACGATATCATTTCTATCGAACCAAAACCGGTATTAAAAGCAATTGACGGCTGGGCTACTGATGTAACAAAAATTACCTCAGTAGATGAAATCCCGGCTAAATTGACTGATTATATCGCGTTTTTAGAAAAAGAATTAGAAGTGCCAATCAAATTCCTTTCGGTAGGACCAGACAGAGCACAAACTTTAGAATTGCGTTAAAATACCCGATTTAGTCACCCTGAATTTATTTTTAGGTCCATTTACGACTGATAATATAAAAGCAATCCAAAACGGATTGCTTTTTTTTAGTTGTCAACTTTAATAGCATAAGTGCTGAAAAGTTAACAACTCTTCACAATTGATAGCAAATTAACTTAATAACTTCCTTCTCATCATCTTCAATCTTCTACCCAAAGTAAATCAGAGAAAACATATTTAGCTTTTTTAGGGATGATAAAATTCTCAGGTATTGAAACCACTAGCTCCTTTACAACGTTACTTTTAATACTACCTTTCACAAGATAAACACCTCTAAAAAACGGAAGTGTTTTCTCCCGGCCACAATCAGCAAAAACATAAAGCGTGTCTCCTGTTGATTCCTGTTTACATACATATAGTTTTGCATTTTTTCTGTTCGATTCACACTTTTCAGTGCTTGGAAAGTATGCTAGAATATCTACGATAGCACAGGAATCATCCGGCATATCCATATCCATTTTTACTTTTGCTTCTTCAAGTTCATATAAATGAATTTTCCTTTGCTTAATCCTCGAGCATCCCAGTATTAATAAAATGGATACAGAGGCAAAAAAGACACTTAACTTTCATAACTTAATTATTATTCAAGATAAAAATTAATTTCTTACAATTATCAACTCTATTTTTACCTTTGCCGCAGCTTGAAAACCCCACAAAACATATCCCATTTTAAACAAAAAGCATTGCACTGGGCAAACCAGTTCGAAGTGTGTTGTTTTTTAGATTCAAACGATTACAAAGATGCTTATTCAGCTTACGATTTTATTATCGCCGCTGATGTTGACACAGAATTAAAATGTTCAACAGGTCATGCCTTTGATCAACTCAAAAGCTTTTATACCATACAAAAACAATGGATTTTCGGTTTTTTTAGTTACGATTTAAAAAACGAAATTGAAGATCTCAATTCTAGTCGCTCTGACAATTTAGACTTCCCAGATCTATACTTTTTCGTTCCGAAATATTTAATCGCATTTAAAAATGGCAAAGCGGAGGTTTTAATTGGCGATCAAGCAATTTTAATGGATATCGATTCGTTTCAGTTTCAGCCAAAAACCCAATCGAAAGCGATAAGCATCAGGCAAAGATTATCAAAAGAACAGTACATCAATAAAGTTGATGCTTTAAGAGATCATATGATCAGGGGGGATATCTATGAGGTCAATTTTTGTCAGGAATTTTTTGCCAAAAATGCTGGAATAGACCCCATTCGAACGTTTGAGGCGCTAAACAAAGTTTCCCCTACCCCATTTGCCGGTTACTTTAAGGTTTATGGAAAATATATCTTATCTGCTACACCCGAAAGATTTTTGTGTAAACGTGGATCAAAACTTACTTCACAACCCATTAAAGGAACTGCCAAAAGAAGTTTGGATCCAGTGGAGGATGAAGCTATAAAATTGCAGCTCAGGAATGACGTCAAGGAACAGGCAGAAAACGTCATGATCGTTGATCTGGTACGTCACGACCTCACTAAATCGGCTGCAAAGGGATCAGTTACCGTTGATGAATTATTTGGCATTTACAGCTTTCCTCAGGTTCACCAGATGATCTCTACCATTAGCTGCGAATTGAATCCGGGTATCCATTTTATTGATGCCATTAAAAATGCTTTTCCTATGGGATCTATGACGGGTGCACCAAAGGTCAAAGCCATGAAGTTGATTGAAGAATACGAAGTGACCAAAAGAGGTATTTATTCTGGCTCATTCGGCTGTATCAGTCCTGATGGAGATTTCGATTTCAATGTGGTTATCCGAAGCATTTTATACAATACTGAGTCCAAATACTTATCTTTTCAGGTTGGTGGGGCCATTACTTATCAAAGCGATGCCGTTTCAGAATACGAAGAGTGTTTATTGAAAGCCAGTGCGATTTTGAAGGTATTGGGTAGTTAGGTTATTGTAGTTCATTGGTTCAACAGGAAACCCTCCACCCGCATCCGTCACGCTGATCCGATAACCATCGGATTCATTTCAGGATCTTTCCTGCTTTCTTCTGGTTATAGCGTCTCGCTACGAATAACCAATGTCCTTAAAACTAAAAAGGTCTAATTGAGAAGCTAAGACCAGATAAAAAATATCTTTTCAATTAGATTTCTCGATTACGTTATCTCTGTCCGAAATGACGATATTTCGAAGGTGATTACAAAAAAAAGGTGGAAATTCTCTGCACCAAGCAAAAACCTTCCACCTTTCTACCTTCGGCTTCCAACCTTATTTCTTATAATACTGTTGAGCTTCAGGTAAATATTTTTGAATCTGTGCAATACGCGTGGCATCACTTGGGTGGGTACTTAAAAACTCTGCTGGTTTTTGTGCACCTGCAGAAGCCGCCGACATCCTGTTCCAGAAAGCAGTGGCGCTTTGTGGATTGTATCCGGCCATGGCCATAAAAATCAAACCTAAACGATCGGCTTCCAACTCCTGGTTACGGCTAAATTTTAGCATGGCAACCGGAGTACCTACACCATATAAAGTATTGAAAATAGATTGTGTTTTCGGGTTTTTAGATAAAGCCACACCTGCTGCTGCGCCAACACCCTGTGCAACCATCTCCTGTGACATACGTTCTGCAGAGTGACCGGCGATGGCATGGGCAATCTCGTGTCCCATTACGGTAGCTAAACCAGCATCATCTTGAGTTACAGGCAAAATACCCGTATAAACCACAATCTTTCCACCAGGCATGCACCATGCATTTTTCTCGTTATTTTGAACCACATTAACTTCCCACTGGTAATCCGCTATCAGGTTACCATAGTTATTGTTATTCATGTACGATTTTACTGCTGTAATCAACCTGCTACCGATGGTTTTCACCTTTAAAGCCTGCGCATTAGAAGCCGGTAAAACGGTAGTTTTGTTTTCGGTTAAAAATGTGCTGTAAGCCTGGAAGGCCATGGGCAGCACCTGATCGTTACTCACTAAATCAAATCGACTACGGCCGGTTAACGGAACGGTAGAACATGAGTTAAATAATAAAATCCCAGCAACGCTTGCTGTTAAAAATAACTTTTTCATAAATGCGATTTAAAATGATTAGTAAATACTGATAAGCAAAACCGAAGATTAAACAGTAAGCTTATAAATAAGTTTTAATGAAATGTGATTTGTTAAATTAATTCGTTTTCTTCCTAAACAAATACACTTTAGATTCTTTGCCCTTTAGCAATCTTTCGAGGTTTTTTTGATGCGTGACCAGGATTAAAATACAAACCACCATGCCATAAAGCACTTCAGATTTGATCGAAACCTGAAACAAAAACACCACACTGAGCGGAAAAGTAAATCCTGCGCAGATGGAACTTAATGAAACATATTTAGTTAACAACAGTACCACTACAAAAACCAGAACACAAAGCATAGATGCCTCGAAGTTAACTGCCAAAATCATTCCAAAAAGCGTAGCAACTCCCTTTCCACCCCTAAAACCAGCAAAAACGGGAAATAAATGCCCCATCACTGCGGTTACACCTAGTGCAAGTTGATAATTAACAAAAACAACTGAATTTTGTGGGCCTGTTACCGACATGCCGATTAAATAGGCCAGATTGGTTGCGGTATAACCTTTCGCAATATCGATAATCATTACTGCAATTCCGGCTTTTTTGCCCAATACCCTAAAAGTATTGGTTGCGCCAGCGTTGCCGCTTCCGTATTCTCTTACATCAACCCCATAAAAGGCCTGACCAAGCCATACAGCCGTTGGTATAGATCCAAAAAGGTAAGCAATTAATAGCGCGCTGAGAGAATAAACCGTAACCATAGCCTACAATGATACAAAAAATAAGCTTTTAATTTTATAGCAAATCACTTTAGTATGCTTTTAAACTCATATCCAGGCTTTTCACAGAATGTGTAAGTGCGCCCATCGAAATAAAATCTACACCACAGGCCGCATATTCTGCAACATTCTCTTCTGTAATGCCTCCGGAAGCCTCTGTAATAAATTTACCGTCGATTAAAGCAACCGCTGCTCTTAAATTTTCAAAACTGAAATTATCGAGCATAATGCGATCTACACCACCGATGGCCAAAACCTGCGATAATTCTTCTAAATTCCTAACTTCAATTTCGATCTGAAGACTTTTATTTTGATCTGCAAGATACTTTCGGGCAGCTGTAATGGCATTCGAAATCCCTCCGGCATAATCTACATGGTTATCTTTAATTAAGATCATATCATATAAACCGATGCGGTGATTTACGCCACCACCAATTCTAACCGCCCATTTTTCCAGATAACGTAAGCCTGGGGTCGTTTTCCGGGTATCTAAAATTTTGGTTTTTGTAGTTTTCAGTAACGAAACAATCCGATGGGTTTTCGTGGCAATACCGCTCATGCGTTGCATACAGTTTAAAACCAGACGTTCGGCAATTAAAATGGCATGTGTACTGCCAGCAACTGTTAATGCGATATCACCAACTTTTACTGCTGCACCGTCCTGCAAAAGCACATCAACCTTCAGATTGGCATCAACCTCTTTAAAAATCTCAATAGCCAGTTCAATTCCCGCCAAAATGCCATCTTCCTTGATAATCAGCTTTGCCTTTCCCTGCGTTCCTGAAGGAATGGTTGAAAGTGAGGTATGATCGCCATCACCAACATCTTCGGTAAGGGCATTTTTTATGAATTGATGTATAAGTTGAATATCCAAAATGTAGATTTTATGCCGCAAAAATAAGAAATATTTGTTAGCAGGCAATTTACTAATGGGTATAAAGATATGCTGAATAACGAATTTTACGAATTATGAGTTGCGCTGTTAATCTTTCGCAGGCTCAATTCTTAATTCAGTAATCGAAAAACTGGTATTGAATTTTTTCATAGTAACAGAAACCCTGAAAGTTTCTTTAGCGGTGCTTAAGATAATCACCCCAAAACGATAGTTTGGATTGGTATTAATTTTATGAAAAATACTTGTTTTTACAGGAGGGTGTTTGATGAAAAAATCTCTCAAAATCTGTTCACCTTGTGCTTTTGAGTATACATCTTCTTCATCAATTATGATCAGTTCGATCGTTGAGGCGAAATTTTTGGCAATCTCTTTTGAATTACCAGCCTTAAAATACGAGGATAAATCATCAATAATATCAGCCTGGATGGCTGTAGGACTATATAATGATGACAAACTAATAATGAATAAAAATAAGCTCCGGATCATTTCTGTATTTTATACAGAACCCTCTAGCTAAAATTATGCCATTAGCATATCAAAAAAAAGGATTTCTTAATTTGTATAAGCGCCAATAAAGCTATATTTGCCATATAAACAAAACACTAAAACATGTTATACATCAAAATGTTTTAATGTGAATCAATAAATTTTTCAATAAAGATGGTAAACGATAAAAAACTCGCACTTATAATTCTAGATGGTTGGGGCTACGGAAAACAAGATAACTCCGATGCTGCTTATGCTGCCAATACTCCTTTTTTCGATTCGTTATTAAAAAACTATCCAAATTCTAAACTGGAAGCCTCTGGCGAAGCCGTAGGTTTACCGGCCGGACAAATGGGCAACTCTGAAGTTGGGCACATGAACTTAGGTGCGGGCCGTGTGGTTTACCAGGAACTTGGAAGAATCAACAAATCAATTACTGACAGAGAACTGCACAGCAATCCTATTTTGGTAAGTGCATTCGATTATGCCAAACAAAACAACAAAGCTGTCCACTTGATAGGTTTAGTTTCTAACGGTGGCGTTCATGCGCATATTGAGCATCTAAAAGCTTTGTGTGATGCTGCTAATGAGGCACAGGTACCAAATACTTTTGTACACGCTTTTTTAGACGGTCGCGATACTGACCCAAACTCGGGATTAGGGTTTATCACAGATCTTGAAAACCACATTCAAAATACCAATGCCAAATTGGCCACAATGGTTGGCCGTTATTATGCAATGGACCGCGATAACCGTTGGGAGCGTGTTAAACAGGCTTATGATGTAATGGTTAATGGTGTTGGCGAAAAAACTCAGGATGCTTTGGCAGCCATTAAAAAATCGTATGCTGATGGCGTAACCGATGAGTTTTTAAAACCAATTGTTTTAACACAAAATAACGGTGCTCCGGTAGCGACCATCCAAAACGACGATGTGGTGATCTGCTTTAATTTCCGCACCGATAGGGGTCGCGAGATTACAACGGCTTTAACCCAAAAGGACTTCCCGGAGCAGCAAATGCACAAACTGCCATTGTATTATGTTACCATGACCACTTACGATGAAAGTTTTGAAAAGGTAAATGTAATCTTCACTAAAGATGATCTAGTACAAACCATCGGCGAAGTGCTGGCAAATAACAACAAAAATCAGATCCGCATAGCCGAAACTGAAAAATACCCGCACGTAACTTTCTTTTTCTCGGGCGGAAGAGAAGCCGAATTTAAAAATGAAAAACGACTTTTGGTTCCTTCTCCTAAAGTAGCTACTTATGATCTTCAGCCGGAAATGAGTGCAGCCGGCATTACAGATGCCATTACCAAAGAAATGGAAACAGGCTGGGCTGATTTTATCTGCCTAAACTTTGCCAATCCTGATATGGTTGGCCACACAGGTGTTTTTGAAGCCGTAATCAAAGCGGTAGAAACTGCAGATAAATGTGCAGAAACGGTAGTAAAAAAAGGTTTGGAACACGGTTATTCGTTTATTCTTTTAGCCGACCACGGCAACTCGGAGTTTATGGTTAACGGGGATGGATCGGCCAATACCGCACACACCACCAACCTGGTTCCATGTATTTTGATCGATAATGATTACAAAACGATTGCTGACGGAAAATTAGGCGACATTGCCCCTACTGTTCTAAAAATATTAGGTGTTGCTATTCCAAAAGAAATGACAGGAAACGTTTTAGTGTAATGATTAAAAAATTATATATCCTGGTATTTGCTTTGGCATTGTTTTCCTGTAACCAGCGAAAAGAGGCCGAAGCAAATACTGATTTATTATATTTCGATATAAAGGGGTATTTCGGAAAGGAAATTACACGCTTACAAAAGTTAAACCCCGAGGTAAACAAAACGGTTAGCGTAAATGGTACAACAGAACATAAAACAGCCAAAATAGCCGACTGGACTAAAGAGCTGGCCATCTTTGTTAATGCCGATATTAATAAAACCTCCTGGAAAGGAAGTTTTAAAATAAAAGAACAAGATGGAATAGATAGTTATACTTCCGATAATAAGAAAATCCCGATCAAGAAAGTTTCTATCACCTGGAAGGGTCAGAGAGCAGGTAAAATAGAAATTATTATCGATAATAAAAATATCTTATACCGATCGCTGGATACCTTAACCTATTGTCCCGATAGTTTATACGCGATCAAAAAGCAACAGAAAATCAGGTTGCTGAATGAGAAGAAATATTCGGTTGTTGGAAAACTGAAATAAGAAAAAGGGGACTGAAATTATTCATTCCCCTTTTTATTTACCGCCAAATCCTATTTTAAGGTTGCGATCTGGGCTTTATCGTAAGTTACCCAGTCAATAATATCTTTTCTTAGAGGTTGCAAAGTCAATACTTTCTGAAAATCGGCTATTGAATTATTAAACGATGCTACACAAGCTGCTTTTTCTTCCTTTTTCTTCGCTTTAAAAGATTTGAAAATTGCATAATCTTTATACGCTAATCCGCGGTTCTGAAACATCTGGGCATCTTCATCGCCATTAATTTCGATTGCTTTTGTAAAATCTTTGAGAGATGCCAAATAAAAGCTTTCGCGCATGGTATTTAACGATTCTTTAGGATCATTTGCAATTTTTAATCTGGCTATCCCGCGGTAATAATAGGCCGTAACTTCAGTAGGTTTAATCGTTAATAAACGGCTATACGTTGCAATGCACTTCTCATATTCACGGTTTTGAAAATAAGAATAGCCAAGCATCTGTAACACATTTGCATTGTCGGGAGTTTTAGTGTCAGCTTTTTCTAATTGAGCGGCGGCAGTTTTATAATCACCCTTCATCATGGCCTGCATGCTTCTTTCGTAACTGCTTTGGGCAAAACTACCGGTAGATGAAAAGATAATGAGTCCTAAAATAGCCTTTTTTAAATAGTTCATGTATGAGTAATAAGTTTAACAAATCTAACGCCTAACAAAATTTATAGGAGAAATTTTTTGCAATATAATCCTATTCTGATAATTTAAAAGTTTTTAATTTTCTTTCATTTCAACCAAACGTCCTAAACATTAGCTTAAACGCTGAAATATGCTTTATATGATATTGGCTGAAATATTTATGTTACTCTGCCTTTTTAACATAAGATTAATGCTATTTTCACTTTGGCACAAGAGTTGAATTTATTAACTTAATACCAAAATTAAACAAAGTGGATACGATTAAACTGCCAGTTTGTCGTTATAGGAAAATGTGATAATGAGTAAACAAGATATATTTGATTTCCATACAGCAATGCCAATCATCAACGAGGATACCGAGTTTTTCCCTTTAATGTCTCAACAGGACGAAGAGGAAATGAACAATGAGGAAACGCCCGAAACATTGGCCATATTGCCTTTGCGAAACACAGTTCTATTTCCGGGTGTAGTGATTCCCATTACCGTTGGAAGAGATAAATCAATTAAATTAATCAAAGAAGCTTACAAAGGAAATAAAATCATCGGGGTAGTTTCTCAAAAAGATGTTTCGATTGAAGATCCTACTTTTGAGCAGCTTAACACCGTTGGTACTGTTGCAAACATCATTAAGCTCTTGCAAATGCCCGATGGAAATACCACAGTAATTATCCAGGGGAAGCAACGTTTCAGCCTGATTGAAGAGGTACAGAACGAACCTTACATCAAAGCTGTTGTTAAAAAGTTTGAGGAGCAGAAACATAAGGCCGATAAGGAATTCAAAACGCTGATCGCCTCTATCCGCGAAATGTCGTCCCAGATTATCCAGCTTTCACCAAACATCCCGAGCGAAGCCAGTATCGCGCTTAAAAACATCGAGAGCAATTCATTTTTGATCAATTTCATTTCATCAAACATGAATGCCGAAATGGCCGATAAGCAAAAAATCCTCGAAATGGATAAATTGCAGGAAAGGGCACAAAAGGTAATGGAGCTTTTGATGGTGGAGTTACAGATGCTCGAACTGAGAAATCAGATCCAATCGAAAGTACGTACCGATTTAGACAAGCAACAACGCGATTATTTTTTAAATCAACAGTTAAAAACCATTCAGGAAGAATTGGGTGGCAATTCTGCCGATTTAGAATTCGATGCCCTACAAGAAAGAGCCAAAAAGAAAAAATGGTCTCAGGCAGTAGCAGATCACTTTGATAAAGAAATAGATAAACTGGGTAGAATGAATCCTGCTGCGCCTGATTATTCTGTACAGTTAAACTATCTGGAGTTACTTTTAGATTTACCCTGGAGTGAATTTACAAAAGATAATTTCGACCTGAAAAGAGCACAGCGCATCTTAGATAAAGATCACTTTGGTTTGGAGAAAGTAAAACAGCGTATTATCGAATACCTCGCTGTACTTAAACTAAAACGCAATATGAAAGCGCCGATTTTATGTTTGGTTGGCCCTCCGGGAGTTGGTAAAACATCTTTAGGTAAATCCATTGCAAAAGCATTAGGCCGCAAATATGTACGTATGGCTTTGGGTGGTATCCGAGATGAAGCCGAAATCCGTGGTCACCGTAAAACCTATATTGGTGCAATGCCGGGCCGTATCATTTCATCGATTAAGAAAGCTGGTGCAGATAATCCTGTTTTTGTTTTAGATGAGATTGATAAAGTAGGTACCGATCACCGTGGTGATCCATCGTCGGCCCTTTTAGAGGTTTTAGACCCTGAGCAGAACAATGCCTTTTACGATCATTATGTAGAAGTGGATTACGATTTATCGAACATCCTGTTCATCGCAACTGCAAACTCTTTAAGCACCATACAACCTGCGTTGTTAGACCGTATGGAGATTATTGAAGTAAACGGTTACACGATTGAAGAAAAAATAGAGATTGCCAAGAAATACCTGTTGCCAAAACAGAAAGAAAACCATGGAATTCAAACCAAGGATATCAGCCTTAAAACAGCCCTGATTGAGAAAGTGATCGAAGATTATACCAGAGAATCGGGCGTGCGTGGTTTAGAGAAAAAAATCGGTTCACTGGTACGTGGTGTAGCCACAAAAATTGCCATGGAAGAAACCTATGATACCAACTTAAGCAGTGATGATGTAGAACGTATTTTAGGAGCCCCAATTTACGATAAGGATTTATACGAAGGCAATGAAGTGGCTGGTGTGGTAACAGGTTTAGCCTGGACTAGTGTTGGAGGCGATATTTTATTCATCGAATCGAGCTTAAGCCCTGGTAAGGGAAAATTAACCTTAACCGGTAACCTGGGTGATGTAATGAAAGAATCGGCAGTTATTGCTCTGGCCTATTTACGCGCCCATGCAGCCGAATTCGACATCGATTATTCGCTATTTGACAATTGGGATGTTCATGTTCACGTGCCTGCCGGTGCTACCCCAAAAGATGGCCCATCGGCTGGGGTAACCATGCTAACCGCATTAACTTCAGCATTTACACAACGTAAAGTAAAACAACATTTAGCCATGACGGGCGAGATTACCTTGCGCGGAAAAGTACTTCCTGTTGGTGGCATCAAAGAAAAAATACTTGCGGCCAAAAGAGCAAACATAAAAGAAATTATTCTTTGCAAAAGCAACCGTAAAGATATTTTAGAAATAAAAGAAAGTTACATTAAAGATTTAACATTCCATTATGTAAGCGAAATGAGCGAAGTAATTGGGTTGGCTTTAACCAAGAATAAGGTTAAAAAACCGTTAGATTTAAGTGTTAAAATTGCACCGATTGTGAACTAAATTATATTTCTTTTGGATTAACAATTAAAAATCCAATAACAATAAATACTTTTATAGCCCAGGTAATTGCCTGGGCTTTTTTTATGAAATCATTTTTATTCGCTATAGTTTTTTGTTTGGTTGCTTCAACCAGTTTTGCGCAGTCATTTAAAAACGAATTTGGTTTTAAAACCGAAAACGATGCTTATCTGGCCACTTTAAACGACCGTTATTATACCAATGGGTTGTTTATCTACTTCCGTCACGCCATTAATGCCGAAAAACTGTCGGACAAAATAGAGAAAAAGACCTACGAAATTTCTGCCGGGCAAAAAATGTACACGCCATATTGGGGGCAGGTTCCGAATAAAGAAGATCAGGACAGGCCTTTTGCGGGTTATCTTTATGCCGGTGGTGCCTATTCTGTTTTCTATAAAAATGAAAGTGTTTTAAAAACCAGTGTAGAACTGGGAACGGTTGGCCCGAACTCACTGGCACAGGACGCACAGCGTTTTCTACACAAAACAGTAGGCTTTTACACGCCTGCAGGGTGGGATTACCAGATTAAAAATGAATTGGCCATAAATCTTTCCGCAAATTACAGCAAATTACTTTTCAGGCCTGAAGACCCGATTGTAGATATCAGTGCGCAAGGTTATGCCAATCTGGGTACAACATTTTCAGGTCTTGGAACATCCGTTTTATTCAGAATTGGTAAGGTGAACCAATTGTTTAATAGTGCCTATCATAATGCGGTAATCGGAAATGCTAAAACCAAAAGCCTCCACAATTCGGAATTCTTCTTTTATGTTAAACCACAGCTAAACTTCGTTGCTTACGATGCTACTATTCAGGGAAGTTTATTTAACGATAATAGTCCGCTAACCTTTGGCGTAAAACCAATCGTTTTTGAACAGCAATTTGGTATAAATTACAGTTCGAAAAGATTTACAGCGGATTTTAATGTAATTTTTAAAACCAAAGAAGTAAAAAGTGTGGCAAAAGCACAGAATTATGGCGGCTTGAATTTGTATTATCGATTTGGGAGGAGTTAGGTTAACTGTTTAAAATGGTTAATTGTTCAAAAGCCTGAAGGTTAAATTTCAGCCACTAACTATGAAAGATTAACCGCACAAGCGCGGTATCAAATACTACTATCTGACAAATTATATTTTCAAAAATCACTTACTTTCCGGTTTCTTTTCTTTTCTGCCGTGGAGGCTTTATTTTTCAACCTCTTTTCGATAACCCCTTTAGGAATTTTGGTTGGCTTTCTTTTTTTCTGTACAATAAGCGAACGTTTTAATAAATCGATCAGTTTCGCGACCGTTTTCTCTTTATTTAACAACTGGCTTCTGTCTTCTTGCGAAACAATGTGCAACAAACCTTCAGTATCTAAACGGTTTTCCAACCTGGATCTTAAAAGTGTTTTCTCGTCTTCGTTTAAATAAACTGCAGTTTCTAAATCGAAGATCAATTCGACCTTGCTCGAAACCTTATTCACATTCTGCCCACCTTTGCCCCCACTTCTGGAAGTTTTGAAAATAACAGACCGTAAAATTTCTTCTCTTGTGGGCAACATGCCGCAAAAGTAATAATTTGAAAATAATAAAAGCTTATTCCCCTTCTTTGGTTTCGCTCACCTTGCTACGTAAACCCACAATATCTTTATCCAACTGATAGATACCTCCCCTATCGCTACCAACCAATTGAAGTTTTTCCAACATGGTTTTTGCCATTTTTTCTTCCTCCAGCTGCTCATCTAAATACCACTGTAAAAATTTAAATGTGAGGTAATCTTTTTCATTCAATGAAAGCTCTACCAGATCGTTAATACTCTTAGACACCAATAACTCATTATCCAAAAAATCCTGGAATACCTCTATTACCTGAGAAAAAGAATTTTTTGGCATATCTAAGGCGGTTATTATGGCATGTCCGTCGCGATCGTTAATATAATGGATCAACTTAAGCATGTGGTGCCGTTCTTCGTCACTCTGGCGGTAGAAAAATTCTGTATAACCTTCCAAACCAGGCTGGGTTTCTAACCAGGAGGCAATGCCCAGATAAACTTGTGATGATTCGGCTTCCAGCTTTACCTGGTTATTCAGCGCCGACAACATTCTTTCAGATAGTAACATAACAGTATTTATTTTTATATTAAACACATCCATCAAATCAATGTTTTAGCATAAACTTGTTTAGAATCTATCTTTATACCTCTAAAAAATTCAGCATTCTGTTTCTATTTTTTACCTTTGCAAAACGATGAAGAAAAACCTGGTAATCGCAATAGATGGCTATTCATCTTGCGGAAAGAGTACATTAGCAAAGGCATTGGCTAAAAAATTAGGTTTCATTTATGTAGATAGCGGAGCAATGTACCGCGCCGTTACTTTATATTTTTTAAGAAATAACATCGATATTTCTGATGATGCTAAAGTTGTTGATGCCTTACAGCACATCGAATTAAATTTTCATTCGCGCGATTACGAATCGCACATTACCCTTAACGGCGAAGAAGTTTCTGATGAAATCCGTTTAATGCCGGTTTCCGAAAACGTAAGTGCGGTTTCTGCACATAAAATCGTACGCCATGAAATGGTGAAACAGCAACAGCGCATGGGCAAATCAAAAAATATCGTAATGGATGGCCGTGATATCGGAACTACCGTTTTCCCTGATGCACCTGTGAAATTCTTTATGACTGCCGACCCTAAAATCAGGGCCGAACGCAGATTTAAGGAACTGGAAAGCAAAGGCAACAACGAAACCACTTTGGAAGAGGTTTTCGAAAACCTGGCACACCGCGATTATGCCGACACCACCAGAAAAGAAAGTCCATTGGTCAGAGCTGATGATGCGGTTATTTTAGACAATACAGATCTTACCCAGGAAGAACAACTGGCTTTTGCATTGGAGCGGGTGCAACCGTTTTTAGTTCATTAGTCCTTTAGTTCATTGGTTCAATAACCATTAGCAAGATGGTTAATCGGTTAATTGTAAACCACCAACTGAAACTGGTAATTGGTTAATTGGTTTGTCACTCCAAACGATCAACCCCAAACTGATCAACTCCAGACTAACTGTTTTCTGAGAGAAAAAAATTTCATACTTTTAGCACCTAACCCAAATGTTAACCATGAAATTAAAATCAATTTACCTTACCGTATTATTTTTATCGCTCGTAATCCTAAATGCCAATGCCCAAAAAGGCTGGATCAATCTTTTTAACGGCAAAGATCTGAAAGATTGGAATATCAAAATTGCAAAACATGATTACAAAGAGAATTATGCCAATACTTTCCGCGTAGAAAACGGTGTAATGAAAGTAAGTTATGATGGATACAAAGAATTTGACCAGCAATACGGACATATTTTCTACAAAAAACCTTTTTCGGCCTATCTTTTAAAAGTAACCTACCGTTTTGTTGG
This sequence comes from Pedobacter humicola, assembly GCF_056490705.1. Taxonomy (NCBI): domain Bacteria; kingdom Pseudomonadati; phylum Bacteroidota; class Sphingobacteriia; order Sphingobacteriales; family Sphingobacteriaceae; genus Pedobacter; species Pedobacter humicola. The sequence continues at coordinate 20,894 of NZ_JBWJIG010000019.1, read as the reverse complement.
CGATCAGGCTAAAGGTGGTGAGGGCTGGGCTACCAGAAACAGTGGTGCCATGCTTCATTGTCAGGATCCTGCTACGATGTTAAAAGACCAGGATTTCCCAATTTCAATTGAAGGACAAATCTTAGGTGGCGACGGGGAGCACGAACGCCATACCAGTAATGTATGTACACCGGGTACCTTAATCAACTACAACGGCAAATTATTTACGCCACACTGTTTAGATTCCAAATCAAAAACTTATGCCGGCGACCAATGGGTAACGGCAGAATTTTTAGTATTGGGCGATTCGGTTGTAAAACACATTATTGCTGGCGAAGTGGTGCTTGAATATACCAAACCTCAAATTGGCGGGGGCAGCGTTTCCAATTTCGATCCAAAAGTAAAGATAGATGGCAAACCCTTAACCTCAGGTTATATTTCTTTGCAGAGCGAAAGTCATCCGATAGAATTTAAAACGGTACAACTCTACGATTTAGAAGCCTATATGAAAGATAAAACTAAACTGGACAAAGTTTTGGCTAAAATATTAAAAGAGTAAACTAAACTGCTACTCAATTGTTAGATGATGAGGTAAAAAACCTACAGCTAAATTTTTACGATGCTCAACACTCATTTATTTAAATCCATTGCCCTATTCCTCTTTCTTTTCATTGCCAATTTTGCCTTTGGACAAACGGCTTACAAGGTTAAAGACATTCCAGACCCTAAAAAAAATGGTGGCGGTTATGTAAGTGATCCTGATCATATATTAGGTGATGGTGCGGTTTCAACTTTAAATGGCACCATCACCGAGTTTGAACGCGAAACCAATGTTCAGGTGGCAGTGGTGGTGGTGAATGACTTCGACCATGATAAAGAAGACTTCGATTTTGCGTACGAGCTGTTCAATACCTGGGGAATCGGATCTAAAACCAGCAATAATGGTTTACTGTTGTTTATTTCAAAAGACCGTCGAAAATACCGTTTTATTACCGGAACCGGAATTGAAGGGGTATTGCCAGACGTAAAGCTTAAACATATTGCCGAACAAAATCTCCTCCCTGCATTCAGGCAAAACGATTTTAGTACGGGTATTACCAATACCATTGAAGCGATTGGAGTAATTATTTTAAATCCTGAACACAAATCAGAACTGAATCAATTTTTTACGCAACGCGAAAGCAACAGCAGTTTAGAAAATTTCTGGTTACCTACAGGAATAATCCTATTGGCTTTTTGGGGTGTGTTCAAAATCGTAAACCGACAGGCTAAAAATGGCTTAAATTTAAAAGGCTTTGATAAGGAAAACAGCTATGATACAAACATCGCTAAAGGTTGCGGGGTGATTTTCTTTATTGCATTCGCTTCTATCTTCGTATTTGTTTTTACAGGGGCTTTTGATTTTTTCAAAAACATCAGGATGGTACATGTGCCCTATATTCTTTTCACTGTTTTAGCTATAGGACTTTTCTTCAGGTATCTTTTTTATATTTCGGCCTTACGTAAGGCGCACCAGGACGATAAAAATTTTTTCGATTCGGTTGTAGCCTTCCACAAGAAAAACTGGTGGTTAGTGCTCTTTTCTCCGATCATTTTAATTGCCATTATAATCCATTTGATCAAGCGTGTTAAAACCATCGATCGTTTTAAACCAATTCTGGATAGTAAAAACAACCCAATGATCAGAGTAGATCGTGATATCAATATCGAAGGCGAGCCTTTTTTAACACCAGGCCAACGTAAAGAAGAAGTTGTTTTGGCTTACGATTATGATATCTGGGAAAGTGCCGATCATAAAGAACACATCATTAAGGCCTGGCCTGCGGAGGAATATAATAGTTATACAGAATGTCCGGAATGTAATTTTAGAACCTATAAGCTGAATAAAAGCGTAACCACAAGGGCAGCAACTTACAGCCATGACGGGCAGGCTAAACTGATCAATGAATGTAGTTTTTGCAAAAAAACAGAATTCATCAAATGGATTACACTTGCCATGCTAACCAGATCCAGTTCATCATCTTCTTCATCCGGCGGCAGCAGTTCTTCATCGTCATCGGGCAGTAGCTGGGGTGGCGGCAGCAGCAGTGGGGGTGGTACTGGTGGAAGCTGGTAAATCAATCTAAATTACATGACCAAAAAAAATATTTTGATCGTACTGGCCATATTATCCCTTCTGATTGTAATTTACCTGGTTAAATTTACAGCCATCAATATCGCATGGAGCAATATCCTGTTTCCCCGTGAATTTAAACAATATCCCTATTTAAACAATGGTGCACAATCGGAACATTTTGAAGTGGAATATCTTTTCTATGACCCCGCAAATATTGATTATGATACCGAAACTGGTGGTTTTATCATCACTACGGCACATGTAAACCAGGCTTTTGAAGTATACCATAAATTTGATGTCAGTGGAAAACTAATCGATTCATTGGTTAACGACACCAGTGCCATTCACACTTTTCATAATGAAGGTGTTGTATTTGGCTCAGACTATTTTATCGATTGGTCTACTTCCGACAATAGGCAAAGAAAACCCTTTATCGCTTTTTTAAATGAGGATTTTAAATTGGATGATAAAGGCTGGGAGGAAACTTTTGAAACGAATTACAAAAATGCGCAAGCAGTAACCTACAAGGCTTCAAAAGATTGGGATTATTTAACCTTTTACTTCAAAACCACAAAGGGATGGACAGCCATGAATACCCACAAGAATGATGAACGCATTTACCAGGACATGGCTTCGGAAAATGATCTGGATTTCAGAGGTTATCCGGTTAAAGGAAATAGGTTTATCCCTTTAAAAAGCAGCATCAACGGAAAATACCCCTTATTGAGCTATAAAAACCGCAATCAGGCTGAGGGCCGTCTTTACAACTGGACAGATCCAAAGAACCCAGTTATTTTAAAATATTTCAAAAAAGAAAACCTGCAAGGCCGCGCACCATACACTGGCTTGCCACAAACCTGGGGCGGAGATGCCTATTTAACGCTAAAACATAAAACAGAAATGATCCGCTTTAAGAAAATTGCGCTCAAAGATGTAGGCTTTTTTACCGAGCCAGAAGTCAATTTAGATCTGTATAAAGTACCGCAAGCGTTTGAAGATAAATCAGATGTTGCCTTTATTATCCTTTCCTACGGAACAAATGTTGGCGATCGTGGCGGAAACGGGCTATATGTAGTTAAAAGAAAATAATCCTGTCCGACTGTTCTTAAGCCTGATTTTTTGTTAGGATAAAGTTTTGTGAAAAACTCTTTTAAATCTTTCTGTAGCCATTCGTAAAAGAATTTCTATTTTTGGCATAATAATGGCTCGCTAGGCATCTTAAAACCGATGCTTTTACTGCAATTAACGCTCTGTTAAAGCATCTATAAAAAAACAACATGATCAGAATCCTATTCCTATTTTTTGCCCTCTTTATATTTTCATCAACCGTTAATGCACAGGATATATACCGCGTTAAAGCTGACAAATTGCGTGTCAGGGCAACTAAGGATTCGAAAAGTAAGGTAATCGGATCGATTTCTAAAAATGAAAACCTGACGGTTTTAGATGCGGGCGATGCTAAATTTTATAAGATTAAATTAAAAAACGGCGAAGGCTGGGTGAGTAAAGATTTCGTTGAAAAAATTGCTCCGGCAGCTAAACCATCTACGCCACAAGCACCTCAGCCAAATGCTGCGCAGCAAAGCACTACGCCCCAGGCAGTAACGGGCAACGATATGTACCGTACCACTGCAGATGATTTGAGGGTTAGGGAAAAAGCTGATCCGAAAAGTAAAATCGTTGGACACTTACCAAAAGGTGAAAATGTTGCCGTGATCGACTCCTCAAATACAAGCTTCTTTAAAATCAAGGTGACCAATGGTGAAGGATGGGTAAGCAAAGAATTTTTAGTGCGGATTTCTCCTGTGAAAGCTGCAGTTGAAAAAACACCAATTTCGGCATCTGTACCACAGGAAAATAAAGATTATACAAATATTATCTTTTTTGCTGTAGTGGGTTTAATATTGATAACCATTTTATACTTTTCAATCAAATATGCCAGTGGCAATAAATTCCTGATTGGCTTTTCGGTTATTGTAATTCTTGTAATCGGATATTTCTGCTACATTACTTTTATACAGGCTAAAGTGGTTACAGGCACTTTTGCCAGCAATGAAGATATCCAATACAAAACCTTTACCTTTAAATCGAAAGATTCGGTAACTGTTACTGATGCCTATACCGATTCTATTTTTACTTCAAAATATGTAATCGAAGGCGACATGATCAAATTGTACGATCAGCAAAATACGATTATGCTATTGATCCGGGACGATCAAACATTAATTGGCGAGGGTTTTACAAGAGGAACTTTTACGAAGAAATAGCCATTCCTAATTTTAGATGCTGAATAATCCGATAGCTATCGGACCGGCATGACAATGCGCTTTATTTTATTCGTTATTCTGAACCCGTTTCAGAATCCTTATGAAAGAAAGATATGAGATTGTCCTTCTACAGGCTCAGGATGGTAATGTTTTTTTATCCCTAACTTAATGACATTGCCCAGCGGGACGATTCGTGTGTAGCCAATAATTTATTACTGGCGTTTCGTTCTGTAGGAACGTTTAGTGGAATTTTGTGCACAGGCCATCGGTTTTAAACCCGATAGAGCCAAATAGCCCGGATCCCGATTTATCGGGAGAGGACTATAGGCGATAGCGGGACTGCTGTTTCAGAAGCACTACTGCACGCTCATTTTCAAATAATTAAGCAATAAACTCTTCGCATATTAAAATAGATGCTGAAATAAATTCAGCATGACGATCTGGTTAAATCGTAAGGATTTCTATTAAAATAAGGATTGGCTGCCCAATCGATTCTTAATATCCTAAAAATCAGCAACATTTATTAAAAAAATCTTTTCTATTAATTAAAAAATTTTTACCTTTGCAGTCCCTAAATAGGGAAAAAAGGAGATAATTAATTAATGGCTAAAAAACAAGTAGCAGAAAAAGAATTAGCAGCTAAAACAGCTGAACTTCAGGGAGAAGGCGGACGCCTAACTGAAAAAGAAACTATTGAATCAGAAGCTGATTCAGTTTCGATCGAATCGATCAAATCATCATTAGCTACACCAACCGAAGATTTCGACTGGGATGCAGATGAAAAAGTTTTCGGTAATTACAATGACGCAGACCGTAAAAAGTTTGAAGATATGTATGCCGGAACATTCAACCAGATCACTAAAGGTGAGATCATCAGCGGTATTGTTGTTTCAATCAACAACAAAGACGTAGTATTAAACGTAGGTTTTAAATCAGACGGTTTAGTTTCTACTTCAGAATTCCGTGATACACCAGATCTAAAAATCGGCGATTCAGTTGACGTTTTCGTTGAAGCACCAGAAGATGCTAACGGTCAATTGATCCTTTCTCGCAAAAGAGCAAAAACCCAAAGATCATGGGAAGCGATTAACGAGGCTCTTGAAAATGATAGAATCATCAACGGTTTCGTTAAGAGCCGTACTAAAGGTGGTTTAATCGTTGATATCATGGGCGTTGAAGCTTTCTTACCAGGATCTCAAATTGATATTAAACCAATCCGCGATTACGATGTATACGTGGGTAAAACAATGGAATTTAAAGTTGTTAAAATTAACCATGAGTTTAAAAACGTAGTTGTTTCTCATAAAGTGTTAATCGAAGACGATTTAGAAAGCCAAAAAGTAGAGATCGTTTCTAAATTAGAAAAAGGTCAGGTATTGGAAGGTACTGTTAAAAACATTACTGATTTCGGTGTGTTCATCGATTTAGGTGGTGTTGACGGTTTACTTCACATTACTGATATTTCTTGGGGCCGCATAGAGCATCCAAAAGAAGTATTGTCATTAGATGAAAAAATCAACGTGGTTGTTTTAGATTTCGATGATGAGAAAAAACGTATCGCTTTAGGTTTAAAACAATTAACTCCACACCCTTGGGAGAACTTAAGCACCGACATCCAGGTTGGTTCTAAAGTAAAAGGAAAAATCGTAACTGTTGCAGATTACGGTGCTTTCTTAGAAATCATCCCAGGTGTTGAAGGTTTAATCCACGTTTCTGAAATGAGCTGGTCGCAAAACTTAAGAAATCCACAAGAATTCTTAAAAGTTGGTGATGAGATCGAAGCTGAAGTTTTAACTTTAGACAGAGACGAGCGCAAAATGAGCTTAGGTATTAAACAATTATCTAACGATCCATGGCAAGAAGTTGCTGCTAAATTCCCGGTTGGAAGCAAGCACACAGCTACTGTTAAAAACATGACTAACTTTGGTGTGTTTGTTGAGATCGAAGAAGGTATTGATGGTTTAATCCACATCTCTGATCTTTCATGGTCTAAAAAAGTAAACCACCCTAACGAATTCACTAAAGTAGGTGATGTATTAGACGTTGTTGTTTTAGAACTTGATGTTGATAACCGTAAATTAAGCTTAGGTCACAAACAATTGGAAGAAAACCCTTGGGATACTTTCGAAACAATCTTCACTTTAGATTCGGTTCACCAGGGAACAGTTGTTAAAGTAACTGACAAAGGTGCTGTTATTGCTTTACCATATGGTGTAGAAGGTTTCGTACCAACTAAACACATGGTTAAAGAAGATGGTACTTCAGTTAAAGCTGAAGAAACCAATGACTTCAAAATCATTGAATTCAACAAAGAAGCAAAACGCATCGTAGTATCTCACGCCCGTATCTGGGAAGAGGTTAAAGCTGAAGCTGTTGCAGAAGAACGCGCAACTAAGAAAAAAGAAGCTAAAGCTGCTGTAACTGCGGTTAAAAAAGTTAAAGATTCTGTAGAGAAATCTACTTTAGGAGACTTAGACGTATTGGCTCAATTGAAATCGCAATTAGAAGGCGAAGAAAGCAAAGCTAAAAAAGGCTAGTTCTTTTTAACTGATTATATTCATCCCGATAGCGAAAGTTATCGGGATTTTTTTTTGTGAGTTTTTTGCCACAGACACACGGATTTCTTTGATGGATCGTCATTGCGAAAAGGCTTTTCAGCCGGCGAAGCAATCTCATTTTCATTCACCATATAAGAAATGTAAGAACATTGAAGAAATTTGCAACATGAGCTTATATTTTTTTAAATGTCTTGTATGGTTCAATATTTGAAAACGAAAACAACTGCTCATCGGTAACTCCTGTCCCGCTATACTTCCTGCCGTAAAAAACGGCATCCATCCTATCGGGTTTATGTAACATATGTAGTTCGTCCTACCAAACCTTTTCCTTTCATAAGCCTATTATTACTACTTTTGAAAAGCGTAACCCTATCCTATTCAACATGAGAAAAATTATCTTTTTGTTTCTAACTATCGTTTCCTTGAAACTTTCGGCGCAGGAAATCAACATTATACCGCAGCCAGCTTACCTGGACATAAAAAAAACACAGAAACCTTTTATAATCGATGCAAATACTCAGATTGTGGTTGTCGACTCTACACTAAACCCTTCAGCTGATTTTCTTAATGGTTATCTTCAAAAATACTATCAATTAAAACTGAATATTACTAAAGTTACCCCTGACAAAAACTCTATAAAACTGATATCAGATACAAGGATAAACGAATTTAATGATGCTTATACCTTTGCAGCAGGAGATCAAAATATTACTATCGCGGGCACATCGCAAGCAGGGGTATTTTACGGTATTCAGTCGCTTATACAACTACTGCCAGTTGTGGAAAGCCAGAAGATTGCCATTCCTTCAGTTGTAATAGCCGATCACCCTCGTTTCGATTACCGTGGCATGCACCTCGATGTAAGTCGCCATTTTTTTGATGTGGCTTTTATCAAACAGTACATCGATTATTTGGCGTTGCATAAAATGAATTATTTCCACTGGCATTTAACAGATGACCATGGATGGCGGATTGAAATCAAAAAATATCCAAAACTGACAGAGATCGGTGCCTGGCGCAACGGAAGTATTGTTGGCCTGTGGCCCGGAAAAGGAAATGAAAATATTAAATACCAGGTATTGCCCACTGAAGTAAAAATCACACCAAAAGATGCCGTGATTAAAACCGACGGCATTAAACATGGCGGATATTATACCCAGGAGGAGATTAAGGATGTAATTGATTATGCCGCTAAACGGTATATCACCATCATCCCGGAAATAGAAATGCCTGCACACAGCATGGCCCTATTGGCGGCATATCCCGAATTGGGCACCGAGCCCAATAAAAAATATGAAGTTGCCCAAACCTGGGGCATGATGAATAAATACAACAATGTACTTCAGGCTTCTGATACCACTTTTAAATTTCTCGAAAATGTACTAACAGAAGTGATGGATTTATTTCCATCACCGTATATCCACATTGGTGGCGATGAAGCTTCTAAAGTGTGGTGGAAACAATCGTCAGTTTCGCAACAGGTGATGAAAGATAACGGTTTAAAAAATGAAAGTGAACTGCAGAGTTATTTTATCCGCAGGATGGAGAAATTTGTAAACAGCAAAGGCAAAACCATTATTGGCTGGAACGAGATTTTACAGGGTGGCTTGGCACCAAATGCAGTGGTTATGAGCTGGCAGGGCGAAAAAGGAGGTGTAGAAGCCGCCAAACAACAACATAAAGCCATCATGACCCCAGAGATTAAAATGTACTTTAATCATGCCCAATTTGCAAAAGAAGACAGTTTAACAGCCAACAAATTTTCACCCTTAATTGATGTGTACAACTACGAACCTGTACCTGCTGAATTAACTGCCGAACAGGCAAAATACATTTGGGGCGGGCAAGGCTGTTTGTGGAGTGAGTACATTACCAATCCGGCTAAGGTGCAATATCTGCTTTTCCCGAGATTAGACGCGCTAAGCGAAATTTTATGGAGCCCGAAAGAAAAACGCAATTATCCGGATTTTCAAAAAAGGCTAAAAACGCAGTTTAAACGGTACGATTTAATGGGTATTACTTATGCTAAGCGGTATCTGGAGAATTAATGGATCAGCTGCTTTGCCACCTGTAGCTGATATGCCCCGGGAGTAATGCCCACAATCTTTTTAAAGGCCCTGATAAAGTAATTGGCATCGCTAAAACCCAGTTCATAACTTATTGAGGCCACCTTGGTTCCGGGCTGCGCCAATAAAAGCTTGGCCTTGTTAATTTTTTCGGTTAAAATAAAATCGTTCGGACTGATGCCGAGTTCGCGTTTAAACAAGCGGTAAAATGTTGCCTTGCTCATACAGGCCTTATCGCTCAAACTGTTAATACTGATTTTTTCATTCAGGTTTGATTTGATATAGTTCAATACAAATGCCAACGGATTTTGGTTGATGTTATAACCTTCATCATTAATCGTTTTAAGGTTCTGGGTTTGCATAATGCGCACCAACAGCTCTTTCAGCGTTAAATCGGCCAGTACATCTTTTTCCCTTGTCCGCTCGGAACAGATGCGGATGACTTTGTTAATCAGGTAGGCAATTTCTTCGTTGTTGTAAAAATGGTATTCGTCGTAATTTAACAACCATTTTTCGTTGCTTCCCTCCTTTGGAAAAAATTCATTTAAATAGGCAATTGTTTTTTTGATCTGTTCCTGATCGATAGCCAAAGCAATACATTGGGTAGGATTGAGATCGGTAGCTTCTGGAAAATCGATTTCCATCTTCACCGAAGGTGGAACAATAACGGTTTGACCGGGAAAATAATCAAATCCTTTCTTATCAAATAAATGCATTACCTTTTTCCCCCTCAGCATGCTCGTAATTACAAAATCCTTAAAAGTAAGCGGAACCTTATAAGATTGAATATAAGTTTCGAAAACATTCAATTCACAACGCTGCAAGGTATACGATGTCCTGTTTTCTACCAACGTTTGCAACGTTTCCGAAGCGCTGAGCTTTACCTGATCCAATGTATGTTGCATACCGAAGATATATGGTTAGACGTATTTAATATGATCAAATATAATTATTTCGCTGATCAAATCATCATCTCCGGCACCTATTATGTGGACGGAATGCATTGTTCGCTACCAACTGATCTTAGAGATTACCCGAACCACAATATGCTTACATCAGGTGAAACAATAGTGCTATCAATTGATGCGATTATACTATCTGTGCCATATGCTTTGCCATTAGGTTTGTATTAACCAAATCTTAAACCGCAAAAGTCATAATGAGCAATGGCATAAAATCCTATACCACATTCAGCTCATGATGGCTTTTAAAATTTAATCATCAATAATAATTATGGAAAATTTAATTGAGAAACCATCGTTCAAATCCCATTACGATAATTATATCGGGGGAAAATTTGTAGCACCGGTTAAGGGCGCTTACTTTGATAATATATCGCCGATTGATGGTAAAGTTTTTACCAAAGCAGCCCACTCCACCAAAGAAGATTTAGCACTAGCCGTTGATGCCGCGCATGAGGCATTTAAAACCTGGAGTAAAACCTCTTCTACCGAGAGAAGCATCATCTTGAACAAGATTGCGCAACGGATGGAAGATAATTTAGAATACCTTGCCACTGTAGAAACTATTGATAACGGAAAAGCCGTTAGGGAAACCCTGGCAGCTGATTTACCTCTGGGCGTAGATCATTTCAGGTATTTCGCAGGGGTAATCCGTGCTGAAGAAGGTTCATTATCAGAACTCGATCACAACACAGTTTCTTTAATTGTACACGAACCCATTGGCGTGGTGGCGCAGATTATTCCCTGGAATTTCCCACTATTAATGGGCATCTGGAAACTGGCCCCTGCCCTCGCCGCCGGAAACTGCGTGGTGTTAAAACCGGCAGAAAGTACCCCAATTTCGATCATGGTTTTAATGGAACTAATTGGCGATTTGTTGCCTCCTGGAGTGGTAAATGTAGTAAACGGATTTGGCGCAGAACTGGGTCGTGCATTGGTAACCAATCCGAAAGTATCGAAAGCCGCATTTACAGGCTCTACCCCTACCGGACGTTTGGTCATGCAATATGCCACTGAAAATATAATTCCGGTTACATTAGAACTTGGTGGGAAATCGCCCAATGTTTTCTTCAGCTCGGTCATGGACGAAGATGATGCCTTTTTGGATAAGGCTGTTGAAGGCGCGGTAATGTTTGCCTTAAACCAGGGTGAAATCTGTACCTGCCCGTCGCGTTTATTGATCCAGGAAGATATTTACGAAAAATTTATTGCCAAAGTGATCGAAAGGACTGAAGCGATAAAAATCGGCAGTCCGCTGGATAGAACAGTGATGATGGGTGCCCAAGCTTCTAAAATCCAGTTTGAGAAAATCGCACAATACATAAAGTTAGGTAAAGAGGAAGGTGCGGAAGTTTTAACCGGTGGAGAGGTAAATGAGCTACCTGGCGAATTGGGCGGCGGTTACTACATCAAACCAACTATTTTTAAAGGACACAACAAAATGAGGATTTTCCAGGAAGAGATTTTTGGTCCGGTGTTGGCAGTTACCACCTTTAAAACCGTTGAAGAAGCCATTGAAATTGCAAATGATACTTTGTATGGATTAGGTGCTGGGGTATGGACCCGCGATGCCCACGAGCTTTATCAGGTGCCACGTGCCATTCAGGCAGGCCGTGTTTGGGTAAACCAATACCATGCTTACCCAGCAGGTGCGCCTTTTGGTGGCTACAAACAATCGGGTGTGGGTAGAGAAAACCATAAAATGATGCTGGGCCATTACCGCCAGACTAAAAATATGCTGATTTCTTACGATAAAAACAAATTAGGCTTCTTTTAGTAAGTTTGAAAAAAACGATCATGATCGAGCGAATAAACAGTACAGAAAAAGCAAAAGAGCTAATTGCAGTACTTAAAGAAAAACATGGGGAACTGATGTTTTACCAGGCTGGCGGCTGTTGCGAAGGTACACAGCCACAATGTTTCGAAAAAGGAGGCTATTACCTGCGCATGCATGATGTTTGTTTAGGTGAAGTAGAAGGTTGCGCGTTTTGGGTAGACAGAGATCTGTTTGAATACTGGAAATTCTCACACTTTACATTAGATGTACTGGATGGGTTTGGGGTAGGTGGCTTCTCATTGGAAACTCCGATGCAAAAGACATTCAAAATACATTACCGATTATTTACTGAAGAAGAATTGAAGAACTTAACTCCTGTACAAATTGCAGAGTAATTGTTGTTTATTTGGTTTAAACAGCGGTCAGTTTGGAGCAATCCAGCTGACCTTTTTTGTTTTTCGTTCGTCACCTTGATCCGATAGCTATCGGATTTATTTTAGGGTCTTTCTTAACATTAAAGATGCTGATCCCGAAGTTTGTTGACAGCATGACGGTACTGATAAATGATATGTATTGGAACTTAAACCTTATCCAGCCCAGTTCAAAATAACTTACACTGAACACATGCGTAATTTTAAAAATAAATGCAATCTTTGCATTCAAAACAAAACCATGCGTAAACTATTTGCCGTCCTTTCTACCATCATTACCTTATTTGCCATTAAAGAAACGGTATACATATTTACTTCTACTGAGCCGGATATGGTGAAACAAAAAGCCATTATGATTGTCATTGCGCTAAGTATCAGTATTCCTTTAATCATCCTTTCGCTATGGCTGTGGTCGCCGGGCAGGAAGAAAAATGATCAGCAAAACTAAGGATAAAACTTACTTTTTAGCGCGGGTGTGGGTACCCAGCAACTTTCCTCTTTTCCCCACCATCGGTAACGGTTTTTAGCAATTAGATCGTAAAACCAATCGCGGATAAATTTCGGAACGATATAAAAAACATACAGCAAAGGCAGTAATCCGCTGAGTTTTTTAGCAATCTTTAATGCCGCAGATGATTTGGTATAAAGCTTACCGTCTTCCAGCAACAAAATCGTATTTAACTGCTTTGGGTCAGCATCAAATTTGGGCAGGATTTCTTGGGCATAAGCTCCCTGTAAGGCGGTAAAATGGAACTGGTCTTTTTGATCGTGCTCAATCACAAACTGCACCGATGCATTACATAAGTTGCAAACGCCGTCGAAGAAAATTACTGATTGAGACATAGCATAAAGTTAACCATTATAGCAGTAGTAAAAATCAGTTTTATGTATTATTCCAATTTATTAATGGCTTTACTGGCGATAAAAAAGATAATCCTGTACATTAGCTTTTGGTTAATAAAGCTTAATAAGCATGTATATTTCGATTAATAATGAGCTGTTTTTACAGGAAGATGCCCATATTTCGGTAGCTGACCTGTCTATCCAAAGGGGTTATGGGATTTTTGATTTTCTGAAAACGATCAACAACAAACCCATTTTTATACAGGATTATTTCAACCGTTTCTACAATTCTGCAAAAGAAATGCATCTGGAAGTTGAACTTAACAGGGCACAATTACATGAGGCCATCCTTAAACTGATCAATAAAAACAATATCCCAAATTCAGGTATCAAAATCATCCTGACAGGCGGTTTTTCGGACGACGGTTACACCATGGTAAAACCAAACCTGATTATTATTCAGACACCTTTGAATATTATCGAAAATGAAACCAGCAAAGCACTTGCCTTAGTGAGTTATAACCACCAGCGGCAGATTCCCCAGGTAAAAACAATCGATTATTTACAGGCCATCCGCTTGCAGAAATTTGTAAAGGAAAATGGTGCCGATGATTTGCTTTACCATAACAATGGCAAGGTTAGGGAATGCCCAAGGGCGAATTTCTTCATTATTACCGACAATGAAATTATCACCGCAAAAGATGAAATTCTAAGAGGGATTACAAGAAGTAAAATTTTGAGTCTCGATATCCCAAATTACACGTTTATGGAGCGGGATTTTACGTTAGATGAAGTTTACCATGCCAAGGAAGCTTTTATCAGCAGCTCTACCAAAAATGCCTTTCCTGTTCATCAGGTGGATGGGAAGTTAATCGGCGATGGAAAGAATGCGGTTACCAAATTGATTAACGATAAAATCCTGGAACTAATAGTATTGGACCAGGAAAGCTGACACGGTGGGTTTTGAACCTTTAATAGCTGCAAAAACCAGCCACCTAAACCGGATGGAAACGGCAGCTCCCGATCCGATAACTATCGGATGAGCGGGACTACAGTGTACAGCCGGACTAACTTTAAAATAAAAAACCGAGCTTGCTTTTCAAATCATTATAAAACAATTATATCTATTTTTAAACATTGGAAGAGAACAATTTAGCAATCAAAGCCTAAAACAATCGACATTCAACTTTATAACCTTAAAACATTTTTATATATTTGCCCAATCCTTCTTCAATGCAAAAGAAAACACTTCTTGACGGACAAAAAATTCAGATTACAATTAAGAGGCTTTGCCATCAATTAATTGAAAACCACGACGATTTCGCGAATACCGTTTTAATTGGCATCCAGCCGAGGGGTATTTTTTTGGCAGACCGTATCCACCAGGAACTCGAGCAGATTCTAAAAAACAAGAAAATTTTAAAGGGAAACCTGGATATTACTTTTTTTAGGGACGATTTTCGACGTAAAGACGGATTGGTTACGGCCAGCAGCAACTCGATCGATTTTATTATCGAAGGCAAAAAAGTAATCTTGATTGATGATGTACTTTGGACGGGCAGAACCATCAGGGCAGCTCTAGATGCCTTACTTGCATATGGCCGACCGGAGAAAGTGGAACTTTTGGTTTTAATAGACCGCAGGTTCAGCAGACATTTACCTATCGAACCTGATTACATTGGACATCAGGTAGACAGCTTGAACTCGCAACAGGTAAAAGTGACCTGGGCTAGTGAAGGAAGTGAAGACAAAGTGATTTTAATATCGGAAAACAATAAATAAAAATGGCAGCAGAAAAACTATCAACCCGACATCTTTTAGGCATTAAAGATATTAACCGGAATGATATCGAATTGATTTTCGAAACTGCAGATAATTTCAAGGAAGTGATTAACCGCCCGATTAAAAAGGTGCCATCGCTGCGTGATATTACCATTGCCAATATCTTCTTCGAAAATTCTACTCGGACCAAACTTTCATTCGAACTTGCTGAAAAAAGGCTTTCAGCCGATGTGGTCAACTTTGCCGCTTCATCGTCATCGGTGAGCAAAGGCGAAACACTGATTGATACGGTAAACAATATTCTGTCAATGAAAGTGGATATGGTGGTAATGCGCCACCCTTACGCCGGTGCTGGTCAGTTTTTAAGTAAACATGTTAAAGCGCAGATTGTAAATGCGGGCGACGGTGCGCACGAACACCCTACACAAGCCTTGCTTGATGCTTTCTCGATCCGCCAGAAACTGGGTGATGTTGCAGGCAAAAAAGTGGTGATTGTGGGTGATATCCTCCACTCCCGTGTAGCCATCTCAAACATTCTTTGTTTACAGCGCCTTGGTGCAGAGGTAATGGTTTGCGGACCTACAACCTTAATTCCAAAACACATCCATCAACTGGGTGTAAAAGTAGAACATAACCTTATTAAAGCCTTAAACTGGTGCGACGTTGCCAATATGCTGCGTATCCAGCTGGAGCGTCAGGACATTAAATACTTCCCATCTTTAAGGGAATATGCTATGATGTACGGCTTAAATAAACAGATCTTAGACAACCTCGATAAAGAAATCATTGTGATGCACCCGGGTCCGATTAACCGTGGCGTGGAGATTACCAGTGATGTGGCCGACAGCAAACAATCGATCATTTTAGAACAGGTAGAAAATGGTGTTGCTGTAAGAATGGCCGTGCTGTATCTGTTGGCAAGCCAGGGGTAGGTTAGTTTGGAATGGGGAGATTGGAGTTGGGAGTCTGAAGTCTTCAGTTTATAGTCGTGCTCCGCAGTCCAGAGTAATCAGCTGAATTGGTTGGTGGCTTGATATACTTCAAGATTTTAAAGTGGCATCTGGCAATTTAACAATCACAAACAATTTAACCATAACCACAATACAGTTAACCAATTTAAATAATTAACCGGTTAACCAGGCAGAACAATCTCACATTACGCGGTCAGGCCACCAATTACTGATGGACCAATGAACCTCATCATTTTTCCACATTCGTTCAGCCCTGAATACCAAAGCAAAAATCCTGTCGTTAATTTGTGTTATTAACAGATGTTAATTACTTCTGTTGATAAGCTTTGATACTATTTATAATTTAGTACCAACCATATTTGAAACCAATGCAGAAAAAATACTTACTAATTCCGCTATTTTTAGCTGGAAGTTTTAGCACCTACGCTCAGGTTAGCGCAGTGCAGAACCTCAACAAAAACTATCAAACGGGCTTAGAATTATTAGACAAAGAGAAATACACTGCGGCTGCACAACAGTTTAAACTTGTTGAGCTGCAACGTTATAAACCTTCTACCCAAACGGAGAGCAACGCCGAACTATCTTTACTAAAAGAGAATGCGAAATTCTATGCCGCTGTTTGTGCACTAGAGTTAACCAATGCCGATGCCGAAAGTTTGTTCCAGGCATTTATCCGCGATTATCCGTTAAACCCGAATACCAAACTGGCTTATTTTTATGTTGGAAAAACTTATTTCAACCAGAAAAACTATAAAAAAGCTTTAGAGTGGTTCGAAAAAACAGATCCTTCTACACTTTCTGGTAAACAGCGCAACGAGTATCAGTTTAAACAGGGATATGCCTATTTCGAACTAAAAGAATACGATAAGGCAGAACCTTTATTCGAAAAAGTTAAAAAAGAGGAAGGCGATTTTCAGGAAAGCGCCACTTACTACTTTGCTTATATCAACTATTTAAACAAAGAGTATAAAACGGCATTGGCCAATTTCGAAAAGCTAAAGGGCTCTCCTACTTACGAGGCAAGCTATCCATATTACATCACTTCGATGTATTATCTGGATGAGCGCTATGATGATGTAATCAGCTATGCCTTGGCCTCTATTCAAAAAACAAAACAGCAGTTCGAGCCAGAAATGTTGAGTCTGGTTGCGGCATCCTATTTTGCAAAATCTGAATTCAAAAACGCTGAAAAGTATTTTGCTGAATATTACGCAAAAGACAAAAGCGAAACCAAAAACAACCTTTTCATTTACCAGTACGGTTATTCTCTATTCCAGAATAAAAAATACAAAGAATCTGTTGCGGTTTTAGAAAAACTTAATAATGACGATATATACCTGCAAAATGGTATGCACACCCTGGGTAAATCCTTTATCCAGTTGGGCAATAAACAAAAAGCGCAAAGTGCCTTTTTCAGGGCTTCGCGTTTAAGCTTTGATAAAGGGATCCAGGAAGAAGCCTGGTTAAATTATGCCAAACTAAGTTACGAATTGGAATTTCACCAGCAGGCTTTAGAAGCCACGCAGGGTTTCTTAAAAACCTTCCCAAAATCGCGTAAGATCAACGAAGCCAAAACTTTGTTGGGTGAAGTTTTATTGACTACCAAAAATTATCAGGCAGCTGTTGATATCCTGGAGCCTATTCCGGATAAAAACCTCGAAGCCAAAGAAGCTTATCAAAAGGTAACCTATTTCCGCGGACTGGAGTTTTATAATGAAAGGGCATTCCCTAATGCATTGTCGATGTTCTTACGTTCTGAAAAGTTTCCTGAAGACAATGAGATCAATGCTTTAAATACCTACTGGAAAGCAGAATCGATGTACGAACTGCGCAAGTACGGAGAAGCAGTTAGCACTTTTGAGCAATTTTTAAAAATGCCGGATGCCGACAAAACAGGTGTTTACAATTTTGCCAACTATGCACTGGCCTATGCGGCTTTCGAAGATGAAAAATACAGCAAATCAGCTACTTACTTTGAAAAATTCCTATCGGGCAATGATAAAGACCAGAAAACAATTGATGATGCCACCATCCGTTTAGCCGATTCGTATTTTGTAAATAAAAGCTATGGTGATGCGATGGCGAATTATAACAAGATCATCAGCCGCAAAACGACCTCAGAAGATTATGCCACTTTCCAGAAAGGCATGATCCAGGGATTGGAAACCCAGTACGATGCAAAAATTGCAACCATGCAAAGCTTGCTGAATACTTTTCCAAATTCGAACTATGCTGACGATGCGGGTTTCGAAACCGCCTATACTTATTTTAACAAAGGCGATTTTGATAAGTCTAAATCAGACCTTGTGGCATTAGTAGCCAAATATCCACGCAGCAGTTATGTGGCAAAAGCTTTGGTAACCATCGGCCTGGTTCAATACAACCAGGACCAGGATGATGCGGCTTTAGAATCGTTCAAAAAGGTAATCCGCGATTACCCTACTGCCGACGAAGCTAAACAGGCCATGGAGTCGATCAAGAACATTTATGTAGACCGCGGAGATGCAAATGGTTTTATCACTTATGCCGCTACTACCCCACTTGGCAATTACTCTGGTTCGGAGCAAGACAATATCGTTTTTGCCGCAGCAAACAATACCTATTTAAAAGGTGATGCCAACGGAGCATTCCAGGCCATAAACGCTTATTTCGATAAATTCCCTAAAGCAAATCACGAAAAGGAAGCTAAATTTATCAGGGCAGAATCGCTGGTTAAACTGGGCCGCCCGGATGAAGCCATTCCTGATTACGAGTTTATCTTAAACGACTGGACAAGCGATTATACCGAACGTTCACTGGTAAGTATATCAACATTGTTTTTAAATCAGAAGAAATACAACGAGGCCATTGTTTACCTGAAAAGATTAGAAACCACCACTGATTACAAATCGCACTATAGTTTTGCCATCAACAACCTGTTAAAGGCTTACACGGCTTTAAACATGCCTGATGATATGCTTAAATATGCGCAGCTTACCAAAGAATCAGAAAAAGCTTCAGAAGAAGAAAAAAACAGTTCGAGCTTATTCTCTGGTAAGGCTTATCTGCTAAAAGGCGACACCACTACAGCTATAAAAGAATTTAAAAACGTAGTGGCCAAAACAAAAACCATTGCAGCAGCAGAAGCTAAATACAATCTGGCTTTATTGGAATACAACAAAGGTGATTTCAAGACTTCATCTAAAACCTGTTTCGATCTGATCAACAACATGGCTTCTTACGATTACTGGGTAGCAAAAGCATTTATCCTTTTATCTGATAACTATGTGGCCCTGAAAGACAATTTACAGGCGAAAAGCACACTTCTCAGTATAATTGATAATTACGAAGGCAAGGATGATATCATCCCTACAGCCAAAGAAAAACTAGAAAAACTAAACCAGAAGAAGTAGCCTTATGAAATCGATTAAATATATATATAGTTCACTGTTTTTGTTAGCTGCTGGATTAATGACTGCTCAGGCGCAGGATAAAAAAACTGATGAAAAAGGGGTTGTAAACGAAGAGATTGAAGTGGTTCGCCCTTACAAACCAATTTTGGCTGAGGCTGTAAAGCTCAGAAGAAGTCCTAATCTGGATGACGTTAAAACCTATAAAGCCAAGCTTAACTACAGTATTTTAGATCGGAAACTGGAACTGAACAGTGATATCCAAAAATTACAGGCACAGGCCCTGGCCGAAGAAAAAGAAAGCATATTGGTGAACAATTATGTAAAAGGTGCCTTCGGTTCGCTGGCTACCCTTTTGGGCGAAGCTTATTTTAATACCGGAAAGGACGAAGGCCTGCAGGTAGGTGGATATTTTAAACATTTTAGTCAGGAAGGAAAGCTGAATAAACAAAACAGCAGCAACCAACAGTTAAGTGTTTTCGGCCGTAGCATTTTAGACCAGAACACCGTTAGTGGCCGCATCAATTTTGAACGTAACGGTACTTATTTTTATGGGATAGACGATACCCGGCCAGCATTTAACACCAACCCTGATAAACAAGCTTTAACCACCATCGAACTGGAAGGTGAACTAGTGAAAAACTTTACCGAAGATGAAGATGCTTTCAGTTATGCTTTAAAAGCCAATGGTTACATCTGGAACGATAAATTTAGCGCCAAAGAAAACTACCTGAGCTTAAACGGTTATGTAAATAAACGCATTAATTCGTTAAACCTGGGTTTAGCCGCATCAACTGAGTTTGGCAATACCAAAGATGCCTTAACCAGTGTTGGCAATAACCTGTTGCGCTTAAACCCGTATATCCGCTTGCAGGTGAAAGGCGCTAAAATTACAGCGGGAATTAACTTCGTACAGGAATTTGGTGCGTACAGCAGCTCTAAAATATTCCCTGCCGTTACTGCCGACTTTACCCTGATCCCTGATTATTTACAGGTTTTCGGAGAAGTTAAAGGTGATGTAAACAGAAACTCTTTAAAAGGCTTTACGGATGAAAATCCATGGTTAAACAGCAATATCCTTGTTAAAAACACGGTAGAAAAATTAAGTTTCAGTGCAGGTATTAAAGGTACCGGTGGACCGGGATTTGGTTATAAAGCACGTGTATATGTAAAACAGTTTGATGATATGCCATTATTCGTGAACAACTTTACCGATTTCAACAAGTTTGATGTGATTTACGATTTCGGTAAAACGAAATTAACAGGTTTAGAAGGCGAAATTTCCGTTCAGGTGAGCGATGCTCTAAAATGGACCGGTAAATTAAACCTTGATGACTGGAAACCGGCTTCTGAAACCTACTCTTGGTTTAAACCCGGTTTAAAAGTAAGCTCGAACTTTATGTATACCTTCAATAAAAAATTAAGCTTTAATGCAGGTGTAGTGATTCAGGATGATGTAAAAGCAAAAGTATATACCGGCGCTCCTGTTCCAGCTTCACAATATGTGATTCCGAACACCAATATAGAGCTGATTGAAACGGTTAAAGGCTATGTTGATTTAGGTCTTGGTGCAGATTATAGGATCAACAAAAAATTCTCTGTTTTTGCTAAAGCAAACAATATCTTAAACACCAATTACAGCAGGTACCTGTATTATCAGGTAAACGGATTTAATATTTTCGGAGGCTTGACTTATTCTTTTTAAAACGAAGAAGCTTCCGAAGTTTTGTTTAAACAAAAAGCCTCCAGTAAA
>NZ_JBWJIG010000018.1:0-112904 GCF_056490705.1 Pedobacter humicola | reverse complement strand
AGTTGGGTGGCTTTTTTGCGTTTAAGGCTTTTCTTAAATGGCCACTTAATTTACTATTTTTGGTTAACACCTTAAACCAAAATACATGAAAAAGATATTTCTTTTTGCAGCCTGCATTACTGTCCTAATCGCCTGTAAGCAAAAAAGCAGCTCGGATAACAGTACCGAAAGTAAAGCTTTTGCGTCCATGTGCGAACAGTACTATCAGGACGGACTAAAATTAAACCCAATTAGCGCCACTTATATCGGCGACGAGCGTTATAATGATCTTTTGGCTAATGATGGATCGCAGGCTTATATTAAAGAATATAAAAGCTTTAACCAGCGTTATTTGGATAGTTTGGGCAAATACGATCGGGCAAGCCTGGATGCAAACGACAAATTATCTTTCGATTATCTGAAGGATCAACTGGAGATCAATATTGAGGGCTTAAAATACCATTCAGAATACCTACCCTTTAACCAGATGTTCGCTTTGCCTTTAACCATTGGACAGTTTGGCTCTGGAACGGGGATCCAGCCTTTCAAAACCGTTAAAAATTACGAAGACTGGTTAAAGCGTATTGATGCATTTTCGGTATGGGCGGATACGGCCATCGGCAATTTCAAAAAAGGTGCGGCTGCCGGTATTGTACTGCCCAAAGCATTGGTGGTAAAAATGATTCCTCAGATGCAAAGCATGGTTGTGGCTAAACCTGAAGAAAGTTTATTCTATGGCCCAATTAAATTATTACCTGCCAGTTTTTCTGAAGCTGATAAACAAAAGCTAACAGCAGCCTACCGCAACTCCATCACCAATGTGATTATCCCTACCTATAAAAAACTGGGCGATTACCTGCAGAACGAATATTTACCAAAAAGCAGAACTACCTCTGGTTACTCGGCCATGCCAGGTGGTTTGGCCTGGTATACCTATCTGGTTAAACAACAAACTACCACCAATAAAACACCTGAGGAAATTTATCAAACAGGCTTAAAAGAGGTTGCGCGGATTAAAGGGCAGATGGACAGCATCAAAAACCTGGTTGGTTTTAAGGGCGATTTGAAAGCTTTTTTCGAGTACATGAAAACGGATAAAAAATTTATGCCTTATAAAACACCTGAAGAAGTTTTAGCTGCTTTTGAGCACATCCACCAGCGGATGAAACCCAATCTGAAAAAGATGTTTGATGTTGAGCCCAAAACACCTTTCGAAATCCGCCAAACAGAAGCTTTTAGGGCAGCATCTGCCAGTGCAGAGTATAATCAGGGCTCGGCAGACGGATCGCGTCCCGGAATTTTTTATGTACCGATTTTAGATGCCAAAACATTTAACATCACTTCTGGAATGGAATCACTCTTCCTTCACGAAGCCATCCCCGGGCACCATTATCAGATTTCTTTAACACAGGAAAATAAATCACTCCCTAACTTCCGCCGTTTTGGTGGGCATAATGCTTATGTTGAGGGTTGGGCATTATATTGTGAATCACTGGGCAAAGAGTTGGGCTTATATCAGGATCCTTATCAACACATGGGCGCCTTGGGCGATGAAATGCACAGGGCTATTCGTTTGGTTGTAGATGTAGCCATCCATACCAAAAACATGAGCAGAGAAGAAGCCATAAAATACATGACGGATAATGAAGCCATCAGCACTGAAGGCGCAACAGCAGAAATTGAACGTTATATGGGCATCCCTGCACAGGCTTTGGGTTATAAAACGGGCGCTATGAAAATAAGGGAATTAAGGACCAGGTATGAAAAGGAATTAGGTCCTAAATTTAAACTGGCTGCTTTTCATACGGAAGTTTTAAAAGATGGCTCTTTACCTTTATCGGTTTTCGAAACTAAAATGAATACCTGGGCAGAAAGCCAGAAGTAAAATTGTGGGGATATCCGAAAAGGTATCCTCTTTTTTATCCATTATGCTCCTGGGCTTAAAAAACATTTATTGTATCTTCTAATTAATCAATACCGTATGAATAACCTGTCAAGTCAACCCATTCAACTCAATCAGCGGACCATCATTGTTGATATACTTAGAGGTTGGGCACTTTTGGGCGTTGTTTTGATGAACTACTATGATTTTTTTGTGTTGGACAAAGATCCTGTTCTTTTTAAACCCGATCA
The DNA here is from genome assembly GCF_056490705.1 of Pedobacter humicola. Classification (NCBI taxonomy): domain Bacteria; kingdom Pseudomonadati; phylum Bacteroidota; class Sphingobacteriia; order Sphingobacteriales; family Sphingobacteriaceae; genus Pedobacter; species Pedobacter humicola. The sequence continues at coordinate 110,792 of NZ_JBWJIG010000018.1, read as the reverse complement.
TTTAACCAACGGCTTAATGTATATCTCCAGAACGGTTTTCGCAGCCAAATCGTGGACCATGCTGAGTATGCTCTTTGGTTATGGTTTTGCTGTGCTAATGAACAACATTAGCAATAAAGGAAAGAATCCTTATACTTTTTTTATGGGCCGCATGTTCTGGTTATTAATGCTTGCTTTAATTAACAGTGCGGTGTTTTTTGGCGATATTTTAAAAGATTATGCCATTTTAGGGTTGTTGTTATTGTTCTTCTACCGAAGTTCGGCCAAAACTACTTTTATTATCAGTTTGGTATTACTGTTGCTTATCCCGGCATTAAGCTCCTTCGTCAATTCGTTGGATGATTCTGGCCGTGAAGACATAGTAAAACTATTTTACCTATATAAGAGCCACAACTTGTTAGATGTGCTCTACTTCGGATTAAAAGGTACCTATGTTGCCCAGATGATTAGTAAACCTTATCTGTATACGGTACATGTGGTCATGTTCTGCTGTTTCTTATGGGGGTTTAGCTTATACAAAATCAATTTCTTTGATGCCTTGCCCACCAAAATAAAATGGGTAAAAAAAGTATTCTGGATTTCCTTAGGCGTTACGTTATTGCTATCTGCCTATTTCCCGATCATTGAAAAATTAAAATGGAATATTAAGGAGTATTATAACATCCGTTATTGGTTAATTTTAAGTACCATGTTGTTTATTTCCAGTGCCATTTGCTGGCTGTATATTTCGGGCAAGTGCAAAACTTTTTTTGGCAGTTTGGCCATTATGGGGAAAATGACCCTTACCAATTATATGGTGCAAAACTTGATCGGTCTGCTTATTTTTTCCGGCTTTGGTTTTGGTATCTTTACCTCTAAACCAATCGGCTTTTATTTAATCCTTGCCATTGTTATTTATACGTTGCAGGTCTTTTTTAGTAAATGGTGGCTTTCCAGGTATAATTATGGACCGGTAGAATGGATCTGGCGCCAATTAAGTTATGGGAAGAAACTGCCGCTGAGAAAATGAGACAGCTTAAGACCATAAATTAAAATCTAAACCCTTTTCCGATTACTTTGTTAACTATTAAAACACCTCAATCATGGACAAAGAAAAACTGATACAAGAAGCTTATTTGGTTGCGCACAAAATAGAAGAAAACGGTAATTTTCCGAATAACTCCAATTTGCCGTTAATGATCTATAAGGGTACTTTCAGATTGCATCCAGACGATACGGAAGAGGTGATCAAAAAGGTTTTCGCGCAGAATGGATACACCAATGCCTGGGTAGATGGTATTTTCGATTATCATCATTACCATAGTAATACACATGAAGTGATGGGCGTTTTTTGTGGTAAGGCAGACGTACAGTTTGGTGGCGATCATGGGGTTTGCATTGAGCTGGATAAGGGTGATGTAATCATTATCCCCGCCGGGGTGGCACATAAAAAATTAAACTCAAGTGATGACTTTACGGTAGTTGGCGCTTATCCAAATGGTGCCGAATATAATATGAAATATGGTAAAGCTGAAGAGCGGCCAGGAGTGGATGAAGACATTGCTAAAGTGAAAAATCCAGACAGCGATCCGGTTTATGGGAGTAAAGGGCATTTATTTGAGTGTTGGTACAATCAAAATTGCGAAAATGTGTAAAACTCTTTCGTTTTAACCGTCTAAAATTCTTTAATTTTCGGGTTTTAAATACACTATCCCCGATATTAATGAATTTTCGATATATATGTTCGGCATTAGCCCTCTCCGTAACTTTACTAACTGCATGTACCAGCAAAAAATCTGAGGAAAAAAAGGCGGCTGAAAAAAAAATCCGTACCAAGGAAGACGATAAAGCCGATAGCCTCTTACTGGTTTATAATCCCCAAAAGGGGGATAAATGGATTGCGGATTTTGTTGATAACCTGCACAGGAAATTCAATTTCAACGGAAATATGCTCGTGGCCAAAGATGGTAAGATCCTTTACGAGAAAGCAGTTGGCTGGGCTGATTACCTGCACCGTGATAGTTTAACCATCAACTCAGAATTTGAGCTGGCCTCGATTACCAAAACGTTCACCGGAACTGCGATTATGCAATTGGTAGAAGCGGGAAAACTTTCATTAAACGATAACGTAAAAAAGTTTTATCCAAATTTCCCATACGATGGCATCACTGTAAAGTTATTGCTTTCTCACCGAAGTGGCATGATGAACTATGTTTACTTTATCGACGATATCTGGCGCAAGGAAAAACGGAACATGAAAAAAGGTGTAACCAATCAGGAAGTAATGGATGTGATTGCCGAACGCAAACCAAATCCATATACCAAACCTGATAACCGTTTTCATTATAATAATTCAAACTTTATGGTTTTGGGTGCCATTATAGAAAAAGTAACCGGACAGCGTTATTCGCAATATATGATGGAACATGTGTTTAAACCAGCCGGATTAAAACATACGCACGTATACAGCACAACTGAATACGAAAAAATCCCGGTTGATGTGGTTGGTCATGACCGCAATAGTTTTAGATATTCAGTTGCACAGAATTTTCTAGATGGGCCAGTAGGTGATAAAGGCATTTATAGTACGGTGCACGATTTGGTACTGTTTGATAAATATTTGAAAAACGGTAGGTTATTAAGTAAAAAAAGCCTCGATTCTGCCTATACTGGTCACAATAAGCCTATAAATGGTCATTTTAACTATGGTTATGGCTGGAGAATGTTTGATGGAGAAAAAATGGACAAAGTGGTTTACCATACTGGCTGGTGGCATGGTTTCCGACACATTTATGTTAGAGATTTAAACAAAAACATTGTTATTGTGTTTTTAGGCAACCTCACCAACGGAAGTTTAATGCATCTCGACGACTTGTACAAACATTTCGATATGCCAATTATCCGCAAAGGTGCTTACCATGGCAACGGAAGTTTGCCAGGCTCGGACGAAGATTAATTTTTATGGCAAAAACTAAATGGATTATTGAACCAGGTATCTTAACCATCTATCCTAAAAGAAATTTAAGGATAGTTGGCCTTATTTTTTTTGTACTCATCGCCGGGTTTATTTTTTTTCTATCCAGATCGCTTCAAGGTTATTCAGCAGGTTTTACCTTCGCGTATTATGGCTTTTTGTTATTAATTCCCTTACTTCTGATTTTTATTGCCGAGACCAAAGTCGTTTTTGATGGTAATAGTCGGCAATTATATAAAAGGATTGGTTTTTTGCCTATAGGCTCGATCCCCTTTGATGATATTGCCTCGGTTCAGCCCTACGAGATACTTGGAAGCGGTTATAATTACCGGTTGTTTAAAAAGAGCAACAGGCACGGAAAAGGCTTAATTGTTTCGTCGGGTTACAATAAGGCTACCAATGCGAATCTTATTCAATTTCAACAGGAAGTATTGCCAAAAATTGATGAACTGGTATTTGCCAATGCGCCTGTTATTCCTAAACAGACCATTTACGACTTTCAGTTTTTTAAAGAAGAGGGTGGCGTATACCTGTTGCGCGATAACAAGACCGGCAGTTTAGTGTTTGGACTGATTTTGATCGGCGTTACCATTGCCATTTTGCTTAATCCAGGTTTTTTAACAAATGAAGGATCTATTCAAAAAATACTCCTCACCTATTTTCCTGCGGTTATTGGTTTGGCCCTCCTTTTTGCAGCAACATCCAACATCCGTTTTGACAAGGGCCAGCGGAAAATAATCCGGTCTACATTTGCCGGTCGGGTGGTGAAAGAATATCCTTTCGATGCTCTGATCCGTTTCCAGATTATCCGTAAAACAACAAATCTTATTTACTCTGGTACCGAAGTTAGGGCCGAGATCGAGGTGCCTGCAAAAAGGAAAACAATCACCCTGATCCTTAAAAATTTTATAGGTACAAAGAGAATTGACCGTTTTATTGATGAAGCAAATACGATTTTGGGCAGAATTTAGTTATTATAAATAAAACACATCTATTATGTTCGACAAATTATTAGCGGCACAACAAAAGGCCGAAGAAATCAAAAAACGCCTTGATACCATATCAGTATACGGTGAGGTAGAAAACGGTGCAATAAAAATCACCGCAACAGCAAATAAGGCCATTACCGGAATTTCTATCGATGAGGAATTCTTGAAAAATGCCGATAAAGAGGAGCTGGAAGAGTTGTTGTTAACCGCTATCAATAAAGCCATGGCGAGTGCCGAACAGGTAAGCGCTGCTGAAATGCAAGCTTCGGCGCAGGATATGCTGGGTGGCCTGGGTGGTATGTTTGGGCAATAGCATCTTAAATCCATCTTGATACTGGAATCTCGCTACTTGATACTACTCGCTACTTGATACTATTTATACTCAAATCCCGATACTAAAATTATGAAATACACGTATTATGGCCAATCCTGTTTCCTGTTAGAAGCCGCTGGAAAAAAATTATTGTTCGATCCTTTTATATCACACAATCCACTAGCTAAAAATGTAGATATTAAATCCATTGAAGCCGATTATATATTGGTTAGCCATGGTCATGGCGACCATGTTGCAGATTTAGTCGCATTAGCTCAGCAAACTCAGGCTACAGTTATTGCCATGCCTGAAATCACTGATTGGGCTGCGAAACAAGGGATAGAGAAAGTACACGGAATGAACTTTGGCAAATTTACCTTCGACTGGGGAACTGTGCGCATGGTACCCGCTACGCATTCTTCCGGGTTACCTGATGGAAGTTATGGCGGAAATCCTGCTGGTTTCGTGCTGGAGTTAGATGGCAAACAAATTTATTTTGCCGGCGATACCGGTTTAACCATTGAAATGAAGGTTCTGGCTGATATTTATAATTTAGATTATGCTATTTTACCTATCGGTGGAAATTACACTATGGATGTTGATGATGCACTAATTGCCACAAAATATTTTGATTGTGATAAAGTGATCGGCGTGCATTATAATACCTTTCCTGTTATTGAAATTGATACCAAGGTGGCCGTTGATAAATTTGAGCGCGAAAAGAAAACGTTGTTATTGCCAGAGATAGGTGAGACGATAAGTTTATAGCTAATCGTCATTTCGACTGAAGTGCAACGGAATGGAGAATCCATCCCGGGATGATCTCTCCACTGCGTTCCGGTCGAGATGACGGTTTTTTTTGCGAAGTGCAGGCTTAGGAGTAATCCATGTAGCGTAAAAAACAAAAAAGGGCCTCCGATTTCATCGAAGACCCTTCAAATTATAAACCTGAACCTAATTCTTTTTAGCAGCTTCTTTATTTGCTTTATAACGCATATCTGCTGTACCATCTTTTTTAGTTGGGCCAGTAACTTTAGTTACCGCTTTGGCTTTATTTTCTTTAAAACGCATATCAGGCGTACCATCTGCTTTTACTTTGGCAGCTGTAGTAGTTGTTTTAGTTTCTACTTTTTTAGCCTCTTGTTTTACGCCTGCTTTAACAGGTGCGGTAGTTGTTTTTACTTCTTTTTTTGCAACAGTTTTAGCTTTAGTAGCTGTAGCTGGTGTTTGAGCGAATGCTGTGGTTAAACCAAATGCTGCGATTGCGATTAAACTCAATAACTTTTTCATAATCTTTAATTTTTGTTTTACTCGTTTATTTATTGATATAAAATTGGTTAATCGGGATGAAGTTTTAATGAAGATAATAAAAAAAATAATGATACTAATCAGGAGAGCGATTTCATCTTAATGTGCTGCCAGCCAGTTGTCTCCCTCACCAATTTCTACCACGATAGGTACGGTTAACTTAATGGCATTGGCCATTTTATCCTGAATAATTGCCTTCATCACTTCTTTTTCTGATCGCACCACATCAAAAACCAACTCATCATGTACCTGCATGGTCATGGTTGATTGTAAATTTTGTGCTTTCATCTCTTTGTGGATATTGATCATGGCAATCTTGATCATATCCGCTGCAGAGCCCTGTATCGGTGCGTTGATGGCATTTCGTTCTGCAAAACCACGAACTGTTTGGTTCGCCGAATTAATGTCTCTTAAATAGCGTCTTCTGCCCATAATCGTTTCTACAAAACCATTTTCGCGCGCAAAGTTCATGGTATCGCTCATGTAGCGTTTAATACCGGGATATTGCGTAAAATACTGCTCAATAATTTCTGCGGCTTCCTTACGTGGAATACCTAAGTTTTGAGATAAACCAAAAGCTGATTGCCCATAGATAATACCAAAATTTACCGCCTTAGCATTTCTGCGTTGTGTTCCATCTACCTCTTCGATGCTGATGTCATATACCTTAGCCGCTGTAGCGGTATGGATATCAATCCCCTTGCTAAAAGCATCAAGCATATTCTCTTCCTTGCTGATTTCGGCAATAATGCGCAGTTCGATCTGAGAATAATCGGCCGATAACAGGATGTGGTTTTCATCCCTCGCAATAAAGGCTTTACGCACTTCTCTGCCCCTTTCGCTGCGTATCGGAATATTCTGCAAGTTCGGATTGTTGGAACTTAATCTGCCCGTGGCGGCAACGGCCTGGTTATAAGAGGTATGCACCCTGCCTGTTTTCGGGTTAACCATTAAGGGCAATGCATCAACATAAGTTGATTTAAGCTTCTGTAACTGGCGGAAATCTAAAATATCCTGTACAATATCACTTTTACTGGCTAAGGCTGTTAAAACATCTTCTCCGGTTTGATATTGACCAGTTTTAGTCTTTTTCGCTTTAGGGTCGAGCTGAAGTTTATCGAATAACACCTCGCCCAACTGTTTTGGTGAGGCCAGGTTGAATTTGATCCCTGCTTTATCATAAACATTCTGCTCGAACTTGATAATTTCGGTTTCCAACTCTTTAGAATAGGCTTTTAAGGTTTCAATATCAATGCGAACACCTTCTTTTTCTATATCGGCCAATACATAAACCAAAGGATTCTCTATTTCCTCAGCCAGTTTGGCAGCATTAAGTTCTTTTAATTTTGGTTCGAAGATGTGTGCCAGCTGCAAGGTCACGTCGGCATCTTCGGCGGCATAATCTACCACATCGATCACCGGAACATCGCGCATGGTACCCTGGTTTTTGCCTTTGGCACCAATTAGTTTGGTAATGGAGATGGGTGAGTAACCAAGATAGTTCTCTGAAAGCACGTCCATACCGTGGCGGGTATCCGGATCGATCAGATAGTGGGCAAGCATGGTATCGAAAAGTTTTCCCTTTACCTGAATGCCATACCATTTCAATACTAAAATGTCGTATTTGGTATTCTGACCAATTTTTTCGATATCTTCATTTTCCAATACCACCCTAAATTCATCAACGATAAGTTGGGCTTCTTCTCTTTCTGCCGGAACGGGAATATAATAACCGGTTCCAGGTTTGATGGAGAAAGACAAACCCACTAAATCGGCCATGTTTGCATCAGTACCTGTAGTTTCGGTATCGAACGAGATTTGTTTTTCGGCAAGCAATAATTTGATCAAATCAGCACGTTGCTCAGCAGTATCAACCAATTGATAATCGTGTGCTGTATTTTCGATGGTTTTGGCAGGAAGTTTTTCTGCAGGTTCTTCTTCAAGCGTATTCGTATATTGAATGGCTTCACCAGTCTGGTTGCCAAATAAATCGGTTTGGGTACCTTCCTGAAAGCGCGCTGTGGTAACCGAAAATTCATCGCCAAATACCCTGCGGCCTAAGGTTCTGAATTCCAATTCTGTAAATAAAGGCTCCAATAAATCGCGGCTTGGATCGCAAAGTTCTAAGCTTGCTTCATCCAGCTCAACCGGCACATCCAATAAAATGGTAGCGAGTTTTTTGGAAAGCAAACCTTGTTCTGCAAAGTTTTCGACATTTTCGCGCTGCTTGCCCTTCAATTCATGTGAGTTTTCGATAATTTTCTCCATAGAACCATATTGTTTGATCAGTGCTTTGGCAGTTTTTTCGCCAATGCCCGGAATGCCGGGGATATTATCAACCGCATCGCCCCATAAACCCAAAATGTCGATTACCTGTAATACATTTTCGATTTCCCATTTGGCCAATACTTCCTTTACACCTAATATTTCCATATCGTTACCCATACGGGCTGGTTTATAAATGAAAATATTTTCGGAAACCAGTTGCGCAAAATCCTTATCGGGCGTCATACAATACACCTGATAACCTTTGGCTTCTGCTTTTTTTGCCAGTGTACCAATAATATCATCGGCTTCGTAACCATCAGAAGTGATTACTGGAATATTAAATCCGGTAATCAGTTTAATCACATAGGGCATTGCGGCAGCAAGGTCTTCGGGCATGGCCTGGCGTTGAGCCTTGTAGGCCTCGAACGTAGTATGCCTTTCGGTAGGTGCTTCAGTGTCGAAAACAACGGCAATATGCGTTGGTTTTTCTTTCTTCAAAACATCAAGCAAAGTATTGGTAAAGCCCATAACTGCTGATGTATTGATGCCTGTTGAGGTAAAACGGGGGTTCTTACTTAATGCAAAATGCGCCCTGTACATTAGCGCCATACCGTCGAGGAGAAAGAGTTTTTTATTCATGTGATTACACCGGTTTAAAGATTACACCGACAAATAGATTTATCGAGTGATAAAAGTAACCAAAGTTACTCATATCACTAAAATGCTTTTTCAACAAAAAAAATAAATTATTTATTGAAATCTCTTATTTTAAGCATCATCTGAATAAAAACGCTTTTATGAAAACCTGCTATACCTTATTTTTTTGCTTAATTGCCTGCTTAACCAAGGCTCAACTCCCATCTGATACCCTCATGACCTACGTCACTTTTGAAAACCTGAAAGGACCTGATGACGGGTATGGTGCATCTATCAACCGGCCAATAGGCACGGGTGCCTTTAAAAACTTAGCCGATAGAAGTTATTTAAGCATGAGGATGGCTAAACTTGAAAATTCTTACCGCTGGCCAGATGGATCAAGGGTTGATTTTACCAAAAGAAAAAGTGAACATTCGGCTGCCGGGATAGTAGACCGATATACTTTAATAAATCCTGCTTTAAAGGATACGATATTCCTCTTTGTTGATCCCTATAAATTAGATGCGGAGTTCTTTGTGCCTAATGGACTCACCGCTCTTAACAAAGAAGTTTTAGCCAGGGAAATTGCCCCGCAATTAAAAGCCATTGATGATATCAATACAGCAAAAGATGCCTTTGGCAACCAGCAAGACAGCTTAAACAAAGTTGCCAACTATATCGCTTCGCATGCTGGCCTGGTTAATTTTGTTGACCGCGAAAATTTAGCAAAAGTGATGATTGATACACAGGCTTCGGCAGAGCTAAAAGAATATCTTTTTAAAATCTACATCATCAATAAATTTTATGCCCTGGGCAAAAACATTAGCAATGCGAAAGCTTATGCATTAAATAAAATGAAAGAATCGTTTAACAACTTCCAGAAAGAACATCCGGCAATAGAAACAGGCAATATCAAAATTAACCTGAATTAGTACGAATTGAAATTTAGTTCCGTTATTTGTGAAAAGCAATCTGATTATATGAAATTTCTGTTTTCTATCTATCTTTTTTTATTTACCGTAAATCAGCTTTCGGCCCAGGATTTTATCGTTAAAAACAATGATGATGTGATTCGCGGAACCATAAAAGGCACTGATTATTTTTCGGTTTTTATCAGCGCCAATGATGAAGCGGATGTGATTTTATCGGCTAAGGATGTCAAAAACTTTTTCTGGAACGGTGATAGTTTTGTAAGTAAGGGTTTTGCAAACGGCCGTAATTTCGAATACCGTTTTGTAAAAATAATCGAAATGGGAACGGTTAACCTGTATTCATTTGGGGGAGGTACTTTGGTACCAGCGGTAAAAGAAAAAAAGGTGAAATTCAGGCCATCAATAGGTATCGGTACCGGAACCGGCGGCTATGGAGGCATGGGTATGGGTGGCGGCATCAGCATCGGAGGTGGCCGTAATTCTGCACCTGAGCGACCAGCAGGGGCACCGGTTGTTCGTTACTTTATCGAGAAACCCGGCGCGGGCCCTTTACAGGAAGTGCCAATGAAAGCGATTACCGACGATGCTAAAAAATTGGAGGTTAAAAATATCCTGTTGCAGAAAATGGGCGATCAACCATTATTAAAAGCCAAAATAGAGGCTGGTGCAGAATTTAATACGCGTGATGTGACGGAATGGGTAAAAGAATATAACGCGACTAAAAAGTAACAGGATTAGGAGGATTAAAGAATTGCAGGATCGTTTGGTGAAAAACTATCTCGCACAGCAGTTTAACAGGTGATCGTTAACCATTCCGGTCGCCTGCATGTGTGCGTAGCAGATGGTGGTGCCGAAAAACTTAAAGCCACGTTTTTTCATGTCTTTACTGATGCGGTCGGAGAGTTCAGTCCGTGGTGGAACATCCCCCATTTTTTCGATGTGACCTAAAATAGGCTTGCCATCTGGAACAAAATTCCACATGTATTTAGAGAAACTGCCAAATTCCTTTTGGATTTCGATAAATAGTTTGGCATTGGTAATCGCCCCGTTAATTTTTAAACGGTTCCGTATAATGCCTTCATCGTTCATTAATCTTTCTACATCTTTTTCAGTAAAAGCAGCTACTTTTTTCACGTCAAAACCGGCAAAGGCTTTGCGGTAATTTTCGCGCCTGCGGAGAATGGTTATCCAGCTTAAACCAGCCTGAGCACCTTCCAGTATTAAAAACTCGAATAAGATTTTATCATCGTAAACAGGCTTTCCCCATTCTTCATCGTGGTATTTGATATAGAGTGGATCGGTACCGGCCCAGGTGCAACGTGTAAGTGAGTTGGGAGTTTGGGGTTGAGAGTTTTGAGTTGGCATATGGCTAAGTTTGGAGTTTAGGACTGGGGGCTTTAAAGCTTTCAAGTTAACATATTAAGGCGATTTGATTAAGAACTTCTCCGGGTTATTCATCATGTACACTAATAATTTTGCAACCTCTTCGGCTTGATCATTTAGTATGTTAAATTCATCTTCAGTGACATAATTACATGCGAAAGCGAATTCTAGCCAGGTTTGGGTTTCTCCATTTTCGGTGTCCGCATCAGAAAGCTTACTTACAAAGTGATTTGGATACTTCCGCTTTCTATATGCTTCAGCCAAGTTTGCACAAACGCTTCTCGAGCATCTTCTAATCTGATCTGTTAGGCTATATTTTTCTTCCGACGGGAATCTTTTTGAGATATGGAATATATCCATTGAAAGCTTAAAGCCTTTTTGATAAGCCAGTAAATCCTTTATTGTTCCCATAACTAAATATAAAAACATTCGACGAATTTTCTAACCTGGTTGAGTGGCACTCCAAACTCTAAACGCCCAACTCCGAACTCAATTCATCCCAATACTCAACTGCTCTCCTATAGTGCGGAATTACGATACTACCACCAACGAGGTTAGCGATCATGAAAATTTCGTTCATTTCATCGCTGTTTACGCCTGCATCAAAACATTTACCCAAGTGGTATTTAATGCAGTCGTCGCAGCGTAAAACCATGGAGGCCACCAGGCCCAGCATCTCTTTCGTTTTCACGTTCAGGGCTCCGTCTGCATAGGAAGTGGTATCGAGTGCGAAAAACCGTTTAATATTCGTGTTCGCTGTTTCCATGATCCTATCGTTCATTTTTTCACGATAGCCATTAAATTCTTCTACTAACTTTCCCATATTTACTTATTGAGTGAATGATTTTTGGATGAGAGAATGGCGTTAATGTTGATCAACTTAATCCAGGTTGATCTCTTCCAGAGGATTCCAGAATACCTTTTTAAAATTTAGTACCTTATCATTTTTAACTTCAACGCCTTCCTGTTTTAACAGTTCTTCCATTAACTCAGGTGGCTTAAAATGAAATTTTCCGGTAAGGAGGCCACTGCTGTTTACCACACGGTGAGCAGGTACTTTGGGATGTGCGGTGCCGGCATAAAGCATGGCATGACCAACCATACGCGATGATTTTGCTGCACCCAAACTTTTGGCAATAGCCCCATAGGAGGTTACCCTTCCTTTTGGGATTAACCGGGCAATCTCATAAACCTGTTCGTAAAAATTGGTGTCCATTATTCAAATGAAAATTGAATATAGTTAATATTTTTATCGTGTAATAAGTATTTTTTCTCGTAATAGGTCTTGATCGATAAAACGTCGTCGGCCAGATCAGAAGTATACAGATGATCTGTAATTTTATGTACAGGCAATCCCAGCTCTTCAACCTTTTCGCAGGTGTAGGCATACAATTGATCATTATCTGTTTTCAGGTTAACCTTACCACCGGGTTTTAAAACAAGTTTATAGCGGTTCAAAAATGCAGGAAAAGTTAAACGTTTTTTCTCACGGCTATCTTGTGGTTGTGGATCCGGAAAAGTAATCCAGATTTCATCTATCTCTCCTTCATTAAAATAATCCAGCAGGTTTTCAATCTGGATCCTTAAGAAAGCAACATTGTTGATCCCATCTTCGATAGCGGTTTTGGCCCCGCGCCAGATGCGGTTGCCTTTATAATCAATGCCGATAAAATTCTTTTCAGGGAATAATCTGGCCAGATTGACCGAATATTCGCCTTTACCGCATGCCAGTTCCAACACAACAGGATTGGCATTTTTAAAATGCGCTGAAGCCCAGTTTCCCTTTAAGGCTTTTCCTTCTTCTAATTGATATACGTTTGCAAATGTTTCGATTTCTGCAAAACGCCTAAGTTTATCTTTACCCAAAAGTCTTTTTTCTGCAAAAATACAATTAAATCAATAACCGATGTTTCTTTTGCCATAAAGATTAATCTCATTCTTGCTTAGGAATCGTATTTTTGTAACCTATAAAAGATACCGTGGAAAAAAACGCTAAGATATATGTTGCAGGCCATCGTGGTATGGTGGGTTCGGCCATTTACCGTAAACTGCAAAAAGAAGGTTATGAAAATATCATGACCAGAACATCAAGTGAGCTGGATTTGCGCAGCCAACAGGCTGTTTCAGATTTTTTTGCTGAAGAAAAACCTGATTATGTATTTCTTGCTGCTGCCAAAGTTGGCGGGATTGTAGCCAATAATACCTACCGTGCCGATTTCCTTTACGAGAATTTGGCCATACAGAACAATGTGATCCACAATGCTTATGTAACCGGTGTCAAAAAACTGATGTTTTTAGGTTCAAGCTGCATCTATCCAAAAATGGCACCGCAGCCCTTAAAAGAAGAATATCTTTTAACCGGAGCCTTAGAGCATACCAATGAGCCTTATGCCATAGCCAAAATTGCCGGCATTAAAATGTGCGATGCTTACCGCGATCAGTATGGTTGTAACTTTATTTCGGTAATGCCAACCAATTTATATGGTTTTAACGATAACTATCACCCGCAAAACTCCCATGTTTTACCTGCTTTAATCCGCAAGGTGCACGAAGCTAAAATGAACAATGAAAAAGAGATTTTGGTTTGGGGATCGGGATCGCCAATGCGCGAATTTTTATTTGCAGACGATTTAGCCGACGCCTGTTATTTCCTGATGCAAAATTATAACGAACCACATTTGATCAATGTGGGTACCGGGCACGATTTAACCATTAAAGACTTAGCATTGTTAATCAAGGATGTATTGGGATTCGATGGCGAATTGGTTTTTGATGCCAGCAAACCTGACGGAACACCACGTAAATTGATGGATGTAAGTAAACTCCACGATTTAGGCTGGAAACATAAAATTGAATTGCCCGAAGGCATTGCCCTGGCCTATCAGGATTTTGAAAGCAGATATTAGATTTAATGAGAGAACTAATTCTCTCATTCACTAATTTCTTATAGCTAGAATTTATATATTTGAAAATATAAATCAATTTTACCTATATGACTTTAGTTCAGCTTGAATATATTGTTGCCGTAGATACTTATAGAAGTTTTGTAACTGCTGCCGATAAGTGTTTTGTAACCCAGCCTACCTTGAGTATGCAGGTGCAAAAACTGGAAGAATTGATCAGCGTTAAAATTTTCGACAGGAGTAAGCAGCCTGTAAGTCCGACCGAAATTGGCGCACAGATTATTGCACAGGCCCGTATTATCTTACAGGAAAGCGGAAAAATTAAGGAACTGATCAGCAGTCAGCAGCAGGATGTTTTGGGGGAATTAAGAATTGGTGTTATTCCAACTGTTGCCCCTTATTTATTGCCTGAAGTCATCTCGGCCATGCTGGAAAAATACCCTGAATTAAAGCTTCTGATTTGGGAATATACCACCGAGGATATTATCCATCACTTAAAAACCGGTGTGTTGGATTGTGGTATTTTAGCTACTCCATTAACTGATCCCAACATTACGGAAACACCTTTGTACTACGAAAATTTTGTAAGTTATATCAGTAAAAATAGCAGGCTGTATAAAAAGAAGGCTGTTGATGCAGAAGATCTGAACGATGAAAACATCTGGCTTTTAAACGAAGGCCATTGTATGCGAAACCAGGTGTTGAACATTTGCCGTTCTACCAAAAATAACAGGTTACAAGGTTTGGAATATAATACCGGTAGCGTAGAAACCCTGGTGAGGATGGTCGATTTAAATGGGGGTGCAACATTGCTTCCCGAACTGGCCATTGCAGAATTAAATGCAAAACAAACGAGCAAGATCCGCCACTTTAAATCTCCCGAACCCGTGCGCGAAATCAGCCTGGTAACGCATAAAAACTTTATTAAAAAGCGGATGCTGAATGCCTTGAAGGATGAGATCCTGGAAATCATTCCGAAAGCAATGAAGCAAAAAAAGAAAAAGGATATTGTTGGAATTTAACCTTCTTGCGTAGTTTGAAGGGGACTGTGCAAAGGGAAACTTCACAAGTTTTATTCCGCGATTCGTCAGGCTGGACTTGTTGCAGCATCTTTCTTGCTATAAAAATCCTGAAATAAATCCGATAACTATCGGATCAGGGTAACGGCCTTTAGTCAATGTCTGCTTCAATAAGAGAGGTTTATTAAACCTCAGCAGCTAATCCCTTATCCTTATCCACGTGATCAGCTAATCGATAACTTTGTGCAACGGGATTTTTATCTTCTAAAAAGATCAGGATAATCAGTGAAATAATAGGAATTAAAAAGGAAATGAAAAACCAGAACCAAAAGTTCCGGCCTGTTCGTTTTGCCAAAAAGCCTGCGAGTAACTGTGGCGATAATAACAATCCGAGCACAATAGACCCTAAGATTATTTCTGGCATTTGTTGTTAGTTTAAAGGGTTACAAAACTGTGTTTGCAAGTAAAAAAACGGCAGATTATTGGTTTTGTTTTTCTACTGGTGGTGCAGATAACAATCCTTTAATATCGCTCTCCACCTCTTCTTCCTCGCCTTTTTTCTTTTTCTTGTTTTTTGCTTTTAAACCTTTGCCACTCAAACGTTCTTCTATCACTTTATCGTATTCTGTTTGTTGTTCAGGTCTTAATACGTTACGGATATTCTTTGAGGTTTCATTCTGTAATTTATAGAATTTGTCTACATCCTCCTCACGTGAGTTGCCCGCTTGCTGTCTTTTAATTAAATCAGCCTGCTCTTTTGCCTGGTTAAATGTGAAACTGTAAATCACACTTTTTTGCGTGCCATTTAGTTTTAACCTTTTATCAAGATCATCTACATTCTTTTGTGCAATTTCGGAAGGGGTGGGTACTTTATTTTGTTGTGCACGCACCAATCCATTTACACCCACAATGATTAAAAGTAAAATTACAAGCCTTTTCATGTTGAACATTTTATATCTGCGAAGTTACTTAATTATCTTAAAACAAGAAAGTCCCGATTTGCACCGGGACTTTCAAAAATTTTATCGGATTGTTCGCTTACAAAGCTTTTTTGTAAAGCTCAGCAACTGCATCCCAGTTTACCACATTCCAAATTGCCGCTAAATAATCAGGGCGTTTGTTCTGGTATTTTAAGTAATATGCATGCTCCCAAACATCGATACCTAAAATTGGCGTACCTTTTACCTCAGCAATATCCATTAAAGGATTATCCTGGTTTGGCGTAGAAGAAACCTGAAGTTTTTTATCCGCACCAACTGATAACCATGCCCAACCTGAACCAAAACGGGTTGCGCCAGCTTCTTGTAATTTAGTTTTAAGATCAGCAAACGAACCAAAAGTTTCGTTAATTGCTTTGGCTAAATCGCCAGTTGGTTCGCCACCTTTATTCGGGCCTAAAATGTTCCAGAATAAAGAGTGGTTATAATGACCACCACCGTTGTTTCTAACAGCAGGCGGGAATTTTGAAATGTGTTTTACAATTTCCTCGATGCTCGAAGTCGCCTCTGGTTTACCTTCTAACGCTTTGTTTAGGTTGGTAACGTAAGCTTGATGGTGTTTATCATGGTGGATTTCCATGGTAGTTTTATCAATATGCGGTTCTAATGCATCGGTTGCGTAGTGTAACGCAGGTAATTCAAAAGCCATAATGTTTTATGTTTAAAGATTTAAAAATGTTTCTTGTAGCAAATATAACATTAGAACGTTAAGATTTGTTCATGTTATTATCATCAAATCGTTTTCTGTTCTGCTGTTGTAAAGTTGGAAGGGCTAAAAGTTGTAAGGTTTGTTGGTTTGAATGCTGAAAGGGTTTGGGGTGAAAGAGCTAGTCGTCAATGGCTTGGTGGTTTTTTAAGGTTCTTGGTTTATTACTTTGGCTTGATTGTCAAAATATCTATAAACCATCAGCTAATAAACGATCAACAATGGGCTACTGTCTCTTTCCTGCAAAAAAATCCTTCATCAATGTTGCACACTCCTCTGCCATTACACCACCTTTTAATATTGTTTTCGGATGTAACAGATTTGCATTTTTGGAAATAAAACCTCTTTTTTCTTCACGGGCACCGTAAACAATCCTGCCAATCTGTGTCCAATAGCTTGCTCCTGCACACATTACGCAAGGTTCGATGGTGACATATAAGGTGCAATCTCTTAAATATTTCCCGCCGATAGTTTGTGCGGCCGAAGTAAAGGCCTGTATTTCGGCGTGCGCTGTAACATCGTTAAAGCGTTCAGTTAAATTATAACCACGACCTATAATCCTGTTTTTACTTACCACTATTGCCCCAATGGGAATTTCATCTTCATTTAAAGCTTTTTTTGCTTCTTCCAAAGCCAATTTCATATAATGTATATCTTCTTCCTCAGGGTCAGTATTTTCGAAATTGTAAAAACTCATGGAGCAAATATAGGGTAACACTTCCAAAGTTTAATAATGTAAAGCCTAAGGCAACTTCCGAAGTTTAGATTAAATGATAAGTTTTGGAGCGCAATGATAGTGCTGGTCGGTTACTTCAGTCCTGCTTTCCGTTTCAAGTCCGCACTCGTACCTCGTTTGCGGGCTTTTTACTGCAATCAGGGCTATTTTAGGGAGACCCGGGGTTAACACGACATGACCTATATTTCTTGTTTTTTCCCGCAGATCTGCTTTTTTTATCGTTTAAATCTACTGGAAAGGGAGGGGCATGTGTAATTAAACCAACTTGCTCCCGTTAGGAACTTTACCTTGAACAGTAGTTAACACGATATCGCCATTCTCATCGGCAAAACCGGTAACTAAAAATTCAGACATGAACTTGCCGATCTGTTTTTTCGGAAAGTTGATCACCCCAACAATCTGTTTTCCGGGTAATTCGTCCAATGTATAGTGTTTGGTAATCTGTGCACTGCTCATTTTAATGCCGAATTCACCAAAATCTACCTTTACTTTATAGGCCGGTCTGCGGGCTTCCGGAAATGCAAAAGCCTCTAAAATGGTACCCACTCTCAATTCTACCTTTTCAAAATCATCCCAGGTAATCTGTTCCATTGCTTAATTTTTATTTATCTGGCAAATATAAATGATTTAATAATTCACCTGGGGGCTTAATCCAGATTTAATGTCGTTCAGTCAACAGTTTTGAAGCAAGCCAAATAATAAAAATTTGCGGTTTATATTTTAACAATTATCTTTATGCAACCGTTTGCATAACCAAGTATTAAAATAGATAAAAGCATGTATTTATTAGGGATTGATTTAGGTACTTCATCCATAAAAGTTGCAGTTGTTGATGTGGATACACAGAAAAGCCTGGCTACAGCACAATATCCCGAAGAGGAAACAGCCATTAAATCCTTACAGCTGGGCTGGGCCGAGCAATCGCCAAACGATTGGTGGTTTAATGTACAACAGGCTATACTGAAGTTAAATGCTACAGGTTTATTCGATCCCAAAGAAATTAAAGCAATCGGTATCGCGTATCAAATGCATGGATTGGTAGTGGTCGATAAAGATCAGCAAGTACTGCGCGATAGCATTATCTGGTGCGACAGCAGAGCGGTAGAATTGGGCAATCAGGCTTTTGAGGCCATCGGCGAAGAAAGGTCTTTGAAACACCTTTTGAACTCTCCCGGAAACTTTACTGCTTCTAAACTGGCCTGGGTGAAAGCAAACGAAGCAGATATCTATGAACGTATTGATAAAATAATGCTGCCCGGAGATTTTATCGGAATGAAATTAACAGGGGAAATTACCACCAGTATTTCCGCCCTATCGGAAGGCATTTTCTGGGATTTTAAAAACCATGAAATTTCTAAAGATGTATTGAACCATTACGGCATTGATGAAAACCTTATTCCTGCCGTAAAACCTTTATTTTCGGTGCATGGTCATCTGAAAGCCGATATGGCCAGCGCACTGGGTTTAACAGCTGGTATCCCAATCGCCTATAAATCTGGCGATCAGCCCAACAATGCCCTTTCTCTAAATGTACTCAGACCAGGCGAAGTTGCGGCAACAGCCGGAACATCGGGTGTAATTTACGGGGTAAGCAACGATCTTACTTACGATAAACAATCGAGGGTGAATACTTTTGCCCATGTAACCTATTCAGAAGAGAAAAAACATACGGGGGTGCTGCTTTGCATTAACGGCACCGGCAGCATGTACCGTTGGGCAAAATATAATTTTGCACCACATGCTACTTATACCGAATTGAATAATCTGGCCTCGGAAGCACCGATCGGTAGCCATGGGTTAAAGGTTCTTCCCTTCGGTAATGGCGCAGAAAGGATGTTGAACAACAAATATACCGGTGCCCAGCTTTTGGGAATCGATTTAAATACACATAACCAATCAGCTATTTTCAGAGCTGTACAGGAAGGCATTGCATTTTCTTTCCGTTACGGACTGGACCTTATGCGCGAAAATGGCATGAGCCCCAAAGTAATCCGGGCAGGCAGGGCAAATTTATTCTTAAGTGAGGTCTTTGCGCAGACTTTTGTTGATGTTACGTGTATACCGGTAGAACTTTACGAAAACGACGGCAGCGTTGGTGCAGCTTTGGGCGCAGGTATAGGTGCCGGGATTTTTGAAAACGCTGAAGAAGCTTTCACCAAACATGAAGCAATTACAACTTTAACGCCAAAACATTCAGTAGCATACGAGCCAATTTATCAGGATTGGAAAAAAATATTAGAGAAACAGTTATCCATTGTTTAATAGTTCCTAGCCTAAGTGGCTATCAGCTATGGACCATCAACCAAAAAACAAAAAAAACATGACAAAAGTAGTAACAGGAACAAAAGAATTTTTTAAAGGCGTAGAACAGATTCAGTTTGAAGGCCTAACAAGCGATAATCCGTTGGCATTTAGATGGTACGACGCCAATAAGGTTGTAGCAGGTAAGACTATGAACGAGCATTTTAAATTTGCCTGTGCTTATTGGCATTCGTTCAATGGCAACGGCGCCGATCCTTTTGGTGGCCCAACCCATGTTTTTCCCTGGGATGAAAAGGCAGATGCGGTAGAAAGGGCAAAAGATAAAATGGATGCCGCTTTCGAGTTTATCACCAAAATGCAGCTTCCATATTACTGTTTCCACGATGTAGATGTGGTCGATTATGGAAATGATGTAGCTGAAAATGAGCGCAGGCTGCAAACCCTTGTCGAATATGCCAAACAAAAACAAGCCGATAGCGGTGTGAAACTCCTTTGGGGAACGGCCAATCTATTCAGCCACAAACGTTATATGAACGGTGCATCTACCAATCCCGATTTTCATGTACTGGCACATGGGGCTGCACAGGTTAAAGCAGCCCTGGATGCAACCATTGCACTTGGTGGCGAAAATTATGTTTTCTGGGGCGGACGAGAAGGCTATATGAGTTTGTTGAACACCAACATGAAACGCGAGCAGGAGCATTTGGCAAAATTCTTACACACGGCTAAAGATTATGCCCGCAAACAAGGCTTTAAAGGTACATTCTTTATCGAACCAAAACCATGCGAGCCGTCTAAGCACCAATACGATTACGATGCAGCAACAGTAAAAGGCTTTTTACAGCAATATGATCTGTTGGCTGATTTTAAATTGAATTTAGAAGTAAACCATGCTACGCTGGCCGGCCATACTTTCCAGCATGAGTTACAGGTTGCCGTAGATAATGGTTTGTTGGGCTCTATTGATGCCAACCGTGGTGATTACCAAAACGGCTGGGATACCGATCAGTTCCCTAACGATATTAATGAGTTGACAGAAACCATGCTGATTATTTTAGAAGGTGGTGGCTTGCAAGGCGGGGGTGTAAATTTCGATGCAAAGATCCGCCGTAACTCTACCGATCCAAAAGATCTGTTTTATGCCCATATCGGTGGCATGGATATCTTTGCACGGGCATTGATTACCGCTGATGCCATTCTTCAGAAATCTGATTACAAAAAAGTAAGGACCGATCGTTATGCCTCATTTGATAGCGGTAAGGGTGCAGAATTTGAGCAGGGTAAATTAAGTTTAGAAGATTTAAGAAACTATGCTGCAGAAAATGGCGAACCAGAAGTCCGTAGTGGAAAGCAAGAATATTTGGAAAATTTAATCAACAGGTATATTTAAAGCTGTTTCCCCGTGGTCTGTGTCTTCACAGGCCACTTGCATTTATTTATAATGCTCTGTGGCGACGCAAACCGTGGATTAAGATTTCTCTCCCAAATGTTCGGGACTGAGTTCCAGTCGAAATGAGGATATTCTTCGTGATCCCGAAAATAATAAACGTCATCTTAACACTTTTTAATTTAAAAAAAAGCACAGATTAATTTATGATTTTACTACATTTAGGTTTCTAAACCAAATAACCGCTATTACATTAATGAAACACAACTTATTGGACACGAAGGATTACATTGTATTTGCGATCTACTTCGTTATTGTGGCTGCTTACGGTCTGTACATCTACAACAAGAAAAAATCCGCATCCACAGGCTCAAAAGACTATTTTCTGGCTGAAGGATCACTTACCTGGTGGGCAATTGGTGCATCCTTAATTGCATCGAATATTTCTGCGGAGCAGTTTATCGGCATGAGCGGATCGGGCTTTAAGATGGGACTTGCAATTGCAACCTATGAGTGGATGGCTGCCCTTACCCTGGTTATTGTTGCGGTTTTCTTTATTCCGGTTTACCTGAAGAACAAAATTGCCACCATGCCCCAGTTTTTGCACCAACGTTACAACGGAACGGTAGCCATGATCATGGCCGTATTCTGGTTATTGTTGTATGTAGTGGTAAACCTAACTTCAATCCTTTATTTAGGCGCTTTAGCGGTGAGTAGTATCTCTGGTTTCGAGTTAAAGTTCTGTATGTATGCCATTGCTGCTTTTGCCATCATCATTACGCTGGGTGGAATGAAAGTAATCGGTTATACGGATGTTATCCAGGTGTTTTTCTTAATTCTGGGCGGTTTAGCTACAACTTACCTGGCGTTAAACCTGGTCTCTGCACATTATGGTACATCAGGTATTTTTGAAGGTTATAGCTTAATGACTTCAAAGGCATCCGAACATTTCCACATGATCTTAAAACCTGAAAACGAAAACTATATCGATTTGCCAGGATTAAGCGTGCTTGTAGGTGGTATGTGGATTGTAAACCTCAATTATTGGGGCTGTAACCAATACATCACGCAACGTGCCCTGGGTGCAGATTTAAAAACGGCCCGTGGGGGTATCTTATTTGCGGCTTTCTTAAAGTTGTTGATGCCAATTATTGTGGTATTGCCAGGTATTGCAGCTTACGTATTGTATAAAGACGGGGCTTTCCAATCGGAGATGCTGCAGGATGGATCAGTTAACCCCGATCGTGCTTACCCTGTGTTGTTAAACTTATTGCCAGCAGGCTTAAAAGGTTTATCGTTTGCTGCATTAACAGCAGCTGTAGTAGCTTCTTTAGCCGGTAAGGCAAACAGTATTGCAACCATCTTTACTTTGGATATTTATAAAAAAGTATTAAAAACCGATGCTTCTGAAAAGAACCTTGTTTTTACGGGTAAAATAGCAGTAGTTGTAGCCATGTTCCTCGGAGTAATAATCGCACCATATTTGGGTATCGATAAAAAAGGTGGTTTCCAATATATCCAGGAGTATACCGGTTTTGTATCTCCAGGTATATTTGCCATGTTTATCCTTGGTTTCTTCTGGAAAAGAGCCACTTCAAATGCCGCACTTTTTGCAACCATTGGCGGTTTCGGATTGTCGTTATTACTAAAATTCCTTCCAGGCTGGACCGATCTTTCCTGGTTATCGGGAATGGGTTTCTCGGTTAAAAATGCAGCGGGTATTTACGAAATCCCTTTCCTGGATAGAATGGGTTTTGTATTCGTATTCTGTATCATCGGTATGGTGATTATCAGTTTATTTGAGAATAAAAATGGCGTGAATCCAAAAGGACTGGAAATCGATTCGAAAATGTTCAAAACCACCACAAGTTTTGCTGTGGGGGCATTAATTATTATCGGTTTACTGGTTGCGCTTTACGGCATCTACTGGTAGATACATGCTTATCCAAAAATAATCTTTTGCTTCGTGGAAACACGAACCAAGGCATCATAATTTCAAAAGCTTTCCGGGAAACCAGAAAGCTTTTTTTTAGGCATGTTTAATAGCAGCAAAAGCAGTCAGAATAGCCCTGATTGAAATGTAAAGCCCACAGCGCAGCGAGGACATGGAATGGAAAGCAGGACTGTCTTATCGGATTAACACTGTAACATGCGCTCCAAAAAAGATATTATCTTTTGAAAGCGCCAAGTATTGATTAACGGAAATAAGATATTACTTATAAAATTAGTTTAATTCGTGGACCCCAACCGAAGTATTTTGGCATTTATTGCGCGCAAGGCCCGTCTGGAATTTCTTTGCTGATTTTAATCACTTTAGTGACCACTAGAGTAGAATCGAAGTCGGCGGCAACGTTAGCCGTATCCGATTTGGCGAAATAGCCCTCTAACTCTACATAAACAGGCTCGTAAGGCTTTTCGAATCCCAGGTTACTGTAGGAAAGTTCTAAAGTTTTTACACTGTCTCTAACCCAATATTCCCTCCCGTCTTCGCAAAGGGTAAAAGATTTCATTTCCGGGCCAAAGGTATACAAACCTTTAACTGTTTTCAGATTACTTTTTTCTCCCTCGGCTTTATCGTTTCTACAAGCTGTAAAGGCTACGCCAAGGAGCACAACAAATACAATCGCTTGTTTAAATAACTTCATTTTATATGGATTGATTAATTTGGTCTATCTTTTTAACACTCAGATTGGATGACAAAGCAGATGCCAAAAATGAAAAGATACCTACCGTAACAAAAACTAAAACGAAATCTTTCCATTTTAAGCCTATTGGATAGGAAGTAACAAGGGTTTTATTTTCTTCACCCATTTTGATCAGGCCGTAAGTGTGCTGAAAATAGTAGAATATAAGGCCTATAATTAAGCCAAGCACACAGCCCGACATGGTAATCATCATGCCCTCAAATAAAAATATACGTTTGATTAATTTTTTCCCTGCGCCCAAACTGCTCAGAATGGCAACATCCTTTACCTTATCTATTACTAACATGGTTAACGACCCTATGATATTAAAGATAGCAATAATCAGGATAAAAGTAAGAATAATATATACAGCCCATTTTTCGGTATTTAGAATGTGGTAGAGCGATTTATTCTGCTCGGCCTGATTTCTCACTTCATAATCCTTGCCAACCTTTTCTATCACCTCTTTTTGAAAGTCGTCTACATCAACACCTGGTTGCAGATTGATCTCTATCGCAGACACATTTTTCTCTTCGCCCAGGAGTTCTCGGGCAAAACCAAGGGGGACAATGATGCCATTATCAAAATCCTGCTGTACCTCAAAAACGCCGCTTACCCGGATGCTTTTTGCCACGAAATCGTCGGCGGGATTTAAACTGCTGGCTGAAATGTCTTTTTTGGGTGAGTAAATTTCCAGCTCGGTAAAGGGATCAACGGTATTTACTGCGAGATAACTCTGCAAAGCCGAACCGATTACGGCATTATCTCCACTCCTGTTGTGCAATATAAAATGCCCTTCTTTAATGGTGCTATCTAATTTGGTGTTTTTTAAATAATCTAAACTCACCCCCTTTACCATACCAACGGCTTGCTTATTATTGTACTTTAACAAGGCATTTTCTTGCAGTACTTCTGTAAAAGCAGCAACATCTTTATTTTTTCTGAGCTGGTTAAAATAGCTGGTATTCGGATCGAAGGTTTTTCCCTTTGCCGGGGTAATGGCAATTTGGGGGGTAATGGTATCAAACATGTTCAGTACTACTGTTTCCAGACCGTTAAAAACCGAAAGAATAATAATTAATGCTGCGCTGCCCACCATTACGCCAACCATCGAGATACCCGAGATCAGGTTAATGGCATTGGTTGATTTTTTGGCAAAAAGATACCTTCTTGCAATATAAAACGATGTATTCACAGCGGTAAAGATAATAAAAGATGGATGAGGTAAGATGGAATATGTCAGATGGGTATTACCATCATCCGTTTTCCATCATCCATCTTACATTTAAAAAAATGGGTTGTGTTGTTTTTCGAAACCAATGCTGGTTGCCGGGCCGTGGCCAGGATAAACTTTGGTTTCATCTGGTAATACAAAAAGTTTATCAGAAATGTTTTGAATTAATTGCTGATGATTGCCACCCGGCAAATCGGAGCGACCTATGCTGCCGTAAAAAAGCACATCTCCCCCCATTAAAATATGGTCTTCTTCGCTATAAAAGCATAAGTGCGCAGGGGAATGGCCTGGAGCAAAGATTAGGCTTAGGGTACTATTGCCAAAAGAAACTGTTCCTGTTTCAGGCAAAAAAGTATCAGGTTGAGGCGAAATGTCATAACGGGTGAAGCCCATAGAAGGGGCATAACCCGGAATTGCATTTAAAATGGGCAATTCGCCTTCGTGAAACTGTGGCTTTAGACCATAAGTTTCGAAGACAAATTTATTGCCAAAAACATGATCAAGATGGCAATGTGTATTTAATAATAAAACAGGCTTAAGTCCTTCCTGTTTAATAAAGGAAGTCAGTTCATTTTGCTCAAAGCCTTCATACATCCCCGGATCAATGATGATACATTCTTTAGTTTCATCGTAAAGGATATAGGTATTTTCGCTGTAGGCGTTAAAGGTGAAGGTTTTTACGGTAATCATAAGCTTTTTTAAAAAGAATTCCTGACCAGAATTGAGCTGTTCAGGTTAACAAATAATAAATTAATTCTTCCACCTGAAGGTAGAAATCAGCGTATCGATATCTTTTTTAATAAAATTAATCACAGGTGCAATGGAGTCGTATTGTGGGCGCTCATTAAAATATAAGGCACCCCTAAAATAATGTTTTGCACTGTCGGTTAAAAAAAACTGGACAGACGATGCGGTATTTCCTTCAATGGCATAATAGATGCCATATACTTTCCGGTCGGGATAATTGATCGCCTTTTGGTCAATAGCACTGGCTTTTATGGTGTGCTTAAAAGCCAGTTTTCGCGCATCTTCTACCATTTCATCGTATTCGCCTTTACCCGAGACATCATAATAGGTCAAGTGTAAAAAGCCATTAAACTGCTTAAAATGGAGGTTATACCAGTCTTTTTGGGCATCGCGGCTTTTATCCTGTTCAACCATGGCATAAGTGGGGTATTTAAAGCTGAAAGGAACAGGCTGAGTGAATGTTATATAGTTTTTTTGGGGAAATACAATTCTGTAATATGCTCTTGGTTTAGGGCTATAATCATGGTTCTGACAAGCCGTTAGAAACAAAAGCAATAGGAAAGGAAGACAGATCAGTTGTTTTAATTTCATACATTTTATCAAAGATTGCCTGACTGCTGCAGGCGGGCTTCATCGTTCCTCCTCGCCATGACGATACGTTAAATTATTTATTCCAAATTGCCCAGGCTTTTTCGGCCTGTTTGTAAAGCATTTCCAGACCGTTTTTAATACTCGAACCACGCGCTGCTGCCTTGGCTAAAAATGCAGTTTCCAATGGATTGTATACCAAATCGTAGGCCAAATGATTGGGGCCGAGCTGGCTATAATCAATTTCAGGAAAGGTATCAACATTTGGCGACATCCCCAAAGGCGTGGTATTGATTAATAACCGGTGTGAAGCTAAGATTTCCGGAGTAATTTCTGCATATAAAATTGCTCCCGGAACAGGGTTACGCACCACCACCTGGTATTGGATATTTAACTTTTCCAATACATATTTTACTGCTTTTGCCGCTCCTCCATCGCCAAAAACCAATGCTTTTGTATGTTGTGGGCCAAGTAGAGGTTTAAGCGATTCTTCAAAGCCATAGGCATCGGTATTATACCCTTTTAAATAGCTTGTACCTTCAAAACTTTTGATCGAAATACAATTTACCGCACCGATTTTATCGGCGGCTTCATCTGCTTCGTTTAAGTAACAAAGTACATTTACCTTATGCGGAATGGTTACGTTTAATCCACAGAGTGATGGGTTCTTGCTCAACAGATCGGGTAAAGATTTAATATCCTCAATCGGGAAAAGTTCGTATTGATGATCGGCTATGCCCTCATTCAAAAACTTTTCGGTGAAATATTTTTTGGAAAAGGAATGAGATAGCGGATACCCGATTAGGCCGTATGTTTTCATATTTAATTAAAAACGAAAACCTTACAGATTTTAGCGCCTGTAAGGTTTATTATTCGATTATGAATTTATTTTACCTGGTTCAGGAAATAGTCAAAAGTATCTCCACGTAAACCTAAACGGATGGTTTCTAAAGGAATTACTTCAGCTGGAGCAATATTACCAAGGTTTACATTACTGCCGATTAATTTAATAAACCAAACCTGCTGCTCTTTTTGTGGTGCTTCCCAGATGATGGTTTCTTCGGGAATCTGGGTTAAAATTTCGTCAACCAAGCCTTCACGTACCTCGCCGCTTCCACGGTAAATACCTACGTTACCGCCTTCGCGGGCTTCGGCAATTACTTTCCACGAACCGGCCTCAATTTCTGCCTGCATTAATTTAATCCATTTATACGGGGCAAATATTTTGGCTGCATCTTTACTCCCCACCTCAGAGATAACGGTTACCTGTTTAGCAAGTTCACGGATAAATTCACATTTTTTATCATGTTCAATCTCGATAGAGCCATCAGAAACCTCTGCATATTCCATTCCGTACTGATCTAAAATGCGTTGGTAATCTGCAAATTGATTACGGATAATAAATGCCTCAAACAGTGTTCCTCCGAAATAAGTTGGAATACCGGCACTTTTATATAAAGCTAATTTTTCTTTAAGTTTTGGCGTTACATGTGATGTAGCCCAACCTAATTTTACGATATCTGTATGTACGCCGGCAACTTCAATAAAATCTTCAACCTGGCGCAGGCTCAATCCCTTATCCATAACCATTGTTAAGCCTTTTTGGCGCGGTTTAGATGGACGTTCGGGAACGTTTAATAATGGATAATTCATATGCGTACAAAAGTGAAAAAAATTTTGAGATTTATTTGTTAAATTTTTCTCACAAGCTCGTTACTTAATATATCTGTTTATAACGTTCAAAATGGCACTATTATCCTGCAACTGCGGCAGATATTCGAATAGGATATAATGTTTATCGGGGTCGGTTGTTAAAGCTGTTTCCAGATATCCAAGCGCATCGCTATAATTTCCAAGCGCAAAAAGATAGGCCACCATGCGGTAATACAGCTCTGCGGCTTCCGGATTATTCTTAATCGCCTCTGCCATCGTTTCCGATGCTTCAAGCAATTTTCCCTGCTCGTAAAGCACGGTACTAAAATCCAACCAGGCTTCGATATCCAATGGATTAAATTCCAGCACTTTCTCATAGGCTTCGATCGATTCATCAATCTGGCCCAATTTATAATAAGCATCGGCCATGGCAAACCAGAAATCAGGATTTTCTGCTTCAAGATCAATTGCTTTTTTATAAAAATGAAGCGATTCAAAGTAACGTTCTTCAAAATTCAGGGTAACACCGATCCCAAACCAGGCATCGCCCATTTTAGGATCCATTTTTACCGATTTTTTATAGTAAGAACGCGCTTCATCCATTTTCTCGAGCTTTTCGTAACACTCGCCAATGGCACAATAGGTATCAGCATTGGGCTGTTCGTATTCGAAAGTCTGTTTGTACACCTCAATGGCCTCGTCATACTTATCCAGCTGAACCAGTGCATTGCCTTTATTAAAATAAGCAGAGCTGAAATCCTCCTTAATTAAAATGGCATAGTCATAAGCATCAATCGCTTTTTCGAAAAGATTCAATTTGTGAAAACTATTCCCCAAATTGTACCAAGCTGCATACGAATAGGGGTCGGTATCGATATATTGCTGATAAAACTTAATGCTTTCTTCTTGTTTGTCTAATACATCATAACAAAAAGCCAGTTCGTACAAACCGTCCTGGTTCTCCATATTTTGCTCTAAACTGAGCTTGATATAGGTAATGGCACTTTCATAATCGCTCATGCTCTGATAAACGTAAGCCATCTGCAGTAAAATCTCGTCAGTACTTTCCGCAAGGCCCAAAGCTTTTTCATAATTTTCCAAAGCCTCATCATAACGTTCGGTATTTTGAAAAATATTACCCCGCAACAGATAAATATCCGGTTCTGACGGTTCTAAAAGCTCAGCTTTATGCAAAGCAATAAACGCTTTCTCGTTGTTGTTGGTTAAAATGTAAAGATGAGCCTGTTTGATTAAAAAAACAGTTGCATAGGGATGTTGACTGATTGCAAAATCAACTACCTGCAAAGCTTTGACCGGATCATTTTTCTCAATGTAAAAATCTACAATGTATTCGAATGCACCTGCATCGAAAAAATACTGATCCTGATTGCGGAGCATTTCTTCGTAACGTTCTACTGAGCGTTGTGCGTCTTCGTTGGATTCAAAAAAGAATTCTTCTTCCATATATTATACTATTAAAGAACCGTGCCAATTAGCAGAAAAACACATTATAAGTTTACCGATTTTAATTATCCGTTTTTAAAATAATTATTAACATCAATTGCTTAAAACAGCGTAAATAGCTGAATATAAAGTGTATTAACTATGGTTAAGATGTGTGGATAATCGATAGATTTTTTTGCAACATCGCGGTTCCTTTTCCCTTCTTTTACAAAAATACTATAAATTTATGGGATATACGTAATTAAGAAGTCATGAAAGGACCAATCATTTTTACCCTGTTTTTACTATGTTTTGTTACACAAAGTTTTGCGCAGAACAATGAAGAAAACGCTGTTAAAAAAGCCGTAAATAATCTTTTTGAAGGGATGAAAGCCGGCGATAGTACATTAACCGCCTCGGCATTTGCCCATGGTGCCATAATGCAGACCATCGTTGATAAGGGCGGTAAGGTAAACGTGCGTACTGAACCGGTAAACGATTTTGTTAAATTCATTGGAACGCCACACCAAGAGCAGTACGATGAACGCATTGTTTTTACCAAAATATTGATTGATGGCCCCCTGGCTTCAGTTTGGACAGATTATAAATTTTATCTCGGCGAAAAGTTCAGCCATTGCGGTGTGAACTCCTTCCAGTTGGTAAAGGGCGATAAAGGCTGGCAGATTGTTTACATCATCGATACGAGAAGAAAAACAGGATGTAATTAAGCAGCCAGCCTTTATTGTAGTTTAGTTTAACGTATTGTAGTATGTGAACACTTTAATCAGGTCGTCGTCCTGTTTAATATCCAGTTGTTCGCTTTTAATATAAGCGGATACCTTTTCTTTTTTATCGGACAGAACCATCGCTATATTTTTTGCTGAAGGCGTAAACTTTTGAAGTGTGCCCCCTTTACTGGTAAAATATGCGCTGTGCTGCACCAATTTATTGGTTTTCTTCTTGGTAAACCAGTCTTCAACTATTTCCTTTTTAACCGTGTACTGTTTTAACAGCGCAACGTTACCGTCAGCCACTGCTTCGTAAAATCCTTCTGACTGTCCTGATTTCACCTTGGCAAATTGATGCGAATTACCCACAGAATCGAGCAGGGTGAACGATTGTACTGAATCCTGAATGGCATACACGTTATTATTCTCAGTGTATTCCAATTGCTGCGTCTCTAAATTATACCTCACATTCTTGATGTCGAACGCTTTCTGGCTAACGGTCTTGATGCTGCCGTTGGCATATTTGGTGTTAAAGTAAGGGCTTCCTTCAACAAGGTTTTTAGCCACTGTTACTAGAAGTGGTTTTGCGCTCGGTCCTACGGTAACATTCTGAGCAAAAGTGTAAGTAGTAAGGCTAATCAAGAAAAGCAGAGTAGAAATTTTTTTCATGGGTGCGTTAATAAAAGTATAAGGATTTTGGGGCATTTTGATTGGTTAATTTTAGTGAAAAATTAGCAGGAATTTAAAGCTAAAACAGATCGCAAAAGGAACTAAAACACGTCAGTCCTTATGTCAAAATATGTGATAATTTCAAATTACTAAAACATTTTAGTTGATATTTAAACGCAATTTATAACATTTTTAAGATAAACATTATTTTTTTTGATTTATTGATAAAAAAAACTGTAATTCGCGCATTATTAACTTAAACAAACTTTAAAAAACTATGAGAAAACTCGTACTGTGTTTATTCATGTTTTTATTTTGTGGCATTATACAAGCAAATGCGCAAAGTAAAAATATTACTGGTAAAGTGGTTGCATCTAACGATGGATTACCTTTGCCAGGGGTGAGTGTCCGTGTAAAGGATACCAAAAAAGCGACATCTACCGGTTCGGATGGGAAATTTACCATCAGCGTTAATGCAAATGAGGTGTTACAATTCTCTTATATCGGGTTTGTGGCGAAAGAAGTTGCAGTTGGCACCCAGTCAAATTTTAACGTTAACCTGGAGCCAGATTCAAAAAGCTTAAGTGAGGTTACGATTTCTACCGCCTTGGGTATCAAACGTAAACCAAAAGAAATCGGTTATGCTACACAACAGGTGACCGGTAAAGCACTAACCTCGAGCAAGCCAACCAACCTGGCCACCGGTTTATCGGGTAAAGTTGCAGGTTTACAGATTAACCAGGCCAACAACCAGATTGATGCCGGTGATCAGGTGAGGGTGGTATTACGTGGTAACAGATCGTTTACCGGAAATAACCAGGCACTTTTGGTGTTAGATGGTATTATTGTTCCGTTAAGCCAGTTAAACTCGATTAACCCGAACGATATCGAAAATGTTAACATTTTAAAGGGTGCAAATGCTGCGGCGCTTTACGGATCGGATGCTTCGAACGGTGTTATGATCGTAAGTACCAAGCGGGGATCTTCTGATGGAGGTACAGTAACTTATACTAATTCCACGTTACTAAATCGTTTAAGTTACTTTCCGAAGCTGCAAACAGAGTTTGGTGGCGGTACCACTCAGGATGATTACGGATTTGGTTTATACACCCCTTTTGAGAACCAGACCTTTGGAGAGCGCTTTGATGGCAGCATCAGACCATTGGGCCGTATTTTGCCTGACGGTACCTACCAGATGGTTCCTTATACCTATAAAGATGGTGAGAAAGAAAACTTCTTCGAAACGGGTATCGATGAGCAGAACGACCTTGCTTATTCGGGAGGAAATGAAAACGGAACAACTTATATCAACCTTCAGCGTGTAAACAGTAAAGGTTATGTTCCTGGTGATAAATCGAACAGAACAGCCATCCGTGTTAATGGAACACGTAAACTGAATAAGTTCTTGGCTGATTATTCATTTAACTATACCCAGAGAAACTACGATAAGAGTAACAACCAGGTATATAATAATGTAATCAATACGCCTGGTAATGTACCTTTAACCGAGTACAGCGACCTAAACTCTAAATATGGTAACCCTAATGATTTTTATAACGATTATTACAATAGTCCTTATTTCGGTTTACAGCAAAACCGAAACAACGAGAGAAGAGATGACTTGTTGGGTAATCTATCTTTTACCTACAGACCTGTTGATTGGTTAAGTTTATTGGCCAGGGGCGGTTTGAGTACCAAAAATACCCAGGGTAAAAATAGAAACTATGCATTTACCTATTCGGATTTTGCGCACAATTCGGGCAAAGGAATAGCAGCAACGCAATACACAAGATCATCGGTTACCGATTACAATGAATTTGAAAGCAGATATACCGGCGATTTTCTTGCAACAGCTACTAAAACGTTTAACCGATTTAAGTTTACGGTAATTGGTGGTGCGCAGGTGATCCAGAAGAACTATAAATACATGACTCAAACGGGGAATGACTTAGTGGTTGATAATTTATTCAATCTTGATAACCGCACCGGTGAAATTGTGGGTTCTGAAAACGAACGCAATTCACGTCAGTTAGGGGTTTTTGGGGATATAACCGCAACCTACAATGATTTTTTTACCATTCACATTTCTGGAAGGAATGACTGGGATTCGAGGTTATTGGTAACCAATCGCTCTTTCTTTTACCCTGCTATTGATGCGGCTGTAACACTTACTGATGCTATCCCTGCATTAAAGGAAAGTAAAATCATCAGTAATTTGAAACTTCGTGGAGGTATTTCTAAAGTATACGCCGTACAGGTTGATCCTTACAGCTTGGTTTCGACACTTAGTCCTGCTGGTGGTTTTCCATATGGTGGTACCGCAGGTTATTCAATCGATAACAAGTTACTCGATCCAAACCTAAAGCCAGAGCAAACCATTTCAAAAGAGATAGGTATTGATATAGGTTTTTTAAATAACCGTATTACCTTAGAAACCTCAGCTTATCTTCAGAACACTAAAGATCAGGAGATCATCAACGGGATAGATTTATCGGGTACAACGGGTTACACCAGTGCGACAATCAATACTGGTGAAGGCCAAAATAAAGGGATTGAGTTTAGCTTAAACGCAGCTCCTGTAGTTGGTTTTTCGAATGGGTTTAGATGGAATGTAGGTATCAACTATTCATACAATACGAATAAAGTGTTGTCATTATATCAGGGACAGAACCAATTGGGCATTGGCGACAACAACTATATCGTAGTTGGCCAAAGTTTCCCTTCCTTACAGGTAAGTACTTATCAAACCGATCCACAGGGGCATGTTATTGTGGATGCCAATACGGGTTTACCACTTTCTAACCCAATCAACAAAGATTTTGGTCAAACTAACCCAAGCCATGTTTTGGGTATCAATACCAGTTTCACCTTTAAAAACTTCACCCTATCAGGTGTTGCAGAATACCGTAGTGGTAACGTTTTCTACAATAGTTTTGCAAGCACATTAGATTTTGCGGGTATCAGTTATACTTCTGCTGCGGCTGGACGAGAGCGTTTTATCTATCCAAATTCAGTTATCCAAACTTCACCAGGCGTATTTGTTCCGAATACGAATACCACTACTATTAATGGTAACGGATCTTTCTGGGCCGATGGTATCCGCAACAATACTGCTTCTAACTATGTAATGAGTGCGGCGTTCTGGAAAATCAGAGAACTTTCTTTGGCTTACCAGGTGCCTACACAATGGTTACAGAGTAAAGCAAAATTTATTAA
The DNA here is from genome assembly GCF_056490705.1 of Pedobacter humicola. Taxonomy (NCBI): domain Bacteria; kingdom Pseudomonadati; phylum Bacteroidota; class Sphingobacteriia; order Sphingobacteriales; family Sphingobacteriaceae; genus Pedobacter; species Pedobacter humicola. Next base: position 77,037 of record NZ_JBWJIG010000018.1, on the reverse strand, counting down.
AAATGCAAGTATCGCTTTGATTGGAAGAAACCTGTTTATGTTCAGACCGAGCGATAACATTTATACCGATCCGGAGATTAATGTGGGAACAGGAAATGCACAAGGTGTAAACAACTTAAACCAAACGCCTCCAACACGTATTTATGGTTTTACCGCAACAATTGGCTTTTAATAATTAACGAAAAGACATGAAAAAGAAATTAATATACATATTTACAGTAGCGGCAGTATTATTGCTGGGTGCCTGTAAAAAAGGATTTTTAGACATTAATGATAATCCGAATAAGCCAACGAATGTTAATCCAGCATTAATTTTAACTGGTGCATTAAATAATACCGCTGCTTATACTACGGGAGGGTCTGTGTTTTATAGTTTTGCTGCCTTGTGGATGAACTACTGGATGACACCGGGTGGTGTTTCTGGTTGGTATGAGGAACGTTCTTATAATTTTACCACCAATTGGGGTGGTTCTACCACACTTTGGGCCAACCTTTACGATAATCTTAATGATTGGACCTATCTGGAAACACAGAGCAAAGCAACTGGTAAAAACTTTTACCTGGGGATAGCGAAAACAATGAAAGCCTGGGATTATCAGTACCTGGTAGATTTTTATGGCAATGTGCCTTATACGCAAGCATCCAAAAATACCTCTTTCCTTAATCCCAAATATGACAAGGCACAAGCGATTTACGAAGATCTTGCGAAACAGCTAGACACTGCTGCAAATTTATTTAAAACGGCAACAGTTAGCCCGGCAGATGTTACTGCAGATATTTATGCCAAAGGAAACCTGCAAAAATGGGGTAAATTCGCCAATACCTTAAAATTGAGGATTCTTTTGCGTCAATCTGAAATGCCTGGCAGAGAACAATATATCAAAGATGAGATTGCAAAGATTACTGCAAACGGATTTGGATACATCGGAACTGGTGATGGAATGTTTAACAATCCCGGATATCTGAATACTTCGGGTAAGCAAAATCCGTTTTGGGCCGTTTATGGTTACGCTGCCAATGGTGAAAAAACCTCATCTCATACTTACATGTTGGCGAGTACCTATGGTATGGATTTCCTTAAAAATAATAATGATCCCCGGTTAGGCAAATTTTACAGTACCGTAAATGATGGTGCTGGAAGTACATATGTAAGTTTGGTATGGGGGCAGGATGTAAATTTTGATCAAACATTAACTACAGTTTCTGGTATTGGTAAAGGCGTTTTAAAAGCATTTAATCAATCTCAGCCAATTTTTACAGATTTTGAAAGTTTATTCTTACAGGCAGAAGCTGCGCATAGAGGATACCTTAGCGGCAACGCTGAAACCATTTATAAAGATGCAGTAAGTGCCAACTTTATATACTTAGGCTTAAGTAAAGAAGAAGCAACAACCTACTTAACTGATCAGGATGTTGCAAAATGGCCTGCAAAAGACGCCGATAAACTGGCCCTGATTATTAAACAGAAATGGGCTGCCATGAACGGTACAAATGATATCGAGCCCTGGACAGATTACAGACGTTTGGAACTTCCTGCAGATATGCCGATTTCTATCGCCTCTACAGTAACGACAAAGAAAATTCCTGTAAGGATGTTGTATCCGCAACGCGAGTACAACACCAACTCTGCTAACGTAATTGCAGAAGGTACAATTAACCAGTTTACTTCTAGAATCTTCTGGGATGTTAAATAAATCAAGTAAAACGATGAAAAATAAAAATATATTCAAAGGACTCATTGCAACGTTATGCGTGGTAAGTCTATCATCTTGTCTAAAGAATAAAAATGAGCAGCCTGATTTCTCGTCAACAACCCCGGTTGTAGAAATCCCTGTTGGCTCACCTGTTGGTGATGGTAGTGTAAATTCGTTAAGCACTTCGCTTATTCAACAAGATACACCAAGCGATTACATTTATTACATCAACTATGCGGCTTCAAGTACAAAGCCTACTGATATTAAGGTAACTTTATCTGTTGATCCAGCTGTACTTGCTGCTTATAATGCGGCCCATACAGATGCACCTTTAACCATCGTACCATCGAATGCTTTTACCATGCCAACAACCATTACCATTCCTGCCAACCAGCGCAGGGTGCAGGTTCCGGTAAAGTTTGTAAGTACAGCACTTGATCCGGCTATTAGTTATGGTTTACCTGTAATTATCAAGGATGCATCAGGAGAGGTAATCAGTAAAAATTTTGGCTCTGTAGTCATTAAAGTAGCCGTAAGAAATAAATATGATGGAAAATATACTTTAAAAGGTTATGTCTTTAGAGAAGGTGATACTGGCGGTTTAACCGGGTTTTATAAAGGTTTAAGTAAAGATTTGTCGAGTAATGGTGCTAATGCTGTCAATTTTGCTCAAATTTGGGCTGATGGTGGTGGTGCAGGTGGTATTGATGGATTAACCATCAATGTTAACCCTACAACCAATAAAGTGACCATGAAAAGTACAGCTAACGCTACGTTAGCAAACGATCCGGCTTACGATAACCGTTACGATCCGGCTACCAAAACCTTTTATATCTCTTTTAAGTGGGGAGCAAGTCCAACAAGCCGATCGGCTACCGATACGCTTACCTATGTATCAATAAGATAAGTTATAGCATTATAGCTTAAAAAAAAGAGGCCCGGTTGATCGATTCAAACGGGCCTCTTTTTTTTACCTTGTTAAAATATATATTTATTGCTGTTCAAATATTATTCTTTTCCTAAATCTGCAGCACCTTTTTTAAACAGGTCGGCCTGCTTGCTCAGGTTAGCTTTCGCATCGCCGTTTACAGCTGCGGCCTGTTGCGTTTTTGCCTGGGCGGTCGCGGTGTAGGCACCTGCTAATTGTTTGTTTAAATACGATTGCAATTTTAACCTTTCGATGGCATTGCTGATGTTGTTTATCCCTTTTTCGGTAACAACAGGATTAGTATTTGCCCTTAAATACTGAAAATATTGGCCAATTACCGCGAAAATTTTATTGCGGTCGCCGGTAAGCATGATGTTTTCATAAAATGCCTGGTGCTCATCTTTTGGATCGCTGATGTACAAAGATGCAATAGAAGGCGCAATGTGTTCTTTCGTATCGGCATCTAACAATGATAAGGCCGAAATACTTTCTTGTGGGGCAAGCTTCGCCAGGCCACCAATGCCTGCTGCAATTACTTTATAAGATCTATCCTTTATGCTCTCGCTCATTAAAGCTTTATAAGTTTGATCGTTTGTTTCAGCCAATTTTACAATAGCTGCCGATCTTACCTCGGTGTCTTTGTCGGTTTTGGCTATCTGAAGCAAGATCGGTAAAGCGGCTGCTTTGATTTTTGCATCTTCGATGTTAATCCCATCAATACTTAAAGCACGTAAATCAGCTGATTTATCTTTTAGCCCCTCTAAAAGTACTTGTTGACCGCTGTTGGCTTTGCTCTGCATAATAAACTGAAGGGCTTCGATCCTATTGGCATAACTAGGTGCGTTTTTATACTGGAAATAATAGTTTTCGGCGGTTTTATTATCGTTTGTTTCACCTACCAAAATTTTATCTACATCAAAGTCGATCAGATCCGGTTTAGTGCTTACGTCGAAACTAAAGTTCTGTTCGCGGCTATTGATCAGTATTTCTTTTCTGATTTTCTGCCCGCCTGCATAAATGTCAATTTTGATCGGTAAAATGAAAGTCTGAACGCTCGAATCCTGAGTCTGTTTCACTTTAATGGTGGCTTTACCGTTTTCGTAGCCATAATCGATGCTTAAAATCGGGTGACCGCCATCGTAATACCACTGGTTAAAATAAGGGCTCCAATCTTTACCGGTAACCTCTTCCATCGCTAAGCGCAATTGATGTGTTTCGCCATTTTTAAAGGCATTGGTGGTAAGGTAACGGTTAAGCGATTTAAAAAAAGCTGCATCGCCCATCTGGTTTTTCAGTGCATACAGAATGATTGATCCCTTGGCATAACTGATGTTATCGAACATGTCTTCTTTATCGCCATAATAGAAACGCGCCAAAACCGGGCTCTCCCCCTTTTTAGTCGAACCAATGTAGGATTGCAGTTTATCGTAACGCGACTTATCTTCCGCATCCTGGCCAGCATCGTGCCCGTGCCAGATGACTTCGCCAAAGGTGGCAAAAGATTCGTTCATGGTTAGGTTTGACCATGACTCTGCAGTAACGTAATCACCAAACCATTGGTGGAAAAGTTCGTGAGCGATGGTTCCTTCTTCGTTGCCATCTAACAGTTCACGATCTGTTTTTTGTACCTGCTCGCCATGTAAGGTTGCTGAGGTGTTTTCCATTGCGCCCGAAACGTAATCTCTGGCCACCACTTGCGAATATTTGTTCCATGGATAATCTACGCCAAGTAAATTGCTATAAAACTGGATCATATCAGGCGTTTTTCCGAAAATCTGCTTTGCGTAGGGCGCAAATTTTGGTTCCAGGTAATAACTCACTTCTTTACCCTTATAGGTGTCTTTTGTTACTTTAAATTCGCCCACGGCCATCATAAACAGGTATGGTGAATGTGGCAGATCCATTTTCCAGGTATCTGTCCTGGTTCCATCTGCATTGGCTTTCTGGCTCACCAGTTTTCCGTTAGAAAGCGTAGTGTATTTCGATTTTACGGTCATCGAAATTTCGTCTGTAGTTTTCTGATCGGGTTTGTCAATGGTAGGGAACCATGCAGACGATGATTCGGTTTCGCCCTGTGTCCAGATCTGAGTGGGTTTGTTTTTATCCGTACCATCGGGGTTGATGAAATACAGGCCTTTTGCATCGGTGATGGCTGCACTTCCCTTCACCTTCAGCTCATCCGGTTTTGCGGTATAGGCAATATATACGGTGTACTTTTCGGCATTCGTATATTTTTTAATTAATGTGATATAAAGTTTATTGTCATTGTAAACATATTTAAGCGGTGTATTTCCTTTTGCGCCAACCAAAGCAACGGTTTTAATGTCCATACCCTGTGCATCGAGCGTTAACGAATCCGTAGCATAAAAATGCGGCTTTAAGGTAAGCCATTCTTTTCCGTACAGGTAGCGCTTTGCGTAATCGAAAGATACATCAAGTTTGGTATGAACCAGGTCGTTAACCTTGGTTGCCGTTACGCGGTACACACTTAGGTTGTTTGATTTTTCTACCGGTTGTTCCTGTGCGAAAAGTGGATTTGCCATAAAAGCTGAAGCCAAAATTACGCCACAGGCCATAAATTTTTTATTCATTTTTTAAGATTTAATAAGTCTGTTATCTTTAAAAGCAAGATATTAAGAATTGTGATAATTAAAAGCTCAAATGTAATCTACTTTTTTTTAGTTCGTTGCAATTGGTTTTAAAATATAATGCTTTGCCTGCAGGCCTTTTATTAAGCCTTCATCGCCTACTAAATGCCCGGCACCTACCGCGATAAACAGTGATTGCTTTTGCATCATGGCCGGCAGCTGATCCAGCCATCTTTTATTCCGGTTTTTTAAGAGTTCGGTCATAAATTCTTTAGATTCTTCATCCTGGATCTTAAATAGTTTTGTAAGTTTATCCATATCCTGATGTAGATAACCGGATTTTAGTTCTTCCATTTTAAGTTTGCTTTTATCAACTTCTCTAACAGCTTTTAGCAAAGCTTTTTTTTGATTCTGAAGATCATTATCGAATAAAAGGGAGGCCTGGTACTCGGCTGTTTCTAATCCATATACTGGTTTTGCATTTTTTTTGGCCTCATGCTGAAAGCCATCATCCATTCCTTCCTTTCCTACATTATCCATTAAGTCTGGATTATCGAATAACGTGATCATTAAGGATATCATGGCAGGCTTAAAATTGTTCAGTTGTTTTAATTCAAAATCCGGTTGTTTGCTTTTAAAATAACCTTCTACCTCTTTGTATTCTGTTTTTGTTAATAAACTATCTAGTGTGGTGTTTTTCATGATTAAAAATGGCCCCATCTTCTCTTGAGTGCTGCTGTCCGTTATCATTTCACCAACTACAGCATCGGCCAGGTTTAATTTTTCCTGCAAGACCTTCATCGTATCCGCAAATTTTTTACGGATTAAATGGTGGGTGCCGAATAAATAGGAAGGCTTTTTTAAGCCATTGCCCGAAATTTCCCATAAAAGAGTATTGGTAACCTTTTTCGTTTGAGCATGTAGCACAAAACTGAAACCTAAAAAAAATATGAGTAGTAGTTTAATATTCTTCATGCTTTTGATAACGGGTAGCTTTTTTTCGTTTAATTAACTTTAAAGCAAGATATTAAAGATTATGAGAATTAAAGACCTTAAATCTAACCTCCTTTCTGTTATTTTTTTGTTTTTTTGTGTAAATCGTTACAGATATGACTACAGATATTCAATCCATTTTAAACAAATTGGGCATTAAAGCCAGCAATGCAGCATACAGTACAGGTAGGATCTGGGGAGGGGAATCGAATACAGATACTTTGGAAAGTTTTTCTCCTGTTGATGGTCAACTGATTGCTACGGGAAAAGTTGCGGGCAGTGCGGATTACGAAGCGGTGGTGTTAAAAGCACAATCGGCATTTAAGGAATGGCGTACGGTTCCAGCCCCCAAAAGAGGGGAAATTGTGCGTCAGTTTGGGGATGCCTTACGTGAAAATAAGGATGCACTGGGTACACTGGTTTCTTACGAAATGGGGAAAAGTTTACAGGAGGGTTTTGGAGAAGTGCAGGAGATGATCGATATCTGCGATTTTGCCGTGGGTTTATCGCGGCAGTTGTATGGCTTAACCATGCACAGCGAACGGCCAAGTCACCGCATGTACGAGCAGTGGCATCCGCTTGGGATTGTAGGCATTATTTCTGCGTTTAATTTCCCGGTAGCGGTTTGGAGCTGGAATACCGCATTGGCGCTGGTTTGTGGTAATGTTTGCATCTGGAAACCATCAGAAAAAACACCTTTAACAGCTATTGCCTGTCAACATATTATTGCAAAGGTTTTTAAAGATAATGATATAGCTGAAGGCGTTTGCAATTTAATTTTAGGTGATAGAACAGTAGGCGAATTAATGACGAATGATGGTCGTATTCCATTGATTTCTGCAACAGGATCTACCCGGATGGGTAAAGCTGTTGGTGCTGCGGTTGGTGCCCGTTTAGGAAAGAGTTTGCTGGAATTGGGTGGCAATAATGCCATCATTATTTCGGAACATGCTGATCTGGACATGAGTTTAATCGGCGCTGTATTTGGCGCGGTGGGCACCGCAGGGCAACGTTGCACTTCTACCCGGAGATTGATCATCCATGAAAGCGTATATGATGCTTTCACTGCTAAACTGGTAAAAGCGTACGGACAATTACGCATTGGCGATCCTTTAGATCAAAACAATCATGTTGGGCCATTGATTGATACGGATGCGGTTGCAGCCTATTTAGATTCGATAGCAAAATGCAAGGCTGAAGGTGGGAATTTTGTAGTAGAAGGTGGTGTTTTATCCGGCGATGCCTATGCAAGTGGCTGTTATGTGAAACCTTGTATTGCTGAAGTTCAGAATGATTTTAAAATCGTTCAGCACGAAACATTTGCGCCGATTTTATATTTGATTAAATATAAAACACTAGACGAAGCCATTGCCTTGCAAAACGGAGTGCCGCAAGGATTATCATCAGCCATTATGACCTTAAATTTAAGGGAAGCAGAACAGTTCCTCTCAGCCAAAGGATCCGATTGCGGTATCGCAAATGTTAATATCGGTACTTCCGGTGCTGAAATTGGTGGCGCTTTTGGTGGCGAAAAAGAAACAGGTGGTGGCAGGGAAAGCGGATCGGATGCCTGGAGGGCTTATATGCGCAGGCAAACCAATACGATCAATTATTCGAATACTTTGCCGTTGGCACAAGGTATAAAATTTGATTTATAGAGGAATCGTTATTGAGGGAAGCATAACGAAGCAATCTTAATGCGACAGTTAATAACCCACATGTGTAGGATTTCTTCGTTAGGCAGAAGAAGCCTTATCGCAATGACGACAAAAATAAAAAAAGGGTGCTGAATATTAAATTCAGCACCCTTTTGGGTAAAATATATGATGGAGTTAGAATAGTTTTGCTAATAAATCTACTGGCAAATCTTCATATCTCGATGTATTGTTGCTGGCTGTTGCAGATTTGGCAACCCATTTAATACAATTTGCCTGAGCAGTAAATTTGCCGGTTTCAATTTTAGACGCTATGCCGCTAATGGATACATGGGTTTCTGATGAGCCTTCAAGCTTTAAGGATGCTGAATCTTTTACATCTGTGGTGAGGTTAACAGCATTCACATTCATATCAGCTGAGGCATCATCACCTAAAACAATACTTAAGTTTAATAAATAGAAGTCTCCGGCAGTAGTTACTGTTGCGGTGTTTTGAGCTTCAATACTGGTTAGGTTATTCACATGGGCAATTACCGTTAAGGTATTTTTCTCAAAGGAACTGATTCTAAGTTCGGCACCCTGTTGTTGAACCAAAGCATTTTTAGTATAGTATTGATCGTAAACTTCAACACTTTCTTTGGCATCCTGAACCAGGATCAATTTAACGTTTCCTGATACCACAATTTTGCTGATGTTTTTCACCTTGGTTAAAGCAGTATAGTTTGCATTGTTTTCTGTAGCATTTGCCACTACTGTTGCGCTACTTAAGGTAACCATTACCAATGCAGCTGCGAATAAGTTTTTAATAGAAGTTTTCATGACTTTAATATTTTATGTTTTATAGATCTTTTTTTAAATCCCTAATTATTAGGTGGTTTTGTAATTAAGACGACGATCTGTGTAAAACGTTTCAGCCTTTTAGCTACTATTATACCATGCGATTGTATTTATCGACGAATGCCAAAATAACCTATACGAAAACAGGTTGATCGCATGGTCGGAAATAACAAGATATACTGACTATTAAGTAATAATGTTAAAAAAGGTTAAACCATTACCAATAACTAACGGATTAGTTTTATCTTCGGAAAACAAAACCAAATCCTTCTATGAAACGTCTATTACTCTCGTTGTGCTTTCTTGTTTTTATTTCCTCCTATTCGAAAGCACAGAACCTCCATACGATTAAAGGCCGAACGATTGACACGGCATCGACAACCCTTTTATCGGGTACTTCGGTTGCCGTTTTAAACGCAAAAGATTCTACACTGGTAAAATTTACCAGAACTGCAGAAAATGGTTCTTTCGAACTCACCGGCATTAAAAATGGAAAGTTCATCTTACTGGTGTCCTATCCAAAATATGCGGACTTTGTAGATCATTTTACACTTGATTCTACTACCCAGATTAAAGATTACGGAAAGATCAACCTCACCGGAATGGCAAAAATCCTGGCTGATGTCATTATTAAGGGGAACAGGACTGCCATCAAAATTAAGGGTGATACTACTGAGTTTGACCCCAAAGCCTATAATATCGAGCCAAATTCGAAAGTTGAAGACCTGATTAAGCAGTTTCCGGGTTTTCAGGTAGATAAAGACGGTAAAATTACCGCACAAGGTAAAACCGTACCAAAGGTATTGGTAGATGGTGAGGAGTTTTTTGGTGATGACCCCACGCTTGTAACCAAAAATCTCCGTGCCGATATGGTAGAATCGGTTCAGCTTTACGATAAAGCCAGCGATCAGGCAAGTTTCACCGGAATTGATGATGGCGAGAAAACCAAAACCCTGAATATTAAACTTAAGGAAGATAAAAAGAACGGTTATTTTGGTAAGGTACAGGGCGGTTATGGTACCAGGGATTTTTACCAGGGACAGGCCATGTTCAATAAATTCTGGGGCAAAAAGAAATTCTCTGCTTACGGTATCTTGGGCAATAACGGAACGGTAGGTTTAGGCTGGGACGATCGCGATAAATATGGTGGATCTGGCGGGATGACGATGACGGATGATGGTGGGATGTATTTTAGCTACGGCGGCGGAGACGATTTCGACAGCTATGACGGGCGCTACAACGGACAGGGTTTACCTGTGGCCAGAACGGGTGGTTTGCATTTCGACAATAAGTGGAATAAAGACAAAGAATCGTTAAATACCAATTACAAAATCGGATCGATCAGGGTGAAAGGGGACAGAAATTCGATCAGCCAGAATAATTTATCATCAGGCATCCAGAACAATACTTCTGACGAATCGTACGATAACGATATGTTTAAGCAAAAACTGGATGCGACCTATGAGATAAAAATCGATACCACTTTAACCATGAAAGTTAATGTGGATGGGGCTTTGAAAAAAAGTAACACGGCCAATAGTTATAAAACTTCAACCACCGATGGCAATAATAATTTTCTGAATTCATCAAACAGAACCTTAAGCAATGAGGTAGATGACCAGAATTTTAACATGAATGTTTTACTTACAAAGAAGTTAAAGAAAAAAGGACGTACGGTTTCATTAAACTTAAATCAGTCTATCAATAAAAATAATAGCGAAGGATATTTAAACTCGCTTAATAGCAGCTTAACCTCAACAGGTAAAGTAGATAGCCTTACCAACCAGCGTAAGGTTAACGATATTACCAATAATGCCTTCAAATTAAACGTAGCTTATACCGAACCACTTTCAAAAACGCTAACGGTAATTATAAACTATGGGTTGACTTCGATGAACGGAAAATCAGACCGCAGATCATTTAATAAGTCTGGTAACGGCGATTACGATATTTTAGATACGCTCTACAGTAATAATTTTGAGCTGAACCAAACCATCAATCAAGGGGGTGCCATTTTCAACTATAAAAAAGGCAAAACGGTAATCAACTTCGGCTCTAAATTTAGCGGGGTAAATTTTAAACAGGAAGATGTTTACCACAACAGAACTTATGTAAGAAACTTTGTTAACTATATGCCACAGGCATCTTATCAATATCGTTTTTCTCAGCAAAAGTCGTTCAGGCTTAGTTACAATGGAAATACCAACCAACCATCGCTCGATCAGCTCCAGCCGGTCAGGGTAAATAATGACCCCTTTAATGTGGTAGTTGGTAACCAGGATTTAAGGCCTTCGTTCAGAAGCAGTATCAATGCGAATTATAACTCTTATAAAGTATTAACCAACCAGTCGATCTGGCTGAGCGGTTCTTACAGTTTTACCTCAAATCCGATTATTAGCGATGTAACAACAGACAATGTTGGTAAGAGTACATTTAAATATGTCAACTTTAACGATAAGATGCAGACAAACTTTTATCTATATGGTCAGATCAGTAGAAAAATAAGCTTGCTGGATATGAACATTGGTTTAAATATTGATGCCAACGGGAGTTCTTCGTATAATTTTATTACGACAGATCTTATTCGGAACTTAAACAATACCAAAAACTACACATACGGTGGCGGACTTAACATTTCGAAATATAAAGAGAAAAGTTATAGTTTTTATTCCCGCTTTGGTCCAACCTATAACATGAGCAGGGTAAGTGTGGGCCGCAACAGCGATGGATGGGGATTAGCCGGTTATATATCAGGAAATGTGCAGTTACCAGGGAAAATCGAAATTTCTACAGATGGTGATTATCAGTACAATGGAAAAACACAGGTGCTTACCGAAAGCTTTGAACGTTTTATCTGGAATGCGGCTCTAACCAAAAAGTTCTTCAAATCAGAAAACCTGAAATTTTCGTTAAGTGTAAACGATATTTTAAACCAAAATGTTGGTTTCGACCGTTCGGCATCAAATACTACCATTAGTCAGAGCAGTTACACTACGATTCAAAGGTATTTCATGTTCTCACTATCATGGGATTTCAGCAAAATGGGCGGCGGCATTAAAACACAAAAATAATTTATCATGAAAACTACACTAAAATATATCATCCTTTTTGCTGTTATTTTCATCAGCAGCGATCTTTTTGCCCAAAATGTACACTTCGTTCAAAATGGGGTAATTGAATTTGAGAAAAGATCAAATATGTATGCCATCATTAAAAAGAAGATCAATAAGGACAATGAAACCTACATGAACGATGCTTTTGATCAGTATAAAAAGAATAGCCCTCAGTTTAAAGCAGCTAAAAGCACACTGAGTTTTACCAAGGATAAAAGCCTGTATAAATGGCAAAAGGTAGAAGAAACAATGAACAACAACTGGCTATCTACTGATGTGCTGGCTGATCTAAAAAATACCATCGCTACAAATTTCGATCAGCAGAGCAGTACCACGCAAAAGAGTGTGTACGAGGATACTTATCTGGTGAAGGATAGTGTGCGTAAGATCAACTGGAAAATTACCGACGAAACAAGGGAAATCGCCGGTTACGACTGCCGGAGGGCAAATGCCATTATTATGGACTCGGTTTATGTGGTGGCTTATTATTCGAACCAGATAGCCGTTTCGGGCGGTCCTGAATCTTTTACCGGGTTACCGGGCATGATTTTAGGTTTAGCGCTGCCACATGAAAATGTAACCTGGTTTGCCACAAAAGTGACTGAAGTAGCGGTACCAGAGAAAGACTTAGTGCCACCTACAAAAGGAAAACCCACCGATAATAAAGGTTTAAAAGCGATACTATTAGGCGCAATGAAGAACTGGGGCGAATACGCGCATCCGATATATAAGGCTTTTTCACTTTAACGCGGTATATTTCATTCTTATAATTATGCCTATTTTAGCGTATTAAATAGCATAATAATGTATAGTGCACTTTATAGCCACATCAATAGATTTATAGATTTGAGTAACGATGAACAGGAAATTCTTGCACCATTGCTCAAATCTTTTCCGGTTAAAAAGAAAAGCTTTTTATTGGAAGAAGGACAAACCTGCAGGGCCAATTACTTTGTGGTAAAAGGTTGTTTGAGGCTCTATTTTATTGATATTAAAGGTGCTGAACAAACCACGCAGTTTGCCATCGAAAACTGGTGGATTACAGATCTCACCAGTTTTCTGTTTCAAAACCCGTCCGAATTGTATATCCAGGCGGCAGAAGCCACAGAAGTAATTGCCATTGAGCACCATCATTATGATGATATGTTCCGTAAACTGCCCAAACTGGAAAGATATTTCAGGCTGATCCTGCAAAAAAACCATCAAGCCTCGCAGCGAAGGATAAAATTCCTGTACAGCCAGACTGCCGAAGAAAGATACCGTCATTTTAACAGTTTGTTCCCTGAATTTGTGCAGCGTGTGCCACAGTATATGCTGGCTTCCTATCTCGGCTTTACCCCAGAGTTTTTGAGTAAGATCAGGGCAAAGAAATAGTTTACTATATAAAGCCACGGAAGCACAGGTTAAACACAGAGGATGTTCATGTTCTGTCGCCTCACAGATCATTTCTTTTTCAATACCCATACTATATTTATCCATGCTTTCTGTGTTTCCGTGGCAAAAACAACAACATATTTGCTGTGCTACCCACTATAAGATTCGTGCTTCCGGGGCAAAAAAATGTGCCCTTTGTTGTTAGCGATTCATTTCTTAAACTACATTAAGTTTTTTGATTTTTAGGATACCGAACTTTACATCGTAATCAAAAAACAAATAAAATGGAAAGTAGAATTGATATCCCAAAAGTAGAACCTGCCGCATATCAGGCCATGTATGGTTTAGAGAAATATTTATCAACCAGCAAGTTGGACCCGATCCTTTTAGAACTGATTAAAATGCGTGCCTCTCAAATTAACGGCTGTGCATTCTGTTTGAATATGCACTCTACCGATGCCCGTAAAATTGGTGAAACCGAGAAACGTTTGTATCTGTTAAACGCATGGAGGGAAACAACAATTTTTACTGAGCAGGAACAGGCCGTTTTGGCTTTAACAGAACAGGTAACTTTAATCAGCAATCACGTATCCGACGCTGTTTATCAAAAGGCGGCAAGCTTTTTCAGCGAGCAGGAACTGGCACAGATTATTATGGCTATTGTAACCATCAATGCATGGAACAGATTAGCGATTACCGCTAAAGTGATGGTAGGATAAATCGTCGCTTAATTTAACCACTAAGGCACCAAGTTAGATTCCGAAATCCTCTGCCTTGGTGGTAAAATTATTATCGCGATTATTTTAAAGCCTGTACACGAAACCAATCATATTCTGCAATTCCCGAATCGTTTGTCTGTGTTTCTCTAATGGCAAATAATCCCATCTTTGCACCGATCCACTGCCCGGCAGTTGCCTGAAACTCATCGCCAACATTGATGAAGTTAAACCCATCCTCACTATAACTAAACTGGCATTTTGCTCCAATAGAAACTTTGACCCTGAAATAAACCATACCCGATTTCAGCCTGGCAATTTCTTTTTCATTCTCCGCTTTCCCCTTGTCGGCGTTTTGGCAAACACCATACATCAGATATAATCCGTCTTTTTTACTCTTGATGTTGATCTGTGCATAACTTCGTCCCATTACCAACAGGCCCGTTTTTTCATCTTCCAATTTTGGATTGGGTTTAAACAAGAGTTTTGTGGTAGCCATAAACTCATCAGCCGGAAATTTCTGCATCAACAGATTTGGAGTATCCCAAAGATTTTTAGCCTCATCAGGAACTTTTGCCGTATATAGTTTTAACAACCCTCTATCCGCATCGGTAAATAACCAGGTAGGTTGTGGATTTGCCTGCCACTGCCATTGCAAGCCTAATTTTGATGATCCGAACTCATCACTCTCCAACGGAGTTGCTATAGGATGAATCTTCCCTACATTTGGTTTTTTGTAGGTATTAACCGGTTCGCCTTTTCCATCGCCATCTGCATCAATCCCGATCACAGGCCAGTTGTTTATCCATTTCATAGGTTGTAGATGCACCACACGGCCATAAGCATCCTTATCCTGAAAATGCAAAAACCAATCTTCGCCGGTTTGTGTGTTTACCCAGGCACCTTGATGTGGGCCGTTCACGGAAGATTTCCCCTGGTCCATCACTACCTTTCTTTCGTATGGACCATAGATATGTTTGCTCCTTAATATCAATTGCCAGCCTGTAGAAACTCCTCCTGCTGGCGCAAATAAATAGTAATAACCATTACGCTTGTAAAATTTTGGTCCCTCAATCGTCGGATCAAGTTCGTGGCCATCGTAAACAATGTGGCCTGTTTCTGAAGCTTTTGAGCCATCATAAGTTAATGGCATAATCGCCAGCACACTTTTAATTCCTGCTCTACTGCCTGCATAGGCATAAGCCAGATAAGCTTTGCCATCTTCATCCCAAAATGGGCAGGGATCGATCAATCCTTTACCTGCTGCGACCAATTTAGGAGCAGACCATTCTCCGGTTATTGTTTTAGCCTTGGTGAAGTAAATGCCAAAATCAGGGTCGGGATAATAGATGTAAAATTGGCCATTGTGGTATCGGATAGCAGGCGCCCAAACGCCATTGCCATGCTGTGTTTTTTCGAAATGCCCGAATGGGGGCTGGCGTTTTAACGCATGGCCAATGAGTTGCCAGTTCACCAGGTCTTTTGAATGTAGAATCGGCAATCCGGGTATCGCATCAAAACTGGAGGCAATCATATAAAAATCATCTCCTACGCGGATGGCATCGGGATCAGAATAATCGGCATTGATTACCGGGTTTTTATAGGTTCCATTGCCCTGGTCAGCTACCCATACTTTAGAAACGTATGGGCTTTTTGGCACTTGTTGTGCAAAGACATTTATACCAAGACTTAAAATCAGGATTGAAGGGTATAGATATTTCATCTTGCAGCGATGTTTTTTTAATATTTGGTCAGTTATTTTTTTATTTTACGTCATTACCCGCGCAGGGGGGAACCACGAAGTGTTCAGCAAAGCTAATCCTGTATGGGGCTTATGATCGGAGACTATCTCCTATCTGTAATTTACCTCGTATTTTTTACATTGAACCTCTCAGGAAATCGGAACATTAGTCGAAACGTCTTTGACGAAATTTAAAACAGGTACTTAACAAGCTCAAGGATTGCCAGGTGTATTTTATCAAATTCTCCTCCCAACAAGATTAAGCCTTTTTTTATTTTAAGTCAAATGGTTATTGTGCAATCGTTCCCGACATCGTTTGCAATGTTTAATCTTACAAAAATTTCTTTCTGATGGATATTAATGTTTAAAATTGTTCATCATATATTTTAAAACACGGCTGCGTTACGAAGTTTACACTTTTACGTGGCCGATTTTAATTTAAGCCTAACCAAATGAATATGAAAGTGAGCATTTTGTTCTTTCTCTTAGCGATTTCATTCGCAGCAGGTGCCTTTGAGGCTAAACCCGATTTTGTGGTAGCTGCCAATGGAAGCGGGAACTTTAAAACCGTGCAGGAAGCCATCAATGCGGTGCCTGATTTTAGGAATAAAACAACCATAATTTTTATTAAAAAAGGCACTTACAAAGAGAAGCTGGTGTTGGCCGCCTCTAAAAAGAATGTAAAGTTTATTGGCGAAAGTTTAAATGAAACGATTTTAACCTATGATGATTATGCCCGGAAGAAAAATACTTTTGGCGAAGAAAAAGGCACTTCAGGTTCCTCCAGCTTTTATATTTATGGTGAAGGTTTTTCTGCTGAGAACATTACCTTCGAAAACTCCTCTGGTCCGGTAGGCCAGGCGGTGGCGGTTTGGGCAGGTGGCGATAAACTGATTTTCACCAATTGCAGGTTCCTGGGCTTTCAGGATACACTTTACACTTATGGAGGCAGTAACCGTCAGTATTATCAAAACTGTTATATAGAAGGAACCGTCGATTTCATTTTTGGTGCTTCTACCGCCTGGTTCGAAAGCTGTACTATTTATTGCAAAAAGGCGGGCTATATTACTGCTGCTTCAACTGCCGATACTACAAAATTTGGTTATGTATTCAATAAATGCAAAATCAAGGGAGATGCTCCTGCCAATAGTTTTTATTTGGGCCGTCCATGGAGGCCTTACGCAAAAGTCGCTTATCTCAACTGTGAGCTACCAGATGTTATCCGCCCCGAAGGCTGGAACAACTGGGGAAAAGAAAGCAACGAAAAAACGGCTTATTATGCTGAATATAAAAATACCGGAAAGGGGGGCGATCCAAAAAACAGGGCAAACTGGTCGCACCAATTAACAGATGAGGAGTATAAGGCTTATATTTTGGAAAACGTTTTCCGTGGGTGGGATCCGGAGGTAAAATAGTTGTGTTAAGTGTTTGATATACAGTTATTAAGTACCTTGTATAAGGTTCTTTTTTGCTTTAAGTTCCGGCAACGATTGCATAGATTTCTCTTCTATATTACATGCAAACAACGTACACTTGTTATTACAATAACCAAGTATAATTTAACAGCGCAAATAATGAAACACATTTTTGGTAGTTTATCTCGTATTAAAATAACTCTGACCTGCTTTGTTTTATTTTCAGCAAGTTCTGCCATGGCGCAAAAAAAGCTAAGCTTACCCCTTATTCAGCAGGTTAAATTTAAAAGAGATACCACAAGTATCGTGAGCTTAGGGGCAAAGGGAGATGGTATTACTTTAAATACGCAAAGTATCAATAAAACCATTGCGATTGTAAGTCAAAAAGGTGGTGGTGTGGTATTAATTCCCTCCGGCCTGTGGTTAACTGGCCCAATCGAATTAAAAAGCAATGTGAACCTCCATTTAAAACGCGACGCGATCCTTCAGTTTACCGACGATTTTAATCAATACAGACTTGTTCAGGGGAACTGGGAAGGTCAGCCTGCGTGGCGGAACCAGAGCCCGATTTCGGGGCTCAACCTTGAAAACATCGCCATTACAGGAACAGGTATTATTGATGGTAACGGCGGTGCCTGGCGTATGGTTAAAAAAGATAAACTCACCGAAACACAGTGGAAAACCCTGGTGGCATCAGGTGGCATAGTGAGTACAGATGGAAAAATGTGGTACCCATCTGAAAAAACAGTTAAAGGTTCCAACACAAAAAACGCAGGTGTAATTGTAGCTGGTAGAACAGCTGCGGATTATGAGGATATCAAAGATTTCCTCCGTCCGAATTTATTGGTTTTAACGGGCTGTAAAAAAATACTTTTAGAGGGTGTTACCTTTCAAAATTCACCGGCATGGAATTTACATCCTTTATTGTGTGAAGATTTAACCCTAAGAAATTTACAGGTAAAAAATCCCTGGTTTGCACAGAATGGAGATGGTGTTGATGTAGAATCGTGTAAAAACGTACTAATTGAAGGCAGCACCTTTGATGTTGGCGATGATGGGATCTGTATTAAATCGGGAAGAGATGAAGCAGGCCGCAAACGTGGCGTGCCTACAGAAAATGTAATTGTAAGAAATAATGTGGTTTACCATGCACATGGTGGTTTCGTAATCGGTAGTGAAATGAGTGGTGGGGCGAAAAACATCTGGGTGTACGACTGCTCATTTATCGGTACCGACATCGGATTACGCTTTAAAACTACCCGTGGCCGTGGTGGTGTGGTCGAAAATATTTACATCAACAATATCAATATGATCGATATTCCTGGTGAAGCGATTTTGTTCGATATGTATTATGCTGCCGTTGATCCGGTGCCTCTGGCTGGCGAAAAACGTGAAGCGATCAAAACCGTAACTGTTCCGGTTACCGAAGCTACGCCTCAGTTTAAAAACTTTTATATTAAAGATGTAGTGGCTAATGGTGCCGGGAAAGCTATATTTTTCAGGGGACTACCGGAGATGAACATCAAAGACATCCACCTCGAAAACGTAACGATAAAAGCTAAAAAAGGAATTGAAATTATTGAGGCTGCAGGAATTTTCCTGAAGAATGTAAATGTGATTACCGAAGATACCAGTCCGGTTGTGATGATCCGGAATGGCTCGGATATCAATATTACCAAGCTCACCTACCCGGTTAACAGTAAAGTGCTGTTTGATGTAAGCGGTGAAAAATCAAAAGGTGTAAAAATTACGGGAACAGATGTTACCAAGGCAAAAACAGCTTCGTTACTGGCAACGGAAGTTGATAAAAAAGCATTGGAAATTTCAAAATAACAACATGAAGAAATCAATTCTATATACAGTGGTTGCCCTCATTGGTTTTTCCATTTTATCACAAAGTGGATTTGCCCAAAAAAAATTATCAGAACAGTTAACCCTCACTGCGATGGAAAAGCTTTGGCAGGATACCACGGTATTAAAGGGGCCAAAAGGACCAAGATGGTCGTATGATATGGGGGTAGTTTTAGAAGGCGCTGCAGTGGTTTGGCGCAATACAGGAGATGGAAAATATTTTAAATACATCCAAAGTTCAATGGACGCTTATTTAGATAAGGAGGGAAATATCACTACCTATAAACCAGAAGATTTTAATATCGATAACATCAAGAATGGCCGTTCATTATTGTTATTGTACAAAGTTACCGGACAGCAGAAATACCTGTTAGCGGCTACTAAATTATACGATCAGCTACAAAAACAGCCACGTACACAAGAGGGCGGCTTTTGGCATAAGAAAATTTACCCCAACCAGATGTGGCTGGATGGATTGTATATGGGTGAACCTTTTTATGCGGAGTATGCGAAGCTGATGAAAAAAGATGCTGCTTTCGATGATATTGCCAAGCAGTTTATCCTGATGGAAAAGAATGCCCGCGATGCCAGGACCGGATTACTTTATCATGGTTATGATGAAAGCAGAACAGAGCAATGGGCCGATAAAAAAACAGGCCTTTCAGCAAATTTCTGGGGCAGGGCAATGGGCTGGTATATTATGGCTTTGGTAGATGTACTGGATAATTTTCCAGCCGGTCATCCACAGCGAAAGGAACTATTAGCCATTTTAAACCGTACGGCAACTGCTGCGGTAAAATACCAGGATCCGAAATCGGGTGCTTGGTTTGATATTTTAGATATGCCCACCAGAAAAGGCAACTATCTGGAAAGTTCGGCATCAAGCATGTTTGTATATGGTTTAGCCAAGGGCGTACGCAAAGGTTGGTTAGCACCATCATTTATGGCTGCTGCGAATAAAGGCTATGCCGGGTTAAAGAAAGAATTTGTTGAACAGGCAGGAAATGAAAGAATTAACCTGACCAAAACCGTTTCGGTATCGGGCCTGGGTGGAAAGCCTAAATACCGCGATGGCAGTTTCGATTACTACATCAGCGAAAAAGTAATCACCAACGATCCGAAAGGCATGGGCGCATTTGTTTGCGCTGCTGCCGAGATGGAAACTGATATGCTGCCAAAACCGGGCAAGGGTTTAACTGTTACTGTCGATAATTTTTTCAATAATGAATACACAACTGGCCCTACCGGAGATAAAATCCCTTTCCATTATGTTTGGGAAGAAGATGATAACAATGGATTTTCACTATTTGGAAAAGTATTTAACGATGCAGGCGTAAAAACCGCTACCCTTAAAACAGCGCCAACAACGTCAAACTTAAAAGGAAGTAATATTTATATTATTGTAGATCCTGATACGGAGAAAGAAACAGCGAATCCAAACTTTATGAATACCACACATGCCAAACAGATCAGTGATTGGGTAAAAGCAGGTGGTGTTTTGGTACTGTTATTAAATGATGCAGGCAACTGCGAAATCTCAAAATTCAATGTATTGCCCGAAATGTTTGGTATCCATTTTAACGAAGATAGCCGCAACAAAGTTCAGGGTGCGAATTTTGAACAAGGTGCGGTAAATATCCCGGCAGGCAACTCAATTTTTAGAACAGCCGGGAAAGTTTACATCAAAGAGATTTCGACGATTGTAGCCAAAAGTCCTGCGGTTTCTGCCCTAACTGATAAAGGTGATGTGGTCATCGCAACAGCAAAATATGGCAAGGGAACAGTTTTCGCTGTTGGGGATCCGTGGTTTTACAATGAGTACATCGATGGAAGAAAATTGCCTGCTGAATTTGAAAATTTTAAGGCAACGAATGATCTGGTAAACTGGCTGATTAAACAGGTTCCAGGAAAGAAGTAGATTTAACCACAGATAATAGGATGACTCAGATAATTTGATATTGGCCACGTAAAAGAATTTCTCAGTGTTAATCGGTACCTACGTGGCAAAAAACAAAGAAATATAAATGATGAAAATAAAGATATGGTTAACCCTGATCTGTAGCACCCTAATGCTATCGTGTTATGCGCAACAGCCAGCTGATTCTACCGCAGATAAAATGCTGGTGTATCAATTGGGCAATGGCGGCTGGCCGAAACAATTGGAAGATAAAAGCGTGGTGAACTATAGCGCAAGCCTCACACCGGAGCTTTTGGTCAGGATAAAAGCGACTAAAGATCTGCATGCCACATTCGATAACAAGGCCACCAGCAGAGAAGTGGCATACCTTGTTCAGGCCTATAAAAAAACACAGAACAAAGCCTATTTAACAGCGGCAGAAAAGGGATTGGATTATATTTTAACCGCTCAGTATGCAAATGGGGGCTGGCCACAGTATTATCCTGATAAAGCTTTGTACCGCTCAGAAATTACCTATAATGATGATGCCATGATCAACGTACTCAATATCTTACAGGATATTGCCACTCAGGAAAATGATTTTGAGGTAGTGAATCCAGCTTACATTAAAAAAGCCGAAAATGCCATAAAAAAAGGTGTCGATTGTATCATTAAAACGCAAGTGAAGCAGAATGGATCGCTAACCATTTGGGCCGCCCAATATGATAAAGATTCGATGTTGCCTGCCAAAGCAAGGGCATTTGAACCGGCTTCGTTAAGTACAAGCGAATCGGCAGGTATCGTGCGTTTCCTGATGAGACTTAAAAATCCTTCACCAGAATTAAAAAAATCAATTGCGGCAGCCGTAAAATGGTTTGATGCCTATAAAATTGTGGGTTACCGCTTCGATCGGAATAAAAATGTTTCAGCCTTGGTTGCCGATAACACGAGCATCACCTGGGCACGATTTTACGACCTGGAGAAAAACACCCCGCTTTTCGGCGACCGGGACAATACGATTAAAACAAAACTGGAAGAACTAAGTCCCGAAAGAAGAAACGGTTATGCCTGGTATGGCAACTGGGGGCAAAAATTAATTGAAAAAGAATACCCGAAGTGGTTAAGCACTAATGGAAAATAAATAAAAGTATAATTCGTCAGAACGGATAATTATGAATCACACTTTGTGCCTTTGTGCCTTAGTGGTTAAAGAACATTACCATGATTTTAAACAAAGAGAATTTAGCAAACATTAACGGCGAAAAGGTTAGCAAACCAAGTGATGAAATTTTGACCTTGCCTGAAAAAGTAATCCAGTTTGGAACAGGTGTTTTATTGCGTGGATTGCCGGATTATTTTATCGATAGGGCCAATCAAAAAGGCATTTTCAATGGCCGTATTTTAGTGGTTAAATCGACCTCAAAAGGCGGTGCGGATGCATTTTCGAAACAGGACAACCTATACACCCTTTGTGTAAAAGGCATTGAAGATGGTAATCATGTGGAAGAAAATTCAATCAACGCCTCCATCAGCCGTGTGTTATCGGCTTCACAAGATTGGGCTGAGATTTTAAAAGCCGCCCATCAACCTGAAATGCAGGTCGTAATTTCGAACACCACCGAAGTTGGGATCGTTAAAAGTGAAGATAAGATTACCGATAATCCTCCGCAATCCTATCCGGGTAAATTATTGGCCTTCCTGCACGAAAGATATAAAGCCTTTAAGGGTTCTGCTGAAAGCGGAATGGTGGTCGTACCGACTGAATTAATCAGCGATAATGCCGATAAGTTAAAAGAAATCTTATTGGATCTTGCGATCCAGAACAAGTTGGGCTGGGATTTTGAAAACTGGTTAAAAACAGCCAACCATTTTTGTAAAACTTTGGTAGACAGAATTGTACCTGGTAAACTTCCAGAGGCAGAACAAAGAGCAATTGAAAATGAGCTGGGTTACGAAGATGAACTGATGATCATGGCCGAACCCTTCAGGCTTTGGGCGATCGAATCATCAAGCGAAAAAGTGAAGGAAATTTTATCCTTTGCAAAAGCAGATAAGGGGGTTTCTATTGTTCCCTCAATCGATAAATTTAAGGAGCTAAAACTCCGTTTGCTAAATGGTACGCATACCATCAGTTGCGGATTAGCGATTTTAGCAGGCTTTAATACTGTAAAAGAGGCCATGGCGAATGAAGATTTTGCGAACAATGTGTTAAAACTGATGAAAGATGAAATCGCACCAGTTGTGGTAAATGAAGATATTACTTATGAAGAGGCGATTGCTTTTGCCGAAAGTGTGATCGATCGTTTCAGCAATCCTGCTTTAGAGCACCAGTGGCAGGCCATTACACTAAACTTCACTTCAAAAATGCAGATGCGCAACATGCCGTTGATCAGAAGGTACTATGCTTTGAAAAATGAAGTCCCTCAGCTTACCGCTTTAGGTGTTGCGGCTTACATTCTTTTCATGAACGTAAGCAAAGATGGCGATGTCTACGCTGCAAGTGCAAACGGAAAAACCTATCCTGTGCAGGATGAATTTGCTGAAATCTTATACGAATACTGGAAAAGCCCGGAAACAGTGGTAGACAATACACTTGGCGACAGGCGTCTTTGGGATAAAAACCTGAACAATTACCCAGGCTTTAATGCAGCCGTAAAATCTTATGTTGAATTATTACAAAATAAAGGTGCAAAAGAAACTTTAAGTAACTTGCATTCGGAAAGAACAATTTAAAATGGTTACGAGAATTTTAAAAATCCATCCCAACGATAATGTACTCGTTGCCCTGCAAAACCTGGCAAAAGGTGAAACCGTGATTTACGATGGACAGGAATATATTTTACAGGATGATATCCAGGCCAAGCATAAGTTTTTTATGCAGGATATGAATGTGGGTGATCACATTATTATGTACGGCGTATTGGTAGGCAAAGCGCAGCACTTTATTCTTAAAGGTGGTTTAATGGATACCGAAAATACCAAACATGCATCAGATCCTTACGAATTCCGTCCATACCATTACGAATGGCATGCCCCTGATGTTTCTAAATTTGAAGGAAGGACATTTAACGGTTATATCCGGAGTGATGGCCGTGTAGGCACCGCAAATTACTGGTTGTTTATTCCAACGGTTTTTTGCGAAAACCGCAATTTAGATGTCATCCGTGAGGCTTTGCACAACGAGCTGGGTTATGCCGTAACCGATAAATACAAATCTTATGCCCACCAACTGGTTGAGGCTTATAAAAACGGCGAGATTTTAGAAGAGGCTGATCCAGGTTCTATCGGATTGGCAAATCCATCTACCAACCGTGTTTTTAAAAATGTAGATGGCATTAAGTTCTTAAATCACCAGGGTGGTTGTGGCGGTACCCGTCAGGACGCTGCTGTATTAAGTAAATTATTGGCCGCATATGCCGATCATCCCAATGTTGCGGGTGTAACGGTATTGAGCTTAGGCTGTCAGAATTTGCAGGTTAAGGATTTTATGGACGACTTAAAACACCGTAGTCCAAATTTTGATAAGCCGCTATTCATATTCGAGCAGCAACAATCGCAAAGTGAAGAACAATTGGTGAAAGAAGCGATCAGAAAAACCTTTATCGGTTTAACTGAGATCAATAAAATCGAACGTCAGGCAGCACCATTAAGCAAACTGGTTTTGGGGGTTAAATGTGGTGGTAGCGATGGTTTCAGCGGAATCAGCGCCAATCCTGCGGTGGGTTATACGTCTGATTTATTGGTGGCTTTGGGTGGAACTGTGTTGCTTGCCGAATTCCCTGAACTTTGTGGTGCCGAACAACAGTTAATCGACCGTACAAAAGATGAAACCGCCGCGCGTAAGTTCATCCAGTTGATGACCGCATATAACCAATCGGCAGAAAACGTAGGATCCGGTTTTTTCATGAACCCATCGCCAGGAAATATCAAAGATGGTTTGATTACTGATGCGATTAAAAGCACCGGAGCGGCCAAAAAAGGTGGGACATCGCCGGTAGAAGATGTGTTAGATTATACCGAACCCGCAACAAAACCTGGATTAAATCTGGTTTGCACACCGGGAAATGATGTGGAGGCCACTACAGGCAAAGCAGCAGCTGGTGCAACATTGATTTTGTTTACTACAGGCTTAGGAACGCCTACCGGAAACCCGGTTTGTCCAACCATCAAAGTATCAACCAATAATGCATTAACCAAACGCATGGGAGATATTATCGATATCAACTGCGGACCAGTAATCGAAGGCGAAAAAACCATCGAACAAATGGGTGAAGACATTCTGGAATATTGCATTAAAGCGGCTAGTGGCGAGGTTATACCTAAGGCTGTGTTGCTTAACCAGGATGATTTTATTCCATGGAAACGGGGAGTTAGTCTTTAGTCTGAAGTCCTGGTTTTACCAAACTAAATTCTGTGATCTGTGTCCTCACAGATCACAATAGATAAATAGAAATTGAATTCCGGCCTTTGAGGACTTAGACCGGGAATAAAATAAAAATGAATAGATAATTGTTTTGATCATCTCAAATGGATTATCTAATGTCTCAAATCACATCGCATGAAACCTTTTTTAGACGAGAATTTTCTTTTGCAAAGCAAAACAGCCGAAAAACTTTACCACAATTTTGCAAAGCCATTACCGATTATCGATTACCACAATCACCTGATCCCGGAGCAGATTGCGAACAACACGCAATTCGCAAACATCAGTCAGGTTTGGCTGGCTGGCGATCATTATAAATGGAGAGCCATGCGTGCAAATGGTGTGGATGAAAAATATATTACGGGTGTAGGATCGGATTACGAAAAATTTGAGAAATGGGCAGAAACCGTTCCTTACACCCTGCGCAACCCTCTATACCACTGGACACATTTAGAACTTCAGCGATATTTTGGTATAAATGATCTGCTGTCGGGCAAAACTGCACAGAAAATTTTCGACGAATGTTCCGCAAAACTGCAAACACCGGAGTATTCGGTTCGTGGTTTATTAGCCAAAATGAATGTTGAGGCCGTTTGTACCACTGATGATCCTTTGGATAGTTTAAATTACCACCAGCAATTGGCAAGAGAGGGCGTTAACCTTAAAATGTTACCAGCCTTTCGGCCGGATAAGGCGATGAACAGCGATGATATTGAAGGTTTAAATGAATATATAAACAAGCTTGAAAGTGTTGCAGATAGAAGTATCAGCAGTTTTCAGGATTATATTGATGCCTTAAAAAGCCGTCACGATTACTTTGCGGCCAACGGCTGTTCGGTTTCCGATCATGGTTTGGAGCAGATTTACGCTGAAGATTATACTTCGGCAGAAATCTCGGCCATTTTTGATAAAATCCGTAACAAACAAGTTATTTCTTATGAAGAAAACCTGAAATTTAAATCAGCTATGCTGGTTTATTTTGCAGAGTGGGATCACGAAAAAGGCTGGGTACAACAATATCACCTGGGTGCATTGCGTAATAACAACGCCCGGATGTTAAGACAGTTGGGGCCCGATACCGGCTGGGATTCGATAGGCGATTTTAGCCAGGCCAGGACGCTATCTAAATTCTTAAACCGCCTGGATAATCAGGATAAACTTGCAAAAACCATTATTTACAACCTTAACCCTGCCGATAACGAATTAATTGCAACCATGATCGGAAACTTTAACGACGGCTCAGTTGCCGGTAAGGTTCAGTTTGGTTCGGCATGGTGGTTTTTAGATCAGAAAGACGGGATGATCAAACAATTAAATACGTTATCGAACATGGGCTTGGTAAGCCGCCTGGTGGGGATGCTTACTGATTCGCGCAGTTTCCTTTCTTTTCCCCGTCACGAATATTTCAGAAGGATTGTTTGTAACCTCTTTGGAGATGACATTGAAAATGGCGAATTGCCTAACGACTTGGAATGGGTTGGCAAAATTGTTCAGGATATTTCGTATTTTAACGCAAAAAATTACTTTAAATTTTAACCAAAATAGGGCTTTAAAGAGGCATTTCGTTGGAATCAAATCATTTCAATCGTTTTCCTTCCATTTTCATACCGTTACAGAAAACAGGGTGAAATACGCCGATCAGATACAAAAATGAGCACCGAAATATTCGCTTCATCAAAAAAAGGAAAAAAAGTTTTAAGCTTTGGTGAAATACTTTTACGCATCTGTCCCGATATGGACGGCCAATGGTTAAGAGAAAATAAACTTCCGTTTTACCTAGGTGGGGCAGAGCTGAATGTAGCCACGGCACTGGCCCTTTGGAAGGTGCCTTCTGCCTATTTATCGGCAGTGCCGGATAATTCGGTAACCCGCGAAATTGTAGATTACCTTGATGCCAGAAATATCGATACTACACCAATGGTTTACCACGGCGAACGTCTGGGTTTATATTATCTTCCAAAAGGGAAAGACTTAAAAAATGCTGGCGTAATTTACGATCGGGCGAACTCGGCCTATGCGGATTTAAAGGTTGGACAGATTAACTGGGATGAAGTTTTTGAGGGGGTGAGCTGGTTTCATTTTAGTGCCATCTGCCCGGCAATCAATCAATCTATTGCTGATGTTTGCCTGGAAGCTTTAAAAGTGGCCACTGCAAAAAACATTACGGTTTCGCTGGATCTAAATTACAGGGCAAAGCTTTGGAAATATGGTAAGGATCCAATCGATATTTTGCCTGAACTGGCGCAATATTGCACCCTGATTATGGGGAATGTTTGGGCAGCCAATAAAATGTTGGGTACTGTACTTCACGAAGATTTAACACTAACTGAAGGTTATGCAAAGGAAACGTTACTGCAACAGGCAACCAATACCTCTAAAGAAATATTAAGTTTGTTTCCAGCATGTAAGGCCGTTGCCAATACCTTTAGGTTTGATCATGGTAAAGGCATCAGGTATTATACCGCCATTTGCACCGCTAATGAGCTATCGGTGTCTGAAGAATATGTTTCAGATGAGATTTTAGATAAAGTAGGCAGTGGCGATTGTTTTATGGCAGGCCTGATTTATGGTTTTTACAACCAGTTATCGGCCAAAGAAACCTTAAACTTTGCTACCGCGGCGGCATACGATAAATTATACATTCCAAGCGACGCGACAACCAGTACCGTCGCGGATATAGAAAAAAGAATAATACGCAATGATTAGCAACAAGCACAAAATTTTAGATGCCATTTTAGAGCAGGGCATGTTACCCCTTTTTTACCAGGACAGCGAACCGGGTAGCGTAGAAATATTACGTACCCTGTATAAGGCCGGTGTTCGTGTTTTCGAATACACCAACCGTGGTAAATCTGCTTTGCCCAACTTTAAAAAGTTAAAGGAGATACGGGATGCCGAAATGCCCGATCTTTACCTGGGTATTGGAACCATTAAAACACCTGCAGATGCACATGCCTTTATCGAAGCCGGAACCGATTTTATTGTTGCACCGATCGTAAATCCGGCAGTTGCCGAAATTGCGAATAAAATCGGTATGCTCTGGATTCCGGGTTGCATGACGCCGACCGAAATCAGCGTTGCACAAGAGCACAAAGCCATGCTGATCAAAATTTTTCCTGCCAATATTTTAGGCCCTGAGTTTATTTCATCCATCAAAGATCTTTTCGCCGGGCAGTTATTTATGCCAACCGGAGGTGTAGAAATCAATGCCGATAACTTAAAAACCTGGTTTAAATCTGGCGTTTGTGCCGTTGGGATGGGTAGCAAACTCATCAGCAAAGAGGTAATGAACAAAGGCCTTTACGAAGAGTTATTCGACAATACAAAATTAGCGCTTGATCTCATTCAGCAAAGCAAATAAAAATTTAACACACCTAACCAAATGAACCAACCCAAAACAAGCAAATACAGATGGACCATATGTTTGCTGTTATTCCTAGCTACGACCATAAATTATTTAGACAGACAGGTACTTTCTTTAACCTGGACAGATTTTATTAAACCAGAATTTCATTGGGACAACAACGATTATGGAAATATTACCGCTCTGTTTTCTATTTTCTACGCGATATCCATGCTTTTTGCTGGCCGGCTTGTTGACAAACTGGATACCAAAAAAGGCTTTTTATGGGCCATTGGCGTTTGGTCTGTTGGTGCTTGTTTACATGCCTTCTGTGGTATAGCAACCGCAGGGATCATCAATGGAAACTGGTTTGTAGGCTTTGAGGGTGCTAAAGAAATCATTGCCCGGGTTAACGATACCGGCATGGTAGTTTCGGTGAGTGTAACCTTATTTATTTTTGCCCGTTTTGTATTGGCCGTTGGGGAAGCTGGCAATTTTCCGGCTGCGATTAAGGCCACGGCAGAGTATTTTCCTAAAAAAGACCGGGCATTTGCAACCAGTATATTTAATGCCGGAGCTACCGTTGGTGCTTTGGCCGCGCCCATTACCATTCCTTTTATAGCAAAGGCTTATGGCTGGGAAATGGCTTTCATCATTATCGGTGCATTAGGTTTTATCTGGATGGGCTTATGGGTATTCGTTTATAACAAGCCCGAATTGCATAAAAGGGTTAGCGCCGAAGAATTGGCTTATATTCAACAAGATGTAATCAACGATAGAAAACTAGCCGATTATGTGGAAGAAACTAAAGAGAAGGTTTCGTTCGTAGATTGTTTTAAATACAAACAAACCTGGGCTTTCGCCTTTGGTAAATTCATGACCGATGGTGTATGGTGGTTCTTTTTGTTCTGGACTCCAGCCTACCTGAAGTCGGTTTATGGAATGGATTCTACACAAAGTGCATTTCCGTTATTTGTACTCTACATGATTACCCTTCTTTCCATCGTTGGCGGATGGTTACCAACCTATTTCGTTGATAAAAAAGGCATGAACCCTTATGAAGGTAGAATGAGGGCCATGTTGATTTTTGCCTTTTTCCCGCTTTTGGCTTTGGCAGCACAGCCTTTAGGTCATATTACCTATTGGATTCCGGTAATCATTATCGGTATTGCTGGTGCAGCGCACCAGGCTTGGTCGGCAAATATATTTTCTACAGTTGGCGATATGTTTCCTAAAAAAGCTATTGCAACCATTACTGGTATTGGTGGTATGGCTGGTGGTATCGGTGCTTTCATTATCAACAAAGGCTCTGGTTTATTGTTCGATTATACGGGCAAAAACAAGATTGTTTTTATGGGCTTTAAAGGTGAAGAAGCAGGTTATTTCATCATTTTCTCCATCTGCGCGGTATGTTATTTAATCGGCTGGACCGTAATGAAAACCTTAGTGCCAAAATATAAAGTGATTGAACTAAAATAATCGCAGATTTAATGCGCAGGTAAAGTTAAATGATCTGCGTATTGATATATTTGCAATAAGGTTAATCTATACTTAAACCATAGATTAACACAATTATAAACCCCTAACAACCAACCCAAATTGAGTACACCTCTAAACCTCGAAAGTATTTTCGTTGAAGAGAGCCAGATTCCAGATGAATTTAGGCTCACGGAAGAAATCAATCAAAAGGAGTTTCTTTCCAATGGAGAAATGAAACCATGGAACGGACCATTTAATGAAGTGTTTTCTCCGGTATGCGTAAAAACCCCTGAAGGCTTCAAACGCAAGCGTATTGGTAGTTTCCCTGTCTGTACAGAAAAAGAATCTACAGAAGCTTTAGATGCAGCTGTAGCCGCCTATGATAACGGACGTGGGCAATGGCCAACCATGAGCGTTGCCGATCGCATTGCATGTGTAGAAAACTTCACCCATAAGATGATTGAGCAAAAAGAAATTGTTGCGAAATTGATTATGTGGGAGATCGGGAAATCTTATGCAGATTCGGTAAAAGAATTCGACCGTACGGTTGAATACATTTATGCTACGATCGACGCATTGAAAGATATCGACAGACAGTCGTCACGTTTTGAAATAGAGCAGGGTATTGTGGCCCAGGTGCGCCGTTCTCCACTGGGAGTGGTACTTTGTATGGGGCCGTTCAACTATCCGTTAAACGAGACCTTTACAACGCTTATCCCAGCCTTGATTATGGGCAATACACTTTTATTCAAACCACCTAAACATGGTACCTTATTACACTATCCTTTATTAGAGGCCTTCCGCTCTAGCTTTCCTAAGGGTGTTGTAAATACGATTTATGGCCGGGGCAATACCATCGTTCCGGGCTTAATGAAATCCGGAAAAATTAATGTACTTACCTTAATCGGCTCGAGTAAAGTAGCTAACGAACTTAAAAAGTTGCACCCTAAAGTAAACCGCTTAAGGGCAATTTTAGGTTTGGACGCGAAAAACGCGGCCATCATCACCAAAGATGCCGATCTTGATTTAGCTGTTTCCGAAACCGTTTTGGGTTCGCTTTCTTTTAACGGACAACGTTGTACCGCGATTAAGATTGTGTACGTTCACCGTAGCCTGGCACAGGAGTTCCTAAAGCGTTTGTCTGCTGAAGTAGAAAAATTAAAGTTTGGTATGCCCTGGGTAAAAGGTGTAAACCTTACCCCGCTTCCAGAGCTGAACAAACCAGAATACTTGAAAGAATGTATTGATGATGCGGTTGCCCATGGCGCGAAAGTGGTAAATAAAAACGGAGGTCAAACCTTGGAAACATTCGTTTATCCGGCAATTGTTTATCCGGTAAACAGCAACATGAAATTATACCGCGAAGAGCAGTTTGGTCCGATTGTTCCGGTTGTTCCATTTGATGACTTAGAAGAGCCCATCGAATATTTAATCGGTTCGCCACACGGCCAGCAGGTGAGTATTTTTAGCAACAACGCTGCGGTAATTTCTTCGTTGATCGATCCTTTGGTTAACCAGGTAAGCCGTGTAAATATCAACTGTCAATGCCAGCGTGGACCAGATGTGTTCCCTTTCACCGGCCGTAAAGACAGTGCCGAAGGAACACTTTCTGTTGTTGATGCCTTACGTTCGTTCTCGATCCGGTCTTTGGTAGCCACCAAATTTACAGAGGACAACAAAAAGTTGTTAAATGAAATTGTTAGAGGAGATGATTCGAACTTTTTAAGTACGAAGTATATTTTCTAAAAGTCTTATCAAACCAAGCCGCAGGTTCGCAGATTAAAATCTATGAATTTGCGGCTTTTTAGCATGTATTATAGCCTCGTTTGTGACAAGGTGATTCCTATGGAACAACGGGATTGCCTGGGCTGCATTTGTAATGCGGGTAATGTAATTACATCACGGCAATATAATCGCTATTCTCCTACATCCTCGTTTTTAGGAATCACCTTGTGACTAACAAGGACGATATCCGCCGTATTTTACTTCAAACTCTTCACCAAACTTAACTTTAACTCCTTTATCCCCCTCACTACCAAACCGGCAATTTGTTTAGCGCCTTCAGGACTTAAGTGCGTATTGTCTTTCTTTCCATTTGGGTAATTTACATTTCCCGAATCAACATGATTGAATAATTTGATGGATGGTTCTTCTCCCAGGCGGTTTAATAAACTTTCGGTTTTTACCAGCATATCAATCAAAGGAACGTTTAACGAATCGGCAACCTGACGGGTAATGCGTGGATAATCGCCATGTGAATCCATTAAAACCCCATTTTTGAAACTCCTGCGCGAGATTGGTGTTAGTAAAACAGGAAAGGCTTTTTTACTTCTGGTTTCCTTTACGTAATTCACCAGGTTGATTTTAAAATCAGCCAATGAAACGCCAACTTCTGGTTTGTCAACTTTCTCATCGTTGTGCCCAAACTCAATGAATACATAATCTCCAGGATTGAGTTGCGCTAAAATTGGTTCCCAACGTTTTTCGGCCCTAAAAGATTTTGTACTCCTTCCGTTCAGCGCCCGGTTGTCAACTTCAATGTCTACTTTAAAATAAGACTGTAATGCCATACCCCAACCTGTTTCAGGATAGGCTTTTTCTTCTTTATTGGCGGCAGTAGAATCTCCAATGATATAGAGTTTCGTTTTCTTTGGGATGAGTGTGAAAGAAAGTAAAACGGCTAAGCTACCTGTTGCTAAAACTTTAAAGAAATTTTTATCCATATTTTGTTGATCATGCTATAAATGAAGCGGGTTCCATTGATCGTTTCCGCCCAGTATATTTTTTAAAGTATAACTTTTCGCCTTTTGATCAGTCAATTGTTTCGCCCAGGGTAATCTTGTTTTTGGCGATGCCCCGCCACCATTATTTTTATATTCCGCATAAAAAACAGTTCGTTCTTTATCCGGAAACATCTTATCGCCTTTCCATGGGTTCCATCCTTCAGGTAAAATATGTTTGCCCAGATTGCAATTTATAAACACCGTTTTTGCATAAGGTCGCCAGGGTCTCCCTAAATAGGCCTTCGTAACAGACGGATCCGCAATAAGCTTACAATTTATAAAAACAAATCCAAATTTTTGCTGGGCAGAGGTTGATGCCGCTGTAACATATGAGTCACTTAAATTTTTAATGGTGCAGTTTTGAAAAACTACCGTGGCCTTACCGAAAATAAAATCGGTGGTGCCTTCGATAAAACAGTTCTGATAATATTGCCGGCTATTTTCAATTGCAGCATAAAGGGTATCCTGATTGCCCAAAAACCTACAGTGTTTTGCTAAAAACCGATCGCCTTCTACATGTAAGGCAACGGCCTGTCCTACCCGGCCCGCCGAATTGATAATGGTTAGTTTTTCCAAATGGATATCATTACCCTGAACCAATACCGTAAATGAGGTGTAGGTGCTAAACTTGGTATTTCCAAAGGCATCTTTCCCTAAAGGATTAGGCTTTCCCGAATAATCGTCGAAGGTGATGATCGTATGCTCAGCACTTTCGCCAATAATAGAAATATTAATTTTCCAGGAAGGAATAATCAACTTTTCTTTATAAATGCCATTTTTTACATAAATCTTCACTTCTTTCTCGCCTAAATCCCTTACGGAATTTATGGCCTCCTGAATGGTTTTGTA
This sequence comes from Pedobacter humicola, assembly GCF_056490705.1. NCBI lineage: Bacteria > Pseudomonadati > Bacteroidota > Sphingobacteriia > Sphingobacteriales > Sphingobacteriaceae > Pedobacter > Pedobacter humicola. The sequence continues at coordinate 43,358 of NZ_JBWJIG010000018.1, read as the reverse complement.
ATTCTGGTTGCCATCTTGCCCAACCGTTATGGTAGAAGGGTATTTAGGGTCTTGGGCGTGCAGATAAAAAATGGAAAATGTATTAAAAAGGATTAGCGTAATAAAACTAAAGTAAGATGTTGTTGTCATTCTGATCGATTAAATCTGTAGCATAAAGTTCATTAAAAAAGGGCAGATTAAAACCTGCCCTAATCAATTATGAAATTAGTTCCTCCACCGTGGGTCACCTATTCCATTGCTTTTTAAATCTGCTTGGCTCATGGTAAAGTTGCCAGTTGCAGGGTCGGTAAAACCCGGATTTAATGTAGTAGCTGTTCCTGTGTCATATTTCGCGCCTGATGTTGCACTTCCTGATAAATATGTTGGTGCATTGAAATAATTATTTGCGGTAAAATTGGCCGCCACAATAGCGGTTGATGCCTGATTGGTCAAAATACCACCGGAACTGGCAACAATGTTTTTTGAAAAATAAATTTCGTGTTTAGCTAAGCGGATATAAAATAGTCTATTTGACGCGCCATTGCAAATGCCGTTTAGTGTATTGGTAGAAACTGATATAACAGAGGTAATGGCTGGGAAATTTGTAGAGCCGGTTGGGTCCATCCTGAAAAAATCTCTCGCTAATACCGAAGCATAAACCGTATTGTTAGAGAAGTTTAGTGTTTTGGTTAAACCTGATCTAAAGTCGATAAAATCTCCGCCATTACATTCTATATTGCTGATCACATTTCCCTTAATGGTAACAGATTCGATCAGTGCTTTTATGTTTACATACATCAGACCTTTAACATAGTTCTTGATCGTGCAATTTTCGATGGAAAGATTACCGTAAGCATTATCAGAGGCTTCATCGTAAATAATAGCCTGATTTCCATTTAGTGCGCCAGTACCATCTATCTCAAGATCTTTTAAACCCAGTCCTGCATTGGCTTTCAACCTTAGCACCATACCTTTAATAATTGGCTTATCAGTTGGTTTTGCCCCTTTCAGCGAGATAGAAGCACCTACTGTTACATCGGCATTGATGGTGTAGGTGCCAGGGAAAAGTGCAAATACATCACCTTCCTTAGCATTGGCCATTAAAGTGGTCAGATTATCCGTTGGCAATACTGCTATTGCACCTCCAAGATCAAGTAAGGTTGTAAAAGTAGTTGTACCCCTGATTTTTGCTCCATTGAATAGTTTTGCCGTATATAATGTTTCACCAGTCAAACCAGTTATAGTTGCTTCGCCGGCTGTAATTTCGGCAGGGGTTACGGTATGGGTGATGTTGCCTGGTGCCAAAGTGATTGTTGTTGCAGTTTCGCCAGCAGGCCAATTCAATACAACGGTATTTGATGTTAACTTAGCGGCATTTACAGTCTGGAAAATTTGTTCTGCATCTGTTTTTAATGTTGCTGTAATCCATTTAGAATCGGTAATGCCTTCTCCAACAGCTTTTACCCTAACGGAATACTGCGTATCGCCGGCAAGGCCGGTAACCGTATAGGGCAACTGTGCAAAAGTGATATTGCCTACCGACTTGATGGGCGTACCCGAAAAATCGGCATTTTCAAATACCTCTATGGTATATGTTTTTGCATTATTTACCGCTTTCCAAGATAACCTGATGCCTGTTTTATTTACGATACTTGCGCTAAGATCGGTAGGGGAAAATGTCCTGTCGACCTGCAGTTTAGTCACTTCTTCCAGCTCATTATCCTTGCAGGCTGAAAACCCGATTAAGGTGATCATAAGGAAAACGATGGTATATATATTATTTCGTTTCATTGCCGATTAGTTTATAACCCTAAATTTTTATTGTTTAACAACCCGTTAGACGAATCTAAAAAGACCTGCCATACCGGCCAGAACTGCTGTTTGTTGGGATCTTTTACCGCAAGTGCATCCCAGTAAGTAATGGCATCGCCACTGGCGGCCATCGTCCATGCCTTATTTGATGGATAGCCTAATGCAACGCCCTGTGCATCCGTATCGCCGAAGTTTAAGCCATAAATTTCTACGGTTTCACCATTTGCTGCAGTCCGGTAATAAATTTTGGCTGGAAGTGCTGCATACCTGCCTTGCCGGGTTTCCAATTGCTGAAGTTTGGTTTTCGCTTCCGCTACTTTAGCGCCTAATAGGTTCCAGCGGATCAAATCGTTTTTTCTCAACATTTCACCTGTAAACTCTAAGGCCCTTTCGTTCACAATAGCATCAAAAAATGTCTGTTTTGAAGCCGTTACAGAAGTCATAAATGCACTTACTTTTAATGGATTTGTAGGGAAGGCCCGGTCTCTGATCATTTTGAGATATGGAGCAGCTAAAGCTGGCCCATCCAATTCATTAATTGCTTCTGCTGCCATTAAAACAACATCTGCATAACGCATGTACATCCAGTTTAAGCCATCATCATTGGTAGAGGTAACCCGTCTTTTCATCCATTCGTAACGGTACTTGCCAAAGTATAATCTCCCCAAAGCAGAAGGTACCTGGTAGCCCCCGGTATCGCCGGTACCCCCATCCCATTCGTAAGGAACAATGCTTACATCTCTTCTTACATCATCCCGATCATATTCATAGAGCATAATCGGGTTTGGCCCATCGGTTCCGCCTTTGTTCTGCCCGGTATATTTATCTGTTTTAAGGTGTTTTACCCCAAGATCGAAAATCACCCTGCCTCTGCCTTCGCTAAAAGGAATTTCCCACATCGACTCTAAGCCTGCTGCACCACCTTCTTCATTCAGTTTTCTGAAAACCTCCTCAAAGCCTAACAACCTTAATTTATTGCTGTTGATAATTTCAACACATTCTTTTTTGGCAATGGCATACATTTTATCGCGCGTGAGATCGGGGTCAGAACTTAATTTCACAGTTCCATCAAGGCGCTGGGCATAACCTCCCGCAGCCAAGGCCAGGCGTGCCCTTAAACCCTTGGCAAAAGCCTTGCTTACACGCTCTACTTTAGCTGTTGTACTATTATCACCCGGCCATGGTAAATAGCCGGCCGCCTCATTTAAGTCGGCCAATAATTGCTTGTAAATAATATCCCTATCGTTTTTGGGTAGATATGATGTTTCGGTGGTAATGGGTTCGAAACGGGCCGGTACATCTCCCCAGCCTTTAATCAGGTCGTTATATAACACCGCTCTCAGCGTCAGGATTTCACCTAAAATCTGAGCCATTTGTGGGTTAGTGCTAATATTACCATAAGTTCTCAAACCCCTAATGGCCAGATTCGCCCTTTCAATACCTTCGTAGAATTTAGCCCAGGCATTATCAGCTGTATTCATTTGACCATTGTTTACATTGGCATCGTAATTTGACAATTTAGCCTTATCATCGATTGTTTTTAATCCGTTATACACTTCTGCATCGTTATTCAATCCATAATAAACCAAAAAACGGCCTCTGTAAGAATTAGTTTCCCCGAATGACTGTAAAATACCTGGAATTGTTCCTTCGGCCAAAGATGGCGTAGAAAAAATAACCGATTCATCTAAAGAGGATTTTGTTGGGGCATCTAATGCTTTTTTACAGCTGCTAACTATGGTAAGGGCTGTAAGGATAAACATTGTATATATAATCTTTTTCATTTTTTTTATATTAAACGATATGCTTAAAAGTTAACATTTACACCAAAAACGAACGACTTGCTTTTTGGATAAGCTGAATAATCTACACCAGGCGTTAGCGGGTTTTTGCGACGGGTAGAAACTTCCGGATCAAAGCCCGAATAGTTGGTTAGCAACCATAAATTATAAGCAGAGGCATATACCCTGAACTTTTTCATTTTTAGTTTTTCCGATATTTTTGTAGGTAAGGTGTAACCCAACGTGAGCGTAGATAACCTTAAGAACGAACCATCTTCCACTGCCCAATCGCTCAACACGAACGTTTTCATGTATGGTGACCAAAGGGTGGTATTTGCGTTCATTGCCGAAAGTTCGGCAGGATCGTTACTGATTGTGCCGTCTGCACGTAAGTTTGTCCAGCGGTTTCCGCTTGCCATTTCGGATATCATATTTCTGGAGCTGTACTTACTGGTAGAGGTATATTCGATTTTATTGGCATTGTAGATATCGTTTCCATAACTCCAGTTAAAATAGGCACCGATATCGAAGCTATATATCCTCGAATTTACAGAGAAACCGCCTGTGTGTAATGGATTTGCGTTGCCTATAATTGTTCGGTCAGAGAGATCAATTTTACCATCGCCGGAGATATCTTCGATTTTCATCGAGCCAGGACGTATTGTTCCAATAAATGCGGTAGCATCTACCACCCCAGGTTTTAAGGTCCAGTTGCCTGTTGTTGCATTGTATCCTGTAAAATCAGATACTTCGTATCTGCCCGCGCTACGGTAGCCATATATTCTGCCTACAGAAGCGCCTTCTTCAACCAAATAATCCACACCAACCTCTGTTGAAGCCCAACCGGATGAGGCATTGATGTTTTTAACTGAACCTAATGAAAGTACCTTATTTCTGTTAAAGCTGATATTTGCATTAAATGATAGATCGAAATTGGTTTTCTTTACCGCATTCCAGTTCAAAGAAAATTCTAAGCCCTTATTTTGCGTAGACCCAAGATTACGGTATTGATTGTCGTAACCGGTACCGCCCACAGGGAAGAGGATTAATAAATCTTTGGTTCTGTTTGAGTAAGCATCTATTGTACCCGTAACCTTCGAATTAAATAAAGCAAAATCTAACCCAATATTCCGGGTAATGGTGGTTTCCCATTTCAGATCGGGATTCGCCATCACCTTTGATGCAGCCCAATAATTGCTGAAGCCATTTACCCAGGTGGTAACAGAATTCTGGAAGCTTTGAACCGTTTGCCCAACAGGGATATTATTATTGCCTGCACTGCCATAACTTGCCCTTAATTTTAAATCGCTAAGCCATGATTTTGTTCCTTTCATAAAATCTTCCTGAGAAATTCTCCACGCTGCAGAAACAGATGGGAAATAAGTCCATTGGTTGCCCGGAGAAAATTTAGAAGATCCATCGGCCCTGAAAGTTGCACTGATTAAATATTTACCTGAATAATCATAATTGGCCCTTCCGAAAAAAGAGAACAGATTATTATCGTTGGAAAAATTATTATCGATTGTGTTGGCTTTTCCCTGAGTAGACAAAACCCTTGCCTGTTCGAAAGTAAATGTTTTAGGAAACCCGTGTACCACATTACTGAGTGTGCCGGCTTCAGTTGTCATATACTCTTGCCCCACCATCACATTTAAATTGTGTTTGTTACCTATAATTTTACTGAAATTGTAATTTAAGGTATTCGAGTTTCTAAAAGTATTGGTGCTTGCGTTTGTAAAAATAATAGCGGGTAAATTCTGGTTATCTGCAGAAGGAACATTTCTTACGTAATAGGTTGTTGTTCCGTAAAAACGGTCCTGGTTATTTCTAACATCATCAATTCCCACCTCAGAACGCAATCTTAAATTGTCGATAATATCGTAACTCAAAGCACCATTGATGTTGTATGCCTTACGTCGTGTGTACTGATTGTTGTCAGAAATGGAAACTAAGGGATTGTACAGGTTAAACTCATCATCAGTTTCTGTCGTGGTAGTTAATCCGGGCACAGGAAAAGGTGGATAAATCATCGCGAATTTCAGGCGGGAATCTGCAGATGAAACTTCATTTTGTTCATTGGTGCCTCCACCGTTGGTTTTGGCGTCAGAATATCTGAAGCCCAAATCTAATGTAAGCCCTTTAAATAACTTATGGTTTAATTTAAAGTTTAGATTTTGTCTTTCAAAATCGGAAAGCTGCATAATTGCCCTGTCCTTAACAAAGTTGTGGCTGATGCTATATTTGGTCTTCTCTCCACCTCCGCTGATGCTTAAATTGGAGTTGAATGTATTGCCCGTACGCCCAAAAACAAGCTCCTGCCAATCATTAGCAGGTATATTTTGATATAAATCGATATCCTGATAGTTGCCGAAATACTTGGTATAATCTGTTGGCGACTTGTCTAATAGCGAACGCTCATATTGCCAGCTGACATAATCGTAAGGCGTAAGTACATCCAGTTTGTTGGCGAGATTTCTTACACCGCCAAATACATTTAAACTTATAGCCGTTTTACCATCCTTACTGTTTTTTGTGGTCACCATGATTACACCGTTTGCACCCCTCGAACCATAAATCGCCGCAGATGATGCATCTTTCAGGATATCGATACTCTCAATATCCTGTGGAGCGATATCCGCAATGGAGTTTACAGGGAAACCATCAACGATATAAAGCGGGGTATTGTCGCCTGTAATGGAACCGCCCCCTCTCAGGCGCACCACTAACTCAGCGTTTGGCGAACCTTCGGTTGATGCGATACTCACACCGGCAACCCTTCCCTGAATAGCTTCCAGCGCAGAAGAAACAGGAGCCGCAGCAATTACGGCTGCCCCAACAGAGCCAACTGCACCTGTTAAATCTTTTTTGCGTACGGTGCCATAACCGATGTTTACGGTCACCTCTTCAAGATTGTTCGCATCTTCATCTAAAGAAACAGAAAGTTTCGTTTCATTCGTTACCGTAACATTTTTGGTTTTATAACCAATGTAAGTAAAAGTTAAAACCGTTCCCTTTGCAGGTATACTGATTTTAAAAATACCATTTGCATCGCTACTGGTTCCATTCTTTGAACCTGCAATGGTTACGCTAACGCCAACCAGAGACTGGCCATCTTTTTTATCTTTTATGGTTCCGGTAAGCTGTCTGTTCTGTGCCTGCACCTGGGATAATCCGAGAAAAGAAAGGAATGTAAATAAGAGTAAAACTTTGCTCATAATTAGTAATTTATTTGAAAATATTTGGTTATTGGGATGTTGCAATCGCTTGCAGATAGAATGTAATTCTATTTCGGGATGTTATTGTTTGTTAATATTTGGTTATGTTGGCATAACAATTTTACAAACTAAAAACCAATTGAAACCAGATTTAACTAAAAAAGTGTGCAAACGTTCCCAAAAACGTTGTGTTAACGTTTATTAATCTTGCATTCGGATTCCATCAAAGAGATATTTTTTGTAACTTGTACGCACCGCCAAAAATGAGATTTGAAACATCTACCATAAAAGATATTGCTAAGGCATTAGGACTGTCGACCTCTACAGTTTCCAGGGCTTTAAGAGACCGTTACGAAATTAGTGAGGAAACTAAAAAGCTGGTGTTGGCTTACGCAGAAAAGGTAAACTACCGTGCCAACCCCATTGCCAGAAGTTTAAAGGAACGCCGCAGTTATTCCATTGGCATTATTGTAAGTGAAATTGCCAATAACTTTTTTTCCCAGGTGATCAACGGTATCGAATCTATCGCTTATGATAAAGATTATCATGTAATTATCTCTCAAAGTCACGAATCGTACAAACAGGAAAAATTGAACGTAGAACACCTGGCATCTCGCTCTATTGATGGTTTATTGATTGCACTTTCTTCAGAAACACAAGATATCGAGTACCTCAGGAATTTGTATGCCAAAGGCTTACCAATAGTTTTTTTCGACCGTGTACCCAAGGATTTTGAAACCCACAAAGTAATAGCAAATAACTTTAAGGGTGCTTTTGACGCCACCGAACATCTTATTTTATCAGGAAAAAGAACTATTGCGCATTTAACAAATTCCGAAAATCTTTCGATAACAAAAGAGAGATTAGAAGGCTACAAAGCCGCATTAGTTAAATACCATATCGAATTCAAGCCCGAGCTGGTTAAATATTGTCAACATGGTGGTATGCACAATGCAGAACTGGAACAAGCCGTTAAAGAACTTTTGCCCTTTAATCCAGATGGGATTTTTATTTCAAGCGATCGCTTAACAACAGGATGTATTCTGGCCTTAAAGAAAACCAATCCCGAAGTAGCCCATAATATTGCAATCGCTGGCTTCACCAACTCTAATCTGGTAGAGCTATTTTCGCCATCATTAACTTCGGTTAAACAGCCAGCTTTCGAAATGGGCCAGGTAGCTACCGAACTGTTAATTTCGATGATCGAGGCCAAAAGACCTATCACAGAATTCGAAACCAAGGTTTTAGATACCGAACTGGTGAAGATGACGAAGCGGTAAATGATAAGCGCTTAGCGAATGGCGGTATGAGCAGATGTACGATCTCCAAACTCCCAACCTTCAACTCCAAACTAATTATTACCTTTGCAACATGGTAGAAATCACACTAAAAAAAGGTAAAGAAAAAGCTGCATTACAAAGACATCCCTGGGTATTTTCTGGCGCATTGGAAAAAGTTAAGGGAAAACCCGAAGATGGTGATGTGGTAAAAGTATTTGCCTTTGATAATGAATTTCTGGCTTATGGTTATTACAACAGCAATTCGCGCGTTGCCGTTCGTCTATTAGAATGGGATGAAACACAAACCATCGATAACAATTGGTATCAGAACCGTTTAAAACAGGCGATTGCCTCGCGCCAGTTTATTTTAAGTGAACAAACCAATACCTGTAGGTTGGTTTTTAGTGAGGCCGATTTTCTTCCAGGTTTGATTGTTGATCAATATGCCGATTTCTTATCACTACAGATCTTAAGCTCTGGAATGGAGAAAGTAAAGGCAGAGATTGTAGAAATACTAAAGGCTGAATTAAAACCAACGGGAATATTTGATAAGAGTGATGCCACGGCCCGTACCCATGAAGGTTTACCTGTTGAAAACGGATTGCTTTGGGGCGAAAACCCACCAGAATTTTTAGCGGTAAAAGAAAATGGAATCACCTATAATATCAATATCGCCGAAGGACAAAAGTCAGGTTTCTACTGCGATCAACGCGATAACAGGCACATTTTAGCTAGCTACACAAAAGGTAAAAAAGTTTTAGACTGTTTCAGTTATAGCGGTGGTTTTAGCTTAAACAGTTTGGCTAATGGAGCATCAAGCGTTACCAGTGTTGATAGTTCCGGTTTAGCTGTAGAAACACTAAAACAAAACGTAGTCTTAAATAATTTTGATGTAAACAAAGTAAGCACTATTCAATCCGACGTAAATAAGCAACTTCGTGCTTTTAAAGAATCAGGAGAATTATTTGATGTAATTGTATTGGATCCGCCTAAATATGCACCCTCGCGTTCTGCTTTAGATCGTGCAGCTAGAGCCTATAAAGATTTAAACCGTTTAGGCATGTTACTATTAGAAAAGGGTGGTTTGTTGGCTACATTCTCTTGCTCTGGAGCGGTTGATATCGAGACTTTTAAGCAGATTATCGCCTGGGCAGCACTTGATGCAGGTAAAGAAGTTCAGATTATTAAACAATTCTGCCAACCGGAAGATCACCCGGTTAGGATTTCTTTTCCGGAAGGGGAATACTTAAAGGGATTGTTGTTAAGGGTGCTGTAAAAAAAATGCCTTGGTCTGTGTCCTCACAGACCAATAATTAAATGGTTCATCCGCTCATTGGTTAGCGAGGTACAAAAACTGTAAATCGCCAACTGAAAACTTTCTTGTGGCGAAACATATCTCAGTGGTCTGTGCAACACAAAACCACTAAATATCCTCCGAACTTTCCGGCAACCGCTCATATTCACCTTTCCAGGCGTAAAAGCCGAAAATCATTAATCCAAAGCTAATTGGAAGGAAAATGAAGAGGATAATTGCCCATTGCAGTATCGTATTGGTGCGCTCGATATCGGTATGGGTTAATCCTACTTTATCTATGGCCTGGATAAACAGAAAAGTCATGGTTAATGGGCCTAAAACCATCCAAATCAATCCTAAAAGTTTCTTTAACGTATTCATCTTCTTGGTATTTAGTCGTTAATGTTTTCGTCTCTTTTGTTCGATAAATAAATGGTTCCGATCACTAAACTTAAAGCTGCGATACCTATCGGATACCAAAGCCCCGAGAGTGGCGTGGAACCTGAAAAACTGGCAATCAAAGTGGCTATGAATGGAACAAGGCCACCAAAAACACCATTGCCAATATGATAAGGTAAAGACATTGAAGTATACCTGATTTTAGTTGGAAATAACTCAACAAGGAAGGCCGCAATAGGGCCGTAAACCATGGTTACCAATAAAATCTGAAAGAAAATTAAGGCGACAAATTTCCAGAAAACAGGAGTGGGCAAAACTTTGTCTTTCAGTATTTCTTTACCTAAAAGAATACCTTTTGTTGCAGAAACGGTGTCGGTTTGAACTTTCTTAAAAGAGGCTCCGTTTTTAAGGATTACTTTGGAAGAAACCGTTCTTAAGCTATCTGCTGAGTTCGCGATCAGGACAGCGCTTACCGGTGCCGGTGTTGACGATAAAATATTTGCCTGTTCAATTTTGGTGTAATCCGTATCGTCCAAAAAAGTTTGATAAATAGGGCGGTAAAAAAGGATTCCCAAAAGCATTCCGGTTAACATGATCCATTTCCTGCCCACTTTATCGCTCCAGGCACCAAATACCACAAAAAACGGTGTGGCAAAGGCAATTCCCCAAAGCAAAATATACCGTGAGTCGTTAAAATCCAGTTTGCAGGTATTCTCCAAAAAAGATTGTGCATAAAACTGACCGGTGTACCAGATCACGCCCTGACCCATCGTGGCACCAAATAGCGCCAATAGTACCATTTTAAAATTCGCCTTATTGTTAAAACTTTCTTTCAATGGATTTTTAGATACATTACCCTCCGCTTTTAGCTTAGAAAACATTGGCGATTCGTGCATTTTCATGCGGATATAAATCGAAACCACAACCAATACGATCGATAAAAGAAAAGGAATCCGCCAGCCCCAGTCGCCAAAAGTTTCAGCCCCTAAAATATTTTTGGTGATTACGATAATGCCCAGCGAAAGAAACAGTCCTAAAGTTGCGGTAGTCTGAATCCAGCTCGTAAAAAAGCCCCTTCTGTTTTTAGGTGCATGCTCCGCTACATAAGTGGCAGCCCCGCCGTATTCTCCACCCAGGGCCAAACCCTGGATCAGCCTCAATATTAAAACCAAAATTGGTGCAGCATAACCAATGCTTTTGTAAGAAGGGATTAAACCGATAAAAAATGTCGATCCACCCATCAATACCAATGTGAGTAAAAAGGTATATTTCCTGCCTATTAAATCGCCAAGCCTGCCAAATACCAATGCACCAAAGGGGCGTACAATAAAACCCGCAGCAAAGATCGCCAGGGTGTTGATTAAGGCAGATGCGCCTGCATCTTCAGGAAACAATTGATGTCCTATAATAACCGCAAGGCTACCAAAAATGTAAAAATCATACCATTCAATCAGTGTGCCTAAAGATGATGCACCAATTACTTTAAAGATATTGTTCTTGGGTAGGGTTTCGCTCATAAGAAAAGGAATATTTGGTTTCCCAAGATAAACATTTGCATGACAATTGGCAACCTGTACTGTCTGTCATTTAATTTGTTACAATCTCAAACATTTCGGCTTTAGTTTTGTATTTTCATCCGTAACGAATTTATTTTCCAAGAATATATGCTTTTAATACAAAATATCAGGTTAAGTAGAATTTTAAGAAATACCTGGCATGTTGATCTGATCATGATCGCCTCCTGTACCGCCGCTTATTTCGTTCGTGAGTACTTAATTGCCCATCATTTTTCCATTCCATCCATTATACCAACCGTGTTGGGTACCGCAATTGCCTTTTTTATTGGTTTTAACAATAACCAGGCATACGATAGGTGGTGGGAAGCCCGGAAAATATGGGGCGCTTTTGTAAACGATTCGCGCTCTTTTGCAAGGGCTTTGATCAATTATGTTGATGAAGACGAAGAAAGTGTAAAGCGCATGATCTACAGACACATTGCATTTTTATATGCGTTAAAAGCCAATTTGAGAGGTACTGTCGACGAAATTTATACTAAATACCTTTCTGAAGCGGATTTAAAAGAAATTCAAAAACATAACAATAAGCATAATGCGATTTTAAATATCCAATCAAGAGATTTGCAAAAACTGTCGAAAGCAAATGCTGTTGATGGCTTCCGGTTTATTGAAATCAACGAAATGCTCACCCGTTTTTCCGATTCCATGGGGATGAGTGAACGCATCAAGAATACCATATTTCCAACCACCTATACCTACTTAACAAAGGTGTTTATCTGGTTATTTGTGGTTACCTTTACCCTTGTAATCAGTCAGGATGCAGGTCCTGCAGCTATATTTTTGGGCTGGCTGATCGGTTTTGTATTCGTTTCTACACAGATTAACGGCATGAGCCTGGTTAATCCCTTCGAAAATAATTCGGCAGGTGTTCCCCTTAACCAGATCACCAGAACCATAGAGATCAATCTTTTGCAGATGCTCGAAGAAGACAATATCCCCGAGCCGGTTAAGCCTATCAATGATGAATATATTCTTTAAGCTTTTTCCGTTTTATTTCCGATAAAGATGAATAAAAGAGATAAGAGCCAAAAGATAAGGATGACGATTATTGCATTCAGAATAGCTTTAGGATAGCCCAGTTGCACTACATCAATAAATGGATAAGGGTATTTATTGATGAGGTAACCCCTAATCACTACAAAAACAACATAAAGCAATGGATAAATAAGCCAGGTGATGGCCTGTTTATATTGTAGATTCGACTTTTTAACAAAAAACAGCCAAAAGATCAGGAAAACCAAAGGACTTACTACATGTAAAAGTTCATCAGCCGCTCTTGCCCAGCCTGTTGGCAATATCAGGCCCCTGAGCATTACATTATAAATTAAACCAACCACCACAATATATACAGTTATGGCCGTTAAGGTAGAAGACTTTGTAAATAGATGATCGGATCGGCCTTGTTTAAAGAACGATAGCCAGGTAAAACAAATGGCCACAATGATATTGGTGGTTACAGTGAAGTAAGATAAAAATACCTTAAGTGTGGCCAGATAATCTCCGCCCGAAAGTGCTAAACTTACACCGAATTGCAGCCCTAAGGAAAACCATACCAGAATGGCTGCGCAAATCACAAAAGGGCTGAAATTTTCTTTTAAATCCATAGGCTTACACTTCCACTACGCTCGAAGGAACAGAAAATTAAGAAATTAATAGGAATGAATTAAATTTAACGGACTTTATTTCTTTCTCAGCTCTTTTTATTCCCGTTTCCCGGATTTATTATTTGCTTGTTATTATTGCCTTTAATTTTTCTTCTAAAGTCACCGATTTAGCTTTAAACTGAGGATCTGAAAAAGAAATATTAGCTGTTGCATATACGATTTTTCCATCCTGCCCAACCAAAATATTCGATGGAAAACCATGATTGATATTTAGTTTTCGGATTTCATCCTTACTTAAGGATACGATTTCATATTTGTAACCATTTCTTTGCTGAAAACGCCTGGCACTTGCCGGAGTATCGTGGGTGATGCCAATAAACCGCACACCATTCGCACCATACCTCGTTACGAATTTGTTGAGTTCAGGCATTTCGGCAATACACGGCGGGCATTTCTCGAACCAGAAATTAATCACCACAATCTGATTTTTTAAATCAGTATTGGAAAAAGGCTTTTTATCAATGGTTAATCCCTTAAATGAGGGTATATCTTTACCTGCTAAATCTTCGAAGAAAGTTTCTTGCGTGGCCCATTTAACAGGGGCATCTTGTGCCAATAAGGGTAAGCTAAAAACAGACAGCAAAATGATCAAATTAATTCTCATAGATGCTAAATATAAAAAAAGTCCCACCAACATGGCAGGACTTTATGGTTTGTTTGGTTTGGAAATTCTTATTTAAAGGTAACTGAACCGTATTCGGTTTTAATAGAGACATTCGCTGCGCCGCCGCTACCAATTTTGCCTGAGTATTTTTTGGTTTCATCATCTTTGCTTACCATGTTCGAGGTTACATTCGAACCATATTTAAAGCCTGCATAAGATGTAGAAACGTTGAAATTGGCATTATAACGGTCTGCAAAACCCAATCCAATACTTACATATTCGCCGCCAAAGGTGAAGTTTTTACAGGCTGGGGTAATTTCATTTATGCTTAAGCGGTTATAGTCCATGTTGATGTTTGCATCACCATTCAGCGTGCCTAAAGTAACATTAGAATATTCTGCATTTACGGCTATTTTGCCTGCAGATGCAATGTTTAAATCGCCGTAGGCTTGTTTAGCAACCGTATTTCCTCTAACCGTATTGATATTTACTTTGGCATATTCCGAATTTAAAAGTAGGTTACCTCCAATGGTGCCAATGGTTAGGCCTCTGCCGTATTGTATTTTAATATCGGCTGATTTTCTGATGGTATTGATATTTACGGCAACATACTCAGCATCAAGTTGTAAGGTACCCACAGCACCAATGGTTACCGGTCCATTGTATTCATGTTTTACCACAGCAGCATTTAGGTCCTGGATATCGCATTTGCCATATTGAACATTGATGTAATTGTTTACGTTACTCAAATTGCCCGCAACCAGATTTCCATATTCTACTTTTAAAGAAGTTGGACCAGAAAAATTACCCAGTTCTACATTGCCATATTCCTGTGAAACCGTTAAAGGGTTTACTGAGGGCATATATACTACGTAATTTACCTTTACTTCTCTTCGCCAGGTGGTTACGCCATTTTTTACTCCACGGCCGTAACGTCCGTTTCTATCACCCATGTTCGTCCTGAAAGAAACCACATCACCGTTTTTAGTGGCATCAATACTTACGCCATCAATCAGTTTTTGCGCATCATTGTCTGAGTTGCTATAGGCTTTGATGTCTACATCAACACGCACTTCTCTTTTATCCCAGGTTTTAATGGTGATCGATCCGTATTGATTGCTCAAATTAATTTTATCGTTATTGTCTACGCTAAAACTCTTACTAAAAGTTTTAGAACGTTCGGCATCGCTTCCCGTTTGTTTATACTTTGAGGTATTCACCATCGCCAATGCCGACGATTTCTCCGCACTCTCCATAATTACTTTCTCTGACGGACTATTTACCACAGCTTCCTGCGCGTGGATTTTTACGGCGATTAAAGCCATAAAGGCTAAAAATATTTTTATTGTTTTCATGTTGTTAATCGTTAAACACCTAAGCGCTTAAACCTGCCGGCTGGTCATAAGCAATTTAAATGTGGTGAGCGTTCTCTTCTTAGTATCAGATATGTTGAATTAAGTATCAAGAAGCGAAAATCAGGTATCGAGACTGATTTAGGCTACTGTTTAACTTAAATCTGGTTAACTCTTTTGTAATCGTCAACCTGGTTTATAATTAATAATTGTTGTTTTAATAACTGTAATTGTATTTCGCGGTTTTTAACCATGGCTTTTACCACAAAAGTTTGATTGGGCGAAGTTGGCAGTTCTGCTTTTAATCTTTCGTAATCTTCGTCAAGCTTTCTCAGGTCTGCAGTAAATTTTTTGTACAATTCCGGATTTGCAGAAGCAAAAATGGCCAGACTATCTCTTTTCTCGGTAATTAAACCTGCAAAGTGGACTTCTTTCTTGGCGTATGAAGCGCTAACGTCGGCTATTTCTAAATCTTTGTTTTGCAACCTTGCGGCGTACAACCAAACTAAACCGAAAACCACCACGACAGCGGCCGCCGCACTCATCCATAAATATAGCTTTAGCGGTTTTTTTTTCTTTTTTGTATCTAATTCCAGTTCAATCTTTGCCCAAAGTGCGGCCGATGGCTCCATTACATCGAAGGCTTTACGGTTTTCCTTTACAAAGGTTTCTAATCTGTTATTCATCTCTCATCCCTTTCTGTTCTAAAATACTTTTTAACTTCTTTTTAGCCCTCATATACTGTGTGCGGCTCGTGTTTTCACTTATTTTTAAAATGTGTGCAATCTCTTCATGGTCGTAGCCCTCTAAAAGATACAAACTTAATACCACCCTGTAACCATCTGGCAATTGGGTAATGGCCATTCTAATTTCGTCAGCCTGCAAGCGCACTTCACTGTCATCAAAACTATCCTCATCAGGCACTTCCGATATTTCATCGGTACTTACAAATTCCATCTTGCGTTTACGCAGATAGTTGATGGATTTGTTGATCACAATCTGCTTTAGCCAAAGCCCGAAAGTGGTTTCCTGTCTAAAATCTACAATTCTGGTAAAAGCATCCAAAAATGCTTCCTGTAAAACATCTTCGGCCTCTTCCTCGTAATTTAAAATGCGCAGCGCCACATTATACATGGCCTTGGCATACAGCTTGTACAATTCAAACTGTGCTGCACGGCTGCCCTGCATGCATTTTTTTACGAGTTCTAGGTTCTTATCGATGTATACGGCTTCCAAAATTTCGAATATTCTGATTATAAGACATAAGGGATTTTAAAACGTTGCATCAAGGTATAAAAAAAATCAAAATAATGTTAATGCTATTTTAATATGGGATCAAATTGGCTTTCATGCTGAGTAAGGAAGCATCTCTCCCTATTAACAAGTGTTTTTTTTAATGAAAATTGATCATTATTAGGAAATGAAGGGTTCTGCGCTTTTGGCTGATCTGGTCCTGCTTTTCCTCCTGCCAATTTGAAGGAAATTGGCATCCGTCCAATCAGTTTATTGCACAGGGGCTGTGCAGGAAACAAAACTTTCATCCGTCGGCAAATAAAAATGGGGTTACTGTCAGGTTTTCTATACTTTTCGAATTTGTGGAAAATCAGTTTCCAGATCATCATAAATTTGAAAACCCTGATACAAACCATTAACTTCATGCCATGGAAACCGATTTAATCCTTTCAGCAATTAACGCGCTACACCAGAAAGCAAACCAGGCTTTAGAAAACAAAGACACAAATGCTTATATGGCCATATTTGATGATGCTTTGAGTTTTACCCCTTTTGAAAAACAAAGCCTGAACAAGCGCGATTTTACCATTGATTTAATGAAATATTTTAGCACAATCAAAGAAATCCATACCAGTTATTACCGCATTAAATCTGCTGTGGAAGATGAAATTTTTACGGAGAAAATAGCACGCAAATCGGTTATTTTAAAACCTAACCTGCTGATCTTTTCAAAAAAACAGACCATCCAGACCGAAGAAATTTACCATTGGAAAAATGTTAAAGACGAATGGAAAGTAATTGCTGTAGAAGTGGTATTAGAGGAGAAATATTAATTAAGCAGAATGGAGAAATACATCAGATGGGATGCTAAAATAGTTTTTTAGTTTTTGCGCCATTTTTAAAGTAATATCTCTTTTTCCTGATAATACTGCTGAAACATGCCCTTTACTACCTATAATTGGCTCCAGATCTTTAGCTTTTACCCCCATTTCTTTCATTTTATATTTAATAACCTCTAATGCATTCAATTCTGGTAGCTGGTAATTTTTTTCATCAAAATCTTTTATCAGAACAAGTAATAATTCCAGTTCATCACCCTCAGGTGTATTTGGTGCCGCGTGAAAAATCTCCATCAATCTTATTGATGCTTTATTGTAGTCGGTTTCGTTCTTTAGTATTTTCCAATTCATCATTTTATATCATTATCTGTTAAAATTTTAGTGTCAAAAGCAACCGTTTCAACGTTGATTTTATCGTATTCTTTATGTGTTCCGAACCAAATCACATAACAGGCCTGCTGTATGAAATTCACAGATACGACTAATCTGAAATCATTACCCTTAATATTGAAAACAACGCGGTTGTTTGCTACAACACTTGCACTTCCATAAGTACTTTTTAGCTGGTTGAAATTATCAAACTGTACTTTACTAAAGTCGTGAAACCAAACTAATAATGGTATTTCAGCCAAAGGGTAGGCTTTAACATAGTACAAAATAGTTTTCTTCACTAAAATTTTCATTATTCAAATATAATCAATAGTTTTCAAAATGAAAACTATTGATCGCTAAAAAAACGTAGCTCAAAAACCTTCGCCCATAGCATTAACTTTAAAACAAAATCGGTATTTTTGCCGCTCAATTTAGATTACAATATATGTTAAGAACAGTAACTTGTGGT
Source organism: Pedobacter humicola (assembly GCF_056490705.1). Taxonomy (NCBI): domain Bacteria; kingdom Pseudomonadati; phylum Bacteroidota; class Sphingobacteriia; order Sphingobacteriales; family Sphingobacteriaceae; genus Pedobacter; species Pedobacter humicola. Next base: position 25,488 of record NZ_JBWJIG010000018.1, on the reverse strand, counting down.
GCATTAAACCTAAATAACTTAGGCGAAAGTGTTACGCTATGTGGTTGGGTACAAAAATCAAGAGATTTGGGCGGTATGACGTTTATCGATATCCGCGATCGTTATGGTATTACTCAGTTGGTTTTTAACATGGACGATAACCGCGAACTTTGCGAAGCTGCACGTTCATTAGGCCGCGAGTTTGTAATTAAAGCCACAGGTACCGTTGTAGAAAGAAGCAACAAAAACCCAAAAATGGCAACCGGTGATGTAGAGATTAAAATTTCTGGGCTGGAGATTTTGAACGCTGCGAAATTACCTCCTTTTATGATCGACGATGAAACCGATGGTGGTGATGAATTGCGCATGAAATACCGCTATCTGGATTTACGCCGTAATCCGGTTCGCAATAACCTGGTTTTACGTCATAAAATGGCCCAATCCGTTCGCCGTTATTTAGATGCTTTAGATTTTATCGAGGTAGAAACACCTGTGTTAATTAAATCTACTCCAGAGGGTGCAAGGGATTTCGTAGTGCCTAGCCGCATGAACGAGGGTGAGTTTTATGCCTTGCCGCAATCGCCGCAAACCTTTAAACAATTGTTGATGGTATCCGGTTTCGACCGTTATTTCCAGATTGTAAAATGTTTTAGAGATGAAGATTTACGTGCCGACCGCCAGCCTGAGTTTACACAGATCGACTGCGAGATGTCGTTCATCGAACAGGAAGATATATTAAATACTTTCGAAGGCCTGATCCGTACTTTATTTAAAGAAGTACGCAATTACGATCTGCCGGAAGTACCGCGCATGCAATATGCAGATGCAATGCGTTTATATGGTTCAGATAAACCCGATACCCGTTTTGCGATGCAGTTTGTGGAGCTTAACGATTTGGTAAAAGGAAAAGGTTTCCCTGTTTTTGATAACGCTGAATTGGTTGTGGGTATCAATGCAAAAGGTGCTGCAAGTTATACGCGGAAACAATTGGATGAATTAACCGATTTTATCAAACGTCCGCAGATCGGTGCCACCGGGTTAATTTATGCCCGTCATAACGAAGATGGAAGCATTAAATCTTCTGTAGATAAATTCTTCAACGAAGAAGACCTTAAGCAATGGAGTGAAGCTTTTGCAACAGAAAAAGGCGATTTATTGTTGGTTTTGGCAGGATCTACCGATAAAGTGCGTAAACAGTTAAACGAACTCCGTTTAGAAATGGGTACCCGTTTAGGTTTGCGTGATAAGAATACCTTCTCAGCTCTCTGGGTGTTGGATTTCCCGCTTTTAGAATGGGATGAAGAAACAGAACGTTACCATGCCATGCACCATCCGTTCACTTCGCCAAAACCGGAAGATATTGCATTATTGGATACCGACCCTAAAAATGTACGTGCCAATGCTTACGATATGGTAATCAATGGAACAGAAGTTGGCGGTGGTTCGATCCGTATCCACGATAGGGAATTACAGGCTTTAATGTTTAAACATTTAGGTTTCAGTGCGGAAGAAGCGCAAAAACAATTCGGCTTTTTAATGGATGCTTTCGAATTTGGTGCACCTCCGCATGGTGGTATCGCTTTTGGTTTCGACCGCTTAACCTCAATTTTCGCAGGTTTGGATTCGATCCGCGATGTTATTGCCTTCCCTAAAAACAATTCAGGCAGGGATGTAATGATTGATAGCCCGAGTACGATTGATGATAAACAGTTGAAAGAACTGAAAATTAAAACGGATTTATAGGTTCATGCGTTCAGTGGGCATTGGTTCATTGGGCTGGATGTATATATAGCTCCCAATATAATTATACTATTATCTTTAATAAGAAAGCCTCAGCATTTTAAATACTGAGGCTTTCTTTATGATATCTTTTGCACTTTATTAACGAATAAATCAATGGCAAAATGAAACATTAAACTAATATGTTTCGCTATCAGGCGGGATGCCATAATCGATAAATTTTTTGCTTTTTTGCTCTTTCTTTTTGCCAAACCAGCCTTTAACTGAGTTAAAAATTGCTGATATGTGCTCTGCATCCAATGATTTGCCTACCTTACCGGATATTAAGCCAACGGCAGCTTTGGTTAAAAAACCCGCACCTCTGAATAGCGTTTTATTCATGAACATGGGCAAGAGTAATGACATAGCCGTTCCGCTAATGTTCAATTTTTCGTCGGCCTTGAACAGATTGCTTGGTGTGGCATATCTTTTAATCAGTGCCCCCAATGTAAATTGGTGGAAATAAGTTTTTGCATCAGATTTAAGCATATTCTGCTTAAGCGTATACTCCACCTTAAGCTCTAATTTTTTAGCCTGCAGGTCTTCCAGGTTCCGGATGTTTTTATACCTTTTCATCTTCCTCCTTATCTGCAAGTTTATCAAAGTATTTTCTAATGGCAACATTAATAATCGCCTTCTCTATGTATTTATCCTTGGTTAAATAAACGATTATTGCCAAGAGTATATAAAATAAGGAAACACAGCCAAAGCCTCCTGCGTAACTACCCAATACATCAGATAGGTAAAGTGCTAACGTTACCGAGCCAAATAAAAAGGCCAGGATAAAACAAACAATAACCGCTGTACTGGTTACTAAATCGGCAAAGATTTTCGATACTTTTTCTACTAGATAAAGTCTGGTATATTCGACTCTGGCCTCCAAAAAGCCTTTAGCGTCGTCTACCAGATCTTCAATGCTTTTATCTTTATTTTCCTGCATAATTCAGATGAGGTTTAACCGGGCAAAACGCCCGGCTATGCAATTATTTATTAAGCGTGCTCTACGTCGTCGCTATATTCTTCTTCTACGCTTCTTAATTTTGTTTTAATTGAGCTTACCACTTTGTCTTTTAAGCTGGCCAGGTTGTTAATTTCGTCAGCAGCTTTATCCTTGATAGAATCGCCCAAATCTTTTAACGATTGACTTAATTTATCGCGGGTTTCATCACCTTTATCTGGTGCGAATAAAATTCCTAGGGCTGCACCTGCAGCTAATCCTGCTAAAAGCGCAACTACAACTTTTGAGTTATCATTCATAATTATGTATTTTAAGGGTTTAACAATTATTAAATATAAAACTACTACATTATTTTATTGTTAAGCTATATTTATAACTCGCTATGCTCGTTATTTGTTTTAATTCTTTCCAATCTTTCTGATGCAAGCGTACTGGTTTCGTAAATTTTAACGAGCAATATAAAATAAGATAATAACAACGGGCCAAAAACCAGTCCCAATATTCCGAATAAAGGAATACCAATAATTACGCCAATTACTGTAATGATGGGGTGAATGTTGCCAACTTTTTTTGCAATGATAAACCTCAAAACATTATCGATGTTAATAATGACCACAAAGCCGAAGATGAGCATTGCCCAACCCGCAAAATTGTTGCCGTTCGCGATCTGCAATATCGCCGCCGGAACAAAAACTACTGGTGGTCCCAAAACGGGCACAAATGAAATAAAAGTGGTGATTACGCCCCAAAATACAGGGTCTTTATATCCTAAAACATAAAATGAAATACTCACCAGTGATCCCTGCACCAAACAGATCAATCCCTGGCCTAAAACATTTGCATAGGTCGTATTCCTCATTTCATCACCAAAACGAAGTGCATTCTGTTCTCTGAAAGGGGCGTATTTTACTAAAGAAAATTCGAATTTTTTACGCTCGATCAGCATAAAATAGAGTAAAAAGTACATCACCAATAAACTTAGTATAATATTTACTGCACTCGATATCAGCGAAGGGAAGAGCTGCGTAGCCCAGCTTCCCAAGCGGTTCATACCTTCCTGTATTAAATCTTGATTGATCTTAATGGGCACAAGATGCTGTAATTTTACCAACAGGTTTTTAAAGAAAATTTCGTTACTTCTCAGTTCTGATATTTTACTGATGACCATGCTGCTTAAAGCATAAAACGGCAGAACGATTAAAATAATGCTTATCATAATCAAAAAGATGGCAACCAGTCTTTTATTCCACCCTTTATTTTCGGCCAAATGAATGTAGGCAGGACGCATAATGGTATATAGTACCAAAGTACTTAAAATGGCACTAAAAATACTTTGCAAGGAATATGCAATTAATACCCCAAGCGCAATAATAATGACAAGGTTAATGTTGTTACGCTGTTTATAGGAGAATACAGACATGTGATTTAGATAAAAGGTATTCTTTAAATGCTAAAAAGGTCAATTTTGTTTTCTCTATTTGCAATTTAGACCTCATCATCAAATTTGATGATTTTAATTTTATTATAAAGCGTTTTCCTGTCGATATTTAAAATTTTTGCAGCCTTGGTTTTATTAAAGTTAACCTCTTTTAAAACGCTTAAAATGGCCGAATATTCAGCCTCCTGAGTGGTGTTTTTTAAATGCTTTGGCTTATTGCCTGGCTTGGACTTAGGCTGGAACAGCTTTTTTTCGTGATGTTGGTTCTTTGAATAATTAAATGTTTTTAGCTCAATAGGCAAAACACTGGTTTCGATCTGATTTCCATTTGTGAGTAGGGCTACCCGCCTGATGACATTCTTGAGCTCGCGTACATTGCCGGGCCAACTGTAGGTTAAGAAACTATTCTTAACCGCCTTAGAAAAAGATGTAATGTTTTTATTCAGCTCTTCGTTCGTTTCTCCCAAAAAAAAATCTGCAAAAATGAGTACGTCTTCGCCTCTATCTTTTAGCGAAGGTACGTGAATCGAAAACTCATTGAATCGATGGTACAAGTCTTCCCTAAATGTTCCTTTTTGTATACAGTCTGCTAAATTTTCATTCGTCGCAATAATAATTCTGACATCCAAATCGATCTCTTTTGTACTGCCTATCCGTTTAATTTTTCGTTCCTGAACCGCCCGCAATAAAGTTGTCTGGATTTCGTATGATAGGTTGCCCACTTCATCAAGAAATAAAGTTCCGCCATTGGCCTGTTCAAAGTGACCGATTTTGGTAGACAGAGCACCCGTAAATGATCCTTTTTCATGTCCGAAAAACTCACTTGCAGCCAACTCTTTTGTTAAAGACCCACAATCCATGGCTATAAAGTTGCCTTCTTTGCGCAAACTGTTTAAATGGATGGTTTTTGCAACACATTCTTTTCCTGTGCCACTTTTTCCGGTTAAAATAATACTGTAATTTGTTGGGGCAATTAGATTAATCTGAGTTAACAGGTTTAATGAAGCTTTGCTTTTGCCGTTAATATATTGAGGCTGATTAAAAAAATCAACCGTTCCGTTTTTGGCGTTTTTATATTTTTTAAATATTTTTTGGGTTTCCAGTGCCTTATTTATCGTATTCAATATCTCATCAGGATACAATGGCTTAACAATATAATCGTAAGCACCAAGTTTTATAAGTTCTACAGCAAGCTTGATATCTGAATAACCGGTTATAATAATAACACCTGTTGCAGAGTGGTTTTCCTTTACGTATCTTAAAATTTCCTTGCCATCTGTATCATCCAAACGGTAGTCGCACAGAATCAGGTCGAACTTTTCGTGATCCAGCATTTCTAATGCACCGCTGCCCGTGGTGGTATGCGATACTTCGAAACCACTTTTGGTTAAGAATTTAGAAAGCAATAAACCGATATTTACTTCATCGTCGATTATAAGTATTTTGTTTTTCATTAATAGGATTTTTAGCCCTAAAAAGAACCCCGAATAATTAAGTGGGATGAGTCAAAATGATTGAGATTAAGCATTTTAGATCACGCATAATTACTCAAAAAATATTATAATGAAAAATATTTTATACATTTTAATACTATGTAGTTAGAATTAATACTACAATTGGGCTATTTGCCTAAAAATATGGCTTTTCTCTTCTCTAGAAATGCCGTTACACCCTCTTTAAAATCGGCAGTTTCAAAACATTTACCAAAGGCTTCAATTTCAATAGCATAACCATTATCGTTATTTACTGATGCAATAACCGATTTTATCGCGGCAGAAACAGCTAGAGGTGCCCGTTGCTTAACTACATTTAGAATCTCTTCTGCTTTGCTGATCAAATCTATCTGCGGAACGACATAATTTACAAGACCAATTTTCTCTGCATCAGTAGCTGTAACCATGTTTGCCGTAGTAATCATTTCTATCGCCTTGCCTTTTCCAACAAGTTGTGTTAAACGTTGCGTACCACCATATCCGGGAATCAATCCTAAAGTAACTTCAGGTAAGCCTAACTTGGCATTTTCTGATGCGATGCGCATGTGGCAGGCCATGGCAAGTTCTAATCCACCGCCCAAAGCAAATCCGTTAATGGCCGCAATAAATGGCTTTGGAGAATTTTCGATGGCATTAAAGACCCGATCATGGCCCTGTTTAGCCAGTTCTTCTCCTTGTTTACCGCTATAATCAGAAAACTCTTTAATATCTGCACCGGCAACAAAAGCTTTTTCTCCGGCTCCGGTTAAGATAACACCTCTTACTTCATCGGTTTTACCAGCAAAAGCAATGGCATCTGCCAGTTCTGCCAAAGTATCTTTATTTAAGGCATTTAACGATTTTTCACGATTGATGGTCAGGTATAAAATGTTTTCTTTTACTTCCGATATTAAATTCTGATATGCCATAGCTTAAAAATTTCTATTTTCTGTAACCCAATTTTGAATATATTCTACAATACTGGCCATGGTTGTGCCCGGTGGAAATAATTCTCCAACGCCCATGTCAGCAAGTTTTAACCGATCTGCTTCCGGAATGATCCCTCCACCGGTTAATAACACATCACCCATCTCTTTTTCTTTCATAAAATGAATAATTTTCGGAAAAACGGTCATATGCGCACCCGAAAGGATGGAAATCCCGATGGCATCAACATCTTCCTGAAGTGCTGTGTTTACAACCATTTCCGGTGTTTGGCGTAAACCAGTGTAAATCACCTCCATGCCCGCGTCGCGTAGGGAAGTCGCGATTACTTTGGCGCCCCTGTCGTGGCCATCTAAACCAACTTTAGCCACCAAAACGCGTATAGGCCGATTTAATACTTTGCTCATAGTGAATATTAAGTTGATGTAAATGTATTGAATTTATTAGGGAATTGAGAAACAGGAAATGTAGATCATGAATAAGGATTCATTGTTCATGGCAGTGCTTTTTGGTAATGAATTGCCCCATAATACCAATATATTGGTCTTTTCATCGTACGATGATGAAGTTCCGGGCTAATAACGGTCAACTGTAGGCTAATAAACCTATAATCATTGTATAAATCCGCTCAATCTTTTTACATTTGCATTCCTAATTTACAGGTTTTTATGAGTGAAGAGAAGTCATTGAACTTTATTGAAGAAATTGTTGAGAACGACTTAAATAGTGGTAAGTATGAAACTTTGGTTACGCGTTTTCCGCCGGAGCCTAACGGTTATCTGCACATCGGCCACGCGAAGGCAATATGCTTAAATTTCGGACTAACACAAAAATACGGCGGTTATACCAATCTGCGTTTTGATGATACCAATCCGGTAACGGAAAAAACGGAATACGTGAACAGCCAGCAGGAAGATATCAGGTGGCTGGGTTTTAACTGGAAAAACGAATTATATGCATCAGATTATTTTGATGACCTATATGGTTTTGCCGTTAAGCTGATCGAAAAGGGCCTTGCTTACGTTGATGAAAGTTCTGCAGATGAAATCGCAGCCTTAAAAGGCACACCAACTGAACCAGGACAGGATAGTGAATACCGTAACCGCAGCATTGAAGAGAATTTAGACATTTTTACAAGAATGAAAAATGGCGAATTTGCTGATGGGGCTTTTATTTTAAGGGCTAAAATCGATATGGCCAGTCCGAATATGTTGATGCGCGATCCGATTATCTACCGCATTAAACATGCCGAGCATCACCGTACAGGCAATAAATGGTGTATCTACCCAATGTACGATTTTGCGCACGGACAGAGCGACAGTATCGAGAACATCACACACTCGATCTGTACTCTAGAATACGTTTCGCACCGCGAATTGTACGATTGGTTTATTGAAAAACTGGATATTTTCCCTTCAAAACAATATGAATTTGCGCGTTTAAACCTAACCAGTACGGTAATGAGTAAACGTAAACTGTTGCAATTGGTTAACGAGAATTTAGTAAACGGATGGGATGATCCGCGTATGCCAACAATAAGTGGTTTACGCAGAAGAGGTTTTACGCCAAAAAGTGTGCGCGAGTTTTGCGAACGTATCGGTATTGCCAAGCGCGAAAATTTAATTGAGCTAAGTTTATTGGAATTTTGTATCCGTGAAGATTTAAATAAAACGGCGAACCGTGTAATGGCGGTTCTGGATCCGATTAAATTGGTGATTACAAACTACGAAAAAGGTACAGAAGATTTAATTGGCGAGAATAATCCCGAGGCAGAAGATGGTGGTGGCACACGTGTGATCCCTTTCAGCAACGAGTTGTGGATCGAGCGTGAAGATTTTATGGAGGTACCTGCAAAAAAATGGTTCCGTTTGGCACCTGGTGCAATGGTACGCTTAAAATTCGCCTACATTGTAAAGTGCGAAGATTTTGTTAAAGATGAAAACGGAAACGTTACCGAAATTCACTGTACTTATATACCAGAATCGAAAAGTGGAAACGATACCAGTGGCGTAAATGTGAAAGGAACCATCCATTGGGTGAGTGCACCACATGCCAAAACTGCCGAAATCCGTTTATACGACCGTTTGTTTACTTCTGAAACACCCGATGCTGAGGAAGGCGATTTTAAAGATTACCTGAATCCTGAAAGTTTGACGGTTTTACCTAATGCTTATATCGAACCCGCTTTGGCCGATGCAGATTTAGAAGGCCGTTATCAGTTTATCCGTAAAGGTTATTTCTGTTTAGATAGAGATTCAACTGCCGATATATTGGTTTTTAATAGAACAGTTACTTTAAAGGATACTTTTAAGAAACCGAATTAGCTTTAGCTTTTTTGGCTACGGAGGCGCAGATGAACATGGATTTTTTGTTTATCTGTGCCTTTTTTATTTGTTCATTAGTTGGTTGTATTCTGCCGGATAACTCCGTCACCCATTTTCCATCTTACATCATCTATCATTAACCGCAATTGCAAAGGAGCTACGCTATAGGCCAAATGCTCTCCACTTAATACTTCGTATACACATTATACAACACCAAAACATCAACTGGTGTTAAAGTTGGGGTAATATCAGATTGGATGTAATGGATTTTAAAAGCCGTTATGGCAGCAGCCAGATTGCTCGTATCGTATCCAATATATTTTAAGGCCATTTCGGTATTGAAATCTACCGGTGGGTTTTTTAGCACATCATCATACCAATAACCGAAACCTTTATCTGCCAGTTTTTTCCAGGGGAAGTTCTTTGGATCATTTTTACGTTTAGGGGCAATATCGGCATGACCGATGAAGTTCGCGGTTGGGATACTGTAGGTTTTCTTTAAGGTAGCCAATAATTTCAGTAAACTATTGATCTGTGCATCGGGCCATGGATCCGTAAGTCCGTTGTTATCCAGTTCTATACCGATAGAAGACGAATTGAGGTCGGTATCTTTCCCCCATTTGCTGATGCCTGCATGGTTTGCCCGCAGATAATCGTTCACCATATGCACAACCTTCCCGTCGCGGCTAATGACATAATGTGCACTGGTGCCTGCTTTTGTAGAGAAAAATGTTTTGATCGTTTGGGCCAGGCTATCCTGTGCGGTATGGTGGATCACTACAAAATTTGGTTTACGTATCCCAAAATTTACAGAACCAACCCAGGTTTGATTTGTTGCTTCTAATGAATCGTAAAGTTGACCAACGGGAGGTGTTGTGCCGATTATTTTAGAAAAATCTTTTGCCTTTTCTTTATATATTTTTTCGGTTGCAGCATACTTGCTGCTTCCACAGGCGGATAAAATGAGGAGAAGTGAAAGCGCGGAAACAGATAGTGGATTTGATAATTTCGAAAATAACATGGGCATGAATTGTTAGCAAGTTGAAGTTACAAAGTTATGTGAAACTTCGCCCAATGCATCAAACTTTATACAAAGCCTTCAAATTTTGCTAATTTAGCAGCAATATACTTTAATAATGAAGAATTTATACAAATCATCCCTATTATTATCTGCCCTGGCCATTTCAGTTGGATCATTGTCGTCTTGTACAGGCAATAATAAACCTAATGGTGCAAAGACTATTGTGGTAAAAAACGATAGTCTTACCAATTACGTTGCACAGCGTTTGCCCATTTACGAAAGGGTTAAACTCACTACAAATATCAATCAGCTAAGTATAACCGACCGTAAAATATTACCGCTGTTAATTCAGGCAGCAGAAATAATGGATGAGCTTTATTGGAAACAGGCTTATCCACAAAAAGACAGTTTGCTGGCAACCATTAAAGATGAAAAAACGCGCGAGTTTGTAAACATCAACTACGGTCCGTGGGATAGGTTAAATAATGACAAGGTTTTTGTTGAAGGTGTTGGGGCAAAACCAGAAGGCGCATCTTTTTATCCTTATGGTATCACTAAAGAAGCAATAGAGAAATCAGACCTAACCGATAAGTTTGGCGCCTATTCTGTTGTTCAGAAAGATAGTACCGGCAAATTATCTACCGTACCTTACCACGTTTTATTTGCATCAGAATTGCAAAAGGCGAGTTCATTATTAAAACAGGCGGCATTAATTGCTGATGATAAGGGCTTAAAAAAATACCTGAATTTAAGAGCTGATGCCTTGGTAACAGATAACTTTACCGCAAGTGATTACGCCTGGTTAGATATGAAAACCAATGGTTTGGATATTATTATCGGGCCGATTGAAAACTATGAGGATAAACTTTTTAATGCCCGTACCAGTTACGAAGCTTACGTTTTAATTAAAGATAAAGAATGGAGCAAGCGCCTGGAGAAGTATGTAAAAATGCTTCCGGAGTTACAGAAAAACTTGCCTGTTGCGGCAAAATATAAAACAGAAACACCAGGAACTGATTCTGAGTTAAATGCTTATGATGTGGTTTATTATGCAGGAGATTGCAACGCAGGATCGAAAACCATTGCCGTTAACCTGCCGAATGATGAAAAAATCCAACAGGAAAAAGGCACCCGCCGTTCACAGTTGAAAAATGCCATGCAGGCTAAGTTTGATAAGATTTTGGTGCCCATTTCGAAAGAATTAATTGATGCCGATCAGCAGCAGTACATTAAATTTGATGCTTTTTTTGCCAATGTGATGTTTCACGAGGTTGCGCATGGTCTGGGAATTAAAAAAACCATCACCGGAAAGGGTTTTGTGCGTGCAGCATTAAAAGAACAATACAGTTGGCTGGAGGAGGGCAAAGCTGATATTTTAGGTTTGTACATGGTAACCGGTTTGCTTAAAAAAGGCGAATTAAAGGGTGATATAAAAGATTATTATACTACGTTTATGGCGGGTATTTTGCGCTCGGTACGCTTTGGCGTTTCTGAAGCGCATGGAAAGGCCAATATGCAATGTTTCAATTACTTTCAGGAAAAGGGCGCTTTTGAGCGTACCGCTAAAGGCACTTACAAAGTTAACTTCGAAAAATTTGCTACCGCAATGAACGACTTAAGTGCATTCATAATTACTCTTCAGGGTAATGGCGATAAAGTGGCGGTAGAAAAAGCACAAAAGGATAAAGCAGTTATCCATACAGCATTACAAAATGACCTGGATAGGCTAACCAAAAAGAATATACCGGTTGATGTTGTTTTCGCACAAGGTGTTGATGTACTTGGGGTAAAATAGAATATTCCTGTTTAAGGATTTAAAGCCACGGAGCTACTGGTGTTAACTTGTAGCTCCGTGGCTTTCTGCGTTAAGGGTTAATTGTTTAACTGGTTAATTGATGTCAAAAGCTCAGACCGGTTAACCGTTGAATTGGTTAGCTGACTGTAAACTTATTTATTATAGGATAAACTAAAGACGCTCAACTTTTTCAAAATCCTTGTAACCTTTTCAAAAAACGGTCGTCTTACTTTTAACTAAACAAGCGGAAACCTTTCGTTTCCGGGCTAAACTTTAAATAAGCAAGCAATTAAATGGACGGCGTGCATAGTACGCCATGGAATTTTTTTTGCCTGATTTTTTAAAAATATAAAACATCCCAATGAAAAATTTATACAGAATATCCCTTACCCTTTGCCTCTTTTTAACCGCTACAACTGTTTTTGCACAAACTACCCCTAAAGCCAATATCAGTGGTGTAATTTTAGATGAGAGCAAAAAACCTGCAGATTATGTTACGGTTGTATTGTTCAAGGCATCTGATTCGAGCGTGGTTAAAACGGCATTTACCGATCCTACAGGAACATTCAGTTTTAATGTTCCCGCTAAGGGGAGCTATTATTATAAAGCCAGTAATATGGGTTATAAAACGCTTAAAAGTAAAACAATAGTTTTAACGGAAGAGAACCAGAAAATAGATTTTGGTACTGCACAGCTTACCGCAAGCACCCAAAACTTAAAAGAGGTAAATGTGGCGGTTACCAAACCATTAATCGAAAGAAAAATGGATAAGGTGGTGATGAATGTTTCGAGCAGTTCGATCATGAGCGGCTCTACCGCGCTGGAGGTTTTACAAAAAGCACCAGGCGTAACGGTAGATCAGAACGATAATATTTCAATGATGGGCAAACAGGGCGTATTGATTCAATTGGATGGCAAACAAACCTATATGAGCAGTGCCGATGTGGCCAACCTGCTCCGTAACATGCAAAGTTCCGACATCGAAAGCATCGAACTGATTACCAATCCTTCTTCAAAATACGATGCTGCCGGTAACTCTGGCATCATTAATATTAAAACGAAGAAAAGTAAAAATGGCGGAACCAACGGCAGTGTAAACGGAATGGCAGGCTATGGTAAAAACTTTAGGGGTAATGCAGGCTTAAGCCTAAACCATAGAACGCAAAAACTAAATCTTTTTGGGAACTACAATTATGGAAAGAACGAGCGCGAGAACCGGATCGATATCGACCGGATTTCTAACGGGAAAACTGCTGACACCTATTTTATGCAGGTTGGTTCGAGCCTCAGAAAACAAAACAACAACAATTTCAAAGCTGGCTTAGATTATTTTATCGATAAGAAAAATACAATTGGTGTTTTGGTAAACGGTTATTTTAATCATGGAACGGAAGCATCGGTAAACAACACCCTAATCGGACCATCTTTTCAAAAAGTAGATTCCATGTTGGTTTCGAATACCCTGCAAACCAATAAGTACAACAATCTTTCTTATAATTTAAACTATAAATCGGTGTTGGATACCGCTGGTTCAGAGATTTCGGCCGATGTTGATTATTCGAGATACAATGGAAACGATGGTTCAAAATATGATAATGATTACCTGTTCCCTAATGGCGACAGGATCCGCCCAATTGTTTACACCAGGAATAATACACCCTCTATTATCGATATCAAGGCCTTTAAGGTTGACTACAACGTTTCATTGAGTAAAACGGTTAAACTGGAGGCTGGCATTAAAAGCAGCTGGGTTAAAACTGATAACGATCTTCAGGCCGAAGAGTTTGTTAGCAATAGCTGGCGGAATGATGTAAACCGCAGTAACCAGTTCATTTACGATGAAAACGTAAACGCCGCCTACACCAACTTAAATAAACAGTTTAAAAATACAAGCGTGCAGATTGGTTTAAGGGTAGAGCAAACCAACTCCAAAGGCAATTTAATTACAACGAATACAGTGGTTGAACGGAGTTACTGGGATTTCTTTCCAACAGTGTTTGTGCAACAAACCCTTTCAAAAAACAACCAGTTGGGTTTCTCTTACAGCAGGAGGATAGACAGGCCGAGTTATGATGCTTTAAACCCTTTTATTTATTACCTGGATCAGTATACCTATAATAAAGGTAACCCGTTTTTGAACCCACAGTATACCAACAATTTCGAACTGAGTTATACCTTTCTACAGAAATATATGCTTTCAATAGGTTATAGCAGGGTTAATGACGTTATTACTGAGGTGCTTTTGCCTGATACCGCTCAAAAAGCGCTATACCAAACCAATGCGAATCTTGCCAAAAACATCAGTTATAATGCCAACTTGAATATACCTGTTCAGATTACCAAATGGTGGCAGACCAATAACAATTTAAATGTTTTTTATCTCAGTTTTGAGGCACCGGATTTAGCCGGCAATGCCTTAAAAACCGGAAGAACTTCTTTTCAGTTTAAAACACAACAAACCTTTACCATTGTAAATGGCTTTACAGCAGAATTGAGTGGCAGCTATGAGTCGCCACTTGATTACGGTACTTTTTCTATCCGGCCACGCTATTCCATTGATGCGGGTTTGAGCAAAGCACTATTTAATAAAAAAGCGAGCTTGAAATTTGCCTTATCAGATGTATTTAATACCTATAAAACCAATTTATCGAGTATATATTCCGGCTTAACTTATGAAGTGCGCCAGAAAAATGAAAGTCAGGTAGCCAGGCTCAGTTTTACGTACCGTTTTGGTAAAAATGAGATTAAACCTGCCCGCCGTCGTTCTACCGGTACTGAGGCTGAGCAGGGAAGGATGAAGAATTAGAAGTAAAAAAGGGGATCATACGATCAGTTAAGATCTGTCATGTTGAGCCTGTCGAAACACTTTACAATATTTTAGGTTGGTCCTTCGACGGGCTCAGGATGACAAACTTTTGAAAGGTTTATCTCCTGCGCGCTACACCTTGCTGTCCCGAATCTTTGGGATCAACATCTATCTTGCTATAAAGATCCTGAAACAAGCTCAGGAAGACGATTCTTTGGTCGCTTATACCTTTGTCTGTATCATGTGGATTATATAAATACTTAAAACTTGTATTCCATCACATAATCGTCCATGAAGTAGCCTTCACCGATATCAAGCTTTACGGATTCTTTAATGGTAAACCCTCCTTTTAAATAGAAGTCCTTAGCATTATTGTGTTTATTCACATTCAACTGTAAAGCGCTACCTCCTGCATCTTTAACCTGGTTAAAAACCTCGTTGATCAGGATTTTACCAACACCTTTACCATGTGCAGATGGCAATACATAAAGCTTGTGTAATTTATAAATGCGTTCGTCATGGCCAACAATGGAGTAGCCTGCAAAGCCATATTGCTTTTCGCCGTCTTCGGCAATCAGGAAGATATGGCCTTCCATAAATTGTTTCAGCAGCTCACCTTTATTGTACATCTTGTCCAGCATATAATCAATCTGTGCCTGTCCGATAATATCAAGATAGGTTGATGGCCAGGTAGCGGCAGCAATATCCCTGATGATTTCTATATCTTCTTCTTTTGCTTTTCTAAGGGTAATCATATCGGTTCACTAATATAAATCGGTTGTCCGGAAAAAGTGAATTCTACAAATCCGTCTTTCACCACGATAAAAATTTCTTCTTCATTCTGCATCAGATTGGTTACTTCGATATACCGGTTGCCGTGAATGAGGAACTCGCTTCCGGCAGGTTTCCAAACGGAAAATCCCGACTTTATCGGGTAGTGTTTTGCTTTTTCGGTAAATACCACAAGATTGATCTGGTCTTCAAATCCTGCAAATTTTTCGAGATCGAATTTTTTGGCAATCACATTTACCGCGGGATATTTCTCTTCGTACAGATAATTGATCGCCACCATTAAAGCATCAACTGGCCCCTGGATTACTTTTGTATCCTCTTGCGTTTCCTGTCCACTCCCATTTACCAGCACATCTACCTTTAAGCCTAAAGAAAATATTTTATCATAATTTTCTCCGTTAACCAGAAGTGTAGGGCTCCATTCTAACAGTTGGCCCAATAACTCTTCGTTAAAATTTCCAAGCTCATCAATATATAAAGCCGGCTCTTGTTTTTCTTTTACAATATGGTGTGAAGACATACTGCGAATATATAAATTTCGTACTAAGTAAAATACATCAAGAATCAGAACCGGGTAAAATGATTAACGATTATACGGGTATTCACTTACCCAATGGAATCCCCTGTTGATGAGCCTGAAATCTTTCAGGTCTTTTCGTTTAAAGCTTACTGATATCGGATCTTTATCGCTCAGGCCAGAGAAAACCAGCTTGTCTTTTCCGATGGCACGGTAGTTTAACACATATTTTGAAGAATCTTTAGCAGTAGATTTTAATACCAGTTCTTTCTTTTTCTGATCAAAAACAGTAGTGAAATTAACCGTACTATCGTTCATTTTTTTTACCCGCGCATAACCGGTATAACTGATCACCATTTGTTTCCAACGGATACTGTCGGTGGTTAGCGGTGGCAGTGTTTTGTCTTTAAGCCTCATGTCTTCTACATTATAAATGCCATATAAAAATGGTTTGGGTGCCGCACTGCCGTAAGTTTTGGTTTGTTGGATAAAGGTGTATAGCATAGCAACTATCCCGGCAGTGATGTAGAGATATTTTAAGGTATAAGCCGAAAGGTAAAGCCATCGCTTTTTAAAGGCAGGCCGGTACATTTTATCGAGCTGCTGGTTTTCATATCTGATGAAGAAGCGGTATAGTTTTAAGAAGTGGGGTGCCAGGATAAAAAGGCTCATTACCACAAGTGCAGTAGAGAGTAGTTTTACAGGCACATCGAAAAAATAATTCATCGACATCACGTGTGCAGTTGCCGCCAGCGCTAAAAAGGCGCCTACCACTACCGTTCTGCGGAATAATAATAAAACAGCAGAAACCTCTACAATGCCCATAAAAGTATTGTATCCCTTCGAAAAACCCAGAAATGTCCAGGCCAGGCCCATAGGCGAGGCATCGCCAAAAGGCTGTAAAAGCCTGTTTAGGGAAGGATCCGGGAATTGGAGTTTGATTACTTTTATTAAACCGTATAATATTAAAGTAAAGGCCAGATAAAACCTCACCAGCACCACGAGCCAATAATATGCCGCATTGTAGCTTTTACGCTTACGGTCTAAAACCGACCAGATGATACAGCCGGTTACCGAAACCAGAAACATAAAGAGCAATAGTACCCAATCGTAAGACGTATCTCCACTGCCGTTGGTGGTGATTGTAAAATCGTAGTTATAATGAATGATATTTTTCGAAAACCATGGAATTAAATGGTGCAGTACCAGACCAGGCAGCTGTAGTAGGCCAGATATAAAAGGAAAAGCCCCGTTATTGTTCAGGAGAATAAAAAGAGGTAGCAGGAGAAAGAAAAACCTGAAAGCGATTTTTTTATAAATATTCCAGGTCATGTTGGTTTGAAGAGCGTTTTCTGACATATTTGTTAGGGTTTATTCCAAAACTAAAAAATATCCAGCGGGCTTCAAATTATAAAATGTTAATTCACAGCACTTTCTTTAACTAAACTGTAAAAATCCTGATAGGCTTCTATAGGATCATCAGCAAAATTAATCGCTCCAGAGACGGCAATTCCATAAATACCGCTTTGCATCAGCGCTTCCACATCGTAGGTTTTAACGCCACCCACAGCAAGCACCGGAAGATGGATCTTTTGATCTTTTAATTCCCTAACAGCATTTTGATAACCTTCGATTCCGAGAAGGGTATAATTATTGGGTTTGGTTTCGGTTACGGCATATGGACCATAGCCAGCATAATCGGCACCTTCATTTGCAAGTCTGATTAAATTTTCGATGGTATTTGCAGAACCTCCAAGCGTAATGTCGTTACCGACTAATTTTCGCAGGGCGATAATATCGGCATCCATATCTTCGATGTGGAAACCCTGAATATCGGCCTTTCCATTGAAGTGGATATGATCGGTAACGATTAAGGTGGTGCCCCAATCATCGCAAATTTCTGCTATGGTGTTAATGTCCTGTAAGAGTGCTTCATCGGTTTTGCTCAAACAGCGATATTGGACCCACTTTGCCCCGGCCTCACAAGCCAATTGTACCTGTTCGATATGGCTTAGATGTGGGATGTCGTGTGTGATGTAATGAAGTTTCTCGATGTATTTCATAACTGCCGCGGGTCAGGATGATTAAGATTAAAGAATTTTAAGATTTCAGGATGCCAATATAAACAAAATCGTCATGGCAAGCGTGCGCTGCAATGACGATCCTTTTTTTAGCTTTAGGAATTCGAGTTGACAACTTTACAGGCGGGTTGCCTGTAAAGTTGTCAACGCTGAATGATAGATTTAAAACTTCACATTCAAACTTAGCAAAAAGTTGCGGGTAGCTTGTGGGTAATAATAATTTGAACGGCTTAAATCGCCATTAAAAAGATAGGGATACGTACCCCCATTGCTTTCGTATAAGGTGCTAAATACATTATTGATCAGCAAACTCAAACCCACGTTCTTTACAGCCGCAAAGGATGTATTATAGCTTAAACGGATATCATTCACAAAGAAAGCCGATAGTGTGCGGCTGTCGGCCGATGTATTATCAAGGTATTGTTTGCCCACATATTTAGTCAACAAAGCTACACTTGCATTTTTCAATACATTGTAATTGATTTCACTAGAAGCAATTATGGATGGGGAAAAAGCAATGGTGCTATTCTTGTAATGGTTAATGATTACTGGGGTAGCTGCTGTGGGGTCTTCATCGTAAATGTATTCTTCAAAATTCTTGATTTTGTTTCTACTCAAAGTTGCTGTTGCAGCCCAGGATAGGTTTTTAAGAATTTGCCATTTTCCATCAAATTCTATACCTGCACGATAGCTATCCGGAACGTTTTGACGTGTTTGTCCGCCAACATCATTTAATTTTCCGGTATTGATCAGCTGATCTTTATAGAACATGGCAAAACCATTTAAGCCAAAAGAAAGTGTAGAAAACTGTGTGCGATAGCCAGCTTCAACATCTGTTAAATGTTCGGGTTTAGGTCTGCTGTTGATATCTGAATCTGTAAAATCATTTCTGTTTGGTTCTTTATTGCCAATGGCAACAGAGGCATATACATTGCTTTTATCGTTAAAATTATAGGTTAAACCTGCCTTTGGGTTGAAGAAATTTAATGCTGCATTTTGTTGCGCGGGTGTTCCATCCGGATCTAGTCCAAAATATGAATAATAAACCCTTCTGTATTGAAGATCGGCAAATAAACTAAACTGATCAATTTGATAATTTGCCCTTCCAAAAATATTGAAATCAGACTTAAAAGCATCGTTATCGTTGTACCGGTGACGGATAGACCCGCTCCCGTCGTAATTGGCAAACTGCGCCCAAATCACCTCGTCGAAATGTCTTCCCTTATATTCATTGTAGGCGCCGCCCAGAGTAAAGTTTAAGTTGTTTTTTGGTGTATAGTTTAAGGAATAGGTAAGGCCATAAAAATCGTTATCCAGCCAAAGCCTTCTTACCAAGTCTGATTCATCCTGTGTTACCCCCCCAAGCACAACTGCAGGGATTCCGTAATCGGATAAACTTTGTTTATCCTTATATTCTTCGTAGTAACCTCTTCCGTAAGTGTAATGAAGTGCTGCATTGGCAACCAGTTGATCACTTAAATTTCTGGTATAGAACAATTGATAATGATCTTGCTGATAATTATCGGTTTGGTTATCGTAGGTGAAATCGTTATGCCTGCGGTTGGTATCAAGTGTTACCTCACCAATTCCGTTCCAGGCTTGGTATGTTTTTTCTGTACCGCTAAAAACATTGGCGCGGAGAATATCTTTTTTGCCATAGTAGGCACCGGAAACAAAGAAAGATTTAAGGTCAGACGATGCGCGGTCTACATAACCATCAGATTTAATCCGCGATAAACGGCCATCGAAGGTGAATTTATTATTGATTAAACCTGTACCCACACTAACCGTATTTTTCCAGGTATTGTAAGAACCATAAGTATTGTTCAGTTCGGCATAAGCAGAATCTCTGCGCGTTGTGGTCTGAATGTTTAAACTTCCGCCAAATGCACCGGCTCCATTTGTGGAGGTGCCTACCCCACGTTGAATCTGTATATTATCAACTGATGATGCTAAATCTGGCAGGTTGATAAAAAAACTGCCCTGACTCTCTGCGTCATTAAGCGGGATTCCGTTTAAGGTTACATTAATCCGGGTTGCATCGCTACCACGGATCCTCATTCCGGTATAACCAATTCCGGTTCCGCCGTCAGAACTGACCACAACGGAGGGCGTTTGGTTTAATAAATATGGAAGATCCTGTCCCAGGTTGTTCTTCGCCAGTTCGGCCTTGTCTAAATTGCGAAAAGTTGTTGCCGAATTTTTAGATGCCCTCGTTGCGCTTACCACAACCTCATCAGCCAGGAAATTTTGGGGTGAGAGACTAAAATCTGCTGTGGTATTCTGATTAAGCTCGACAGTTTTTTCGATGGTTTTGTAACCTACATAACTCACTACAAGGGTATATTTTCCGATATTCAGGTTTGTGATCGTGTAGTTCCCATTCGCGTCGCTAACTACAGCCGTTTTTTGATTTCTCAATTTAACCGTAGCACCCGGAAGGGCCTGCTGGTTTTGGTCTGTTACTTTACCGGTAACAGAAATCTGTGCCGATGCAAAGAAAGGCAACATTGCAACAAATGCTGCAAAAAGTAAATTTTTCAATCTGATTGTTTTTAGTTAAACCCATCGGAAAAAGGGGTTTCCCCGATTTCAGTTAAACTTCCATAACTCCAATCCCTACGCCGGCATTACCCGGATCAGGTGCATTTATAAGGCTTAGGATTTAGGGCTCAGGGCTTAGGGTTTTACCCTTCACCTTTTGCCTTCTACCTTTCACCTATAAAATGGGTATGATCTCAGCCTGTTTTTGTGTTTATACAAACAAGGCACCCCTAATGATGGGACAAATGTAGAAAATATTTAGCAATAAGAAGAGTTGTTAGCTTTAATCGCCCGTTTTATCAGAAATTTGACAGCTGAACTTTAAAATCGTAGAAAAATATAGACTGTTGTCTGCAAAAACACAAAATGCATATCAATTTAGTTATTGTTGATTTGGAAATGGATGGCTCTGGGCCTTTGGCATCTTTAGCCCTGTTCCGTTTCTTCTTCCGATGGAAAAATCGGCAGTCGTGTTATACGCCATGGTAACGATCCCTTGTTCAATAAACCCGACAGCAGCGAACACGAAATCCCGACATCAGTCGGGATGAGTAAAGCGGATGGCGGGACTGTCGGCAGCCATATACCACAATCAATACATTTCCAAAAAAAGAGAAATCCTGCCTGATCTCCTATCTCCCCAAAAACTCATCAACGGTATTAACCGCATTTGCGATCCTTTCTTCCCCCAATCCGCCAATAACTTTATAATTAGCGTTTAAGGCCTTAAGCTCTTTGTGCCAAACCTGCATAAAATATTCGCGTTTATCAGGAAAATCACGTAATGGGTCATCTTGCCAGGGCAAATCGATATCCATTAACAGATACAGGTCGTATGTTCTTTTAGGCAAGGCATTTAACACAATCTCTGGGGTTTCGCCAAGTACTTCATCACTCCATATTTTAACGGTAACGAAAGTTGTATCGCAGATAATGAAGTCGCTTTCAGAAGTTACTAAAATGGCGTCTTCCAAAGCCACCTGGCCATAGTACATATTTATTTCATCTTGCAATGTATAATCGGCAACCAGGTTCTCACAATAGTAACGGGCATATTCTGGCACCCACGAAACTTTATAATATTTCGCCAACAACTGGGATATGGTAGATTTTCCTGTACTCTCGGGGCCAACAACGGCAATCTTTTTGATGTTTTTATTCACGATAACCAAATGTAAAGGAAAAAGCTTTAAAAGAAAAAATCCGGTTGAGGAGGGCTCCTCTAACCGGATAATAAACCAAACAAACTATTTATGAAGAAATCCTCATGGCGGGTAACTAATCCGCGGAGGAAGCTTTAGATCTTTTTCTAAAGTATATACAAAACGCATATATGTTCTGCTTAGTACAACATTATTGCCAATATTTCGATCATCACAACTTCGTGACTTAATTCTGACGTATAGCGCCACTATTGGTAAATTCTTTTAACAATAATTAACATTTCAGCTAAGGTTATACATTAGCATTCGACAGCCGTGTATAATTTATAGTACATTATGTAATTCAGGTGTTCATTATTTAAAACTATTTGTATAGAATGGTGTTATTTATTTAAGACATCAACAACTAAAACGTTATATCATGAAAAAGATATGTGTTGTATTATCCCTTTTAATTGTATTTGCTTTAGGCGCAATTGCTTTTACGAATATTAAATTGGGCGGAATAATCGGAAAAATCAGTCCAGCGGATGCCGTTTCTTCGGTTTCGCTTGTAGCTGCAACAGACACGCTGAAAGCACAAATCAGTCAGGGCGTTTTTACTTTTACCAACCTTAAAGAAGGCGTTTATACGGTGGTTGTAAAAGCCAATGCGCCATATAAAGATGCCGTGATAGAAAAGGTTGCCGTTAAAGATAGTGCCACGACAGATTTAGGCGAAATTAAATTACAGCAGTAGTGCTTTTTGCAAAAGAAAAATTTAAAAAGAGGACATTATAAACCCTCTTTTTTATTTTAAAAAAATCAGCTTAAAATCCCTCTAAAGATGTATCTTTGCATCCCGACAGAACAGTTGGGATTTTTCTTCTTACAAGCACAAAATCTCGTTGCTTTCAAGGTTCCAAAAAGAACCAACACTTTAGAATTTTAATTATTGTTTAAGCTTTATCATGCCTAAAGACACTTCCATTCGCTCAGTACTGATTATCGGATCTGGACCAATTATTATTGGCCAAGCCTGTGAATTTGATTACTCGGGTTCGCAAGCGGCTCTTTCTTTAAAAGAAGAAGGAATTACCGTTTCCATTATCAACTCCAATCCGGCTACCATCATGACGGATAAGGTTATCGGTGACCATGTTTACCTGCGTCCGCTAACTGTTGATTCAATAGAGGTTATTTTACAAGAGCATATCGACTCTGCAGATTTACCTAGAATAGATGCAGTACTTCCTACCATGGGAGGCCAAACCGCGCTAAACCTATGTAAAGAAGCTGAAGAACGCGGTGTTTGGGAAAAATACGGGGTTAAAGTTGTTGGTGTAGACGTTGCGGCGATCGAAAAAACCGAAAACCGTGAAGCTTTCCGCCAGTTAATGGTTGATATCGGTGTAGGTGTTGCAGAATCTAAAATTGCCAACTCATTTTTAGAAGGCAAGGAAGCGGCACAAGAAATCGGTTATCCATTGGTAATCCGCCCGTCATATACCTTAGGTGGTTCTGGTGGAGGTTTTGTACATAAGAAAGAAGAATTCGATGCAGCGCTAAAGCGTGGTTTAGAAGCTTCTCCAACACACGAGGTACTCGTAGAGAAAGCAGTTTTAGGCTGGAAAGAATATGAGCTGGAATTATTAAGAGATAGCAACGATAACGTAATCATTATCTGTTCGATCGAAAACTTCGACCCGATGGGTATCCACACCGGAGATTCGATCACTGTTGCTCCTGCAATGACTTTATCTGACCGTTGTTACCAGGAAATGCGTAACCAGGCGATTAAAATGATGCGTGCGATAGGCAACTTTGCCGGTGGATGTAACGTTCAGTTTTCGGTTAACCCTGCAAACGACGAAATTATCGCCATCGAAATCAACCCACGTGTATCGCGTTCATCAGCTTTGGCCAGTAAAGCAACCGGTTATCCAATTGCAAAGATTGCAGCAAAACTGGCAATCGGTTACAACCTTGATGAAATTGAAAACCAGATTACCAAAACCACTTCGGCTTATTTCGAACCTACTTTAGATTATGTAATCGTTAAGGTACCACGCTGGAACTTCGATAAATTTAAAGGCGCAAATAAAGAGCTTGGTTTACAGATGAAATCGGTAGGTGAGGTAATGGCCATCGGGCGTACCTTTATCGAAGCACTGCAAAAAGCTTGTCAGAGTTTAGAGATCAACCGCGCAGGTTTAGGTGCCGATGGCAGACAAAACCGCAACATTAATGAAATTATGGATGGTTTGGAGCATGCTTCATGGAACCGTCTGTTTTTAATAAAAGATGCCATGACGATGGGTGTGCCTTTGGAGTCGATCCGTAAGGTAACTAAAATCGATAAATGGTTCTTAAACCAGATTCAGGAGCTTGTATTGCTTGAAACTGAACTAAAAAGATACTCGCTAAACAATATCCCTCAGGATTTCTTTGTTAACCTTAAGCAAAAAGGCTTCTCTGATATTCAGATTGCCTGGTTGTTAGGAAACGTTACCGAGGATGAGGTTTACGATCGCCGTAAAGCTTTGGGAATTAACAGGGTATATAAAATGGTTGATACCTGTGCTGCGGAGTTCCCGGCAAAAACACCATACTATTACTCTACTTTTGAAGAGGAAAACGAATCTGTTCCATCTGACAGGAAAAAAGTAATTGTTTTGGGTTCAGGGCCAAACCGTATTGGCCAGGGTATCGAATTCGATTATTCGTGTGTACACGGCTTATTGGCTGCAAAAGAATCAGGTATCGAAGCCATCATGATCAACTGTAACCCTGAAACGGTTTCTACAGACTTTAACATGGCCGATAAATTGTACTTCGAGCCTGTATTCTGGGAACACGTCCGCGAAATCATTGAGCTTGAAAATCCAATCGGCGTAATTGTTCAACTGGGTGGACAAACGGCTTTGAAAATGGCTGAGAAATTAACCGAAAAAGGCATCAAGATTATCGGAACATCTTTCGAGAACATGGATATCGCCGAAGATCGTGGCCGTTTCTCAGATTTGTTGAAAGAATTAGATATTCCTTATCCAAAATATGGTGTTGCAGAGAATGCGGAAGAAGCAATTGTTGTAGCAAACGAGGTAGGTTATCCAGTGTTGGTTCGTCCGAGTTATGTATTGGGCGGACAAGGGATGAGCATCGTCATTAACGATGAAGACCTTGAAAAGGCAGTAGTAAAATTACTGGGCGATTTACCGGGCAACCGTGTGTTGATCGATCATTTCCTGGATAGAGCAGAAGAAGCAGAATCAGATTCGATTTCTGATGGCGATGATGTGCACATTGTAGGTATGATGGAACACATTGAGCCTGCAGGTATCCACTCGGGCGATTCGTTCGCCGTATTGCCAACCTTTAGTTTATCAGATAAGGTAACTAAAGCCATGGAAGAATATTCGATCAAAATTGCAAAGGCTTTAAATGTAATCGGATTATTAAACATCCAGTTTGCAATTAAAGATGAGAAGGTGTATGTTATCGAGGCGAACCCAAGGGCATCGCGTACGGTTCCTTTCATCGCAAAAGCTTACGATGTGCCATACATCAACATCGCAGCAAAGATTATGTTGGGTGCAGCAAAACTGAAAGACTTTACGATTGTGCGCAAGCTTGAAGGTTATGCCATTAAAGAACCGGTTTTCTCATACGAGAAATTCCCGGAGGTAGCAAAAGAGTTAGGTCCTGAAATGAAATCTACCGGTGAGGCGATCCGTTTCATCAAAGATTTGGAAGATCCTTACTTCCGCAAGCTTTATAAAGATAAATCAATGTATCTGAGTAAGTAATTTCTTACGAAGTTTCGAAAGGCGAGAGCCGGTAGAACTTCGTAAGTTTACATGAAATAGTAAAGGCCAGTGAAAAATCACTGGCC
>NZ_JBWJIG010000017.1:0-123125 GCF_056490705.1 Pedobacter humicola | reverse complement strand
AAAGCGAAATGGGGTGACACGGCTTAAAAGCGGAACGGGCGGCCATTTTTGCCGAAATGCCCAGCTACGACGCTAAACATCTATAAGAAATGAAATTAATTAAAAGTGAGTTTTTGGCATCAAATCAAAATCACGATTATTCAAAACACTAACTCACAACCAATTACACCACTAAGTCCGACACCCTTTCGTTCCTTATCTTAACAAAGGACTGATCTCTGCACTGTAATAGCCCTTAACTACATATAAATTCAACTGCCGCCAGGATAAAAGCATTTCCACTTTATATAAGTTTCTTTGCTATAGATAACCTCATACCTGGAAACGAGCCTTTAAAAAAATTTAATGCTCACCAATAAACATGTCTGTATTAACACCCCAATCACTTCACAGCCCTGGTCGCCTTATCAAAGGACAGCACCAGATTCTTCTGATCAACATCTTTTAAGGAAATTTCACGAACATCATTGCCCAGGCCTGTAGTAAAATAAACAGTAGCCTTAACGCTGGCCCCTTTCTCAAGCCCTTCCTCAAACAGGGCAATCCCGAACAAAGTACTGTCCACCTTGGATGAAACGGTTATACTCACCGTACCCAGATCATACTTTCCGTTATTTTTCAGGGTAACCACCCCTTGCTTATAAGTAAAACTCACCCCTTTCAGCGTTTCCAGATAAGTCTTATTTTTGCTGGTAATCGCCTGGTAGGTCTGCGTATAACCTGAAAAGCCAGCAATTGCCAGCAGTAAAACTAAAATGATTTTCTTCATGATCTAAAATTAATCATTTCAAGCACTTCATTTTGGTAATCGCAGATTTGAGATCACCTATTTAATCATCGGGGTCCCCTTCAGAGGCAAAGATTTCAGCCACATCCATATCCTTGCCATATACCACTGCATTTGCAGCCGCGTCAATCTCCAGCGAAGCGCCGTTTACAGAGAGCCCGGCAAAAAGCCCCTTACTACGGAAATAGGAATACACCTCGGCATCGAGTTTGTAATCGGTATTCACTGCAGAACTTCGTCCCACAGGACCTGCCGCTACAGAAAGATCACTCCCAAGGGTAAAGCTGCTTTTTTTGATAGCAGTCAGGCTATTGGCATTGGTAAAAACCAGCACAAGTTCAGTCGAAGTTTAATATCGGTAATCCGCATGCGAAGAGTTATGCAGGAAGTCGATTGGAGAGCACTAAACCAAATTACTAATAATGGAGCTAAGGGCAATTGATCTTAATTCGAACAGGACCTTTAATAGGATTCAAATCAACAGATATCCCCTTTGGGTAATTAATATTTTTTCCTGGTTATGCAGACCGATAGCAATATCCAGAATTTCTTTCATATGCTCCCGCCAGTCCCCGGGAAAAAGCATACGGGCAATTTCGGATGGACACGTACTTTTTTCAGCGCCACGCTGGCTGGCGACGGACAAGATTGTTTCAGATATAAGATTTGGCTGTTGCATAAGGGCTTTAACGAGTTGAGACAGCGACTGCTTATTTCATCCTATGTCATCATCCAATATACCAATTTCGTTAGCTTCAATCTATAATAAGCTTGTCACAAAATGTAGGGATAGGTTAATAACAACTTATTTTCATCTGCCATTTACAATCTGGGGAACAATATTTCTTTGAATCCCTTTCGACATGAAAGCGCCATAGGATGGTGGTCATTCTTTCCGATGTAAAGAGAACGACTAATATTTCCTCACTGAATCTCCCGGATCAAGCCTTTCCTGCTGCTGTAAAGTATCAGCCTTCTTTGCAGTGGTATCCTTTGAAGTCATTTTTAACTTCGTTTTTTTACCCTTTTCTGAAGGGTTATGGCATCCCTGCAGGCCCATTCCAGCAATAGCTGTAACACATAGAAATATCCTGAATATTTTCATATCTTTTTATAGATACAATCCCGATCGATGGGGAATAGTTTTGACTATTTTGCAAATGAGGCCAAATCTGCATTTCTAAGAGACAAAGAAAAAATATGCCACCTAAGATAGAATATCAGAAATTCTGGATAAAAGATCGAATGCATTTTTTTCGGGCAATAAAAAACCGGATCGGCTGGTAATCCGGTTTTTCATTGAAGGAAGATCAGAAAATCAGCCTTCCAACTAGCCACAACAAAATGTATGATGTTGAAGATGATTGTCAATTAAAATTTAGGTATTCCCACCCGCATTGCCTGCAAGGTCACCACCAACATCTTCTTCATCGTCGGTTTCACCTGTTAAACCGCGCTGCACATCATTATCATCCACTTCTTTTTCCTCATTTGGGCTATTTTGCGACTGCCCGCCATTGTCTTCAGTTTCCTTGTCTTTTGGATCAATATTCTCTTCCATGATATTTTTTTATTATAGAACATGTTTTTAGGCGAATAGTTTAGCCAGATCTAATGGAAAAGCTCTTGGGATCTGGTATAATAAGATGTTCTCCCATTGATTTTTTCAGAAAGGATTTCCTCGCCCTTCGGGGTCTTTTTTAATCTCGGGCTATGGACCTGCATGAAATCCCTGAGTTCTCCTACGAGCTCATCGCCATTTTCTTTTTCGATTTTCTTAATGGCCGTTTCCAAAACGGAATGGATGCTTTTATAAAGCCTTTTGACATCTTCTTCCGGGATTTTACCAGCAATTGAAAAAGGGGAAATTCCGGCATGGTAAAGGATTTCATCCCCATAAGAATTACCTATCCCACGGATTTTTTTCTGATCCATCAACAGTGTTTTGATTACTGTTTTTTTGTTCTCCACCAGTTCTTTGAATCAGGATAATTCAGATCCAAAGCATCTGGGATATTGTTTGTAGGTGGATTAAGAGTTGGCGTAGCCTGTTTCTGCATATCTGTAACTGCAAACCCTACACCACTTTTAAATTGAAAAACCAGCACCGGGAATTTCGGCCGCCCCTCTCCTAATGCCTTAAGTTCCCCGCGGAGCATAAGGTGTAGCCCTAAAACGCCGTTTTCACCAAAATGAAGCTGCAGCGTTTTACCGGAACGCGTTACTGAAGAAAGCTTTTGGCCTTCCAGCGCCTCTTTTAGTTTCCTGCTGGAAACATTAAGCTTTTTTTCTATTTCTACATCAATTTTCTCCAGTATTTTCCCGCCATATCTTCGGGTAAGGATCCTGGAAAATACTTCTAAATCCGGGAGTTCTGCCATAAAATTATGTTTTTAGATACTTTTTAATTTCTGAGACTTTATTGCCCCGCATAACCACAGCGGCCTTGAGTTCATCTGTACTGATCTGGAACTGCTGCGCCCAATATTCAAGTTCGGTTCGGTTCTCGGTATTTATTGTTCCATCTGTTATTCCAAAATCGCCGGGTTCCAATGTTCCCTGATCATCTTCGATCTCATGCAGCTCATCAGATTCATGCAAGGAATCATTCTGAAAAAACTGCCTTGCACTTTTAAGTCCTGTGGCTATGGCTATACCTTCTTCCACCCCTTCTTCCAGCAATGCATTTGCGATCTCAACGGCCTTATCCCTCAAAAAGATAGGCTGGTTTTTATATGATGGTGGGTAATCCCCATTGTACCATGGCATAGGATGTGCTTTTGATTTTTATACTTTATAACTATATTTCAAATATCATTTTGAAAATAAATCATTTTAAAAATGACCTCCATTATTTCTCTTTTAAATCTTTATTGATCCCATGCGGATGGTGCGCTTCGATCTGGTCTGCCAGTAGGTGCAACAGTTCTTCCTTCAGCCTTCCGGGATTCTTGCAGATATTCAGGAGACCGTGACAGTCGGGTTCAAAGCTGGCTACATAATTCCCCTGCTGAAAAACTTTTACCTTACAACCTTCCCCATCCTGATGCAGGTATTCTCCGACTTCAAAATGATGAACCTTTTTCTCCAAACTGATACTGATCTGATAATTTTCCATAATGCCTGTATCTGGAGTTAACAATAAAAAAAGAGGATGGTTTTAGTATTTGTTCTGCCCGTGAAAAACCGGTATTATAATGAATCTTAAAACTATTTAATAATGCCAATAGTTGGTTCATATAACCTTTTGAATTTGAACCTATGGAAGATAAAGATGATTATAAAGGTAGTTCAAGAGCTGCCGGGGATGAGGATCTGAAAAAATTTATTACAGCACAGGAACGAGACTATACAACTGCGCTCGATGAGATCAGCAGGGGCAGAAAACAGTCCCACTGGATGTGGTACATTTTCCCTCAGATCCGGGGCCTTGGGTTTTCCGAGACCGCAAAATATTATGCCATAAGTGACCTTGAGCAGGCTTCAGCATATCTCAAGCATCCTTTATTGGGCACCAGGCTGATCGAAATCAGTGAAAAAATACTCCTTCACAAAGACAGTAGTGCAAATGAAGTTTTTGGGAATCCGGATGATCTAAAACTTCGGTCAAGTATGAGCTTATTTGCTTCTGTTCCGAATGCTCCGGCAGTGTTCCAACAGGTACTGGATGCATTTTTTTCCGGAGAGAAAGATATCAAAACGATGTGCATACTTGCGCTATGACTTTAATGGTATCTGTTTAATATATACGTATATTGTGGATTATAACCTAGTCAAAAGTATCCCTTGCCATGGCAATTGCAGCACCCATATCAATACCCTCCGCCAGCACACCTGAAAACAGATCGCCGGTTTCCTTCAATCTATCAATGGCATTGAGGATGGTAAAATCACGCATTTTTAGTCCAGGTTTTACTTCATCCCATAACAGTGGCATTGATACCGTGGCGCCGGGTTTTGGTCTAAGTGAGTAAACACCTGCAATCGTGGCACCTGGCCTGTTCTGCAGAAAATCTAGGTACATTTTTCCACCACGTTTGGAAATGGTTCTTTCCAACGTAGTGAATTTTGGAAGTTCCCTGTTCACTTGCCTAACGATAATATTTGCAAATAATTGAGATTGTTCATAGGTATATTTGGCTTCGAGTGGAATATAGATATGCATGCCCGTTGAGCCTGAGGTTTTGGGAAAGCTCGGGACGCCAATGGCATCCAGTATCCCTTTGGTAACCTGAGCGGCCTGGATCACTTGTTCAAAAGTATTCTTGTCGGGATCCAGGTCTATCACGCAGTAGTCCGGATAATCAGGCGAGGCTGCCCTGCTGAACCACGGTTCATTTCAATACAGCCAAGGCTTGCCATCCACAAAAGAGTAGCCCTGTCATTGCCCAATAGATAGCTTTTTTCTTCGCCTTTCTCATTGGTATGGGGCATTGTCCGTGCCCATGTTGGCGCAGTTTCCCGGACATTTTTTTGGTAAAAACTTTCTCCGTGGATGCCGCCTGGAAAACGGTTTAGCGACATTGGCCGGTCCAGTAGGTAAGGTAGCATAAGTGGAGCGACCTGATCGTAATAGTTGAACATGTCCCGTTTGGTCACTTTATCCTCCGGCCAATAGAGCTTGGAAAGGTTGGTAAATTTCAGCACGTGCCCATCTACTTTTTTCTCCTGCGTTTCTGATGGGCCTTCCAGAAGAAGCCTGCCAGTGGTTTTCAGCGCCTTTCCCTTTTTAGGTTTTGGTGCTGCCGCAGGTTTTTCCTGTTTAGGACTGTCCTTGAGATCATGTTCCAGTGCAACTTCATCTACAACGGATCCGGTATCTTTTTCCAGTTCAAGCACAACTTCTTTGGGGTTTTTATCTGCCCTTAATCCTTTGAAAGAGGCTTGCCTTACCTTGCCATCGGTAGTCAGTTCTGCAAATTCAATTTCGCACACCAGCGTAGGCTTGAGCCAGGTCGGTTTTGCGCCCAGGCGTTGCGGGCGAAACTGCGAAGGTTCGTCCACGTCGGGTTCCACGTCAAACGGGCATCTAGAGGTAGCGATCTTTTCAAATTCCGCCATAAGTTCTTTTTGAGAACTTTGGTTAAATCCTGTACCCACCTTCCCGATATAATGCAGTACCCCCCTTGCATCATAGACGCCGATAGCCAACGCACTAAAATATTTCTCGGTTCCTTCGTTCCGGGTATAGCCGCCAATCACCACTTCCTGTCTGCGCTTGGCCTTGATCTTCAGCCATTCCCTGGAGCGGCTGTCTGAGGAATAATAGCTGTCCGCACGTTTCGCGATGATGCCTTCCCGTTTCATTCTTCTTGCGGCCTCAAAAAAATCAATGCCACTGGTCTGATAGGCCTCGCTGAGCTTGATGTTGGGATGGTCTTTTGGAATCACCCTTCCCAGCAGCTTTCTCCTATCTGCCAGGGTCAGCGTTAATAGCGAATAACCCTCCAGCCACAAGATATCAAATACATAATAGATGAGTTTGGATCGCTGGGTATTCTTCCAGTTCTGGAGCGCACCAAAATCAGCAGTGCCATCATCTTTTAGTGCTACAATTTCCCCATCAATAATAGCATTTAGATTTAGATGTGTCAGTGTTTCTGAAACAGAAGTAAATTGTGTGAATTCTAAGTTGTTCCTGGAATAGATTGAAGTGCCGGAGCTACTTAAATAGGATAATGCCCGGTATCCGTCCCATTTGATTTCGTAGAGCCAGCCGGGTTCATCAAAGGGGGCATCCACCAAGGTGGCCTTCATGGGTTTTAAGCCTTTTGGCATATCGGTTTTTTCGGCCTCATCAAGTAGATGCCGAAGGTCTGCAGGAATTATTCCATCGATTTTTTCCGGTTTGCCTTTTTTGGATTTAGTTGTTTTTTTAGCGGATGGTTTATCAGAAAGCTGTATGCATACCGGAGCGTGATCACTGGTCCCCTGCCATCCCCTGACCTCTTTGTCCACTTCAGCTGAGCAAAGTTTCTCTGCAAGATCTTCGCTCAACAAAAAATGGTCAAGGCGAAGACCCGCGTCGCGTTCGTATGCTTTTCTCAGGTAGTCCCAAAAGGTGTAAATGGGCTTGTCAGGATAAAGCGTACGGATGGCATCTGTCCAGCCCTGGGCAACCAGATTTGCATAAGCCGTTTTGATCTCATCCTGGAAGAGTGCATTGTCTTTATATTTTTCAGGCTTATAGGTATCAAGGTTAGTAGGCATAACATTATAGTCGCCCACTAACATTACCGGTAATCCTGTTGCTAACAAGGTTGTGCCATGTGCCAATAATCTTGAAAACCATCTTTTTTTATATTCGAATTTCGGTCCCGGGTAGGGATTACCGTTGGGAAGGTAGAGGCAGCCGATGACTATCCCAAAGGTGAAAACCTCAAGGTAGCGGCTGTGGGCATACTCAGTATCCTCGCCCGGCAGGTCGCGCCTTAATTCCTTGATTTCGTTTTTGGAAAGCACAGCAACCCCGTTCCAGCTTTTTTCGCCTTGCCAGACGGCATGGTAGCCGGCATCTTTTAATTTTTGTTCAGGGAAATTCTTATTCTCGCATTTAAGCTCCTGAAGGCATACTATATCCGGACTGGCGGTTTTAAGCCAGCGCAGCAGATTGTCCAAACGGCCATTGATGCCGTTGATGTTGTAGGTTGCAATTTTCATAAGAGCTAAAAAAAGCCCCAATCGGGGCTCATCGTAATTACTTAACCTTTTTTTCTATCGCTTTTCGCTGGTTGCCGGCCGACTCCTTAGCATCTTTTATCTTGCCAGGTTTAACATCCAGTTTATTTGCCTCATAGTTGATTTCGTGGTCCTGGTTCGAAACCGAATTGCGTTCCACTTTTGTTCCTCTTGCCATAATGTTTTTCTTTTAGGGTGTAGGATAATAACATCTAATTTTCAAATTGGTTTTCAGAGCTCCCCTTCAATGAAATTCAACAATAACACTTACTCTTAGAATTAGTTATGGGTTTAACGTATCCATTTTCTTCCGCATCGTCCATATCCTAAACTCGATTGTTAAGATTTCCAGGCAATCAACATAATAGGTTAAGGTATTAATCCTCCTCAATTTCAACAACGCGAAAACCAAATGAATAAAAGCATGGTTGTGCTAATACCTAAAAAACCGGATTATGAAAAATGAGAACAACATCAGCAGGCGGAAAGCAGTGCAGGGGCTTGGTCTTGGAATCGCCACCTTATCTTTAGCACCGACATTCACTGCAACAGCGCTGCCATTTGATAGCACCTTCCCAATACCTCTGGAAGATCCAACCACGAAATATCCAAAACCACCCTTTATTCACCAGAACCAACCCTGGCCCGCCCTGGCAAGCAAAATGGATCCCCGACCGGACCATGGTGAAACCAGTTACAAAGGTTCAGGCCGGCTGGCAGGCAGAAAAGCATTGATAACAGGGGGTGATTCGGGCATGGGACGTGCTGCTGCGATTGCTTATGCACGCGAAGGCGCGGATGTAGCGATCAATTATCTTCCACAGGAAGAACCCGATGCAAAAGAGGTAGTCGATCTCATCAGAAAGGCGGGTAGAAAAGCCATCGCAATACCAGGCGATTTACGTGATGAAAACTTTTGCAAAAAACTGGTGGATACTGCAGCCAAAGAATTGGGTGGTCTTGATATCCTGATTAGTAATGCGGCACGTCAGCAAAGTAACCCCTCAATCACCGATATCACTACCGAACAATTTGACTGGACGATCAAAACCAACATATATGCGCCATTTTGGATCATAAAAGCTGCGTTGCCCTACTTAAAACCTGGCTCTGCGATAATCGGTACGACCTCGGTACAAGCTACAGATCCTTCCGCCGACCTTTACGATTATGCACAGACAAAAGCAGCAACAACAAATTTTATTAAATCATTGGCTAAGCAATTAGGTCCAAAAGGGATTAGGGTAAATGGCGTGGCACCGGGCCCGATCTGGACACCTCTACAGATGGGAGGAGGTTCCACTCCCGAAAAGTTAAAGGAATTTGGAAAAGAAACCCCACTAGGCAGGCCCGGGCAACCAGCGGAACTGGCTTCGATATATGTGCAACTTGCAGCTAACGATGCCAGTTATTCTACCGGTCAAATATATGGCGCAGCAGGAGGAAATGGACAACCTTAATGCAACAATAACATTCAGTAAAAATTTCCGCTTGACGGGACGGAGGGTTATTGCTCAAATCCCATATCAGACTTATCCCCTAAAAACTTGTGCGGGAATAGCCGACTGCTAATCTGTTTTTAGAAACTGGTGGATAGTGTGAAGTAGCGAGCCGTTATCATAAGGTTTTCCGATAATTGCGTCTGCCTGACAGTCAATCCGTGCAATTTCATCGTAGGCGAGACCTGTCAGCAAAATTACAGGAATGTGGGAAGTTCCTGAATTTGATTTAAGGCCATCACATATGATCCTTCCATCAGCAGTATCCAGATGGATATCCATCACAATCAGGTCAGGTTTAAAATCGGCAATCGCAAGTTCGACGCGCTCCGCTTTTGCCACAGTACGGATCTGAAAATGCTCCTGGATTAAAAAAAATTCCAGTGCCTCAAGCATTAATTCATCATCGTCAATCACCAAAATTTTTTCAGCCATAACCTAAAATCCCACCAACAGAAACGGGCAGGTATCAAAAATACGTGTTTTCCGAGAATAATAATACAACTACTGGCTATATTTTGTCCTGTCTCCCTTTTATTAGACTATTCAGGGCAACATTGTTCTTAAACTTAACAAACTCGTCATCCATCAGGATTCCATATATAAGTCAAAATACCTAAATTACCCTAACCGAAAAACACAGCCCATCTCTGCACAAAAACCAAATGTATTATAATATGAGCGAAGACGATTTCTATTATTCAAAACTACAGGAACTTGTACTTTCAGCCTCCGGGATAAAATCTATCTGTATGGGTGACTGCAGGGGAATATCCATAAAAATCTTTGAAAAGGATAAAAACTATCTCTCGGAAAAAACTATAATCTGCTTTTTCGGACTTAAGGACAATCAAAAAATGCCATCAGCCTTTGTCCTGGATAGTCTGTCCAGGTTTACCGGGCAAAGCGATTGGGAAGGATTCAAAAATGCAATTGCAAAAAAACACTTAAAGCAGCCCGATGAAACCTGATGGCCTGCAAAAAGTTTCTCCTCTCTCTGTATCCATAGCCCGCCATCATAAATCCCTTTAATGCACTTTCCCCTATCCCAATGGCCCCACGTTCTCTAGAAAACCTGTCCGCTGAAAACCTGGAAACTGCCCCAGATTCCGTTATTGGCCCGGAAAACAATTACCTCCCACTAACCGGGCAATATAAATCTGGAAATGAATCAGTTCCATATCTTTATACCCTTCCAGAAAAAAAAAGCATCTCAAACCGGAGCCGGAAAATATCAATTATAAAAAACCTGCCGGGGCGCTGTACAAATGAAATTTTACATGGCATCAGCGAAGGAGACTGCATTAATACCGCAGAGGGTATAAAGGGAACAGTGTCGGTAATCTACATTAAGCGGTATACAAATGAAACACACTACTATTTCACTTTAAAAAAAGGAAAAACACTACTCTACATCATCTAAACCTGCATGATACAGCACCGGCTACTTTAGCGACCGGCTTTCCTCGAAGTTAACGGTTAGCTTTGGAAGCATGGCCGCTGTCCAGGCCCTAAGCGAATCCTCTGCCACACCCTGCGGCGAGCTCGCCCTTACATGTAGACCGATAAGCTCCTGATCAGCTTCGCTAACCATGGCGATGAGCCTGACCCTCTACTGCTCCCCTTTCAATAATTTAAGACCTTCCATCCTTTTCGCGTCACAAGCGACAGCACACTGTCCGCAGGCTTACCGGTGATCAGCGCCAGCTCCCTGATATAGGGTAGCGACTCCCGGTCCCTCTTTTAATTTACCGTCCGCAAAGGCAGCTCAAACCCATCAGCTCAGCAGCAAGTGAACGCTGATAGTGCCGCAGATCATAGGCAGCATCAGAAAAACTTTCCGCACTGAGGCGGTAAGCGCCAACATTCCTACGGTGGCACGAAGAAAGTACAAGACACAAAAAAGGAAGATGGATATTCCTGAAATTGAAACAGAACGTCCAGATCGGTCACAAAAAACATTTCATAGTCTGATAAGGAATTAAACTGTTCGCCAAAAATATTGGTAAGCTTTAACCTTCTAAGGGAAATATAAATACCGCATCAAGATATGAATCGTTTAGCTAATCCCAGAAATCCTTCCTTGCAGCCAGCTACACTTTAGAGTATTCGATCGATTGCACATGATCTCCCTAAGGTATCATTTATCTGTTAACCTAAACAGGACGGCAATCATCACAGAATCAATTCATTATCATGCTACGCTCCGATCTCCGCTACATTTCAGCAAAATGGAAAGAAAAAGCTGAATCAAGGATATAACCAGGATAAAAAATCTCCTTCTGGAACATCCAACAGTAAGGAAGGGCAACTAGATAGATAAACCAGATTATAATGATTACCTTCACAGAAGATTTGCATGCAAGACCAGCTTTGCATTGCCAGTGGTATGGAAGATACGGTTGAACTTAAAGAAAAGCTATCACGTTACGAAAAGGAGAACGAAGAACTCAGGACCAGGGTTGAGGAACTGACGGACTTTTTCGAAAATGCCTCCATCCCCCTTCACTGGGTTGATGGCGGGGGCATCATCATATGGGCCAACCAGGCTGAACTCGATGCCTTGGGCTATGCAAAAGAAGAATATATTGGTTTTCCGATCAGTGATTTCCATGCCGATCCCGAAGTGATAAGCGACATCCTTGACCGGCTGGTCAACAACGAAACACTCCATGATTATTCCGCCAGGCTCAAATGCAGGGATGGTTCAATCAAACACGTACTGATCAATTCCAATGTACTGCGCAAAGATGGTAAATTCATCCATACCCGCTGCTTTACCCGTGATGTGACCGAAAAGAAATATGAAGAACAGCGAAGGAACGATTTTGTGGCCATGGTCAGCCATGAACTAAAATCCCCCTTGACAGCAATCACCTCTTACGTTCAGCTTTTGATGCGGAAGTGGAACAACGATACCGACGGCTTCAATATGCAGGTGCTTTCAAGGATAGAAATCCAGGCCAAAAAAATGGTTAACATGGCGCATGATTTTTTGAGCCTGGCGAAAATCGGGGACGGCAAGATCCAGCTGCGCAGGGAAAAATTTGATCTAAACATCCTTATATCAGAGATTGCGGAAGATGCCCGGTTACTTACCTCAAAACACGCCATCCAGACATTAAACTGTACCGAAACCGAAATTTATGCAGACCGCGATAAGATCGGCCAGGTGCTGATCAACCTGTTAAGCAACGCGGTCAAATACTCCCCACATGGCGGACAGATCATCATCGGCTGCGATAAGAAGCCAGGTGAGGTTACAATCTCTGTTACCGATCAGGGTATGGGTATCAACAGAACAGATCAAAAAAGATTGTTTGAGCGGTTCTACCGCGTAGACCAGAAATCCAAAGAGGTATCCGGTTTTGGTATAGGGCTGTATCTAGTATCTGAAATCCTCAAATACCACCAGAGCGAAATAAAGGTTGATAGTGAAGAAGGAAAAGGATCGACTTTCTATTTTGTTCTGCCAACAGCGCTTGAATAGGTGATTCATTTTATACTTATCTGTCCGGCCACGCCAAAATAAAAGAAGCTTTCACTGTAGCCATCCGAGGACAAAAGGGATGACCGGGGCGAAAACCGAGCGGACATGAATATTAAGAAATAAAACTATGGAAAAACATCCAGTCCACCTCAACAGCGAGGTAACCGAATTCCTGGATAAGCTAAGGCACCCGTTCAATAAAGAAATCGAACTGCTGAGAAGTTATATCCTGTCCACAGATAAGGACCTGCGGGAAAATATCAAATGGAACGCTCCCAACTATCACATTGATGGCGGGGACAGGATAACCATGAAGATACTGCCGCCTAAAGAGCAGGTCCAGCTCATTCTTCACCGTGGCGCCAAAAAACAGGCAGAGCCAGAACAAAAACTCATTGACGCTGACAGCAAAATGCTGACCTGGAAAGAAAATGACCGGGCGATCATCACCTTTAAAAGCCGGCAGGCCATCGAGGATGGAAAAGCTGAACTCATGGCGGTCATCAAAGACTGGATAAACGCGGCCGGAAAACCATAACCAGGAGTACCCGGCTGCATAAAACAATACTAAGATATCACAGCCCGGATGACGGTAACAGTATGTAAAGAAACTTCTGGCATAAATGGTCCATTATTTGAAAATGCAGGTAAATCCCTTTATTTTTACATCCTTAATTCCGCTCAAACCCTTCGATAAATGATCAGGTAACTGACTTTCAGCTTTGCTGTTTCCTTTCCAGGTGCTGATTTTATGCACAGAACATTTGATCCTTGCCAACATATCAATATAATGAAGATATTGACTTTTGCTTAAAGAACCATTACCAAAGCAATAAAAAGGATACTTTTAGACTTCCACCAAATATGTAGATCTTGTAACTCCAAAAAAGAACAAACAGTCTTTACCGAAAACAGACATGCAGGTAAGCAGATCTGCTTTTCTTTTTACCCCGGTTTGCATATCTTTGGCTTATTGATGAATCCCGAAGAAACCCAGCACGAGCGCGCCTTCAGCGAAAAACTGATCATCCACGCACTCCAGTCATCTCCAGAGCCTACCGCCATCTATAGCGGGGAAAATATGGTCATACGTTTTGCAAACAAAGGAATGCTGGCCCTATGGGGCAAAGAAATCAGCGTGATCGGAAAACCACTGATCGAGGCGGTACCCGAACTTGACGGACAGCCTTTTCTGCCCATCCTTGAGCAGGTCTGGCGTTCAGGGCTCACCTACTCGGTCAGCGATGCCCCTGCCAAGCTGAACAAAAACGGGATACTGACCACGGATTACTTTGATTATGAGTATAAACCCTTAATAAATGATGAGGGGAAAACCTGGTGCATCATCAATACCGCAAAAGAAGTTACCTCAAGACGGGCATACCTGGAGCGGATACAGCAAAAAGAAGAAAAAGAACAGGCCCTTGTGGAAGAAATGGCAACAACGATGGAAGAGCTGACCTCTACCAACGAGGACCTTCACAATTCCATGAAGCTACTTGAACACAGCCGGGAACACGTCAGGACCATTATCGAACAGGCACCCGTGGGCATTGCGGTGTTAAAGGGGCCGGACCACATCATAGAAATGGCCAATCCGGCCATCCTGAAAATCTGGGGACGCGAAGGCATAGAGGTCATCGGACAGCCCCATAAGACGGCCAGGCCAGAACTCAAAGGACAACCGGTCAATATCTGGCTGGACCATGTCTACTCATCAGGCCAGCCCAAAATCAACAAAGAATTCCAGGTAAACCTGCGCCACCAAAAAGGACTTAGGGAAGCGATCGTAAACTCGGTCTATCAGCCCATTATTTCCATGGGAGAGATTACCGGTGTACTGGTCATCCTCGAAGAGATCACCCAACAGGTGCTCGACAGGCGCAGAAACGATAAAGACCAGCAGATGCTTGCCATGGCCATCGATGCGGGAGAACTAGCAACATTTTATTATGAGCCCAAGACCAACCTCTTCTCAGGTAACACCCTGCTCAAATCCTGGTTCGGGCTTACCGAAGATGAACACCTGGACCTTTCACTCGCCCTCGCCTCCATCCATGATGAAGACAGGGAACGTGTCACGGCCGCCATCAGCGGATCACTCCGGGAAGGATCAGACGGCCATTACTTTATTGAATACCGCCTAAAAAAAACCGGGGAGGGAAACGGAAGAATGGTACAGGCAAGGGGAAGGGTATTTTACGGGCCCGACGGAAAGGCTGCGAGCCTGAACGGCACCTTAAGGGACATCACCGAGCAGAAAAAGGACGAGCAGCGCAAAGATGACTTCATGGGCATGGTGAGCCATGAACTTAAAACGCCACTTACTTCCTTAAATGCTTATCTACAGGTGCTCCAGCGCCAGGCAAACCTGGATGAAAATGCCTTCCAGCAGAGCGTTCTTGCCAAGTCAGTCCGACAGGTGCGCAACATGAATTCCATGATCAACGGCTTCCTGAACATTTCGCGGCTGGAATCGGGAAGAATGCAGATCGAAAAATCGGCAATCGATCTAAAAAAACTCTTCAGTGAGCTGGAAGAAGAAATGCTTTCCACCATCCATACCCACATTATCGAATTTGAACATACAGAGCAGCTGATGCTGACCGCCGACCGTGAAAAAATTACGCAGGTAATCCAGAACCTGGTAGGAAACGCTGTCAAATACTCACCCATGGGAACCAGGGTCACAGTTGGCTATAAGCACGTAGCGCCAGAAAAAGTCCAATTTTTAATAACCGATCGAGGCATAGAAATCTCGGACGAAGACCAGGAAAAGATTTTTGAACGTTACCACAGGGTCCAAAATCCTAAGATCGGATCGATAGCAGGCTTTGGGATCGGTCTTTACCTCTGCCGAGAAATCATTGAACTGCACCAGGGCCTGATCAGCGTGCAGAGCGGACAGGGAAAAGGAACAACATTCATCGTTGAACTGCCATTGGGGAATTAAACTGCGCTCAAAAATACAAGGTTTCCATATAACCCATAACCATAATCCCGTCACCAAACTCTATTAATAGAATCGTCTTCCAACCAGCTTGCTGAAATGCTTGGGTTAAATGTATACAGTTATGTTGGTGCGAGATGTTAAAACTTAAAATCCCCATTAGCTTACCAGCGCAAACACAAATCTGAAAACTAATC
Source organism: Pedobacter humicola (assembly GCF_056490705.1). Classification (NCBI taxonomy): domain Bacteria; kingdom Pseudomonadati; phylum Bacteroidota; class Sphingobacteriia; order Sphingobacteriales; family Sphingobacteriaceae; genus Pedobacter; species Pedobacter humicola. The sequence goes on along the minus strand of NZ_JBWJIG010000017.1, from coordinate 107,524 downwards.
CATTTCGCAATGCTGCCTTAACTGCTTTGGGCCCTGTGGCCATATAAAAGCTGTTTTCTGTCTCTTCCAGCCCATGCTTTTATAGAATTTATCCGCTCCCGGAGCAGCGCTTAGGTTCACAAAGTGATAATCCGAAAGCCCGTTATTCAGGTAAGTGACTATATATTTCCCCAATCCATGGCCCTGGTAATCAGGATCCACGATAACATCGGCCAGCATGGCATAATACCTTCCATCACTGATCACCCTGCCAAACCCGATGATCCGGTCATCACGGTATATAAATAGTGTTGCAGAACTTTGCATGAATGCCTTTGCTATTTCTTCGGCGACCCTGTATTTCCAGTTTATTTTTTGGAACAGTCCAAGTACCTGCTGCCAGTCGATGGCGCTCAGGTCAGCATTTTCGATGTAATTAAATTCTGGTTTTTTTTCTGTATAGGTCATAATTTTTAGAATCAATAGAAATAACTGGTTAGCGCCCATCACCACAGCCGGGTAATCAACTGGGCTTAGCCTTTTTTCCGGCCGATCTTGCCCAAGCCATGTATACTCCTGTAATAGAACTTGTAAACAAAAGACAGACTAAAGGCCACTCAAATGAATCCATCTATCCGATATTCCTTAAACCGCATAAACTGTCCTATAGTTTTATGGACGGTATGTTTGTAACCGATTATTTCTTTTTATGCCCATTATTTCTTGTCAATCGCCGATAGCAGAGGTAAAAGAGGACTATTTCAAAAATTGACTTAAAAGCCGGGGAAACTGTTTTGCTTGGCCACGGCAGCCACAGAATGAACACGCCCTATTCCATAAAGTTTGAGATCGATTTGTGCAGTGTCGGAATAACAGAGTCCATCGAAAAAAAAATCAATTGATTATTTTCTTAACAGGTAGTATTCCCAAAATAGGCATCCAGCCACGCCAACAACCTGTTTTTCGCATCTTCCCCAGCTCTCATGCCGATGCGCAAAACAATGCAACCGGAAAACAGGTTGTCTAATTCAAACAAAACTTCAGGCGATGAAAGGATTATCACCATGGGCACTCTCTGCGATGGCACAGTTTAAAAATGCCACGCAGCTACATCAAATGATTACCGGCAAAATAAACGTCCAGGTACTGCAGACCCAGGATGCGGTATGGATTTCTGTAATCCGGGGATCTGGCGATCCAATATATTTCAGTCCCTGCACGCTTGAAACCGGCGGGGTCCTTACCCTGAAAACCCAAGTGAAGGAAAGCACAATCCATATCCATATAAAAGCCATTATCGGCGACATTGACACGGATATAACAGTTGGCGAGGATGACCTTCCATACCTAACGTATGAAACTGTATTGACCCCCAGAACAGATCTATTCCTACCTTTCTGCCCAAGGGATATCCTGGTTGCCGGGTCTGCATCAGACACTGCAGTTTCATGGGGAGAGCTACACCTTAGCCAGGTCGGTACCCGTTCAGGCCTGGCTTATTTCAGCAGGGAAAAAAGTGGGCTGCGAGTGCTTTACCTTCAGAACCTGACCGCCCTCTCAGCCTACGCGCAGCAGACCGGGGCCACATTGGCCGGAGTAGTTTCCGGAGATTTACCTGAAATTGGGCTTTCGCTTCCCGCAGCGATTGAAAAACCTTTAAAAAAAGGTAAAAAGGTGGTCGTTTCCCATGCTTTTATTTGCCTGAAAGGGATTGAAGCCGGGGACGGTGATATCAGTCTTGATTATTTACATCTATTGGCCTCTGCTTACCTGTTGATGCCCCGACCGGAGACCCATTATCAGGAATGGCCGGAAATCCTGAAAAAAGGGCTTACAGACCTCCTAGAAAATCCCGGTTGCTGGTCGATGGTAGCGGGGAATAGTTACCTGAATGCTTATGTGAGTGATTATGAAACCCCGCCGGAAATCATGGTACAGCTCGCTGTCCTGTTACCGCTTATCGATTATAGTGAATGGAGTGGTGAACATCTGAGGATCATTAAAACGATCAAAGATGGCCTGCCTGCTTTCTACAGCGATAAACTTAAGACCATTTTGCGCTGGCACCCTGCAGCAGAGGATCAGTTAAAGGGCGATGAGGAACAGAAAACACCCATGGTCATGGATTCCTGGTATCTGCACCATCCCCTGCTGAACCTCTCCAGATTGGCACTTAAAGGTGACAAGGGTGCAGAAAAGCTTTTCGTGGATTCCATTGGCTTTGCGGTCAGGGTGGCCCACGCATTTCAATACGAATGGCCTGTATTCTACAAAATGGATACGCTGGAGATAATCAAAGCGGAAACGGCCGATGGTGAAGGCGGTGAACAAGATGTGCCTGGACTTTATGCCCATGTGATGCTACAGGCTTATGAACTCACTGGTGAGAAGAAATACCTGACGGAGGCGGAAAAAGCTGCAAAAAAACTTGAAGCCGTCGGTATGAAGATCATGTACCAGGCCAATAACACCGCATTTGCAGCTGGTGCACTCTTAAGGTTATTTAAGATTACCGGTGATGAACTTTATTTGATTTTGAGCTACCGCTGTCTGGCTTCCATCTTTCAAAATGTGCAGCTTTGGGACTGCGGCTATGGTTTCGGGAAACATGTGCCTACTTTTTTTGCGCTATTTCCGTTGGCAGATGCACCTTATACAGCGGCATACGAAGAACAGGAAGTTTTCTGCGCGATGCATGATTACCTGAAACATGCAGAAGGAGTTGACATTATGCCGGGCGTAAGGATCCTTTGCACTGAATTTATCCGATATCTGGTAGAGCGTGCGCCTTATTATTATCCCGCTATGCTACCAAAAGAAATGATATCACAGGAAGCCAAAACCGGAGAGATTGATCCTAAACTATGGATTGCGCTGGAAGATATACAGGACGGAAATATGCAAAGCGGCAGCGTCGGTCAGGAAGTCTATGGAGCAGGAAATGCGTTTGGTGTTTTGCCACGCCACTTTATCCAGCTGGAAGGAGAGGATTTTTTCATTTTTACCGATTACCCCTTTACTGACCTGCGAAAAGGCAAACAAACCGTTAATTTCCGTTTGCAGGGAGATCAGCGCATCAGTTGCCGGATGAAAATTGTTCCTGCGGTGACGACAAATATTTTAAACAAGCTGGATTTCACCCTTAAAGCAATGAATGTGGAACTTAGAACGGTCAGGGGCAAAAAGGGCGAACTGGAATGCCTTTTACCGGGAAATGCCAGCGTGACTGTTTCCTGGAAAAGATGAAACATACAGGACAATGATTTATTTTGGTTTGATATAGCTGCCATTAACGTAATCACCAGCTAAAACTTAGACAGCAGCAATTGCGTTGCCGTTTTCCTTGTAATGCCGAAGTAGACTTTTTGGGCAGGGCGATATCTCTCCCTTAGCTCAAAATTTTCAAATGACGGTCCACCGGGTATATCGATATAATCTTGCTTATTGCGGCTTCCCCCGCTCCAGTATTTTGCCCTCCCGTTTACCCGCAACATCAGCGAGAAATCATACTCCGATGCTTCCTTACGCCAATATTGGCTTAGTTTAAGATTTGGGCGGTAACGCCAACCGATCCTGTCGAGATAGTTCTTTTCCTGTGGCCAAGAGTTAAGGCTGTTAAAATCTTCATCAGATTCAGCAACCGCCAGAATATCGCCATTGCTAGCCTTCCATAACTGCGAAACTGTATAGCTTTCCCTTTCTGTGAAACCAAGCTCATCATACCCCTTGTAAAGCTCTTTTGAATTTATCACCTTATCTTTTAGATGCAATTTACGCAGCCGCGAATAATTACCCATGGTAGCGGTCACGGCGCACCGCTGCATTGGCGCACTTCCTTTGCGATTAAAAACCTCTATACCAAGCTCTTCAGGATTATCGCTACGGATAAATAGCCGTAAATACGGATGCGCACCATTTTTAAACTGTTCCATAAATATATATACTGACAGTTCTTCAACCTCAGGATACCGGCTATCAGGGTGCAGGATAGCACCGCGTGTTTTTGCTCCCTCGAAATAACCAGTGTCAGTTTCGCTTTCACCGGACCACATTAACTTGCCCCATTGATTATCGATCAGTGAGGGGGATATTTCACTGTATTCAATTTTACCGCTCACTACCGGCTCTATGGCCAAAAAGTTGATCAGATAGACTGTACCTTTATTTTCATAGCCAACCCTGATCAACCCCCGTGGCCCACCGGTATTTTCCCGGTCGCCTTCTACGCCCGTAGGCCATATACTAAATACAATACCATTGCGGATGCCCCACATGGCTTCACTTTTTGCATGTACCGGCATTATCCAGTTTTTATTCGGGATCTGTGCGTTCAAATCCTGATAAAACAACATCATTAAAAAAACAAAAATGCAATTGTCGGTTTTCATAGGTAATATGCTATATGTGGTCAAAGCTATTTTCACTTCTTTTTCAGCCGGGATACAACCTCTTTTACTCGCGTACGCTAAGTGATATGGGTACCATTCGATTGTGTCTATTATTATAAATCCGGTTTAATGAAGTATTTTAATTAGCTGTCCTGATTGCAACAAAAACAAATGAACATCTGCTTCGCCGGCCTTATCAAAGTGAACTTTCCGGTCCCCAGCGTGGTAAGTAACAAGAAACCGGCCACCTTTGCAAGCACTCGGTGGAGGCCATCAGGATAGGTGTCAACAATACCAATGCAGAGCAGATACCCCCTTAAGAAGCCAGATGACTGCATTTCGAACTGCTGAGGGTTGTTTTTTTCCAAGCTTCGTTTCGCTTTGGATAACTTTTATAATTATGCTCAATAATTTTCCACGCTTTCATTACATATCTCCATCGCATAGGGTTTAAATCTATAACTTAAATTTAATCAAATCCAACAAACTCAAACAAAAATCAAAATGCAAAACCAAAGGTCTAATCAAAAAGGGTAAGGTCAGGTCCGGATGGCCTGTTGTTATTCTCATCCTTATTGCGCGCATTATTGATTTTCGGATCTACCTGCCAGCCTTTAAGCAAGCTGTCATCCACCGGACGGAGCACTTTTAGCCGTTCTGAAACGGGCAGTTCACGGTCAAGCCAAACCGCACTCTCAGCCTGCGAAAATATGCAGGGCATCCGGTCATGTATCTTACCGACATATTTATTGGCCGGTTGCATAATCATTGTGCAGGATGGGATTACAATACCCGTTTTAGGCTCCTTCCAGCTGTCCCAGAAACCCGCCAGCAGCAATACGCCCCCATCAGTCCTTTCAAAATAATAAGGCTGTCTGCTGTTTCTACTGCGGTCCCACTCATAGAACCCTTCCACCACGAATACGCAATGTCTCCTGCCAATCAGGTTTTTATAACTAGGCAGGGAAAACATGGTTTCTACCCTGCAATAAGTTGTTGAAAATTTGGGCAACTCAGCGGAGCCGGCAGGGATTAGCCCCCATTTCACATAATGCAGCCTGCCGGGCCTTGCATCCAGTATAACCGGCATATCCGTTCCCGGCGGACGGTTGGTATCTTTTTCCCTTGAATCCGATCCAAGCAACAGGCCGGCCTTTGCCGCCATTGCCAGGCTTTCGCCAATCAGTGTTCTTCCGCACATATCTTTTTCCTTTATCTTTTTATTTAACCTTTATGATATCGCACCACCTGGTGGTATAACCCTTTGAGAGGTACTCATGCTTCAGGCGCCATTTTTTCTCATATCCTTCTGTTGCTATCCTCAGTGTCCCCCTGCCATAGGCAAGGTTAAGCTTATCAAGCACGGCGGATACCACATCCTTTTTACCATTGTCATGGTCAAAAAAAGCATTAAGCTGCAGTTCGCTTTCCGGCACAAGGCCGGTGGCAATCACGCCAGCCTTCCTGTACTTTATCCCGGCCCTGAAAAGTTTCTGCGCTACCCGTACCGCTATGCTCACCAGGTCGGTAGTATTATTGCTTGCTATAAGCAATTTATGGTTATGGCTTGGGAAATGCTGGGGATGGTCTTCCCTGTTCTTATTGGTATACAGGAAAACCTGAAGGTAAAGACAGCGCAGTTTTTCATTCCGCAATTTCTCGGCCAGCCGGCTGGCATAGAGCGTAAGCGCTTCGGCAAGCATTTCGGGCTGCTCGATGTAATTCCTGAACGAGCGGCTGACGGTAATCCCTTTTTTCACCTCCCGCACCGCATCCAGCGGTATGGCAGGCCTTCCCCAAAGCTCATTCCACATACGCTGGCCTAAAATGGTCATGTGCTGCTTAAACCACATTTCAGGCATATCCCTCAACTCCCCCGCAGTGCGTATGCCCATCTGCTGGATCCTTTTATAATGCTGCCTTCCCACGCCCCAAAGTTCATGCACGGGAAAATCGCCCACAGCCGCTGCAATTTTTTCATCAGTATCCAGCACCAATACCCCTCCAGTTTTTTTTGACATTTTATTGGCCAGTTTGGCCAATGTCTTGGTTGGGGCGACACCGATTGAAACCGGGATACCAGTATTGCGCACGACTGATTCCCTGATTTTGGGAACATAATTTTCCAGGTCCTGCACCCCGCCCAGCCATCCGAAAGCCTCATCTATACTATATACGTCGAGTTTTGGGAACCAGCGGCCCAGATTGTGCATAACGCGCTCACTCATATCCCCATAAAGTACATAGTTGCTGGAAAAAACCTGGATACCGAACTTTTTGATCAGGTCCCTTACCAAAAATTCCGGATCTCCCATCCTGATCCCACAAGCCTTGGCTTCTTCACTCCTGGCGATCACGCAACCATCGTTGTTACTCAGCACCACAATAGGCTGGCCATTGAGCTCCGGACGGAACAGTCTTTCGGCCGAGGCATAAAAGTTATTACAATCACAAAGTGCAAACATGGCCGTATCTCCCTTTCCTTAACGTTTGCGGCAGCATGTTCCTGCATACAGCGGTGACCACACCCCATACCTCAAGTCTTCCCATTTCGGTCTCTGCGAGAATTTCATTATCGCCTTTAAGCAAAAGTTCTCCTTTTTCAGAAAGGAACAGCCTGCAGATAAATGATCCTGCAGAAAAGGCCACAACGATCGCACCATGCCGGGCTTTGAGCGAACGGTCAATGATGAGAATGTCACCATCCAGGATCCCGCTGGATTCCATCTCTCCCCCCTGCATTTGAAAATAAAAGGTGGAATGCGGATCGATCACAAGCCGGTCTGAAATGTCAAGCCTTCCCTCTAAATAATCTGCCGCCGGGGACTGGAAACCCGAAATCTTCTGCTCTGCCCTTTTTTCAAACGATCTGATCATAACCACTTTGCTTTTAACAACACAAAATTATACTAAAATTTTTAGCAAATAAAACCCTGTTGTGAGATAAAACACAACCCAAGGGAATAATCAATTTTACGCCCCTCAAAATCAATAGGTATAAATCAAGCCTGCTCACAATATTAACTCATTACAGCACGCCCGCTATGTCCTCGCCTTGTTTATCCTAAAAGTCAACATAAACGGGGGAACCGGACCTAGGGGGCATTTACCACTTTTTTCACTATGAGGCGCCAGATAGACAATTTTACTTCTGGAACTCTGTGTTGATGCCAGGTAATTGCTCAGCACCACCGGGAGGATCAGATACCACTAGTTATTTACCTAAAAAACTCACCAGGTATCTATACAAACCCGAGATAGTGTTCCGCTTCGGTTTTTCATCTGCCATTCGCAATACAGGGAACAATATTTCATTGCCCCCCTCACATGGAAACGCTTTGGGATGTCCGTCATTTTTTCGATATCATAATTTTCCGAAGTCCGACCTTTGCATTATTGATGGCTTCACGGATCGCGCCATCGTCTTTAAAAATGAGCTCCTCCAGGATGAACCGCTCGTAGCTTACCTCAAAGCTATCTGTTTCAAAAGGCCAGGGTGAGACGATGAGTCGTTCTTCTATCTGAAAAAACTGAAATGATGTACCACTTGGACCGCGGCTGATTTCTGTCCTGCGCTCTTCGGGTGGAACCTGGTCCTGACAGATCAGTAATGAAAAAGCATCGCAGAATTCAAGAAGTTCGTAGGCACGGTCAACTTCCTCTTTGCTGCTCTGTGCATCTTTGATCCACCCCGCTTCACACTTTTTAAGCTGCGAAAGATATGGTTTGGCCAAAGGCTCCCCTCCATGGGTAAATATGATATGTTTTAAAAACAGCAGGGCAATAAAACGGCTTTTGCTCAAGGCCATTTCCATCATCTGATCACAGGCAATCCCGTCAAAACCGGTCATCTTAAAATCAAAAGGCCCACCGCTTTCACTGAGCAATGGACCACGCCTGAACTCATTAAACACATCATCATGTTCGGTTGTGGCAATCAGGGTTTCTACCCACCTGGAAGGCTGGTCGGAAATTTTCCAACGCGCACAGATCTGCCCGGCAAGAAGTCCATGTGCCCTTTGTGTAATAATCTCCCAGCCTTTATCGGTATAATTTACAATCATGTGCTTTGCTATTTACTGTCTTTCTAAGCATTTATACTGCTGTAAGCATCATTGCACGCCTCGACATGATTTTTTCGATCAGTACTTTGAGGCGGTTTCTATAATCCTCACCCAGCCATTTGACATAATTTTTTGTTACTCTACCCAGGCATTTGCTGTATTGTTTTATCCTCCAGTTAATCTCTTTATCCAGCTCCAAGGATAGTCCGAGTGCCTGGCTCACCGTATCTGAATTATCGGCACACATCACCGCATGTTGGCGTATCGAATCCCGAAGAACCGTTTTTGCTTTTTCACCCTTTTCCATGGCTGCCTGATAGGCCGAGAGTATATCAAAAGATATGCCCTGACTATTGGGAAACATACTTCTCATTTCAGCGGGCATCTGATGGATATCTTCTGCCGCTCGGCTCAAAACCTGGTGATAAATCTCTGGGTTTTCAAAGATATGTTTCCAGTCCAATGGTGCGTCCCAATCTCCAAACCGCTCGGTATTGTTGCCCAGATCGATAATATTAAATGTTTTTTTGCCCTGTAAGCGCCTAGCGCCCCTGCCTATCATCTGGTGGTAAAGCGTGATTGAAGTTGTAGCCCGGTTCAGAATCACCGATCGGACCGTTGGCTCATCAAAGCCTGTTGTCAAAATCGATACAGAAGTTAAGACGGCTCCTTTTGTTTTTTTAAACCACTTTAATATTTCTTCCCGCTCAGAAGGATCTGTTTTATTGTCCAGGTGCCTTATAGCATAGCCGGCACCAGAAAAAACCTCTAACACTTTACGGGAGGTAAAGACTCCGTTATTGAAAATCAATGTCTTTTTTCCGACAGAGTGCTCTCTGTAAGCATGGAGCAAAAGCTCAAGCATAGCCTGCGAGGAATATAGTTCATCAGAACTACCGACTGTAAAATCACCGTGCATCCCCCTTGTTAACGTATTGAGCTCTACATCATAACCGTAAGTTTTTGGTTTCGCCAAAAAACCCTGTTCGATCAGAGAACCAATGGGCACGCCAACTATAATCTCCTGATAAAATTTGCGCATGGGAAGATTGGCATCTGATGAAAAAGGGGTTGCCGTTACTCCGATGATCGACGCGTTCGGGAATTTTCCAAGCAGCTTATGAAAAGAATTGTGATGAGCTTCATCCACAATAACAAGTCCTACATTTTCTGTATCAATCAGGCCATCGTTTATCCTGTTTTTCAAAGTTTCCACCATAGCAACATAACATGCGTTGCCATCCTTTTTGGAAAGTCTTTTCACAGCGCTGTTCAACACTTTGTTTTGTACACCAATGGTCTTTAACGCCTGTGAAGTCTGCCGGCAAAGTTCGCGTCTGTGGGTAAGTACAATAACCTTTTTGCCATACCTTTGAATGTAGCGGTCCACGATTTCGGAAAAAATAATGGTTTTGCCTCCCCCAGTGGCCAGTTGATACAGCAAACGGCTTTTGTCACTGCCTGCAAGTTTTTCGAAAAGGATCCCGATATCATTTTCCTGATAATGGTATAGTTTTTTTATTGGCCTTGATGTGGCGGGTAGGGATGAAATCTGCATATTCCTACAACTGTGTCCAGGGACGGAAAGTTTTGTGGATCCACAGGATATACAAAAACATCACAGTGATATCTGGTACATTAAAATAGATATGACATCGAAAAAAACGGCTCTTTCAGATCAATGTCAAGCCTGGAACGTTTGGAAAGATACCGACGATGTGATGTACATAAAGGATGGGCCAAAATAAATAAAAACGCCTTCCAGATTCCCAGACCCCATGTTTTCAAATCAACACCTAATACCTCGATGGTTCTCCCCTCCATGAGCCTGATAACTGAAAATTTTTCAGGCCGGAACTGAAAAATCTTCAGAATCTGTGAAAAATTTTCAGTTTTCCGCCAAGCAAAAGTGTCCGGACATCCCGAAAAGGACATTGGCACATCAGTTGATCGGCCATTTTTAACGCCGCTTAACCGCGGTAAAGAAAATTAATTGATTAATAGTCCATTTTTTTATTAAAAACCATTAAGGAGAAAACACTATGACATTGGTTAAATTCAATCCAGAAAAGAAAAACAGTACATTATTGCCAGGCTTTAATGACATTTTCGAATCCGTATTAGGCGACACGTTTTTTTCGGACCGTCGCATTAACAGTCTTCCTGCGGTAAACATTTCCGAGTCGGTTGAAGAGTACCATATTGAACTGGCCGCGCCCGGCCTGAAAAAAGAAGATTTTAAGGTAAAGGTGGAAAAGGATATGCTCACTGTATCCACAGCGCAGCGCAATGAAGACAGCGTAGGTGATAAAAAATACAACAGGCGGGAATTTAGCTACGCGGCTTTCACCAGGGTCTTTACCTTACCGGAAATCGCCGATGTTGAGCGGATCCGGGCCAGTTATTCCGATGGCATATTAAAACTCAGCCTTCCAAAGAAAGAGGAAGCCAAGGCTGTTTCAAGACAGATTGAGATCAACTAATTTAAATTAATGCCGCGCTAAGCGGCATTTTTAAATTATGGCAAGTAACACCTGCAATATAAGAACTAAGGTATGGAAGCATTATTTTCAATCACTGCGGCACTTCATCTGAAAAGCAATAAGATCACATATGGAAAATTTGCTCTGGGAACGCACCGGGGGACCGCTTTGGAAACGTTTAACTTACTCAAGGGAAAAAAAGAACATAAAGGCCCCTGCTCCATACAGATGGAGCTTATTCAGGAAGGTGAAGATCTACCGGTTCGGTTGTGCACAATTTTCTGTAACCTGGAAGATTGGAAGGAAAACGCGGGGATTATCTCCAGGGAAATCTTCCGTATTGCACAGCTGGAAGACACCGCCATCGTACCATTGCAATAGGTACAAAAAATGGTTAGTATATTAGAAAAGATTTCTGCATAGACCTGAGCAGTACACTGGAAATATCAAAGAATAACACCGCTTATTAACATCAAAGGAATTATGGAAGGAAAAAAAATATTTATTGTAGAGGACGACCTGGTGCTGCTGGAAACCCTGCAGGAAATTTTCAGGTTCTACGGCTATGATTGCCGAGGATGCCATGATCCCGGGGAGGCTTTAGAAAGTATCGAGCTTTACCGTCCCGACCTGGTTATATTGGATTATATGCTGCCGGATTGGAACGGAGGAGAGCTTTGCAGCGCTATCCGCGCTATCGACGGGTTTGAATATACCCCGATCATCATCACTTCTGCCTATACAAAAATATTGTTTTCCTTAACTGATTATGGCTGCGATGCGATATTGGAAAAACCGTTTTCCATGCAGGAAGTTATGCAGTTGGTCAGCACTATGCTTTCCGAAAAACGCAGCGACAGTGGTCTGTTACCAAAAATCAAAACCATAATAAAAAACATCATGCCGGGCAGGGACCATCCAAACTTTTAATTTGTTAACCTGCCTTAAATAGACAGGCTCTTCAAACAATATTTTTTTTTCAGATTGAATATCGTACACTCATGAAACTACCCTTCAAAGATCAATATCAATGAACCAGCCGTATCAAAAACCGATACGGCTTCTCTTTTTTAATACGCACAAGTATTGCTTCAAGACTAATCATTAAAAATCATCAGTTCATACCCATCCAATAGGTATTCTTCACGGGAAAATCAGTAATACTGAATATATTGTTGACCAAAGGTCAAAGCAACGTGGTATTGTCTTATTATGACTACTATTTTAGCTATCATTGTAAATGAATACCCTCTACTTTTCTAAAGATGCCCAGCTTTTGAATAAAGCCATACTAAAGCGATTCAAAACGGCCCTGTCCGATCTGGAAATCGAAAATGATTTCATTGAAATTTCCACAAAATTTAATGGTCTAAAATTACAGGTGAGGATATTCGGTCAAGCAGATCTGACCGGAAACCTACACTGGCATGTGGTAAGAATTATTAATCGAAGTATTGTACCCACGGCGCCAATTATGATATCCGGAAATAATTAACGCAACGGTCGGATATCGACCACTAGCCCAAGCCGGTCCTGTATGAGATAGTTATACAGATCCCGCCGCTCATAACATGCTTAATCAAAAAACCTCAGACCATGGCCGCAAGAATTGTTATCGTTTTCATCCTTGCCAGGTAAGGTTTTAATCCGCTCGTGGACAAAACCACAACCGAGGGGAATATTATTAGACAGGCACCTTAAAACTATTCCCGCCTAGGATTTGTCTTTAACCCGGTAGCCATGCCAAATTAAAAATATCCGGAAATGGCAAGATCACTTTATCAAAAAAAATAAAATGGGAAAAATCATAAACCTTATCGCCGGCCTAGGGGGCGCAGTGGTATTGAACCTCCTTCATGAATCACTTAAAAACAAGGGTAAAGATATGCCGCGTATCGACCTTTTGGGAGAAGAAGCAGTGCAGAAATCCATCGGTTATCTGGGCACATCAATCGAAGACAAAACAGACCTTTACTTGACCACACTGGCGGGGGATTTGGCAGGAAACGCCATATACTATAGTTTGATCGGGGGAAGAAACGGCCTGATCTGGCCAAAAGCGGTGATCCTTGGCCTTGCCGCCGGCATCGGTGCGGTAAAACTGCCCAAGCCTATGGGCTTGAATCAGGCACCCACTGCCAGAAACACCAGGGTGAGTGCGTTGACCATCGCCTACTACCTTTCTGGAGCAATCGTTACCGGGGCGATACTGAAATCACTCAAGTAGTGTAAATAATCATATGATAGGTACTACAGGATTTCCCATCGAAGGGAATTAGGTGCCAGAAATCAAATACAAATAAAAATTCCAGGACTCTGCACTGGGGGAGCCTTTTACAGCCTAAAGGATAGGCCCACAAAATAACTTTTCATAGCATCATGCTGCAGACCATAGTTTAGCCCCCCGTCCACTTTAAAATCCTTTGCGAGTTCTAACTGTAACGCGGCATTCAAATAGTTGTTCCAGTGATGTATTTTGGTATCATAGGTATAATATGTTTCGGCAATGCCGTCAAGATGGTTACATAACTTATGGGCGAGGGTCAGTGTTTCCAATAGCTGGGTATGCATTGCTCCTCCCTCACTGTCCTGCAAGCGGTCAGCTTCAAGCTGCATGCCCAATTTCCAATCACCCGGAAGTTTCAGCGACATCGGCAGAATTAGCCCGCCCTCATAACGCTCCTGTTCTTCAACCCTTGAAGTTGGAAACTTTACATAAGGCAATAGTGCAATGGCGAAATTGCCCTTATCATTTCCGATCAGATTTTGTTTGATGCGCAATGTTAAATCTCCGAATCCACGTGAGCGTTCAACCGATCCATCTCCGGTGGATATTTCTTTTGAGCTTGCATAACTTTGCACAACAAGCTGTAATGCGGTAGATCCGGTAAGACCAACCTTGAGGTTTGCCTGGTTAAATAGATATGTATTCTTTACCGAACCCTCATTTGCTTCCCGCTGCAAGCGGAAAAGGTCGCTTTCATACTGAAAGTGACCAGCATCAATGGTAATCGGAGATTCTGTCATATCCGGCCTGTCTGTTTCCATATCCCGCAGGGCTGCCCGCGGAACCGGGTTAAAAAGACTATAGGAAGCCGTCCTGTTTTCCTGGGCCTGTACGGCCAAAGTAATTAGGCTAGCAGCAAGAGTGAAAAAATATATTTTCTTCATTAAATTAAGTTTACGCCAACCAAAAAAATAGCAGATGATCGGACAGAACATAAAAACAGGATTTACTTCAAAAATATTGGGTGTTGCAGTTTTTTAAAAATATTACATATCCCAGAGGGAAAGACCGGGAAAACCACCTATTATTTTATTGGTTATACTCGCTGATCAGCTTTCCCGCCGCTGAAACAAAGGTATCCTCAAGATCATCCAATGTACGCCACTCAGTCCCCTCATCAGAAGGTTCCGCATAAATAACCCCAACCTTCTCCTCACCATTCATAATGCGGTAAGTGCCATTTTCCTGAGGTTCTACCCCGAATTCCTGATTGTTAACGTTAATGTTAAAATTTTCCATAATATTCTTGATTTTCTGTTCAACAGTATAATGCGGGTGAAAGTTTTATAAATAGACAGGAAGGCTCCAAATATCTTTAATGTGGTAAACATGCTCACTACGGCAGATACCCGCCGCTGGCTTGATTCCATATGTGAACCATAACGCCTGGCATTAGCCAGACAATTTTTTCCATTACAGTTTGCGTTGCTTACACGGAGGACCGGACGCTGCCTTCTATCAGAATTCATTGACAACAGCAGTTGCCCTCGCTTTAATTTCCGCTCCTGGCCCCTTGGTATGAGTGCATAATGCCGTTCATTGTATATGTTTTCCCACCCCAGTCATCTGCATACCTGCGTACCCCGGTACAGCCCATTTGCAGATGTTTTCAGGACTGTCTGCCCCTACAGATCATAATTTGAGAATTCTAGAAACAGGTCATAGATTCCCCAGGGCTTTTGAGCGCAATATCCGGATCCTTAAAGCAATATTTGGTTAGCTTGAAACGAAATATCCCCGCGAAGTTTCCATGTATGTCGTTAAGATTTGCCGATTGCAAAACCCTTAGGGGCACCATGAAAATGTTATGCCCGCCTGCCCATCTTTGCCAGGTGTTATCCCACCATCCCTGACCACCAGTGGCAACATTTCTAGAGACAATCATTACTCGCAAGTGTACTGACTGATTTCCCGATACTTAATAATAGCATCATATTTTTAATAACTGCTAAAATTTAAATGATTTTGCAGGACTTCAAAAACCGCCAACTTTGTACAGGATATACTGAAAAACAGTGTGTCCGGAATCCATTGTCCCGAGGGGCGTCTCTTAAACCATTATTTTAAAAAATATGAAAACAAAATTATCAATCCAAAAACCGGCCAGGGTAGGAACTTTGGCCTTGTTATTACTTGCAGTGATCGTAACGCCGCAGAAAGTATCCGCACAGGCACCAAAAGTCAAAAATATTGTATTGGTACATGGAGCTTTTGCCGACGGTTCGGGATGGAGTGCCGTCTACTCTATACTGACTAAAAAGGGTTATAAGGTAACAGTAGTTCAAAATCCAATGACTTCACTCGAAGACGATGTGACGACTACTAAACTTGCATTGGATAAGCAAGATGGTCCAACGATTTTGGTAGGCCATTCTTATGGCGGCGCCGTAATTACCCAAGCGGGTGACCACCCTAAAGTTGCCGCATTGGTTTACGTCGCAGCCTTTCAACCAGATAAGGGCGAAACTGTGTTGCAGTGGGTAATGACCGCTCCACCAGCTCCTGAAGGCGGAATACTTAATCCAGATGAAAAAGGAATGGTTTATTATGATCTTGCAAAATTTCACGCCGGTTTCGGAGCGGATATTCCAAAAGCGCAGGCTGAATTTATGGCAGCCTCACAGGGCGCCTTCAATGTGAAGGGGTTTGTAACTCCACTTACCATTGCGGCATGGAAAACAAAACCAAGTTATGCCGTAGTTTCTACTGAAGATAAGACACTTGTTCCCTCAATTCAAAGAGCGATGTACAAACGCTCGAACACTAAAGTTACAGAGGTAAAGGGAAGTCATGCGGTATTCATTTCGCAGCCTGAACAGGTTGCTAAAGTTATTGTATATGCGGCGACAGCTGTCAATTAACAGGAATTTAATTACAATAGAGGTGGAAAATATTGATTTTCAGTAAAATTAAAATATGCTCTGCATAACAGTCTGTTCTGCAGAGCATATTTTATGTACATAATCTCCTTAACCAACTTTGCTACAGGCGTTTCAAGGCTGTTTTTCTGCAATGAAAATTAAAACTTAAACACAATGGAAGAAATTGAAAAAAAATACCCGGTTGAGAAGGATAAAGCACTTTCAAAAAAAACAAAAAAATTCCTTGCAAGGTTCAATGCCTTAGAAACGACCGCAGCAAATTTGTCGGTTACTGATGCTAGAAAAGCTTTCGCGGATCTTCAGGCTTCGAGCGAAGTCGACTATTCTGGAATCGAGGAATCCGAACTAAACATTGATTCAGGTGGACATAAGATAAAATTAAATATTTTAAAACCCGAGAACAGCAAAGGATCTTTACCCTTTTTCATTTTCATTCATGGTGGTGGCTGGATTTTAGGTGACTATCCGAGCCATAGACGGTTGATGAGAGATTTGGTTGTGCAGTCAGGCACAGCAGGGATTTTTATAAATTACAGTTTATCACCTGAAGCAAAATATCCACGGGCACTGGATGAAATTTCTGCAACACTGGATTGGTTATCAAAAAATGCTGATGATTACAGTCTCGATGCTACACGGATAGCACTGGTAGGCAACAGCGCCGGGGCGAACATGGCAATCGCAAGCGCTATCCGGGGAATTGAAAACAACGGGCCAGAGATCAAACTACAAATACTAATGTGGCCGGTAACAGGCTATACCACAGATTGGAAATCTTATGAAAAATACGGCAGGGATAGGTTTTTGACTTCACAGAAAATGAAGTGGATGTTCGACAACTATACCACCGATGAGCAGTCGCTTCGCAGTATCTACATCTCTCCTGTTCTTGCAGACCGCAAGCTACTTAAAAAGCTTCCCCCAACATTGATTCAGGTGGCAGAAGCTGATATTTTGAGGGATCAGGGAGAGAAATTTGGCCGAAAACTGGATCAGGCTGGAGTTGATGTAACCACCATACGCTATAATGGAATGATCCATGATTTTGGCTTGCTTAATCCTTTGGCAAAGCTGGCGCAGGTGAAGTCGCAAATTGCGCATGCATCCGCTGAGTTACATAAATATCTGTGGACTTAAGTGTAACCAGACCAAGTTTTTTACATAGATGAACAGACAATGCTAACCCTTCTTCAGCAGTTATTGAATTTTGAAAGTCTTTCAACAGTTCCCCATGACCAGTTAAATTGGCTGATCAAGCACAGCAAGATCAGAAAATTTGAAGGGGGAGCCTTTGTGGGTATACAGGGGAAAAAAATAGACGGGCCACATTTTTTAATAAAGGGAAATATTTTAATGTTTTTATATCGTGGAAACGAGAAGCAGGATCTTTTGACATTGGAAACAGGCGATATCTTCGGATATCTTCCCTACTCAAGAAGCGATATCGCACCATTAAATGCACTTGCCATCGACCAGGTCGAAGTGTTGTCCTTTGAAACCTCAATGGTACGTGAAATGATCAGTTTACATTTTGAGCTTACCCAGTCATTGGTACATATCATGAATACCCGGGTCAGAAGTTATACCACGCTTCAGCAACAAAATGACAAGATGGCTTCGCTCGGAAAATTTGCAGCGGGGTTAGCCCATGAATTGAATAATCCGGCCTCAGCGCTCATCAGTGATGCTACAGCCCTCAAAAAACATCTTCGAGCGGATCTCTCATTCATTAGTTCCTTCGCAATGGAATGTTTGGAAAATACCAAAAGAGAAGACATAGATAACCGGCTTGTAGAAATAATCTCGGGGCATCAGGAAAAAGAACTATCCTACAAAGAGCAAAACCAAAAGGAAAATTCCATCATTAAATGGATGGAGAGTAATTCCATCAGCTACACTGAAGAAATGATCGAAGTCTTTGCAGATTTCAATATCCAAAATGGCCCGCTTGAATTTTTCAAACGGAGTCTTCCGCCAAAAACATTGGCAGCCACATTTAAACACCTGACCAACACCCTTGTTACCGAAAAAATTGCCCGTAACATTGAAGTGGCTTCATCGCGAATAGCAGATTTGGTCCGATCTGTCAAAATATACACGCACATGGACCGTGGCCAGGAGTGGTCGTATTCTAATATCCATGAGGGAATTGATAACACCATCCGTATGCTCGGACATAAAATCCGAGTTGGAAAAATTCGCGTTAACAAGCGCTATGGTGAAGAAGTTCCACCGGTAAACGCGCATACCGGAGAACTTAATCAGGTCTGGACCAATCTTATCGACAATGCAATTGACAGCATGCTTGAAAACCAAGAGGGATCACTTACGATTGTGACCGAACTTGCGGGTAATAACATCAAGGTTAGCTTTACCGATGATGGACCGGGAATTCCAGAAGATATCATAAACAACATATTTGATCCCTTTTTTACAACCAAACCTATAGGATCAGGCACAGGCATGGGCCTAGAAAATGTCAGAAGGATTATACTTAGGCAGGGCGGATCAGTTAAGGTATATTCAGTTCCCCGCAATACGGTCTTTACAGTTTGCATCCCAATCAACACTCAACAAACAGGCAATTAAACCATAAATAAAATGGAAAAACCTTTAATTTTTTTGATTGATGATGACCCCCAGGTACTCCATTCAATCACACGGGATTTAAAGTCCCAGTATGAAAAAAAATATAAGATCATCAGCAACAGCTCCCCGCACCAAGCTTTAGAAACTATTGCCGAATTGAGGAATCAGTCAAAAGCAATTGCTATTTTTATCAGCGATCAGCGTATGCCCGAGATGCAGGGAGTAGAATTTTTGAAAAAAGCTATGGCCATTTTTCCCGATGCGAAACGGGTACTTCTGACTGCATACAGCGATACCCAAGCTGCCATTGAGGCGATCAACCATATTCAGCTGGATTATTACCTCATGAAACCGTGGAATCCGGCCGGGGAACGCTTATATCCCGTGCTGGATGACCTCCTATCCGACTGGCAGGCTAATTACCGCCCTGAATTCACGGGACTCAAGTTAATTGGTTTCCAATACTCGCCATTTTCGCACAAACTTAAGGATTATCTGGCAGGCAATTTGATTCCATACCAATGGCTGGATGTAGAGAAAGATCCGGAAGCAAATCTGCTGCTTCAACTTAACGAGTTAAGTTTGGAGAATTTACCTGTGGTTATAACAGAAGATGGAGAAGTTTTTATCCAGCCAGATGTTTCTGCTCTGGCGTTGGTAATCGGGGCAGGTGCCGGAGTAACGACTGAGATGTATGATGTTGTAATTATCGGCGGAGGTCCTGCGGGACTTGCATCTGCAGTTTATGGCGCTTCCGAAGGTCTTAAAACCCTTATAATAGAGCGCAAAGCTCCGGGTGGACAGGCAGGAACGAGTTCCAGGATAGAAAATTACTTGGGTTTCCCTTCCGGGCTAACAGGTGCTGATCTATCCCGAAGGGCGATTAGCCAGGCCATAAGACTTGGTGCAGAAATACTTTCTCCAAAAGAAGTGTTATCCATCAGCGAAACAGATAACTATAAAACAATTACGCTCCACGATCAAAGCTCAATCAAATGCCGGGCAGTAATTATAACTACGGGAGTCGACTATAAAAAACTAGAGATCAAGGGCATCAGCGATTTTACAGGCGCCGGAATTTATTATGGAGCAGCTGTAAGCGAAGCGGCTTCCTGCAGGGGGCAACATGTTTATATTGTCGGAGGAGGCAATTCTGCGGGCCAGTCTGCAGTTTACCTTTCTAAATTTGCTAAAAAAGTACATATTCTCATCAGACGGGAAAGCTTATCGAATACGATGTCCTCCTACCTAATCAAGCAGATCGAAAGCTTGCCCAACATCGAGGTTTTGACAAACTGCAAAATAAGGGAAGCTTCAGGCGGAAGCCACCTGGAAGATTTGTTAATCGAAAATATTAAAAGCAAGAGCCTTGAAAAATACAAGGCAGCTGCATTGTATATTTTTATAGGGGCTAAGCCATTCACGGACTGGCTTGGAGAGGCTATCGAACGGGATGTTAATGGCTTTATTAGAACGGGGCAAAATCTAAGGTACGACAGCAGGTTTGGGCAATTCTGGAAGCTTAAAAGAGATCCTTACTTACTTGAGACCAGTATTCCGGGTATTTTTGCAGCTGGCGACGTACGCTCCGGGGCAATGAACAGAATTGCTTCGGCAGTAGGCGAAGGGTCGATGGCAATTTCCTTTGTCCACAAATATTTAGCGGAACACTAACACAAAACTTTAAACGATGTCAGAAAAGAAGATTCTATGCATACATATCAGGGAAATTAACAAAATCATGACCAGTGGGAAACATGAATGTGAAGAATGCGTCAAAATCGGAGGCAAATGGGTTCATCTGAGGGTTTGCCAAAGTTGTGGAGCGACGCTGTGTTGCGATTCATCAGAACATAAGCATATGCGTATACATGCTTTGTCAATGTCCCATCTGGTAGCCAGTTCTGCCGAGCCAGGAGAGAATTGGATGTGGTGTTATAAAGATCAGCAGGGCGTAAACTTCGACTGATGTATCGGGTAAACCCACATCGGTCTCTATCTATGCTCAATAACAAATAACCGTAAAGCCACACTGACCTGGC
This sequence comes from Pedobacter humicola, assembly GCF_056490705.1. Lineage (NCBI taxonomy): Bacteria > Pseudomonadati > Bacteroidota > Sphingobacteriia > Sphingobacteriales > Sphingobacteriaceae > Pedobacter > Pedobacter humicola. The sequence continues at coordinate 86,810 of NZ_JBWJIG010000017.1, read as the reverse complement.
TGCTTTTCCAACATCATCATTTTTACATCCCTAAAATGTGTGATAAGAAATGCTAAAAGCTATTCCAATGCTTAATTCATATTCTTAAACACCAATTTTTAGTGTATCATATATGGCAGTGTTACCAAAGTATAGACTACGTGATGAAAACTATATTAATCATAGACCCGAACCTAAATCTGTTGGAAGTTCTTTGTCATGCGCTGGAGATGGAAAAATATGAAGCTATCGGTTACTCGGGGCACGAACTGGAACTGATTAAACTAATTCAGAATATAGTACCTTCACTAATCCTCATTAACCTTAGTTTACCTTCCGATAAGTCTATAGAGTGGTGCGGTCGAATGAAATCTCTATATCCTAACCTCCCTATCATTGCGATGAGTTGCGATGAAAGCATTCTCAAAAAAAAGAATTTCTGGTTATTTGACGGGAATATCGGGAAGCCGTTCGACCTTGCTTCATTTTATAACCTTGTAGAAAGGCATATTGGAAAGACCTAACCAAAAACCAGTCAGATTAGGATCACCATGTTCGATACTGTTGATACGGAAATAACCCTCTTGGTTCTCAACTTGCCGATCCAACCCAAAATGAACTCCGGTATTAGGAACATTCGTGCCAGAACAATCAAGATGACTATCAAAATAATGATAACAGGTATAAGTCGTATGATTTTCCATTTTTAAAATTTCAAATGAACTTTATTCAAAATAAATCATGTTGGTGATGAATTCAATTTAAGGTAATCTGACGAGAATTTGTTCAAGAAAGTCTAAAGGACCTGCCGGAATCAGCCACAGAAATGTTCTCAGGGAAGCTGAACGATCAATAGATAGAGGTCCTCAATGCAGAAAGGATTGAATTACGCATTCTAATAAAATAAAAATATGGATAACACGATTAAAGGTATTCATCATATTACTGCGATTGCAGGTGATGCCAAAAGAAACTATGACTTTTATACCCGAATCCTCGGACTTCGGCTTATTAAAAAAACTGTGAATTTCGATGATCCCGAAACTTACCACCTGTATTATGGAGATAAGATGGGTACACCTGGCACCATTTTAACATTTTTTCCGAATGAGGGAATCCCAGCGGGACGACCCGGAACACGTCAGGCTACAGCGATAGGATATTCCATAGATGAGTCTGGTTTTGATTTCTGGAAGCAACGCTTTGATAATAACGGCGTAAACTATCTTGATGTTGCTGAAAAGTTCAATGAACAATATTTAACTGTTTTCGACCCCGACGGGCTTCGTTTGGAGCTGATTGGCTCATCAAAGGAAGATATACGTCAACCTTGGACATCTAAAGAAGTATCCGGAAACAATGCACTGAAAGGATTTTACAATATAACTCTAACACTAAACGACTTAGCGCCAACAGCGGATATATTAACCAAAGTATTTGCCTATCAATTAGTGGAGCAAAAAGATAATCTTTTCCGTTTTATCACCAACTCGGTTACAAATGCAGCAATTGTTGATATTTTGGTTTCGAAATCTGAGATTCCGGGCCACGTATCTATGGGATCGGTACATCACGTCGCTTTCAGAGTGAAGGATGAAAATATTTTAATGCAGTTCCGGGATACGATTATTGGTCTTGGTCTACATGTCACTGAAAAGATTGACAGAAACTATTTCTATTCAATATATTTCCGCGAACCGGGAGGGGTTTTATTTGAGCTGGCTACTGAGAATCCCGGCTTTATGGTCGATGAACCGATAGAGACCCTGGGTGAAAAGCTGATGTTGCCCGAGCAGTATGAACAGTTGCGTGAAACCCTTGAAATCACACTACCTAAACTCACATAAGATGGACGCAATACAAAGCCACTATTTGACCGCTGGACATCCAATTGAATCAGCTACCGGTGTACTCATCATGCTTCACGGAAGAGGCGGCACTGCATCGGATATAATGGATCTTTCTGATGAGTTACAAATTGAGGGAATGGCTATATTTGCTCCACAAGCGTTGCAAAATAGCTGGTACCCGCACAGTTTTATGGCACCTATTGCTACAAATCAGCCTTCAGTAAATCTTTCACTGGGAATTGTTGGTGATCTCGTCACGCATGCATTAAATTATGGTATAGTCCGGGAGAGAATTTTCTTTCTTGGATTTTCACAGGGTGCATGCCTAATGCTGGAGTATATCAGCAGAAATGCAGGCAAGTACGGAGGTGCAATAGCTTTTACAGGTGGTCTAATTGGAGAAGTTTTGGTAAATGATAATTACGAAGGTGATTTTTTAGGAACTCGGGTATTGATCACCACAGGAAATATGGATCCGCATGTACCAGTAAAAAGAGTTAAAGAGACTGTAGCACAACTGGAACTTTTGCAGGCAAATGTCAGACTGGAAATTTATAAGGATAAGCCCCACACTATCCTTGCTAATGAAATTACCATCGCCAATGACTGGATATTCAGTTACAATCAGGTTTGAACGATTAATTAGCTTATAAAATGACAAAGACCTTCAAAGTCACACGCGTTTATACAGATGCGGAGGGCGAGAGCAACTTTCAGGAGGTTGAATATCCGCTTTTGGATGCTGGGCCCATCGGTTTTCTTTCCGATCGGTTTCAAGTCAAAGAAATGATCTTTAGAACAGTTAGAGCCGATTATAATGATTATCATCAAGCCCCAGAAAGGCAATTTGTCGTGCTGCTCGATCGTGGTGTGGAAATCGAAACCTCACTGGGTGAGAAAAGACAGTTTCAGCCGGGCGAGATCCTGCTTATGGAGGATACCAGCGGTAAAGGCCACCGAAGCCAAAACCTTGAGTACAAAACCAGGAACTCGCTATTTATAATCCTTAAATGATAACAACCGGTAATCTGGTATACCATTAATCTATAGTCTACAATAATTCCAAACCGATGATTCAGCAGATAAAGCGCCCCCACAAAGGATTTTTATCCTTAACTTATGAATATACTACTTTATTTGCTTGCATGCTTGTGATGTTCCAGGCTTACTTAATTGCGCCTCTTTCGCCAAGCTTAGCGAGAGACTTTGCCTCACCACTGCCTGCGCTTGGCATTCCTGTGTTTGCGATAGCATTTTCTATCGCTGCCACAGCTACGGCCTATTTAAAAATCCATCTGCCACTTCGTGGGTTTTTGTTACTCTCACTCGGTTCTATGGCACTAGGAAGTTATCTGTTAAGTATCAGCGAGACCGCATTTTTTTTCCTCATAACAAGGGCGCTGATCGGCTTTGGGACAGGTGCATTATTGCCGATGACGATTCTCCACATGGTTTGCCATACCAAAAAGCCAAAATCGTTAGAGCGTATCGTACCGGTTGTTTTTGCACTTGCCACAGGCATGACATTTTCCCCCAGTATTGGAGGCTGGCTAAATGGTGTATTTGGCTGGCGAATGCTTTATCTGTGTTTAAGCGTACTGTGTACTTTATTTTTGATTTTCTGTCTGCTAAAGAGGGTAGAAAAATTTATTCCCTCAGGGATGCCCATCGAAAATTCCGGAGATGTTAAGTCCTTAGAGCGCAATGCCGGATTTATATATAGCTTTTCTTTTTTGACAGGTCTGTTTCACTCCGGGGTTTTTGTTTGGATCAGCCATTATTTCACAGTTCAATATCTCCTGAATGAATCGGAGATTGCAACCGAACTGTTTATTTTTGGTTTTCCAGGTTTTGCATTATCTTTTCTATTCCACCATTTACAGATGGATAAGAAAATGATAACCTTTTTATACGCCACTATGGGACTAACCATCTTAGGGCTTTTACTACTGTGGGGGAATTTGCCGCTCGGGCTGGCCGAATGCCTGCTGGCTGTTATTTCGATTGGGTTCGGTTGTAGTCAACCATTATTTATGGGCCTTGTTAAGCTTCCTCAGGGACGACAAACGCTTTTGTCACCCGCTGCTCATGGGACGGGATTTCTTTTTGGGGGCTACGGCATTGGCCCATTGGTGATGTTCGCATTGCTAAGCATCAACCTATCCACCGGGTTATTGTTTTTGATTTCAACTGTAGCAGCTCTAGCCTGCATCTCAATCCGAGTTTGGAAGCAAAATGGTATCCCAGCAAATTCGGTTTTTATTAATGGAAAATAATCAAAGATTTATGGGGTATCCGTATGATATATATTCCTGATTTGGAAAGAAGCCCCATATCGCTAGTATTTTTATCCGATCACACACTAAGCCCTCCGAAACACGAGTTGTTTTTATAAAATATACGGTCATTTATATTAAATCCTGTGGCAACTGTTAAACTAAAAATCCTGTTCAACAGCTTCGAACCGAATGCAAAAAAGTTATAACCATGTTGCCTAACGAGGTTAATATACAGAAATGCCCTTTCCCAGCAGTGAAAACCAGCCATGGATATATCCATTGTGGAATATATCAGCATCCACTAATCCACCAATGATAACTTCTCCATGCCAACAGGCCAATTTTTGTTTAAAATATCTTCAAGGTATTTAATCTCGTCCGGATAAGCAGTATTTTTGCGCTTGGCAAAATAAAGCGTATTTTCTACTGGCGGACTTCCCTCCCATGCCAGTTTAATACCTTTTTCTGCAAGTTCTTTACCACACAGGAAATCGGGTACAACGGCAAAACCCTTGTTATTGGACATACACCTTAAAATTGACGCGAAAGAGGGCACCACATATTTTGGTCTGAAACTCGGTAAGGCGCCGAAACTTGCTGACCAGAAATTTTTAAGATATTCCATATCATACGCAGTTGTATACCAGATCTGATCGTTCAGCCAATCTCTAAGAGCCGGCCGGTTATCTTGAGAGAGGAGCTCTGCAAACTCGCCGGTATCGGTCTGGTTGCCACAGATCAATATAATCCTTTCCGTATTGAATGGCTTATATTCCAGGTTATGCTGCGTACCCTTTAGTGTAGTAAGAATCAGATCTAAAGTACCGTTATTCAAATCCTGAAGCATCTGCGGACAATCACCAAACCTGGTAACCAGGTTGAAAGGCAAATCCGTGATATTGGACTCCAGTACGTGCTGAAAGATTTCCATCGACATAGCCACACTAACAGTTGGTTTTTCAGCCTTTGACTTTCTACGGAAGATATGTTCCGCTTCTTCAAGCTTATTCATGTGGTCGATTATAAAGTTATACAGCATTGTCCCTCTTTCTGTAGCTACCATTTTCCGGGTATCCCGGTCAAAAAGCCGATGACCGGCAAAAGACTCAAGCGAGCTCAAGTGCAGGCTTACACCTGGTTGGGAAATAAACAGGTCCTTTGCTGCAGCCGAAAGTGTCCCGGCTTCATAAATTACTTTAAAGGTTCTGAACCATTCTAGATTAATCATTGTTTGGTGGTTTAAGGTTTTTTATTAATCATTTGTTACAACTTGTTGCACTATCATACCAAAAGAGTTTGTCTCTTGGCTGTTCTGCTGCCCAATTTATATCGCGTCGTTTAGCCAGTGTATAATATCCCGCGTAACAAGTCCATTGTACTTGTCATTGAGCAGGTCATGATAATGCCCTACATACAGTTTCAATAGCTTATTTGAAGAGGATGCGTGTTTTTCAAAGTATTCACTTCCTGATGGCGAAGTTGCGCTGTCTGCAGTACCGTGAAGGATCAGTAGCGGGAGCTTAATTGAACTCATTTCTTCTTTAAGATATTCGGATGCGAGCAAGAGTTGTTGCATAGTCTTTGCAGGTTGCTTTTCATGTCTCAACAATGGGTCATTGTTCATTTTAAGCACATGGGCTGCATCTCTGGAAAAATCTTCATTGTTTAATTTGACCAAACGGACATGAGGAATAAAACGGGCAAGAAATTTTATGGCCGCTAGAGCCAGTGCCGGCGCCGGAATTTTAAATGCAAAGCTTTCTATGATTAAGCCCTGAATCTTATGCTGATTTTCCACAGCGTAAGCGGCAGAAAAAACGCCTCCAGCGCTATGCCCAAGCAAAAAAATGGGAATTCTTGGATGCCTAGATACAACAATATCAATCAGGGTATCGATGTCTGACAACACTCCATGAAAATCAGGTATATAATACCTTTCGCCTTCTGAGCGACCCCTACCGATCAGGTCCATAGCATAAACTTCAAACCCCTCTCCGTTAAGCTGAGATGCAAATTCTTCGTAATACGCACTATGAGAATTGAGCCCGTGAATAATTACGATTATCCCTTTGAGCTGGCTGGGGCTAATCCAGTTTCGATAAAAGATGTGCTGGCCATTTTGGTTTGCAAATGTTGCAGTTTGTTCATTCTGTGACTTCATAACTAAGCACTAGTCAATTATGTGCCATAAATAATAAAAAAGAGAACGCAAACTGAATTTATTTTAAATCATTGATTATCAGTTAAATAAAATAAAAAACAAAATGCATTTTGGTTTAAAAATTAAGAAAAACTCCAATTTTTTCGGAGTTTCATTAATATAAACTCTGAAAATATCGGAGTTGGATATTAAAGAATGTCTGATCGGTAAATCACCGATTTGGAATCTGCTGCAGATAAAATCCCGGTGTTGTATTTTGGCAGCCCTGCTTAACCACTAACCTCGTAGTGATCCCCTTATGTATGAATCTTGATGCTATGTATTTATGATTTTAATAATACCTGGTATAAATAGCCTTATATACAAATTTTAGCATTGGCCGGTACTTTTGATATGCCACGATGACAGATCAGTTATGGTAGCGAACACTCACTATTAAGATAAATTTAATTGGAAAATTATGAAAAATCAAACCACGTATCACTTCATTGACATTAACGGTGTCAATATTTTCTACCGAGAGGCCGGACTGAAAACAGCGCCAACATTAGTGCTTTTGCACGGTTACCCAACCTCCTCGCACATGTTCCGGAATCTGATGGCCAGCTTATCTGACAAATATCATCTAATCGCCCCAGACTATCCTGGTTATGGCAGAAGTGAACAGCCTCCGATTGCAAACTTCGAATACACATTTGATAACTTTGCAGAAATTATTACCACCCTGCTTCAAAAACTGGAGATATCAAAGTATAGCCTTTACCTGATGGATTACGGTGCCCCGGTGGGCTGGAGAATCGCGTCGGCAAATCCAGAAAAAATTGACACATTGATTGTTCAGAACGGTTGCGCCTATGAAGAGGGCCTGGAAACTTTCTGGGATCCATTCAAGGCGTACTGGAAAGACAGAAATGATAAAGCAGCAGAAAGCACGCTAGAAACCTTTCATCAGCCAGATGGATTAAAATGGCAATATACTCACGGGGTGCCTGATACTTCAGTAGTAAGTCCGGATAATTGGGAGATTGATCTGCGTCATCTTGAAAGACCGGAAAATAATCAGATCCAACTAAACTTATTTTATGACTACGGGACAAATCCACCTAATTATCCTAAATGGCAACAATACTTTAGAGACCATAACCCCGAAATGCTTATCGTTTACGGAAAAAACGACTACATTTTTCCTGTAAGTGGCGCTGAAGCATACAAGAAGGATGTAAAAAACCTTGAATACCATTTATATGACGCCGGGCATTTTGCTCTTGAAAGTAAGGGGGATGAAATGGCAGCAGCAATTGAAGATTTTTTAGACCGTAAGGTTAAAAGATAATAAAGCCCCGGGGGAATTAGCCTAAGAACTTTATACCCCCGCTGCCGTAACATCACCCTAAATTAATATATGCGGTTCTTAAAAAACACAAAAACCCCGCACATACACATTTGCTATCATCCCTTAGCTATTCACAAAATCAAATCAATATGAAAAAATTAATTCTGTTATCTGTTGGTCTTATAACTTCACTATACGGATTTGCACAAAAGCCGAGTCCGCAATTATTAAATCCTACTAACCATACACTGGTTTTAATAGACTATCAAAGTCAGATGGCGTTCGCCGTCAAGAATCAGTCCATTGAAGTGCTCCGAAACAATGCGGCCCTAACAGCAGGCGCCTCCAAAATTTTCAATATTCCAACCGTGGTCACAACTGTGGCGGCAAAATCATTCAGCGGTCCTGTATTTCCTGAAATCAGTTCATTTTATCCGATTGCTTCTACCACTGTTATTGATAGAACAACCATGAATTGCTGGGAAGATCTAAATGCGCATAAGGCAATTACGGGCAAGGGCAAAAAAATATTGGTTTTGGGTGGTCTGTGGACGAGTGTTTGCATAGTTGGGCCTGCCTTATCAGCTATTAACGAAGGTTACACCGTTTATGTAATTACAGATGCCAGTGGTGATGTTTCTACCGAAGCACATGATCAGGCCGTTACAAGAATGGTTAAAGCGGGTGTGCAACCTATAACATCGCTTCAGTATCTTTTAGAACTACAACGTGATTGGGCGAGATCAGAAACTTACAATGCAACTACCGACCTCATCAAACAGTACGGGGGAGCATATGGAATTGGGATCCAATATGCGAAGGAAATGATCAAACATTAAATAATTATAAGTTATATAGGGACAATGCATGCATTGTCCCTTTGATCAAGGCAGTCCATGAAACGAATTAAAACAATCCTATTTTTGATCATTGTATGCTCTGGAAGTATATTCTCCCAGCAAAAGGTAGACAAAGTCATCTTAAACGGTAAAATTATTACACTGAATGATCAACAACCAACTGTTGAAGCACTTGCTATTGCTGGTAATAGAATTATTGAACTTGGAAGTAACCAAAGAATAAGAAAATACATTGGCAAAAATGTTCAGGTGATAGATGCCAGGGGAAAAACAGTGATACCAGGAATCTATGATTCCCACCTTCACGTGATTCGCGGTGGACGATTTTACAATGCGGAACTGAGATGGGATGGATTGACCACATTGGCAGAGGCATTATCAATGCTTAAAGAACAGGCATTGCGTACACCCAAAGGACAATGGGTAAGAGTTGTGGGCGGATGGAGTGAGTTCCAGTTCAAAGAAAAACGCCTCCCTACCCTAGATGAAATCAACACCGCTACAGGAGATACTCCAACCTTCATCCTGCATTTATATGGGCAGGCATTTTTAAATAAGGCGGGTATTCAGGCTTTGAGTATTACCGGAGATACGCCGAATCCAATTGGGGGGTTAATACAAAAGAATCCAAATGGGGAGCCTACCGGACTATTGGTTGCCGAGCCCAATGCATTTATATTGTATTCTACGCTATCAAAGCTTCCAGAACTCACTATGGAAGAAAAAATCAATTCCACAAAACGGTTCATATCCGATTTAAATTCGTTGGGCGTAACAAGTGTAATGGATGCGGGAGGGGGATTCCAGAACTTTCCAGACGACTATCAGATTACCGATATGTTATCGAAGAAGGGGGAATTAAATATAAGATTACCATACTATTTATTTGCCCAAAAACCGGGAACAGAATTGGAAGACTACCTGAAATGGATTGGTATGGTTGATATCTCAGACCATCAGACTGATGATTCATTTGAAAGCAAGAAAACTGAATACCATGTCCAGGGTGCAGGAGAAAACTTAGTAGCGTCGGGTGGGGATTTTGAAAATTTCCTCAAACCGCGGCCTGAACTCCCTCCGGCTATGGAGAATCAGCTAAAGGCAGTGATAAGTGAGCTGGTGAAAAACCGCTGGCCATTTCGATTGCATGCAACTTATGATGAGAGCATCAGCAGGTTTTTGAATGTTATGGAACAGGTAAACCGTAAAACACCATTTGACGGACTGACCTGGTTTTTTGACCATGCGGAAACTGTGAGTGATGCAAATCTGGACCGTATAAAGGCTTTAGGCGGTGGTGTGGCGATTCAGGACCGAATGGCTTTCCAAGCTGAGGGATTTGTTTCAAGATATGGAAAAAAGGCTGCGCTCCATACACCCCCTGTCCGCAGAATGCTAGACAAGGGTATACGTATTGGGGGCGGTACAGATGGTACCAGGGTCTCAAGTTTCAATCCCTGGATTGGGATCTATCAATTTGTATCCGGAAAGTCATTAGGTGGATTGAAATTCGCATCCAGTGAAAATCAGGTCGACAGAATATCCGCACTGAAGATATATACCTTGGGCAGCGCTTCATTAATTCATCAGGAAAATGAACGCGGGATGCTAAAGAAAAATTTCCTGGCAGATCTGGCGATTCTTAACTCGGATTACCTTGACATAAAGGAGGACGAAATAAAGGATATTCACTCAATCCTAACCATTATAAACGGTAAGGTTGTATATGGTGCTCAGGAATATCAAAAACTTGCTCCGAAAATCCCAAGTGCAATACCCAGCTGGAGCCCAATTAACTTCTACGGTGGCTACCAAAACCGTTAAAAAACCGATATAAGATTGTAACGCTGCAATAAAGGCAAAACTTTTAATTAAGTATTTGCCTTTTTTGCATGTAGCCCATTCCAAGCGCTCCCGAAAACAGTGTATTTGCAAAAATTATATTAGAATTTGAATGAAAGTTGTGTATTAAAGAATTTGGAATTAGCAGTATTGGGGATAACATCCCGTAGAAAACGACCTGCTCTAAAATATTGATAGCCGAAACTTATAGACAGGTATTTGTTGATCTGGTAATCTGCACTCCATAAATAGGTTGTACCGATGTAACGTGCCGGGGAACTGGAGCCTCCGACATTAAAACCTCCACTTGGATGAAAGATTCCGTCCTGAAGTGAATACCGCCAATTATAAACCAGATCAACTTGAAACAAAAGTTTATCACTTGGATGGAGTGTTAGGAATGGATGTATATCTATGAGGTTTGATGGCCCAATTAAAGGATTAAATCCGAAGTAGCCTCCTTTTGGATACAAAGGGTTAAAACTATTTAATTTTTTATCCAGAACATTTTTGTCTCCCGAGATGTAATCATTCCGCAGGCTTAATATGGGTTTAAATTTGAATTGCTTAAATACATAGCCCAGTTCAATTGCCATAGTCCATGCACTGATTTCATTTTGACCAAACTTTCCGAACTGGTAGGCTGTCTCGAGATTATATCTAAAAAGGTTACCTTCTTTCCAGTAACGAATCGCCACGGTATGCCGAAGTTCCCGACCCATCCCAGATTCAAATTGAGACTGCTCCCGCATCGCACCCAGATAGTAGATGTTAAAGTTATCGGTTTCCGCCAACCTGAGGTCCGAATAAACGCCCCAAAGGTTTCCTTGTATCTTTGTTTTGTTATCAAACAGGCCGGGATGGATTTTATCTGCAGCTAAAATAAAAGCGTCAATTTTTAACAGAGGTTTAATATATGACAATTTCAATCCGGTAAAGTACTGTCGGCTGTTATTGCCGTCTTTAACAGAGACCAACCGTCCGGAACCATAATCAAGTTCCTGACGCCCAATCCTTAGCAAGAGTTGTAGCGCCGGAACCGATGAAAAATCGTAATCCAAGAAAAGGTTCTGAACATTGAGCTTATCCTCATCCGTAATGGAAACTGCATTGTGACTACCGTTTTCAAGGCTGCTGTTTAACTGAACGAAAAACCGGTACTTTTTTCCATAGTTTACTCGGGCGTGTAAGGAATAACGGTTAAGAAAGGAGTGATTGAATCCTTCATTGGCAATCCAGTTCTCATTCACCTTCACCGCCCACTCAGAGCGTATTTCACCGCCAAATGAAAGGCTTAGAGCAGGATTAGATGAAAGCTGTGAATACTTCAGTCGGTTGTAGAAGCTTCGGGTTGAATCCGACAGGTGATGATAATCATCTTCAAACCTAAGTAGCATAAAGCGCTGAGCCTGCATTTTTTTCGGAATGAACACCATAAGCACAGCCATAGCTGATAATCGGAATAAACATTTGATGCCGTTCATTGTGCCGATGATTAACTGATTATTTTGCCAAAAACTGATGCGATATGACTTCTTTAAGTTTTTGCTTCACTCCTTAAATCTGGATACTTCCTATAGCTTTTTCTAAAGCATTATCCCGAGTTTCTGACAAAGCAAATCCCTCCGCCCTGCACACGGTCACGTTATCCATTCCAATAAAAGCCAACATAAATTTTAAGTAAGGGGTTAAAAAATCGTTTTCTACGTTCGCCCCTGAACTGTATATTCCGCCGGTTGTTATGGCAAGATAAACCTTCTTTCCGGTAAGCAATCCTACAGGCCCCTGTTGCATGTATTTGAAGGTAATACCTGCACGGGTTACGTGATCAAACCAGGCTTTAAGCGTTGAAGAAATCCCGAAATTATACATCGGTGCGCCAATAACTACAAAATCTGCATTCACTAACTCTTCAATAGCTAAATTGGAATGTTTTATGGCTTCCCTGTGCTCTTCAGTATGTTGTTCTACGGGTGTTAAAAAAGCATTTAGATGAACTTCCTCTAAGTGAGGGAATGGCGATTTGGTCAGATCTTTGGTGTGAAGTGCTGCTGAAGGATAGTTTAACTGAAGCCTTTCGATAATAGCTTCTGAGAGTTTAATACTATTTGACGCCTCCCCTCTTGGGCTGGAAATGATATGCAGGATATTGGGCATGATTGATGATTTTTGTTAAACATTTATTTAATTAACCTACGACCCGATGTCCATTATCCGAACTTTAATTATGAGCAGATAATGATCTTGTTTTCATGATCGTCTGGAGTAAAATTACGACGGCACACCATAGCATTGGTCACATTTAAATGATATGATATATTAGTTTATTGATGGCAGAAAATACGGCACCTCAACAAAACTGGGATATAAATCATAATCCAGTTTCCGATAAATCAGGTCTAAAGAAAATGGAACATCCGGATGAATTTAAAATCCTGAAAGCGGGACAAAAAAGGAACGAACATACTCCATTATCACAATCCTGATAAGTTATATGATTTGCATTATATAAAACATGATGGGTCCCGAATTAATTTTGTTTTGCAAGTTTACCTTCTGAATGATCATATATGAGATATGAAAATAAGGAGCTGGTAAAATATCCTTAATACAATATAAAATGAAAACACAGCATCAATCCCTTTTTAAAGTATTGTTATTCGTTGCATTAATTTCAATGATTATTGCCTGCGGATCTCCCCAATCAAGAAAGGAATCGCAAACAGGCACCCTAAGCGAAATAAAAACTGGTGGCAGCAAACTTATCTCAGTTGACGGAAATTATAAGGTGTGGACAAAGAAGGTTGGAACAGGCAAAATCAAAGTATTGCTTCTACACGGAGGGCCGGGGTTTTCACACGACTATTTTGAATGTTTTGAAGACTTTCTACCAAAAGAAAATATTGAATTTTATTATTATGATCAATTGGGCAGTGGGCTTTCTGATGTTCCCACAGATACAACACTTTGGAACACCCCACGTTTTGTTGAAGAAGTGGAGCAGGTTAGAAAAGGTTTGGGTCTGGAAAACTTTTACATTTTGGGGCATTCCTGGGGGAGTTTATTGGCGATGGAATATCTATACAAATACCAGAAACATGTAAAGGGTGCTGTCCTTTCAAATATGACAGGAAGCATAGCAGACTTTGTTGACTATAGTGCTGTACTCAAGACCAGGCTCTTTACAAAAAAGGAAAAACAATTGTTTGACTCGTTGGACAATGCTAAAGCTTATTCCTCTCCCCGCTATGCGTCTTTGTTAAATGAAAAACTTTATACTAAAGTAATTTGCCGAATGCCCCTTGAACAGTGGCCGGAACCTTTAATGAGAACGTTTAAAAAGCCCAACCAAACCATATACTTGCAAATGCAGGGCATAGATGAGTTTCATGTAACTGGCAACTTGGTAAACTGGAGCTTTTGGAATAAAATGCCTCAGATCAAGGTGCCGACACTGGTACTCGGCGGTGTATATGACGAGATGAACCCGGAAAGCATGAAAAAGGAAGCACAATTGATTCCAAACAGCAGGTTCTACCTATGTCCGACGGGTAGTCATATGTCTATGTATGACGATCAAAGCAATTACTTTAATGCCCTTATTGTTTTTTTAAAAGATGTAGACACGCAACATTTTGCAGCGGACAAAAAATAGCAGTATTTCCTTAACCGGTATTCTTGTGAAGCAGTATAATTTTTAAGCCAATACTAAATTTTAAGCAATGAATATTAAAATGAAAAAACTATCCTGTCTTGCCGGAGTGGTGCTCGCATACTTCACGATATTCTTTTCTGGCCAAATTAATTTTGCGCAATGCACCGAGAGGGCCTACGTTAGGCTACAAATTTCGGCTGAGGACAGAAGCAAATTGGCCCGAACCGGATTTCGCATGAAAAATACAAATCCGTCAATCAAATCAGAGTTTGAACTGCTTTATAAAATCCCGGATTGTACAATCCTTAATCTGAGCAGAAAGTAATCCATAATAACAACCTATCCACTACGGGAGATGGTCAGAAAAAATATTCGTTGATTAAAATACATAAATGATGAAAATGAAGAACAAACAACCTTTTTCAGCGACTTACATTGGAGGTCCCACCGTGATTTTTGAAATAGGAGGCTTGCGATTAATGACAGACCCGACATTGGATGAGGCCGGCAGTTTTTTCAAACTTAATGAGAATATGACTGAAACCAAGCTCAAAGGGCCAGCAAAGATTCCCGAAGGATTAGTAGATATAGTTTTACTCAGCCATGATCATCACTTTGATAATCTCGATAATGCAGGTCGATCCTTTTTAACTCGTGCGGGCGTGGTTCTAACGACGAATTCTGGTGCAAAACGACTTGGAGCTAACAGCATTGGTTTAGCGCCCGGAGAATGTCGTGAATTCCAAATTCCCGCCGGTGGAAGTCTGGTTATTACAGCTACAGCTGCTAGGCATGGGCCGGCAGGGATAGAACCAATAACCGGGGAAGTCATTGGTTTTCACTTGAGCATCGAAAATGAAAGTCGGCAGAGTCTGTACATAACAGGTGATACAGTTTACTACAACGAGATCGAAAAACTGGCCGAACAGATAAATCCCTCCTATGTTTTTATTTTTGCAGGCGCAGCACGCCCCCGTGGTCCTTTCAATCTGACAATGAGCACCAATGATGCACTGGATACTGCTGCCGCATTCAAAAACGCCATAATTGTGCCCGTCCACGCTGAAGGCTGGTCACATTATACCGAGAACAACGATAACCTGCGGGAGGCTTTCAATATTCTGGGTGTCGGACACCGTCTGATTTTGCTCGAACCCGGAATACCTACCAAACTATTCAATCAAAAGCATTTTAAATAAGTTAATAAAGATGGAAACAAGACCGCCTATACCCCCATTTGATCTAGAAACAGCATTACAAAAAGTTCAACTTGCAGAAGACGCCTGGAACGCTCAGGATCCTTTGAGAATATCTTTAGCCTATTCAGTAGATAGTGAATGGCGTAATAGAGATACTTTCATTAACGGGAGAGAGGAAATCGTAAAATTTTTAACAAAGAAATGGTCAAAAGAGTTAAACTACCGTCTTAAAAAAGAGCTATGGGCTTTCAATGAAAACCGAATTGCGGTAAGATTTGAGTACGAATATCAAAACACTCAATCACAATGGTTTAGGGCTTATGGCAATGAAAACTGGGAGTTCGGTACAAACGGTCTGATGACCAAGAGATATGCGAGTATAAACGACCTTCCTATTCATGAATCTGAAAGGCGCTTAAAGTGAGCCTGTATCATCAACTGAGCTTACATAAGGAAACACCCTTAAAGGAAAATTTAATTTTCGGCATTTGTAACAAACAAAAACAATTTCAAAAAAAAAAATGAAAAAATTCAGCATTCTGATGACTACGGTTCTGATTGCGGCATCCGGCATAACGATAGCCCGTGCGCAAACTGTGAAGGGTTCCAAAACGCCAGTGCGTTCGCTTGCATCGAAAAAGCATTCACAAAGTTCAAATATTATGGAATATAGAAAAATAAAGGTGGAAGGTACCGAAATATTTTATAGAGAGGCAGGTGAAAGGGCAAAACCTGTAATCATACTCCTACACGGATTTCCTTCATCCTCCCACATGTACAGGAATCTAATCACAAAACTGGCGCCAGACTACCACATAATTGCGCCCGATTATCCTGGTTTCGGAATGAGCAGCAGTCCATCTCCCGAAACATTTGATTACACATTTGACCATCTTTCGGATATTGTTGAAAAATTTATCGACAACCTTAAGTTAACCTCCATAACCTTTTACCTGCAGGATTATGGTGGTCCGATTGGATTTCGGATTGCGGCCCGCAGGCCCGAATTGGTTAAGGCATTAATCATCCAGAACGCCAATATGTATATGGAAGGAATTGGTCCTGATGTTCAGAAAATCGGTGCTTTAAGTGCGGCAAAGGATACCGAAGGCCTTAAAGCAGCGGCGAATTACATGATGTCTTTGGAAGGAATAAAGGAACAGTACCTATATGGCGCATCCCAGCCCGAGCGAATCAGTCCTGACAGCTATAATATGGATCATTTCTTTTTTGAGCAGCCGGGAATAAAGGACATCCAAAAGGTGCTTTTCAGAGATTATGAAAATAATTTCCCAAAGTATTCAGAATGGCAAAATTACCTTCGCAAGCATCAGCCGCCAACACTTTTGGTCTGGGGCAAGAATGATAAAATATTCCCGGGTGCCGGAGCGACCGCCTATAAGAAAGACTTACCAAAAGCAGAAGTTCACCTCTTTAACGGCGGACACTTTCTGTTAGAGGAAAGTGGTGAAGAAGTAGCGGTTTTAATACAGAGCTTTCTGAAAAAATTAAAATAAAAGGGTTAGGCCGGACATAAAAATGTCTGGCCTTTTCATTATTAAATTTCTTTTAATCTTTTGATTTCCTGTTCAAGCCGCTCTATGTATGCTTTTTGCGGTTTTAAAAGTTCCTCGATCTCTTCAAGGTTATATTTTGGAACGATATGTTGTGGGCAGTTCCAGTCGTAAGCGGATATTTTGAATGTCAACATCCATTCCGGTTTATGTTTATATGCCTCAGGTTTCAATAGCTCATAAAGCCCCGGGGTTTTATCGATTTCAATAACCTCAGCTTTCGCATAAATTTTCAGCCGTGCTTTCAGCGGGTAGGAAAGAAGAATAAGTGAAACATTTGGATTCCTGGAAATATTAGCTGCAGTGATGTATTGCCTGTTTCCTGTAAAATCAACTATCCCGATTGTACCCTTATCGATAACCTTAATAAAACCTTTGGGGCCTCCTCTATGCTGGATGTAAGGGTATTGATTTTCTCCAAACGAGGCAATATAAAAGCTATCTATATCACTTATAAAGTCAATTTCAGAATCGGTAAGTCCATCTACAAAGCTTCTTTTTTCCATGCGGTCATAACTCAGCCGGCTACCGAGCTTCTCCTGAAGATTTTTAACTCCATCCGTAAATGCGAGCTGTGCATAGTTCATAATTTAAATTTAAGCTTTACTTTTTTTATAAGGTACCAATCTGTCTAATCATTTGATTCGTAAATCCCCACTCATTATCATACCAGGACATCACTTTTACCAAATCACCATCTACTACCCTGGTCATGGCCAAATCCACTATTGAGGCTAAGGGGCTTTTTATAATATCGGTGGAAACCAGCGGTTCATCTGTTGTACCAACAACTTCTTTATATCTTGACGATAAGGATTCCTCTATCAAAATCTCATTGATCTCTTCGGCACTTGTTGGCCTTTCAGAGATAAATGTGATGTCAGAGATAGATCCGACAGAAACCGGAACCCTGACTGCAACACCATCAAATTTACCGGCATACTGTGGAAGTGCTTTTGTAGTTGCTATCGCTGCCCCAGTTGCCGCGGGCGCAAGATTGATTCCTGCTGTTCTGCCCATTCTTGGTTCTTTTTTCGAGGGAGCATCCATCAATGTCTGTGATGCAGTATAGGCATGAGTGGTGTTTAAAATCGCTTTTTTAATCCCGAGTCTGCGGCCTAAAATTTCGATAATCGGACTTATGTTATTTGTGGTACAACTTGCACAGGAGAAGATATTAACCTTGCCTTCATCGGTATTCACCCCGTGAACAATTGTAGGGGTATCTTTTGTGGGCCCTGATATGACAACGAATTTTGCTCCGGAAGCCAGATGCTTTTCTGCATCGGCCCGGTTTGTAAATAGCCCCGTACTTTCGATCACCACCTCGGCATGAAATTCACTCCAGGGCAAATCCGAAATTTCACGCACTGAACTGTAATGAAAAGATTTATCCCCAATAAAAACCCTATTTTCACTATGTGTAATCTCCCGTTCATAACGACCGTAAATGCTATCATACTTCAAGAGGTATACTGCATTTTCAATACTCATCAGGTCATTTACTGCAACCAGTTCTAAATGATCACTTTCCATGATTAATTTTAAAGATGCCCTTCCGATGCGGCCTAAGCCATTTATTCCTATTTTTTTCATATTATTTTGATTATCTATAATACCATATGATTGTGACTTTATGATGTAAACCTATTAAATTTATCTTGACAGAAAGCGAATTCAGCAATCAGAAAACTGATAGCAAATACTATTGAAGTGATAAATAACAACAGACAACAATTTTCGAAACATCACACCAAATGCCAAAGAAATCAGCAAATCGCTGTTGGAAAGCTTCCAACGCTTTTACCTCAACAAAGTGGGGATTGCAGAAAATGATAATCGTTTTCATAGGGCCCCGAAAACCTAAAGCACTGGACATATTCGGTTCAGATTTTATATTTTACTTTATCAGCATAACCGAAGCGCTGCGTCGACCGTATGTAAAAAAAGGAATTAAGTTTTTAACGTCAAATATCGTTTCATTATAATCGGGTTTTAAGGGAAAGTGTGGGATAAAAGCCCTCTTTTGAATATCCAACAGTCAGATTAATTAGCGCAGAAGATGCAGGAGCGAAATAGAGCCCGGCTCCAACACCATGGTGTAAACGGGCACTATGCTCACCGCGTTCCCAAACCCTACCAAAATCATACATCGTATTCAATCCAAATTCCCCGGGAAGGATGTAGCTTAAAAACTCCCCTAATTTTATCCGGACTTCTGCATTATTAAACGCACTGTAATCACCTGTGAACCGGAATTTTCTATAGCCGGTTAAATTATCGGTTCCCCCTAAATATCGCAACTGAAAAAATTCAGGCCTTCCCGCACTGAGCCCTACACCCAGGCGATTGCTGAAAACAATAGTTCCTGTTTTATTCACTTTAAAAAACAGTGTAAATTCAGAATTCAATACTCCGACGCGACTGGCGCTTGGTCCAAACCCAGTCAGTAATTCAAGGTCTGATTTGAAAATTGTTCCCGACTGCGGGAGGACTTTCTTATCCCTCTTATCTATAAGCAATTGGAGTATTGTGCCAATCTGAAAATTATTCAGACTGACTGGCCTGTTGGAATTGTTTTCCGCCAGATAACCATTGATGAATTTTTCTTTATTTTTTGAATCCGAATAATGAAAATATTGAAACAATGGCCCGAATGAAAAATTATTATCTGCCCAGCGCTTCCTTATCAAAGCCTTTAAAGTAAGGAGATCAAAACGTGCCCGGTAGAAACTAACAGGTGAGGATTTCCGATCGAATGCACTTTCATTCCCAGAGCCAAAATAATTGCGGGTATTATTTGGGGCATTTACCTTTAGATCGATAAGCAGATCATTGTTTTCAACAGCATTCAGCCACTCACCCAAATAATGCAGGCTAAACGCTGAAGTATTCCATGCGTACAAAGCAGAAAATGAATGCGTGCTTGCAAAAGGCTGTTTCCTAAAACCCGGTACAGTAAATCTGTGCGATACACCAATCATAGCACCATCATCTACATTAAATCCGAAATTAGCAAGAGTTAACTTTCGAGAATAAAGATTAGTCGCAAAATAGGTAAAATTAGACGTATCGGTAGACAATCTTGTTTTCAGTCGGTGATTCATATCGGCAATATCATCCTTTGGCTTGCCATAATAGATTAATGGTTTACCCTTCCATTGAACTTTTAGGTGTTTTATATCAGAACCTCCAATCAAACGAACCTTAATCCTTGAATCACCCGATTCCATTAAAACACTGTCTTTTCCTTCCCGAAGAAATATGCGCAACTCTTTAGTGATCGACGGATCAAATTCCCGCTGGAGGATTTGCGCTGAAGCGGTCTCCCCCATTCCGGCTTTGAAAACAATAAGTTGCAAATATCCATTGCTTTTTTCTATCAGGCTTATCCGTTCATCCTGATCAGTGAGAGGTACATCTACAATTTTGTTGAAGAAACGGTAATATTGATCCATTAAATCAGGGAGTGCATTTCGCCGCATCTTCATTTCTGCGAGTAGTTGTGCCCTAACATTCGGATCTGTCGAGTCAGGAAGTTTAAATAAAGCCCGGGCAAGCAGGGAATCTGTCATGACAGCACAGAATTCACTGATGGTATTATTCCACTGCAACTGACTGATACCGGAAAATAGCTGTGAGTTTAGATTTCTTCCCTCCCATAAGAACCAGTTAATATTCTGAATATTTCTTTCATAACCCTGCATCATGGGCAATAGCCAGCTAGACTGTGCCAGCCGTTGTATGCTACCATCAGAACGGTAGAAAACCTGATCCCGGTCACGTGGTACTGGAGTGTATTCAGTCCCATCTGCTCTTGCGTCTACCGCCCAACGCCATTGATCTTCGTGCCTGTCCCAGTCACCTAAAAGTACATCTAAAGCCTTTGCTTTTAGATAGGTTTGCCAGTCTACCCGATTTCGATAACTGTTTGCTATTTTCTTTAACATCTTTTCGGTGTTATCTGATTTGCCCATGGGCTCCCGCTCTTCTAAAAGACAAAGCGTGTTTGCAAAGTCCTTTGCATAAATCCCCAGCCCAGCCTCTTGTGCAACAACTCCTATTATGGGATTACTATGGGGTATCCCGGCGGCTTGCGCCAAGACAGGAACAACAAGGGCTCCGAAAGGGTGTTGGGCAGACATGTTGTCCTCTAATATTCCCAAGAGAAATGTTTCCCTGAGTGGAACTGGAAGCAAAACTGCAGGAAATTTCTGTACCGACCTCAGCGCCCATTCCTTGCCGGTGGCATCTCGGAGCCTTAGCGTCTTCGACTGATTTCCCCCTCCTGCTTGAACAGCGGAAAGGCCTCCCGATATCCGTGAAAGCCTGATCAAAGGAACTTTGACAGGACGGGCATACGCTTTTCGATAGTTTTCACCAAAAACCTTTCGGTGCAATCTGCCTACACTATCATACTTTGCCCAAGGTATTATGGTCACTGAATCCATTTTCTGATTCTGGCCTTTTACTGCCGGAATAGCCAGCAGGAAAGCAAGAATAAAAAAAATATGTTGTCTAATCATGGCGGTTAATTTTAGCATGCTGTAAATTTCCTAACTGAAGCATGAAGGTCAGGTTACATCTGAATAAATAGAAATAATGATTTTCATAAATGCTATTATTTTGTTGATAGATCGATATCGCTTAAAGAATCCAATGCACGATTTATTATAATTCTGATAAATACTATTACTGTTGTTTTGGTGGCTTTCGCCAGCCTATTCCGTAATTTGAATACCCAAAGAACATGACATGCTTATGAAAATTTTTAGCCTGCTGATGCTGTTTATCCTCTCTAGTATTTCTGTAATGGCTCAAAACAGCAGCCTTGAAGAACTTCCTGTGTCAGAGCTGAAGAAAAGGCTTTCCAAGCAGAATCCGGACACTATAGAAATAAAACTAAAAATTGCGCTGGGAAGAGTATTGTTGGTCAAACCAGGTGGTGGAAGTCTTGAAATAGACTCTGCGATGAGGTTTTCAACGGACGCAGAGCACTTAAGTCGTAGGATCGGATATTCTAAAGGCATCATTAACGCCATTTTGCTGAGGGCACTCAGCTTAAATAAAAAAAATGAACCTCACGCGGGTCTTAAAACTGCAAGAGAGGCCCTGGCATATTCCACCAAAATCGGCGAGGAAACAGGGATTGCCGAATCGTATATCGTAATTGGCCAGCATTACTCTATATCTAAACCGGAACAACTGGTCAAGAGAATGGAATACTACCGAAAAGCAAGTGATATTTTTAGAAAAACGCACAATTTTTACCGGCTTGCCTCTTCTTTACAAGGCGATGCGGAAATGTTGTTGTTAAACAGACAACACATGGAAGCGATAAAAATACTGTTCGAGGCCATCAATGTTAATAAGTCGATCGGGAACAAGTCCATTCAGGGAATATATTGGCTTATTGGTCGAACGCTGAATGAACTTGGAGATTTTCCCAGTGCGCTGAAATACTCGCTTCTCTCGATTAAATCCGCAAAAGCAGTCAATGATACAACTTTGACCGTTGCCAGTATAAATTTCACTACTTCTAGCATTTATACATATATGAAGGATTATAAGAATGCGCTTCCGTATGCATTAAAGGCCTTAAAAATCGCGGAGCATTACAACGATTCGGATTACATATTTACAATATCCATATCTACAGCTTTTAATTACACCAGAGTTAATAAATTAGATGATGCCCTGAAACTGTTGAGAAATATTTGGCAATATGCAAAGAATGATGCCGATTCCCTTTATATCATGACCTACTTTTTGGGCAACCTTAACCATGCAAAAAAGTATAAACAGGCAGCATTTTATGCAGGCGAGGTCACGCGCCTGCTCAAAAAGATACCACCAGACAATTTCAACAATAGGATTACAGCATATAATTTTCTAGCCGCTCACTACATTGATACCAGACAGATAAAACTTGCCTACAAATATGCAGACGCATACGAAGCAGTCGTCAGGTCCTTCAATTTCCCTATAGGCATCAGGTCAGTAGAAAACATGTATTATAAACTGGATTCACTGCAGGGCAACTACAAATCGGCCATTAAGCACCATTTGTTATCCGAAGAAATTAAAGACTCAATAGAAAATGTTACCAAAGCTTATCAGGTATCGCTTTTGCAAATCGAAAATGATACTGAGAAAAAGAATAACGATATTGACACCCTCACTAAAGCTGGCCGTGCTAAGGATGATGCATTGAAACGTACACAATTGATGCAAAAAGTTATTATTACTATGTCAGTTTTACTGGCCATAATTACTTCACTTATTTTTAGCGGATATCGGCTTAAACAAAGAACCAACCGGAAACTTGAAGAAAGTCAGCGAGAATTGGACCAGAAAAATACTTATCTGGAAAGTATGAATACCGAACAAGAAAAGCTTTTGAAGGAAAAGGAGTGGTTAATTAAAGAAGTTCACCACCGGGTTAAGAATAACCTCCAAATGGTTACAAGCTTATTGAGCTCACAAACAACATATCTTGATAATGATGCTGCAATTTTAGCTGTCAATGACAGCTTGCGTAGAATGCAGGCTATGTCGATGATTCATCAAAAGTTGTATCAGGATGATAACGTATCAACTATATTTATGCCCGAATATATAGATGAACTTATTCATTATCTTCGCGATAGCTTTGATGATAACCATAGGATTATTTTTAACCAGAAGATCGAAAACTTAAACCTGGATGTCACCCAGGCAATTCCTTTAGGTCTTATTATAACTGAGAGTATAGTCAATTCAATCAAATATGCATTCCTGAACAGCAAAGCTGGAATAGTTGATATCTCTTTGGGTCAAGAGGGGCCTGATCATCTGTTACTCTTCATTGCTGACAACGGGACCGGATTACCTAAGGGCATGGAAAATTCTCCCTTGAATTCCCTTGGTCTTGACTTAATGCAGGGACTTGCAAGGCAACTGAAGGGAACGTTTCAGATTGAAAACAATAACGGTGTTCAAATAAAAATCAAATTCATTCATCCGAAAAATACAATTTAGCTAACTTTATACCATATGGCCAAGAAAGTGCTCATCGTCGAAGATGAATATGTAGTTGCAAATAACCTTCGTTTAATATTATCAAAAGCAGGTTACAGCATAATCGGGATCGCGATATCCGTAGAGGATGCCCTGGAGCAGATGCATAAGCAGAAGCCTGATATTGTTTTACTCGATATTATGCTTGATGGTGAACGCTCAGGAATTGATTTGGCAAAAATATTAACTGCCCAGCATATTGCTTTTGTTTATCTCTCCGCTAATTCTAACCAGGCGATTTTGGAAGAAGCGAAAAAAACCGACCCATATGGTTTTTTGGTAAAACCCTTTCGGGAAAAAGACTTAATCATTACGCTGGATATTGCATGGTACCGACAAAAAAATAATGTCGAGGCCCGGCTTTTACAAGAAGTATCCTTACAAAAGCAACTATTGGACATTAGTAACCGAAAATCTGAGGCAAAGCAAAAATTATTGGAAATTTCTCAGGCAATAAGAATATTTATCCCCTTTGACCTGATTGTTACGCGTGCCGATTCAGATAGTGGATATGTCAATTGTGGATACTTAAGAACAGGTTTCAGCGAATACGAGTTCATCGTTGAAACGGAATTGGTAGCTTCTGTAAACCCAAAACAATCCTTGTCTAGAAAAACTTTCAGCACCGATAACGGACCAGCATTTTTTTCACATCCCAACCAGGAAAGCGAGATCAACCGAAATTTCAAAATCCCGGGCGAAGGAGTCTGGATGGATTACTTTAAAATGGAGTCTGAGCTAATTTTCCGATTGAAGATTGGCACGGGGACTGAATTCTCATATATTTTCTATAGTCGGCAAAGGGATTTGTATACACAGAAGCATACAGAGGTTTTAAGACTTTTCACAAAATGCATGAGTAATGTTACTGAGAAAATGCTTTATCCTTCAATCTCTTCCCTCAACAGAAGCCTCGGTGAGCCTTTAAACCATACATCAAAACTTTTGGAGCGTCGTGAGTTCAATGGTATAATCGGCAGCCATTCCCTGCTACTCGCTGCTTTGGATCTTACCATTCAGGTCGCGCCGTACAATACATCCGTTCTGATACTCGGGGAAAGTGGTACCGGTAAAGAGAAAATTGCACGCGCCGTTCATCAATTATCACCCCGGAGAGATAAGCCATTCATTCAGGTAAATTGTGGGGCAATACCTTCCACACTTATTGAATCAGAACTGTTTGGGCATGAATTGGGCGCTTTTACAGGTGCAACTGAAAAAAGAAAAGGGAAGTTTGAACTTGCAAGTGGTGGAACTATTTTTTTAGACGAGATTGGAGAACTTCCGCTGGATATGCAGGTAAAACTACTAAGGGTATTGCAGGAAAAAGAAGTAAATGCTGTTGGCGGCAATTCACCCTTTAAAGTTGACGTTCGCGTAGTCGCCGCTACCAATAGAAATCTGGAGAAAGCGGTAGCGGAAGGAAAATTTAGGCTGGACTTATATTATCGGTTAAACATATTTCCCATAACAATTGCTCCATTGAGGGAGCGAAAAAGCGATATTCCAGCGCTAGTTAACTTCTTTATCAGTAAATTCTGTAAGGAGTTCAATAAGCCGATCCCCGATATCGAAGGTGCAATGATGGACCAGTTGTATGGATACCAATGGCCAGGAAATATTAGAGAACTGGAAAACATAATAGAACGTTCTGTCATCATAAATGAGGACTCGAGTAAGTTGAACTTAAAGCAGCCCCTCACTGAGATGTTGGTTGGCAATTCCACTATTAGTACAATCGAGACATTAGATGATGTTAAGCAAATACAGATGGAGACAGAGCGTGCCCATTTGATATCGGTACTTACGGTTGCCAGAGGCAGAATCAGGGGCCAGAATGGCGCTGCAGAATTGCTTAAAATCAAGCCTACCACATTGGAATCAAAACTGTTAAAATTGAATATCCGAAGACAGGACTATTTCCCGTCTCAGGAACCTTGACATTTAATTCTTGCGAGAAGACAGAAATCCTGTAGAAAAACTTATATTAATTCGACTTGTGACGGCAAACCAAACCAACTGGTTTTAATATGTTCAAAATCAAAACATAATTCCCTCCTTCTAGGTTTAAAAACAGATCCCGCTTGTTAATTTCATGTATTGTGATTTAAAAGCTATTTGCAGCCGAATGTACCCTCGTAAAAATAAACCCGCGTGATTTAAGCCGCAGCCATTCCGAAAGTATTTGGCTTAATTATACATAGACTATTAATAATCAGCTTTTAAGGCTTTGCGCCAATGCTTTTCTCAGTCGTGTATATAGTTTTGCAATTAGCTTTTGGTAATATGTGCTGCAAGCCATATTTTGGCGACGGTCACGTGGCCTATAGTTCCAATGTTTCTTGCTCACCAGCCAACTCGTTAGCTAATGCATTTAATTCAAGCTGCGTAGGAGCCTTTAAAGGAAATTTTAGGAAGATAGCCAGGCCTTTTTCATTTTTGATTCGAAATAAACCGCCAAGCTGAGCTGTCAACCCTTCCAAAAGATTGATTCCAAGTGTATTTTCGTTTGGCAAGCTAAAATTAATTGGCAGTCCTATGCCATCGTCACTGATTTCCACTTCAACGAACATACCTACTTTTTTAACACAAATAGTTATTGTGCCTTTTTGGTGATTTGGAAATGCATATTTCATAGCATTAGTAACGGTTTCATTTAGGATTATACCTATCGGTATTGCTTGTGAAACATCAATCATGAAATCCTCAACCTCACACAATATCTCGATATTATCAAAATCATTATCAAGGAAGTCGTACAGAGAATCCACCAATTCATTAATGTATAGAAATAGACTGATTTGCGTAATATTATCTGATTTATATAACTGGTCATGGATAAGCGCGATCGATCGAACCCTACTTTGACTATCCAAAATAGCCTGCTGTGCGCTTTCGCTAGACAAATAAACAGATTTGGAGGCCAGCAGGTTCATTACAATTTGTAAATTATTCTTAACCCGATGATTTACTTCCTTTAAAAGCAGATCCTTCTCTCCAAGAAGTTGATTTTTATATGATACCAGATGCTTAAGAGCATCATTTTGCTTGTCAATCTCCAATTTCTGCGAAACGAGCAAGGCATTACTTTTCTGCTTTAACCGATATCTACTGAATATCAACGCAGTAAAACTTAACAGCACGATTATTCCACCAATGGTTACCCGGTTAATGAGTTCATTCCGTTTCATCTTAATATCCTTAATCAGCGCGTCTTTGGTAAGCATCTCAATATGCCTGTTTCTCTCCATTGCTGCATTTTCTATATGCAAAAGGGATATTTGGTACGCTTTTGAAACATTATCAATAGAATCTTTTATCGCCTTTTCCTTCTGAAAATGGGCCAAAGCTGACTTTTTATCTCCTTTAAGCGAGACCAGCTGATAATACCGATATTCGGCAGTTTGAATACCTTTGGCATAATTTACTTTATGTGCTAACTGAGCGTGCAATTCTGTATGTTTAAAAGCCTGGTTTACCTTCCCCGTTTCGGAATAATAATAAGCAAGTGCATTATGAACGTTCATTATTTGTTGTATGTTTTCCGGATAGATTTTTGGCAACAAGCTTTCCAGTTCGTTTACATATTCTTTAGCCTGCTGGAACTTTTTAGCATAACCCAAGGTATTTATATACTCTATTTTGAGAGCTATATTTTTTAAAAAACCGCCCGGACGGCTCTTCATTTCATCAAGTACAGCTAATGCTTTGGGGATTTGGTTCGTATGAGTATATGCTGAGGCCAGCTGGTAAGCTCCCTCACGTACAAATCCCTCGTCATTGTACTTTTTTGCTGTGCTTATTACTTCTTTGGAATAAGGTATGGATCGAAAATAGTCCTGCTTCTTGATATAACTGGACGCGATTGTTAAATTGATAACGCATACCTGTGTTGTGGTGTCATTAACCTTTCTGGCGGTTTCACGGGCTAATAAGGTATATTTTAAAGCGTTTTCATAATCTCCTAATCTAAAGGAGTTCCTACCGATATTCCAATAGATGCCCTCTACGGTTCTCAAGCTCACCCCTTTTCCCAGATTCAACGCCTCAAAAAGAAATCTTAACGCCTCTGTAGTCCGGTCGGCCTGAAAAAGCATATCCGCGTTGACCGTTAACATATCAGCAAGGGAATGGAAATTCTTATTTTTCCTAAATATTTCGATAGCTTTGTCGTTATACCATATCCGGGTTCGAAGTTCTGCCGGTGAATTTGTGCTAAAGTACTTAGATATCATATGGTACGACCTGGCCTCGCCATCGCTATTCTTATTCTGGCGGGAAAATAAAAGAGCATTTTCTGCAAGTTTTAATCCTGCTTTACCATCCCCTCTTTCATACAAAGTCTCTACCCTTAATAAGAGTGAATTAATAATTCCGAAGTGATAATTAAGCCGGCGGCTGAGCACTTCAGCTTCATTAGAAAACCTAATTGCAGAATCAACATCTTTTTGTCCTTTGGTAGCCTTCAACAACATCAAATGTCCGCATGCGAGCTGTAGTTTTACCTTTGTTGTATCCTCTTTGCTGGCGGCATATTTTTTCCTCAATTCAGGCAAAGGTAATTCATCCAACCTACTGGTCTGCGCATGCGCTAACATCGCCGGTAAAAACAGGATAATGTATAAAATCGCACGCTTCATGTAGTTTAGCTCAAGGTTTACTAAAAATAATGATAAAGATATTAATTACTGCTAAAAATATTAAATATGCAGTTTGAAGCGATCAGAATGAAGAAAAAAAATCAAAACATGTAACTGGGGATTATCCAAAAGTTCTGGGCTTTCGGTTATTTGGAAATAATAAATGAATATATTGTATAGAACTGGCCTATAATTTTAATCATTTTACTATCTTTAAATTTAAGAATTTGCAATAAAAGAATAAAGGTGAGTATTTGGTGCATTAAATAAAGAATAAGTAGCAAAATACTGAATTACAGATACATACACCGAAAGGTTCGACTCCCTTCGGCTCCCTCTTCCACTAGAAAATCTTTCACCTTGCAACAGGGATTGCAGCGGATACCGGCCCGTGTTTAAGGCCTGCATGTGTATGAGCGGATAGCCCGTCAGTTGCCAAAAAACAAAGCAGATCAAATGCTAAAACGCAAAAACGAAGTCGCAGAACGGATCGGTTTACAAAGCAGTTCCAATTTTTCAAGGGTCTTTAAAAAAGAGTATGGTAAATCCCCGATGCAATACCTTCAATTTTTAAAGAACAGGCAATAGTATGGCCTTAAATTTGTATTTGGTTGATTAGATACTAATTTTCAGTAAAAGGCGATGCTACTCCACTCCATTATAGAAATTATCCGACTAAAATATAAGAAACGGCTACCAGAAGAATTTCTTCAAGAGTTGCAAAGCCATGCGCACTTTACCGGACTTAAAAAGGGAGAAATCCGTTTAATGAATGTATTGAAGCCCAGCTTGTAATAATGTTGTAAATTTGCTATTGGCATTAAATGGCTAAGCGCTAAAATTTTAAGCGCTCATTGTAAAGTGAGGTCCTATATGAATGAACAAACAAGAATAAACAACGGCTTGCAATACAAATTCATCAAACCCGACAAATCACTTTCCGATTTTGTAGCTGGTTTTTGGGCTTTACAAAACCTATATGAACATACACAAGAAGCCATTGCTTTGCCTGACGGACGAATTGATTTGGTTCTATCAAAATCTGCATCAGAACCTTTTGTTATTAGTGTTTTGGGTATTGGTACGCAGCCCGACAAGGTGAAAGTTACGCCAAAGAGCTTGATTTTTGCCATTGGTTTTAAATTGCCCGCCACTGAATATATTTTGAATTTTTCCGTTGCCGGTTTATTGAATAACGGAAAACATTTGGCGAACGATTTTTGGGATTTTGCTGCCGAAGATTTAAACGATTTTGATGCGTTTTACCGAAAAGCTTCGCAAAAAATTCAATCGTTGTTACCGCAAGCAACGGACAGCAGGAAACAAAAGTTATTTGAAATGATTTATGCTTCAAAAGGTGAAGTAACCGTGAAGGAACTTTCCGAAAAGGTATTTTGGAGTAGCCGCCAAATTAATCGCTATTTCAATCAGCAGTTCGGACTCTCATTAAAGGTATATTGCAGCATTCTGCGCTTCAGGGAATCTTTGGAACATATTGCCAAAGGGAAGTTTTTCCCTGAACTTGATTTCGCAGACCAAAATCATTTCATCAAACAGGTCAAAAAATTTTCTGGCGTGGTGCCCACAGAATTATTCAAACATAAAAACGACCGATTTGTACTATTGTCAACCCTGACCGAGCCATAATTTTGTATTAAATTTAAAGTATAGAGTATGGAAAATCAGAATGAAAGAAAATCGCTTTATAAAAATCAACCCGGAGTTGCTTTAAGAATGTATGCTAAAAAAGGGATGGGAGATGCATTATTTGAGTTAACCACTAATATGCATCATACGGGCGACCCTGACGGACCTGTTGACTGGGTTCTTTGCAGAACCAAAGATGAACCTGATACCTTATGGGCATTTGAGTTTTACAAAGACCAGGAATCTTTTGACAGACATTATTCAGACCCTGTAATTGATGAAGGACATCAGGCAGTTTTTGACCTTCTGGACGGTATGCCTTTAAGAGCAGAAATACATATCGTTTCAAGTGATAAAACAGCTATTAATTCCATATAAATATAAAGACCTAGCAACTATAAAAAGGTTATCAGGTGTATTGATAAGGCAGTAATGTCACCGCATGAATGTTCCTAAACGCTGATAACATGGCTACCCCTAAACCCCAATGGCCATGTAGAAAAGCCACAACATCATCTGACAAGCAAATTACTTGGTTATCGGTGTTTTAGGTTTTGGTACAGCCCGACAAGGTGAGGTTACACCAAACACTTTGATTTGTACCATTGGGTTTAAGCTGACTGCAACTGCATATTTTTAAAGTTTTCCATTACCGGTTTTTTGTACCGAATAAAAAATACAAGATTATGTTACTAAAAAACAAAAAAGTAGTCATTATTGGTGGTGGTCCGGGCGGACTAACGCTGGCGCGATTGCTTCAACAAAAAGGAGTTGATGTAAAGGTTTACGAACGCGATTTAGACCGAAATGTACGCACACAAGGCGCAACACTAGACCTTCACGAAAACTCAGGATTGAAAGCGCTTATCTCGGCAAATTTGCTAGATACGTTTAAAACGAAATACAGACCTGGTGCTGAAAAAGGGCGGGTAATCGATAAGGCAGGCAATATGCTTTTTGACGATCATGAAAAAAACCCGTCCGAAATTAATTTTGAAAGCCCTGATGCAAGACCTGAAATTGACCGCAGTGTTTTGCGTGATCTATTATTAGACGCTCTTAAGCCTGATGCCGCTGTGTGGGACAGTCATTTTGTGCACATGGCGCCAGTTGATAAGCAATGGGAGCTTACATTCAAGAATGGAGCAACAGTTTTGGCAGATGTAGTAATTGGGGCTGATGGAGCCAATTCGAAAATTCGTCCGTTTGTCACAAAAATTCAATCTTCTTATGCAGGCAGTACCATTGTGCAAGGAAACGTTGAAGACGCCAAAACAAAAGCGCCACGCATGTATGACTTGCTAAAAGGCGGAAAAATTTATGCCCACAGTGAAGGAAAGTACCTGCACGTATCAGCAAAAGGTGATGGCAGCATTGACTTTTACATCAGCAGCAGAGTGGATGAAAATTGGGCAAAGGATAACAACTACATCTTCTCAGATAGTTCACAATTAAACCAATGGTTTAAAACAACATTTGCCCAATGGAACGCGATATGGTTTGAGTTGTTTGAAAATGTAGATTTGCCAATGCTGATACGCCCGCAATATTGCATTCCTGTTGACCAAACCTGGGAAGCGCAACCCAACATTACGATACTTGGCGATGCCGCTCATATTATGGCTCCTTCGGGCGAAGGTGTAAATTTAGCAATGCTTGATGCACTTGAATTAAGCGAATGTCTTACCAACGAAAAATTTGATGATTTACAAAATGCCATTGCCGCCTACGAAAACTCAATGCGCCAAAGAGCCTCGATAGAAGCTGCAACATCGTCTGAAATGATCGAATGGATGCACGCTGAAAATGCACAGGAAAAAATGGTTAATCTGTTAAATGGGATAGAAGAGTAAAAAGACGGTATAAATAAAATGGCGATTGCATGGTCAAACACTCAAAAACGACAAGTAAATTCAGGATGAGTCAATATCCATATTGGTATTGAACCAAGTCAGCTGAGCCTGATCACCAATGCTGCTTTGACCGTACCAATATCTTTTCTTTGCCGCCAGAACCACCTTTCAGTATGATCACCATATCCTTATCGGATGTTGTTACTGCGTTAAGATATTTCACAAGGGATACAGAAGATGCAAATGACCCCGTCCAGGATACCTTACTCAAATCCCTCAGGTTCAGGGAAAGCTTCCGGGAAGGTTCGAATTTTAATTGTGCTTTTTCATCCAATCAGCTATAGCAGACTCACGATACCATTTATTACTTTTTTGCTTATTTAAACTAACAAGTTCCCCATTATAGCAAACTATTAAACTGTTTTTGGTGTTGAATAAAAAAACAGTGATTATGGCAGAGAACGAAAGCAAAAAAGAGCAGCAAAAAGAAGGATTGACCCACCAGGAACAATTGTCCCAAGCCGCATTGGGAAATAAACAGGCGGCCCAACCCTCGACAGATAATAACAGCGAAATACTTTCAACACCCAAAACATCCGGTACCGGAAGCAATCCATCAGCAGCTACTCCGCATTCGCTGATCGTACATGAGGATGAAAATGGGGAGAACAGATATGAGGAAGGCAGCACCGAGAACCTTGCCGAAGGAGAAGAATAACGAAATACTTCTATTATATGAAAAAAAACATCTGTATCCTCGAGGATGATCCCGGCATTACCGATATCATAGAAATCCTGCTTCTGGAAGAAGGATACGAGGTTGAAGGCTATTCTACAGTAAACGATTTTTTATCAAGAAAAGACCCGGGTCCGGATTTATTTATCCTTGACGTCATGCTTCCCGACGGGAATGGGCTGGAAGTCTGCAAGCTATTGAAATCAGACCGGGCGACAAAACATGTACCCATCCTCATGATGAGCGCACATGCCGACCTGCCCCAGATGACCGGTGGATGTACGGCTGAGGAATATGTGACCAAACCCTTCGATATCCATGTGCTGTTAAGGAAAATTTCCAGACAGGTCAACCGCTAAAAATGCTTTCCTCAAATTCGCTTAAAACAAAACTATTACAGCAGATTCATTGCGGTATGCCGGAACAAGTTTTTGACTTTTACATATTATATAAGATTTGGGGATTATTTAAGCCAATAAAAAACATAATACTATTATGCAGGATATAGACTGGACCAAGATTATGGTGGGTGAAGAAAAGTGGGGATTTCTGATCGAGATTGCCATACGCACCATATTGATGTATTTTATCATATTGATCGGATTAAGGCTTCTTGGCAAGCGCGGGGTAAGGCAGCTATCGGTATTTGAAATGGTTGTCATCATCAGCCTTGGTTCCGCTGCCGGGGACCCGATGTTCTATAAAGAAATCGGTCTGATGGTACCCGTGGCGATTTTCGCGATTATTGTAGGCGCCTACAGGCTTACCACATACCTGATGGCAAAAAGCAAGGGGTTTGACGACCTGGTTGAAGGCAAAGCAACATATTTCATTGAAGAGGGCATGTTTTCAGTTCATGAATTCCGGAAGGAAACCCTGGCCCAGGACGAATTCTTTGCCGAACTGAGGCAACAGGGCGTGTCCCACCTCGGTCAGGTTAAAACAGCCATACTGGAGACTTCTGGCTGCGTGAGCATCTTCTTTTTTCCAGATGACAAGGTGCAGCCGGGCCTGCCGATCCTGCCCAGAGAATTTGCCCTGGCATCCGATGTAATAGATCATGAGGGGCTTCATGCCTGTAGCTTTTGTGGAAAAGTTGAACACATCGGTAAAGGACAAAAAATCAAATGTACCAGTTGTCAGCATGATGAATGGGTAAAAGCAGATGACAGGCCGAGGATAAGATGACCTTGAGTGAGGTAACTGATACCTGCCCTTGCGCCATATTTTAACATTTGATATCAACTAAAGATCAATTCCATAGCCACCCTATACCCTGACCGATTTCACTAAAGGCGAATTGTACACAAATTGCCCAACGCTCTAAGGAATTCAAACCCATCAGATAGGTCGATGACCGCATCTCAAAATAATTAATGTCTTAGCCTTTTATTTTGGCATGAACTTAAAAAATTAAATAGAACAGTTGGGTGAAAAATCCCGATCTAAAAATCAGCGCCGTCCGTCTTGTCCGAAACAGCTCATCAGTTTGCAGCGAAACAGGGTGTCGGCATAAATGCAGAACGCACGGATACTTTTGCTGAAATAACCGCCAAACGGCCGATAAAGTATAAGGGCTAAAAAGATGATCAGGTAAGTGAAGTCGACCAATACCGAAGACTTAGCAAGAAACAAAAAACTCCTAAACCTTCCACTTTCTTCTTATGGTAGCTTAGGAGTTTCAACATGTCCAATGATCTATTATGCGTTTCCACTGGCATTTCCGGCAAGGTCCCCACCAACATCTTCCTCATCATCCGTTTCCCCGGTCAGGCCACGCTGCACATCATTGTCAAGGGCGCTTTTCCCGCGCATCTTTTTATAAGCTTCATTGATACTTATCTCCAGTACTGAGGCGATAACCTGAGCCGTCTTCTCATAAGAAGGCGATGCTGCTTTTAAAATATTAAAAAAATCCGATTGCGAGTAATTCATAGTGTCTTAGCCTGATCTAAATGCCGTATCCTCCAACCGCCGGATTATAATGCCGGCTTGTAGATTGGAATAGACAGCGTTAAATCTAGTAATAAAAAATATCCTTTAAGGATTATCTGTATTTTTTTTTATTCTCCTGCGATCCTCTTCACTATCCAACTAGCTTTTTAGTCCAATTTTAGTCCTGCAAAAGACACTTTTGACCTAAAATTGAATTCTAGGGTCACAAAGCCGTTTTGAAAGGTTCATCTATATGTTTTAGTTTTTGTATAATTGATCACTATAAACCTAAAACCAATGAAAAACAATTTACTATTTCTTTTGCTATTCCCCCTACTGATGGGAGCTTCCTGTAAAAAGGACAAGGACGACATATCGGTTGATTTCTCCTGTAAACTTAACGGCACTGTATGGAATCCTTTTACTGATGATTTTAAGCTCAGAGAAGCAGAAGCGCACCTGACCAATAACGGGACAGAGCTTTTTATCAAGGCCATTAATACAAAGTCAAGAGAAGACATTGGTTTTGGGATATACACCCAGGGAATCCCGATTGCTGTCGGCAAGTACATGCTCAACATGTCTACCATGCAATATGGTATTATAGTAAAAATGATTTTAAAGGCGAATTCAAAACAAAGACAGGTTTTGAAGGGGAAGCTGAGATCATTTCAATTGACAAATCCGGACGGAAAATCACAGGCCGGTTCCAGTTTAAATGTTTGAATGAAACTACCGGTGATTCAGTCACTATCACAGAAGGCCAGTTCAACCTGCAATATGTTGATTTCTAACCTGCCTTTGCATAAAAAATAGTTTTAACCAAAACATTTGTCTTTCCTTCAACATGGGTATTTCGGCAAAAGTGTACGCGCGTTTCGCATTTATGCTGACACCTTGTTTCGCTCCAAACTGTACGCCCTTATCCCAAGGTCAGGATTTCTTCACCCGGCAGTTCCAATAAAATTTCTAAGTTCAGGTCAAATTAAAGCCCCAGAGGTAAAATCGATACCTGGTGAAATCTTGCGCCCATCAGAATGGTTTTAAGCGCTTCTGAGCGTCCTTTTGACGGGTTTTATGGTTTCATCCGAAGGATGATGGAGTGGAAATCTAAGGAAATGCTTGAATTTTGAAGGCCAAACCGAAAGATTCGGAGCGCCTGGGGGAAGAAGTAAATTTGCAGCCAGACCGCTATGCGTTCAGAGGGAAAGGAATGACTTAGCAAAAATCCGGCAGCCGAATTCGCGTACAGTTTGGAGCGAAACGGAGTGTACAGTATTAGTGAAATACGCATCTACCCCTACGCGGGTTTCTTATATGTCCGCTATGTTCTAAATTATTGACGGGTAGTGCATCTAAAAGCCAAACAAAGCAGTACTATGCGTACTATCACTGCAGAAAAGGGTGTAAGTGTCGTTTCAGAGCCTCTAAAGTTAATAGCGCTTATATCAACGAACTAAAAAGCTATATTCCTATGCCTGATGTGCTGGATATCTATAAGCGAAAATTGATGGAAGCCTGGAAAGACCAAGCAGGACATGTTGATACCACTAGAAAGGAACTTATTTCACAAATAAAGGAAATGGAAGACAAGATTTCCTACATCAGAGAACTACTTGCTTCGCGGAAACTTGACCCCGAAGATTTTCGAGAAATGAAAAGCGATTATGCTCAAAAACTCGATAAGCTTGAGGCTAAGTTGAATGCATTTAATGGTGACCAGCCGGATATGCAGGATTTGCTTAAAAAGGGTCTTGCAAACCTGTTAAAGCTCGATTATCTGTTTACAAGTAAAGATTGTGAAGCGAAGCAAAGAATGATTAGTTCGATCTATCCTGAAAATCTTGTGTTTGACGGAGATCGGTTTCGAACTAATAGAACTAACGAAGTTGTAAAGTCAATCTATATGATTAACAAATAGTTAGGTCATAAAAAAAACTGAACTAAACAGTTTAAAAGCTGTTCAGTTCAGTGAAGTCGGGATGAGAAGATTCGAACTTCCGGCCTCCAGCACCCCATGCTGGCGCGATACCTGGCTACGCTACATCCCGATAGGAGCTCATAAATTACGCCAGCAAAAATATAAAAATTACAAATCAGGCAAAATAATATTGGTTACAATTTTAAATTGATAAGAATATTGTTGTTCTCCCGAACAATGACATCATGATCACTCTGGATTTCACAATGGAACATTTCCCCAATTATTTCGCAAATCAGGCAAAAGAAATTGAAAAAAGTTCCAACCTTACTGAATTTACACGACTATTTCCGGAAATTTTCTACCAGAGAAAAGAAAAGGCATAAAATTTCTGGAATTAAGAGGAACGATTGCTCCCTAAAAAAATAAGGGTGATTTTTACCAACCAATTAGGCGGGAAAGAGTATTACATATCAATATAGAACATCGATTTTACAGAAAGCAGACAGATGTTTTTTAGGTACAAGCAATTATGCATATCCTGTTGAAACAGGAAAATTTAAATAAATAGCGTGCCGGAAGCCCAAAATTTTAGTCTAGTTAGTTGATGATAGATGATCAAGGGGCAGCGTTGGATAACCTGCCTGTTCATCTTTCTGTCAGTAGGATAAATTTTTGGTAAGCAGCATATAACAGACGATAAGATACAATTCAGATTAACATGCTTCCAATTGGACAACATATTTTAAAATGGATAGCAAACTAATATAAAGAAAACAGACTAAAATATGAAAAAAAAGATTTTTACACTCGCAATCTCACTTTCAGTGGTTGCATTTGCACATGGACAGAACAAACCCGCAGGCAGTGCTGTTGGTGACAGCCTTAAACGGACACCGGGAACGGCATTGGGTTCAGGCTTAAAGGCGCAGCCCAAACCATACGATCAAGTTATTACCGCCAAAATCCAGAGCCGTAAGGGAATGATAACAACCCATAAACTAGAGGACAAGTATTTCTTTGAGATCGCGGATTCAATACTGGGAAGGGATATTCTGGTGGTTAGCAGGATATCCAAATCAGGAGCTGAAGTCAGGGCTGCCCAGGGTTATGCCGGTGATCAGATCGGGAGTGCAGTAATCAGGTTTGAAAAAGGACCGAATAACAGAATCTTTATGAGAAAAGTCAGTTACCGCACCTATGGTCCGGATAGCACAACAGCCATGTATCAGTCACTAAAGAATTCGAATATCCAGGCCATAGCAGCATCGTTTAATATCCTGGCTTACTCACCTGATAAGAAAGGAAGTGTAATCGACATTACAGATTATATTAACAGTGATAATGATATATTTTACTTTGGATCGTCCAGTGCAAAAAGCGGTTTAAGGCTCGGTACGCAGCTTCCCGACAGAAGTTACATTTTAGATATGAGAAGTTTTGCCAAGAATGTAGAAATCAATGTGGTGAAAACGTATAGCATGACCGCACCCCAGCTTGGCGCGGGGTTAGCCTTACCTATCGGTGGCGCAGCCCCATCGGGCTCATCAACGCTGGAGCTTAATGCATCATTGGTAATATTGCCAAAGGTACCTATGAAAGCACGGTATTACGACCCGCGTGTAGGTTATTTTGTAGTAGGATATACCGATTTTGACCTGAATCCACAGGGAGTAAAGGAGATTCAACTGGTAAAGCGCTGGAGATTGGAACCAAAGGCTTCGGATATGGCGAAATACAAACGCGGAGAACTGGTAGAGCCTGCTAAACCAATTATTTTCTACATAGATCCTGCTACCCCTAAAAAATGGATACCTTATCTAAAGGCTGGTGTAAACGATTGGGCGAAAGCTTTTGAATCAGCAGGTTTTAAAAATGCTGTTCTCGCGAAGGAAGCGCCAAGTTATAAACAAGATTCTACATGGAGTATTGATGACGCAAGCCACTCGGCCATTATTTACAAGCCGTCAGAAATCGCAAATGCCAGTGGTCCGAGTATCTCAGATCCACGGAGCGGTGAAATTATAGAAAGCCATATCAATTGGTTCCATAATGTACAAAAGCTGGTACATGACTGGTATATGATCCAGGCTGCAGCGATTGATCCCCGTGCCAGAAAAATGACTTTCAGCGATGAGTTGATGGGCGACCTGATCCGTTTTGTCTCTTCACATGAGGTTGGCCATACACTTGGCCTCCGCCACAATTATGGATCAAGCGCTACAGTTCCGACAGAATTTTTAAGAGACAAAAAATGGGTTGAAGCAAATGGACACACTCCATCGATAATGGATTACGCCCGGTTTAATTACGTCGCACAACCCGAGGATCATATAGGGCCAAAGGGAATCTATCCACGGATCGGCGATTATGATAAATGGGCCATCAACTGGGGCTATAGATATTTTCAGGACACGAAAATTCCACAAGAAGAGGTTGCAACCCTAAATAAAATGACCATTGAGGCGGCCAAAAACCCGAGACTTTGGTTCGGTACGGAACAGAATCCTGATGATCCAAGGTCACAGAACGAAGATCTTTCTGACAACGCCATGAAAGCCAGCGAATACGGCATCAAAAACTTGAAATTCATCCTTAAACATTTACCTGAATGGACTAAAGAGGAAGCTGATGGCTATGACAACCTGGATAACATGTATGCTCAACTCATCGGTCAGTTTCAGAGATATATAGGGCATGTTTCAAAAAATATAGGCGGCATATACGAGACTCCGAAAACTGTTGAACAGGCAGGCACAGTATATGAGCGAACTCCGGCATCTAAACAAAAGGAAGCTATGGCGTTTTTAAATAACCAGCTCTTCAATACTCCTATCTGGTTAGTTGAAAAGCCAATATTGGACAATATTGGTCAGAATGGCCCTGAAATTGTAGGAAAGTTGCAAAATTCAGCGTTAAGCAAAATCTTAAGCGTTGCAACCTTAAACAAACTGGTTAACGCCGAAACTTTAGACGGGCCAGACGCCTATAAAATAGGTGATTTATTTTCTGACCTGAATAATGCCATTTTCAGCGAACTAACAAGAAACCAACCGATTGATAGTTATAGACGAACCCTTCAAAAAATGTATATTGATAAACTGGTTGCAATTATTTCTGCAACGCCCAATGCAGTTTCTCAAAATGCACTAAGGCTGCCCGGTCAAGGAAGCAGTAATGCAGCTAGCGATGTATCAGCAATGGTTAAAGGCCAGCTCAGATATCTTGATAAGCTCATTAAATCCAAGATCGCCGGAGAAGGTATCATAAAATATCACCTTGAAGACCTCTCAGACCGGATAAATAGTGCGCTCGACACCAAAAAGAGTTAGTAAGACCTATAAAATCTCCTCAGTTGTTTTTCAATTGAGGAGATTTTTTTTAGAAAAGAAATTTAAATTGGGTAGGCGGTATGGCTTTTAGGCTCTGATAAGACAAAATAACTCTGCACGGTGGTTATGTTTGGCACAGTTGCTAGTTTATTGCGCAAAAATTCATGATAGGCGTCCATATCACGGGTGGCGATACGCAGGATAAAATCATGAGCTCCTGTCATTTGAAGGCACTCCATTACCTCGGAAAACTTTGAAACCTCAGTTTCGAAATCGATAAGCGTGCTTGCTGTATGTTCTTTAAGTAATACATGCGAAAATGCAACAAGACTACAGTTTATTTTTTTCCGGTCCAAAATGGCAACTGTCCTCATGATATATCCATTCTCCTTTAACCTTTTTACCCTTTCATGGATGGTAGCTATGGATTTATGCAAGTTAAAAGAAAGTTCCTTATTGGTTAAGGATGCATCATATTGTAGTAGTCTGAGAATTTGGAGATCTGTTGGATCCAGTTCTGATTGGTTCATGATCTATTCGAGTTTAAACACTTGCAATTGCTTGGCAATGCCTAGGAAGATTAACAAATCCGCCTTTTTCTGAAAGCTAGCCCCCTTTTACGTTTAGTGTAGATAAGAATAAAAAGTGGCCGTTAACGCTACGGATTACCTAAGGGCAACGCAGGTAAATTTCCGGTAAAGGATACCGTAATGGAACATGCCAGTGCTTTTTTTTAAGCCTCTGGCATGTTAGTTTTTCATAGGAGGAAGAGCTGTTTATAATAATTTTTCTAACTGCTTCACCAGGTTTTCGCCCCTAAGGCCAACAGCTACGATTTTCCCCTGCGGATCTATTAGATAATTCATGGGTATCGACTGAACATCATAGGCACGGGCTGCAACATTATCCCAGCCTTTAAGATCAGATACCTGTTTCCAGGGGAGCCTATCCTTGGCAATAGCGGCAAGCCACTCTTTTTTTGCGCTTTCTTTATCCAGTGATACCGATAAAACAGTAAACTTATGGTCTTTAAATTTTTCGTATGCATTCAGCACATGAGGATTTTCTGCCCTGCACGGAACACACCAGGAAGCCCAGAAATCCAAAAGAACATATTGACCACGGTAATCTGATAAGTTGACGGGTTTTCCCTCAACATCGTTCATGGTGAAATCAATGGCAGTTTTACCTATACCTAATTTTAGCGCACCGGCAATAAGCCCCGAAACACGTTTCCCGTCTTTTGAGTCCTGCCATTCTTTTGGAAAAGTTCGCGAAATCATTTCCATTTCTTCAACATGGTCAGCAAAAAAATTAGGATTGGCAAAACCGTTCATCAGATCAAAAGAAACAACCGAATTGGGGTTGCTGCGCATAAAATCAAGGCATGCCTGATTACGCTTTTCAACTATCTCATCATTGTTAGCTGTGCTTCCAGTACGTTCTACATGGTTGAGGGATTTCTGAAGTCTGGCAAATTCTTCCTGCTCCCGGCCACCTGCTATCCTTGCAGACTGCAAATCGCTGCCTGAAATGGTGGTGTTCCCGTCGCAAAGATAAAACTGTCTGTTTTCTCCCTTTTTCTTACTTAGCTCAATCTGCTCCCTGGAATATCCAATAAAAATAAAAACCTTCACCGGTTTTTGAAAATTGCCTTTTACTTCAAATTTGCCCTGCCGAACACGGGTTGTATCATACTTCAGGCTTTTTCCGTCGTGGTAACTTAACAATACGGTATTATTCTCAAACACGGGGCTGCTGACCGCTCCTTTAAGGTTAAAGGCCTTTTGGGCCATTGCACTGCCAAACAACAGTACACAAGAACAGCAAACTGTGAAGAACCTGATACATAATAATTTTGACATCGTAAAAAATCTAGTTTAAAAGTGATTGAATTTTATTATACAGTGTTTCTTCACGAAGGTTGGTAGCCACGATTTTGCCATGTGCATCTACGAGCACATTTTGAGGTATTGCACGGATATTGTAGAGAGCGGCTGCCGGCTCTTTCCAGCCCTTAAGACTGGAAACATGGTACCATGGCATTCCATCGCTCTGGATTGCTGCTTTCCACTTACTCCCGTTATCATCAAGCGAAACACTCAGAACTGTGAAACCTTTATCCTTGAATGCATTAAAGGTTTTAACAACATTTGGATTCTCTTTCCTGCATGGACCACACCAGCTCGCCCAAAAATCCACCAAGGTATATTTGTTTTTGCTGACCACATCTTTCAAGCTCAGTTCTGTTCCCTCCGGTGTAGTCGAAACAAAATCCTTAAACTGTTCCCCTGTCAGCTTTCCCTTTACTGTAAGCAGCCTACCCTCAAGTTCTTTACCTAGTGGGCTCTGCTTTATCCGTTCACTCAGTCTATCGAAGAATGGATATGTTGCCTCGTAATTAAGCAGGCTTTGGGGAGAGTTTTTGTTCAAAAAGTATAGCGAAACATAGGAGTCGGGATTTTCGGCTAAAAATTTATGGATCGCTTCACGCTTTTGAAACCTGTAACTGTCAAATCCGGCCATTAACTTTTTGATATAAGCCTTTTTTGCTTCCCCTTCCGGCATCTGCTTGTAAAAAAGCAATCCATTGATTAACTTATCGTCAAGTGGCCTGATGACTTTGGCCAACTGTTCATAGGCCTTCACCATCTCCCCACCAGCGACCGTGGCATAACGGATCGAATCCTTTGTTGATACATTGACTGTTCCTCCTGCAAGGAAAAGATCTATACGGTCGCCGTCATCTTCATTACCTAAGGTAACTTTGCCAGCCACTGGCCGGTCTAGCTTACCAGTGAAAGTAAACCTGCCATTATCGATTTTTGTGCTGTCCACAAATTTTTCGTCATTATCCTTTGTATAGTAGAGTCTAATGATTTTTTTGTTATACTGTGGATTCACAGTCCCTTTTATGGTATACTGGATAGCCTGGCTGAAGCTGATAAAAGGAAACAGGATTATAACCAGGACAATAATAAGTTGTTTAAGTTTCATAATTTTCTTTATTTAAATAAGTTAATTAACTGCACGCCAGTTGATATCTTTTACCTTCACCAATCCGCTCCAGGTACTTTTAGGCTGAAGCTGAATGTCAACAAGGTTTGGATTGGTTCCGACGGTATATCTACGAAGAGTGCCTTTAGTGGTGTTATTATAGGTTGCAATGTATAGGCTGTTGGATGCAAAATCTATCTGGGTATCGAATTTGAGCATGCTGATCTCATCAGTACCCACTTCAGGAAATGTATAGAGCTTTTCGAAACCTGGATTATAATCATAAGCATATAAAGTATTGCCTGATGCATAAAAAATCACCGAGCGGTTAGAAGAAAAAGCATAAAATTTAGCTTTATCGAAGTCCGTCGCCAACGATTTCACTGTATAAAGCGCACGTTTAGCAGGATTGGTACCATTTGCATAAAACTTATAAATGTGATGCGTGTTATCCACATCTTTCATAATTGCAAAAGAATTGCCATTTGTCGATCCGCCATCTGTATTACGGGTATTTTCGGCATAAACAAGCGTGCGGCCTGCCGGCTGGTTCCACGGAAAGGCGCCTCCAGCAACATCGGGCAGCACCGTAGATGCAACGGCGCTCCCAATCCCGGTAAAGTTGAGAAAACGATTGTTCTGGGTATCGTACCACATTACTGAGCTCATGCTGTTGATTGGATATAAAAGATATGGGGCGGCCGGGATGCGGGTTTGCTGATCTGTTGCGAGACGGTTGACCGGGTTATTAAAATAGTCTCCGCCGAGAAGCAACGGAACGCCTGCAAATAGATCTCCGCCCTTAGTGATAATGGCCCGATAAAGTGTACTTCCAATAGCGCCTGCGGCAGTACGGATTTGAGGAGCAAGCACTACAGGCTGAAGGGTCTGGGGATCAATGGGATCAGATATATAGAGTGTTTTGGCGAAGTTACTGCCTGTTTTATAACTCATGGTTGCCCGGTCCAAAAAGTAAGATCCGCTTTTGGTAAATACCCAAAGTTTAATATAGGCCTCCGTACCACCTGTATGCACCAAACTTACAGGTTCCCGCAGCCGTGGTAGACCACTAAGCGAAAGCAAATTTTTGATATGAATCGTATCTTTCAGCATAGAAAGCATTTCCGCTTCTGCGTAGCCCTCCGGGTCCTCACCCATAATAAGCAGTCCTCTCGAATAAGGCGTACTCACATTTATTTTTGTATTGGCAATCCAGGTAACCCCCGTTTGCCTGTCGACTACACGGTAAAAAAGATCGTAAGGCACTGCATTCAGGCGAACCGGATATACCAGATCCCTTTTTCTTCCAATAGTATCAAAATCAAAACTTCCTGTTTTCACTATCCAGTAATAGTTGTAACGGGTGGTGTCAGCGCCATCCATTGTAGCGCTGATCTGAGGTTTGATGCGTAGT
This sequence comes from Pedobacter humicola, assembly GCF_056490705.1. NCBI lineage: Bacteria > Pseudomonadati > Bacteroidota > Sphingobacteriia > Sphingobacteriales > Sphingobacteriaceae > Pedobacter > Pedobacter humicola. The sequence continues at coordinate 42,544 of NZ_JBWJIG010000017.1, read as the reverse complement.
GTATCAATTCCGGTGCGCACAACATATTCGGCATTTACCCCTTTGATGTTCAGCTCATTAATGACCTGGTAATCATAATTGCCCTTGTCCTTTTTGCAGGAGCCGGTTGAAATCATCAGCGCAAGCATTAGTATGTAATAATATATTTTCATGTTTTTATCTATTTAAGCGTTAAGTATTAAGGTACCCAGGGCACACCAACAATAGTTGTCCAAGGCACCGATCCGATAAACATTAGCCTTCCGTCATCTTCAAGTACGGGATTCTTGGCATCAAAACGCTGTTTCAGAATAGTAGCGGCATCATTTGCCACTAAAAAATATCTTGCCTGCGGCATGGTTTCAGCACTTGCAAAATCTTCGTAAGTCAATCCCAGGTTATCAATTAAAAATTCCATTTTTTTTCTGGTAAAAACCCCGAACAAACCAGACTCCCTATTTCCAGGCTGTAGCGAACCGGGCCATACGGAAGGCTGTACCATAATATCATTTATCCTTAAAGTATGCAGGCTGGCATCAAACTCCGGAACAATTGTACCGCCCGTAAGTGAGGGGATAGCATCCCATTCGGGGAAGGACAATTTAAAATCCTTGGTCTCCACTAAACGCAGTCCAAGTGTTATTGGTGTGATTTCAAGATCAGGGGTACGTTTTAACCGGACAATAACATTTGCGGTAATCCCGCCCGCTGGTATCTTGATCTCTGTTTGGATAGGATCATAATGTTTTCCTACAATTGCAGTAGTCGAATCAGGGTTAACCTCGACACGGAAACTGCGTTCATAATCCTTTACCGGCCCTGTAATCATCACTTTTACAGGAAAATCTACCACGTCTTTGCCAATACTTACAAATTCGACACTACTGAACGGCTGGTACGGCCAAAGGGCAATGCTATAAGCCTTGGTACCACTCTGTACCGCAAAATAAACACCTTCAACCCCCTGGTATGACATCATTTCTTTTTTGCATCCCATCATGAACATCAATTGGAAAAGCAAAATGTAAACTGTTAATCTTTTCATGCGCTGGTTCTTTTAAATTAATTTCTTTGAGAGATTTCGCTATCGGGAAGGGGAACGGTATAGTTGTTCAGCACCATCGTTTTTTCCGGTGTGATTGGGACGGTTGCATTATTGGGTAGTGACTGAAATGAATTTCTCTTATAAAAAAAGAACATTTGCCCCTCACCTAACATTTCCCTACGGAATTCTTTCCCGATCTCTACCTTTAGCAATGCCGAACTGATTGGGGTGAGACTTACACAGTTGCGGGCGGTACGAAGCTTATTAAAGTAAGAAGTTGCCGTAGCAAGGTCTGGCTGGCATTCTGCCGCGATAAGTAACACTTCAGATAGGCGAATCAGCGGCATCATGTAGCGGCCCGGGGCATCAACAATATCTGCAAATTTCATATTTGTTGTAGCGGTAACCGCACCTGATGATGCACTCTGCCAAACTCTGCGGCGATAGTCATTTGCATCATCATAAATAGAATTTACACGTGCTTCATTTACATCGCCATTGCTGAAAGAAAGTTTGCTGTTCACGGGCAGATTTACATCAAACAACCGAGTATACATCTGAGAACGGTTAATGTTGTATAAAGAAAACATTACTTCAGTTGAGAACATCCGGTCAGGCTTCTCAACATTTGTTGCGGCCGCAAAAGTAACATAAGGGAACACGGTTTTCGTTGGCGACTGCACTTCTGTAAGGAGTTCTTCTGCCTGTACGAGTGCCTCTGTTTTTTTTGACTGCCATAAATATGCCCGCGCCAAAAGTGCCTTTGCGGCATAATAATTTAACCGGTACTGGCGATAATAAAGATCATTCGGTCCGCCGGTATTGGCTGCATTTCTCACCCCTTCGGTCCGGATGGGATCTGACTTGGCCAGGAGCAACAGGGAAGCTTTCAAGTCACCTGTAAGAAGTTCCATCACCTTTTCCGAGCCCGTTATGGGAGTAATCTCAAAGCCTGTTTTGTTTACATAAGGTATCGCTGGTTTTGCTTTTGTTTCCTCCGAATACGCCGGGCCAAAGAGCCTAAGCATATCCAGGTGAAGCATGGCGCGCAGTGCGAGCGTTTCTCCCTTGATAACCCCATAATAAGGCTCTGGAAGCTTGCTGCTGGGCGCATCCCCACATTTTTCGAGAATCACATTACAGTTTGCGATCAACTCATAGGCTTTCTTCCAGGTATTGTCAAAAGTGGTCTTAACTACAGCGTCCCCATACACAAAGGTTGTATAATTGTAATACGTATGTACCGAACTGCTGATGTAATAATACTGGGCAAGGACATCGATCGTTCCGGTTGACATATCCTGTCCGTACAGATTGGTATTGGCAAGTTCTACGTAAACGCCGTTTAAGGCCTTCATGTAGCCATCCTTATCGACAAAAAGCTGATCCTCACCGAGGCGGTCGCTGGGCTTTACCTCAACCCACTTTTTGCAGGAGAGTGAAAGCAGGCTCAAAAAGAGGTAAATAAATACTTTATAAAATATTTTCATTGTTTGGGTTTTTAGTGTTAAAATCGGACTGATGCTGAGAATGAAACCGATTGTGCAAAAGGATAGTCTATGCCGCGTTCATTCTTGATAGTCGAAAGGTGGAATATATCGTTCATATAAGCCCTCAGCGTAATGGACGACGCCCGAACCTTTTTAAGCCAGCTCGCGGTGGTATTTTCATATCCAAGAGAAAAGGCCTCACCGATCAGCATATCATTGTCGGAAACAAAACGCGAGGAAATCTGTGTTTGTTCCGTGTTGGATATTGCCTTGAAAACCGCATTGTCCCCAGGTTTCTGCCAGCGGTCATACAATGCACGGCGGTCCTGGTTTAAAGCAACCGCAGTTGAAGAAATATTTTCTACCTTCTCGAAAAGGGTTTGCATAAACGCCTGCCCACCTATGCGGTATCTCAGGTTCACAGAGGCTGTAAATCCTTTATAGTAAAGATTGGTACCGATAATACCTTCGAGATCAGGATCACTGTTGCCCACAATAACTTCGTCTTTGTAATTGTAAACAAAAGTCTGTTCACCGTTTTTATTCAGAAAGATTTCACGTCCGGTTGCCGGATCAATGCCCACAGAGCGCACCGCCCAAAGATCCGACGGACTTCCGCCATCGTAGTAACGCGTAAGGTTGAGGCTTCTATTTGCTTCATTGAAATTGCTCAGCTGGTTACCCATATCATGATATTTGGCCTTTAGCTGTCTCATGTTAACATTGATACGCCAATTGAAACGGTCATGTTTGATCAGCATATAATCAGTGGTAAAAGTAAAACCCCTGGTAATCTGTCCACCAATATTTTGTGGAACCTGGCTAACCCCTGTTGAAGAAGGAAGACTTATATAAACCAGCAACGGATCGGTATCCTTGACAAAATAATCACCTGTAAAACGCAAGCGGTTATCAAGTACAGTAAGATCTAGGCCTATATTGCGATCAAGGGTAGTCTGCCATTTAAGGTTTCGGTTGCCCATATTGCTGATAATGGTACTTGCTCCGAAAGGATTACGGTTATCATTGTTGTAACGATAAATTCTGTTGGAAATATAATCGCTAAAATTCTGATTTCCAGGATTCCCTATTGAACCGCGCAGGCGAAGCTGGTCTATCCAGGATAAGCCTGCACCTTTGATAAAAGCCTCCTTATGGATATTCCATCCAAGCCCCAGTGACCATATTACCGAAAATTGGCGGTCAGCTCCAAAAACCGACGAACCATCCGAACGCAAGGTTGCATCTAAGAGGTAGCGCTGATCATATGAATAACCAACATTCGTAAAAAAACTGGCACCCCGGCGTTTTGATTCCTGATAAACCGCTCTTTGCCCGGCCACATACCCAAGGGCAAAATTCGGGTTCGAAAACTCATCATCAACAAAGCCGCTTACCCCGTATGTACTTGATCTGCCCGTTGCTTGCTCCATACGTGCACCTAAAACGGCGTTTACCATATGTTTTTGTGCAAAAAGTTTCCCGAAGGTCAGACTAAAATCACCATCATAATTAATAGATTTCCCATTACCTTCATCATATCTGCCTTTTTGTAATACATCAGTTCCTTCAAACTGAACATCAAATGGCGAGCGGAAAACCACATCGGTATTGGAAAAACTCCGGAGGCCAAAACGCCCCCTTGCCCGCAGCGATTCCAATATTTTCCATTCCATTTCTAAGTTGTTTGTAAAACCCTGGGATTTAGATTCGTTGATATTTAAGTTGCTCTCATCGTACATCGGGCTATATATCGGTGCAAGGCTTGAATTTCCAAGGGCCTTGAAATCTTCAAGTACTTTCCTCACATTTCCAAATTCGTCGTATTTACGGTAATATGGATTGGCACGGGAATAATCAGAGAACGGAGTGGGTTCCTGGTTTGATTTAACATGATCTATGCTAAGCGAATTATTAACAGAGAAAGCTCCTTTGCGGTAAAGAAGGCGAATGTTTCCATTGGTTGCCTCACGATCTGAGCCTTTCATCACTCCTTGTGTCAGTCCATAATTAAACGATACGCTATAACGCAGGTTGGCATCCCCTCCCTCTGCAAATAAAGTGTGCCTTTGGGTAGGGGCAGTCCGCAATGGTTCATTGAGCCAGTCGGTATTTACGCCATGGCCAACTTCTTTAAGCCTGTTGTTATAATTGGCCTCACTCTGAAGATTCGAACCTAAAATAAGCTTTCCATCAGCATTAAGTCTACCATAAAAGCCAGACAAAAGCTCAAATTGCAGTTTTTCCTGCGCATTCATCAGATTATAATCTGATAGATCGGCAAAACTGATGCTTCCGTTCATGGAATAATTAATGCGCAGCTGGCCAGCGGCTGGACGTTTTGTTTCGATAACCACAACACCGTTCGCGGCCTTGGAGCCATAAATAGCAGTTGCCGAAGCATCCTTTAATAAGGTAATACTCTCCACACGGTCCATACTCAGATCGGAAATAATGGCCAGTGTACTCTCAAATCCATCCAAAATAAACAAAGGCTGGTTGGGGTTGGAACCAAATTCATCTGTCAGCCCGATCACGCTGCTTTTACCCCGTATCTCAATATCGGGCATCCTGTTCGGATCAGAACCGAAGGTATTGTTCTCTACGATAGCAAATGAAGGGTCTAGCGTTTTGAGGCTCTGCAGGATATTCTGGTTTCCCACCATCATCAGGTCTTTTGCCTTAAAAGTTGAAGAGGAACCTGTATAAGCTTCTCTGTTGCGCTGATAAATGCCGGTAACCACAATATCCTCCATTGAACTGTCAGCGGGCTGCATTTCTACATTCAACACTTCCTGTTTTTTATAGGTTACCTCGAGCAGCTTCATCCCTACGTGCGTAAAAACAATTACCTGCCTGGCATCGGATGTCGGAATAACCAAGCTGAACTGCCCTTTAACATCACTTTGGGTGCGTAGGGTACTGCCCTTGAGCTGTACATTTACGCCGGACATTACCTGCCGGGTCTCTGCGTTGCGGACTACACCGGTGAGGATTTGCTGGAGCTCACGTTGTGGATTTTTAAGTGCGGGCTGGGGGGGCGCTATTGCGGAAAGCGATATGGTCTTATCCTCAATTGTAAATTTTATCTGCTGTCCGCGTGTAATAAGGGAGAGAAAATCCGGTAGCGGCATATTTTTAACTTCTGCAGTTATTGGTTTCGCGTCCGCTATCAGTTTTTTGGTCCCAAAAACCGTATAACCGCTCTGCTTTCGGATGGCATCGATTACCGACGAGAAAGAAGCATCTTTTCCCGTGAAGGTAATCTGTTGCGAATAGGTTGCTGCGCTCACTGACATGAATGCTGTGAGCAATAGGCACATGATGGTTTTCATCACTAGTGATAAGTAAATTTTAATCATTAAGTTTACGTTGGTTTGGTTGGTGCAATGTTTCAGTTGATTGCAAAATAGACTACATATCCAATCAGATCGCTAAGGGAAGGATGGCAGTCCTTTCCTTTTCTTTTTGGAATAGCCGGTGTTTAGGTTAGTTGGTAAGTTTACTTCATAAAGTTCTGGTTTGGTTTAGGTTATAGAATTTATTTTTTGCCTCTAATGGTAAGTTTACGGTTAGGTACGTCCAGTTGATAACTGATTTCAGCAGCGTCCAAAAGACGCAGCACCAGATGGATATTCTGATTACGGAAGGCATCGCCCACAATTTCCTCATGCGGTATTCCATTTTCATACACGATATGCAGATCGTACCAGCGGGCGATCTCGTCCATGGTTTCTTCAAAGGTCTTATCGTCAAAACTGAATTTACCATCCCTCCAGGCAGTATAATCCGCTACATTTACCTTTTTAACAATCGTTTTGCCATCAGCAGTTATCGCCTGTTGGCCAGGTAAAAGGGCAATGTGGCGGGTTTTATCAACAATTGCCACCCTACCTTCTTCGAGCGTGGTTTTAACATTCTTCTGTCCGGGATATGAATTGACATTGAAGTGGGTTCCAAGAACATCGATCTCCTGCTGACCGGCAAGCACCCTGAATGGAACTTTTTTCCCATTTTCACCATAAACAGTTTTGACATGAAAATACGCTTCACCAATTACCTCGACGGTGCGTTCAGCCGGAGAAAACTGTGAAGGATATTTAATTGTTGATGCCGCATTTAGCCACACTTCTGTCCCATCGGGCAGGATTATCTGATAAGTACCTCCCCTGGGTGTTTGTAAAGCCAACATATCCCCTGTGGCTAACCTCTCCTGATTGATATCTACATTGCTTACAGGAGCACCATCCGCATATGTAATCTTTTCTCCGGCAATTATTCCGGTCTGCGAACTACTCAGTGGCACGGTCTTTCCATCGGCCAGGGTAAGTGTAGCTTTATAGCCCCCGGGCTCTATACCACTTCCATGTTGCAGAACGTTTTGTGGCAGCTTTTTCTCATCCGGGTTTTTCCAGATCAACAGGCCAACTATAAATATTGCAGCAGCAGCAGAAATCCATTTTAAAAATGGCTGCATTCTGATGCGTTTTTGTGGAGGACGCGAAACCTTGCTCAAAAGACCTTCGAGCATCCTTAATTTAACCTGCTCACCAGACTCCGGACGCGAAGTGACAATAATCACATTTTGGTCATCATGACTGTTATACCACTCAGTTAAGGTTTCAAGCTCTTCTTGCGAGATTAAGCCACTGTTAAATTTAAAGACCAGAAGTTCGATGTTTTCGGGATTTTTGGACATAGTTTCGCTTTTCTATATGTATAGACAGAAAAAAAACCAGTCTGGGTGAGTGGAAGCGAAATTATTTAATAAAAAAAAGATAACATAAAATTAACCCAGTCAATAATTCCATATTTCCCTGGATATCCCTGTTCGCTTTTTTGAGATGAGATTTGACTGTATTTTCGGAAATATTGAGGGTTTCTGCAATTTTTTTATTGGAAAGTCCCTGCTGTCTGCTCAGTTTGAAAACCAATTGACATTGTGGAGGCAGCTTATTTATGGCATCATCAATCTGTTTTTCGAGTTCTCTGATGATCAGCTTTCTCTCGGGCGAGAGGTGGTTGATATTATCCCCAAAGGTATAATCAGCAGCCTTTAGCCGCTCACGGTGCCTCCGCTCCAGGATATTGAATGACTGGTTCCTGATGGCGCGGGTAAGATAGTTGATAAGCTCCATTTTGGTTAGCTCAAAATTATCCCGTAATTTCCATAAGTTATATAGAACATCCTGGACACACTCTTCGGCTTCCTGTTGATTGTCAAGACGGTTAAACGCAACAGCCAGCATCCTATCCCAATACCGTTCGTAAATTTCTATAAGTACACGCTCGTCCCCGCTTCGCATAAGTTGCACTAGCTCCTGGTCCCGATATAACTTATACTCCGCCATTCTGTAAGTCTCCGTTTTACAAATATATAATTTTTAAGGTCACTTATTGCAATTTTACCTGCTTTTCAAACCACTGGAACCGTTATAAATAATTGTTTTTCAGTTGTAATGAGAATAACGAATACGTTTTTACTGAATTCCCCGGATCAAGTCTTTCCTGCCGCTGTAAGTATCAGCCTTCTTTGCGGTGGTATCCTTGGAAGTCACTCTTAACTTCGTTTTTTTTACCTTTTCTGAAGGATTATGGCATCCCTGCAGAGCCATTCCAGCAATAGCTGTTACACATAGAAATAAAACGGCAGGTTATGAGTAATGCTTCCAGATTTCCGGAGGATTTTATGGTTGAAGGCAGCATGCAATACACTATAATGACTGATAGCGGAAAAACCAATTCTTCCGGAACATGTAACTATTGCATACAAATTTCTCGAGAAAATACTGGTTTTTTTTTGATTCTACAGTCAAAACTGTATCTTGAGCCCGCTTCTGATAAGACAAGAGCAGGTCCGAATCGAAGCATTGGTCGTACATATCTTAGAAATTTAAACAATGCCTGAATTAAATCTTCCCGTGCCATCCAACGAATCCGAAAGGCTTTTAAAATTGTCCGATCTCGATATTGATTACGGAAGCGTCTCCGAAACTTTCAAAGAGTTAACCTTTCTTGCAGCTAAAGTAGCCGGCACAGAAATTTCATTGGTCAACCTTATCGACGCCTATACGCAATGGACAGTAGCCAGGCACGGCCTTGATCTACAGCAGATGACCCGTGAAGAATCTGTCTGTCAATATACCATTACACAAAACGATCAGTTCGAAGTGCTGGATCTTTCGGCAGATGAACGCTTCAATAAAAATTTTTATGTCGGTGCACCATTGTCACTCCGCTATTATTTTGGGGTACCACTGAGAGATACAGATGGATTGAGCATTGGTGCCCTTTGCGTGCTGGACACCGGACTGAAAACATTGAGCCCTGAGAAAATCGAGCTATTGAAGATTATCGCCGGAGAGATCATGAACAGGATAAAAACATATCATGCCATGGAACAGCTGCGGAATAACTTAAAAGACGCTAGTGAATCAACCAAAAAAGTTGCCCATGATATCCGCGGACCAATCGCAGGAATAATAGGTTTATCTGAAATTATTGCCGAGCAGGGCAAAACTGCCAATTTAGATCAGGTCATCGAGCTTATTAAATTAATTCATAGCGGAAGTAAATCACTTTTAGATCTCGCTGACGAAATCCTTTCTGACAAGGAAGAGGTAACAGCTCCAGGTGCCAACGAATTTGACCTCAGCAGTTTCCGTACAAAGCTTCAGCAGCTTTATCAACCACAGGCTACATCCAAAAATATAAACCTGAATATCAGCATTAACCAGGATAAAAAGAATATTGTCTTTTCGAAAAACAAGTTGTTGCAAATCAATGGAAACCTCATTTCGAATGCGGTAAAGTTTACCCCGAACGGCGGAACAATAAACGTAGATCTTGACGTAGTGGTAAAACCCGATACAAACATTCTTCGGATCTCTGTTGCCGACAGCGGGGTGGGAATCAGCGAGGAGGAAATTATCCAAATCTTAACAGGGGGTATGAGTACAAAACAAGGCACAGGGGGTGAAAAAGGATATGGGTTTGGCCTATCCCTGGTAAAACACTTAGTTGATAAGCTGCACGGCGAAATGTTCATCACCTCTGAAGAAGGCCAGGGAACAGTTTTTCTCATCGAACTTCCCCAGCCCCGTATATAATTTATCACTTTTCTGAAGATCTGGTTTCGCTAATCCAAGCCCGAATTTCACCCATGGAAAGTCGAAAGCCAAGGGATAAGAAAACAATCGAAGATTGCATCTGGCGGTCATTTAACAGCTGAGCCCTTATTTGGCCTGAACTTATAAAATTAAATGGAATTGCTGAGTGAAGAAATTCTGATCCAAAGATCAGCGTCGTCAGTTTGGTACGAACAGCTTGTCAGCATAAATTTGAAACGCGCGTACACTTTTGCCGAAATACGCACATATATAAAGCATAACTAGCCATCAATATCATTTAACACCGATTTTTCTGTTTCAAAAATTATTTCAATGGTTACCCCATGATCATTTTGGATTGCAAACGTACCTCCCAACTGCTTTGTCAGCCCACGCATTAAATTCATCCCCATGGAATCATTTTTTTTGGGGTCGAAACTCTTTGGAAGGCCAATACCTTTATCTTTAATCGTTAATTTATTGTTTATTTTATCGATTTTTTTAAAATAAATTCCAATAATATTTGAAGCATCTCCGGGGTATGCATATTTAACCGAATTAGTAATTGCTTCATTCATAATCAAACTTAAGGGAATCGCTTGTGAAATGGATAGGTGGATTTCATCAAAGTCTCTTTCAAATTGTAAGCGGTTACCAGGATCACAGCTATCTTTCAAATAACTGATGAATTCATCAAAGTATTCTGCCATATTAATGAGTTCGAGTCCTTCAGATTGATACAGCTTTTGGTGGATCAATGCGATAGAACGCATTCTATTTTCACTATCCAGAATAGCGTCTTTCGCATCTATGTTATCAACATAATCTGACTGGCGTTGTAGTAATCCGATCACGATTTGCAAATTATTTTTTACGCGGTGATGAATTTCTTTTAACAACCATTGTTTTTCTTCGAGCAATTTATCCTTGTCGTCCAAAAGCGAGTTCAATTCGTGATTGCGTTGCTGTGTAATTTTGCTGTGTTTTTGTTTCTCACGAAAACTTTTGAGGAGCAGGGCAAGTAATAAAAGCAATAATATAACAATCCCGACAATTAGATTCCTGATATAGTTGGCTTGCATAACTTTATCCAAAAGCAACGTCCGATCCTTTTTCAATACCCCGATGGCAGCCTCTTTTTGTAAAGTTTTATACCGAACCTGTAACTCGGCAATCTGTTTGGCGGAAGCAACATTGAATACGGAATCACTCTTTCGCTTATATCTCCGAAAATGTTCGAGGGCAGATTTAAAATTATTATTCGCAGAGTCAATTTTGTAATAATATAAAGCATCTTCTGCACTGTTCAAAAATGCCTGGCTATCAGAATGTACATGTTTAAACTCCTTGTCGAGAAAAATCCTGGCTTTAGCATACTTTTTCTGCGTCATATAAAAGCCAGCAAGTATTTTATTGCCCCACGCCTCACTTACAGGCCGGCAGTGGTAATAAGCAACCATTTTTAAATACCAGTTTTCCGCGGTACTATGTTTACCAATGGCATTATAATATAATCCATACATTTCTGCCTGCCGCCCCTTTTGAAGACTATCTACTGGAGGATATTTTCGAAAAATCTTTACAGCTTCAGTTATGCCTGCTTTAGGCGTACTTGAAAATATACATTCCCTTACCAATTCACCAAGATACAGGTAGGTGATATCCGATGTACTGCTGCCCTTATTATTTGTTGTTCCTACTTTTACGGCACGCCTGAAATTTTCTAACGCATTTAAATGGTCATTCATATCAGAAAACACAAAACCAAGTTGTCCATACCGTTGTGCCATGTTTTGATAATTCAATGTATCGCCCCTCTTATTGGAATTATCAATTGTCAGAAAAGCGAACTGCAAAGCTTTATTTAAACTTCCTTTGTTTCTGTATATTAGAGACAGGGAATAATATGTAAAGCCAAGGTCGTTTGAATGGGAAGATTGGTATAAGCTTAAAGCTTTAAGGCCATAATGTTCAGCACTATCTAATTTAACACGTGTATAGTATTCTGCAGCCAATGAAGAACAAGATTCTGCCTCTTTAGATACATCACTTATCTGATGGTATAAAGCTACCGCCCTTTTTAAATTGGCTACCACTTCTGGCCTGTCTTTATATAAATCCTTCATCATATTCCCATAGCGTAGCCAGGTGCGCGCCTCCCTTTTTTTATCTCCATCTTTCTGATAGGCCTGAATAACCGACATGAAGTATTTTTTACCGCTAACCAGGTTATTTAATCTGAAATAAGCCTCTCCTACCCGGAGCATTCCTTCATATCTATTATTCAAGCGAAGTTTTACCGAGTCTGCAAACTTAATGGAATAAAGAAAATAGCGAAGACCACTATCCAGATTTATCTTTTTATTTCCTGGCTTTAACAATTGAATTTTGCCCAATTGCTGGATCAGGTTACATTTGATGCTATCGTTGGAAGTATTTAGAATCATCGCCTTTACGCTTGCTGCATCAGCCTGATTTCCCGAAAGCACCTGTGCCAAGGCAACATTCTTTTGCAGGATAAAAACAGTTAAGAAGAAATAGATGATTTTCATATTTATATAACTAATCTATCTAAATTTCCGGTAAAAATCAATGCTATGAAAATTAGGGCTGAAAATTTAAATGTTTCTCTTTTAACCATTATAATGCCCTGATTAAAGATTGTTAAAGTAAACCCTTTAACACTCCCCCATCAGCCCTTATTGCAGCGCCGTTTGTAGCAGAAGCCACCGGACTGGCCAAATAAGTTACCATGTTTGCCACCTCTGTAGTGCTTAAAAACCGTTGAACGATAGATGTTGGCCGAACCGTTTTAAAAAAATCAGCCTCTACCTCTGCTATCGTTTTGTTTTGATCTTTGGCAAGGTTTTCAATAAATCCTCCGATACCCTCTGAAAATGTTGGCCCGGGCAGCACACAATTTACGGTAACGGCAGTGCCTTTGGTCAGCTCAGCCAATCCTCTGGCAACAGCCAGCTGGGCAGTTTTACTCATGCCATAATGGATCATTTCTTCGGGGATCTGTACTGCCGACTCGCTTGATATGAAGATAATTCGTCCCCATCCGTTTTTCAGCATTTGGCCAAAATATGCACGAGATAATCGTATACCACTCATGACGTTTATGTCGTAAAAACGCAACCAATCCTCATCCGTGATATCTGCAAAAGCTTTGGGTTCAAATATCGAAATATTATTGATCAGGATATCAACGCTGGGAATTTGGAAAATTAGATTTCTAACAGATTCGGTATTAGCAAAATCAGCAACTAATCCACTTATTTTATCGTTACCACTTTCGGTTTTAATTTGTGCAACTGCTTTTTCCACACGCTGTATGTTGCGCCCGTTGATGATGATTTCGGCACCTTCCTTTGCTAAGCTAAGCGCTATAGCGAAACCTATTCCGGCTGTTGAGCCTGTAATAAGTGCTTTTTTGTTTTTTAACTGTAATTCCATATGATTTAAGATTTGAAAGCCAACAGCTAGCCAAATCCATACCCAAAACATAAAACAATGATTTACAATAGTTTACCTAAATTTCATCAAAATACAACAACGTTATTTCATTGCCTGCCCATATTAAACAAATATGTATTACCAGTACTAACAATGCCAATATACATCTGAATAACCTTGATGATATGTAATAAATACAGGTGATTTTTTTAATAACCACTATGATATATCGCTGTTAAAACAACGACATATCGTGATTAATCTAATTTTAACTTAAATAGCGAAAATGATTAAACAAAAAATATATCCATAGCTTATATTTGAGCTATATTAATGAGGAAACGGACGTTTTCGAATGTTATGGCCAGATTTATGAATCCGTAAACCAGCATTGATTCACGTTTCATAATTGATGTTCATCAATATAATCTTAATATTGATCACCAAACGAATAACTATAATTAAATTTTCGGAAGCATAATTTTATTTGACGATAGAAACAGGCAAACCAATAGAACTTTAAGCCAAATCAAACTGACTAAGATATTATGAAGAAAAAAAAGATTCTTATAGTGGAGGACGAATTTATCATTGCAGATGTTTTAGCCAATATCCTCAAAACTGCCGGCTATGAAGTTTGTGGAATTGCGGATAGTGTAAATGAAGCTCAGGCAATGATTGCAGAATTCGAACCCGAATTTGTATTGCTCGACATTTATTTAAAAGGCAAACATACCGGAATTGATCTTGCTCATCAGCTTACTGAATTGGATATCCCGTTTATTTATATTTCGGCCAATTCAAATCAGAAAGTATTAGAGGCAGCGAAGGTTACTAATCCATATGGTTTTGTTATTAAGCCTTTCCGTGAAAAAGATGTTTTAATTGCCCTGGATATTGCAGTATACCGGTATGAAAATCATTTGGAAACCGGAATGCAGCAAAATGCAGTGTTGCAAAAAAAGGCGGCCGAAATATTGTCATCAGCGATTACCTGGGAATCCAAGATTTTAGAAATGGCAAAAGCGCTACAGCCTTTCATCCCCTTCGAGTTTTTATCATTTGGGACAAAACAAGAAGATGAAGAAAGTTTCTATGAACTTTGTTTTTCAAGAATTGGTTTTGATGAATATCAATCTATCGGTTGTAATGAATTAATGGTGATTACAAATTGTAAGCAACACGAATTGGTTAAACTAAAAGCTAACGACCATACCAACCAGATGGCCACCTGGTTTGATGAAAAAGAACTCGAACTGCTGCTGGCGAAACCTTCGCTAAAAAAAATATATACAGAAAAGTACAAGCTCAAATCGCATCTATCGTTCCCTATTCCAATGGGAAAAGAAAAAAAATATTTTTTCAATTTTTACAGTCGCCGGCCAGATGCTTACCAAGCCGACCATTTAGTACTTTGCAGTAGATTACAACCCTTGATTACCAATTTTATGGAGGGGATGTTGCAGGCTTCAAATTGCCCTTTTCTTGCCGAATTACCCAATTATGCCGTAAAAAACCATAAAAAAATTGCCGAACAGCCAAATCCTTTTTCAGGGATTATTGGGAGTAGCCACTTATTATTAACCGTGTTTGACCATGTTATTCAGGTATCTAAATCAGATTCTTCTGTATTGATTTTGGGCGAAAGTGGTACGGGAAAAGAAAAGATTGCAGAACGAATCCATTCGCTCTCCTTGCGAAAGGATAAGCCTTTTATAAAAATCAATTGTGCAGCTTTACCCACCTCTTTAATTGATTCTGAATTGTTCGGTCATGAAAAAGGTGCCTTTACCGGGGCACATGAACGTAAGATTGGTCGATTTGAACAAGCGCATTCAGGCACTATTTTTTTAGACGAAATTGGCGAACTTCCGATGGAATCTCAATCAAAATTGTTGCGCGTGCTCCAGGAAAAGGAAATTGAGCGTATTGGTGGCCGTGTTACGATAAAAACAGATGTACGGATTATTGCTGCAACCAACAGGAACTTAGATAAAGAAGTTGCTGAAGGTCGTTTTAGGTTAGATCTTTTTTATCGCATAAATGTTTTTCCAATCCTTATGCCACCGCTAAGAGAACGCAAAGGAGATATTGCAGATCTTGCGGCGCATTTTTTGAACATTTACTCCCGTAAAATTGGCAAAAGTGTAAAGGGGATTTCTCCACAGGTGTTAGAGAGTATGAAACAATATTATTGGCCTGGAAATATTCGCGAACTGGAAAATTTAATTGAAAGAAATGTTTTGCTAACAAAAGGAGATATGATCAATAGCATGCTTCTGCCCGTCCAATTGGAGCAAAACACCCATATTGCCCTGGCCGAGCCAATTGTTACAACCATGAGTGAAGGCGAACGCGCCCATATCCTAGCAGCATTAAAAAAATGCAATGGTAAGATTTGGGGCGAAAATGGAGCAGCCAGCTTACTAAATTTGCCACCGACTACGCTAAATTCTAAAATGAAGAAACTGGGTATACATAAAAATTTTATCACATAACCCATTCATCTTTGCTAAGGTGCGATTTATTTAAAATTTAAGGGTAATGGTACTGCCAAACATTAAAATATCCTTACCTGGCCCTGCTGTTTTTAAATAATCGCCTGCGCTAAACCAGGTAAACTCTTGTTTAAGGGATAGATATCTGTTCGGCATATATTCTAAAGCACCACCCAGTTGTTTTCCTATTTCTTTTGAGTTTCCGGTTTTAGCCGGATAAATTAATTTACCATTTACAGCATATAGTCCATCGTTGCTATCCATGCGCCAAAATAGATCATAATCTGCTGCAAACAACAGTGTTTTAGTAAGGTTAAATTGAAAATATGGATGTGCATCCATTAAGTTATATGGTCCGATTAATGCGGCCAACCCGAAATAGGCACCTTTGGGAAATAGCGGATTAAAAGTATTCAATCTTCCATCTGCACTATTTTTATCACCGCTGATTAATTCTGCTTTTAAGCCAATCTGCGGTTTTAATCCCGCCTTTTCCCACGAATAAGAAATGTTTGCAGACATTGTCCATGCAGAAATATGGCTGGCTTCAAGATTTCCGAATTGATATAAACCTTCTACATCATACTGCCAGTTAGGTGTATTGCTCCATATTCTAGCTCCTACAGAATACCTTGTTTCCGCTCCTTTTCCATCATCAAATACCGCATTTTTTTTATGAATCCCTAAGTAATACAGATCGATGTTTTTAATGAATGGGATTTTATTAAATACCCCATAAGCTCCCCAAAACCGGGTAATATTACTAAAACTATCATCAAAAATATTTGATCTTGCTGGAACATAATTCGAATAAAAAACATCCAGCTTAACGTTTTTTCCACTATACATCAATTTAGCTGCATCAAATGACTGCCGATTGTTGGGCGCTTCGCGCACAGCTACCAACCGCTGTGAACCATAAGAGAGTTCTTGCCTGCCTACTCTAAATGTTATGATCCCTTTTCCATTAACCCGGCCTCTATATTCTAAAAAAGCCTGATGCAGATCGAGGGGATTTTGATCGACGGGAGAAGGTTCTTCTGTTTGCCCATTGGCTAAACTGCTTTGTAACTGTATAAAAGTGCGAAAGTACTTACCTGCATGAAAATCAACATGGCCTAGATAACGACTCAGTATAAATCCATCCTGATCTTCGGGAGCCTCTCCCCAGTCCTGACTTTTAAAATAAAAATATTGATAGCGTACTTCTCCCCCAAAACTAAAATAAGTAGCTTTATTTGCAGATACTGGCTTAAATTTTAAGTTATGGTACCAATTAATCGATGAGTCCTGGGCCAAATAAGCATAAGTTTCATCATAGCGCAACTGCTTAAAAGAAATTTCTTGAGCCATTCCGGTATAAGATGCTAGAATAAATAATAAAGATAAAATCGTTTTCATGATCGTAAATAGATTTAATTCAGTTTACGATGTTATGTCAAAACCAGCACCAAACCAATAAAATACTGTTTATCAAGACATAAACACATACACCAAGTATAATTTCACTTTATTTCGTGGTTTTTGATGATATCCAGTAGTAGATAAATCGCCGTGCAAATCGTATTCATTTGTGATTAAGCGTATCGGATAAACAGCTTTGTACCAACCAAGCCAAAGCCATTGCTCAAAACTTTCATTTGTTAAAAAGCTGGTAAACATTTAATAATGGCAAATTCTACTACCTGGCAAGACCAATTTTATCTGTAATATTCCTGACCCAGTTTCGACAACGAAATATCGTTGTATCCGGATCAATATTCATCCTACCTTATATCGTAGTTTGTTTCTGAAAGTAACGATATAAAGTAAAAACCAAAATCAATAATAATATCAAATCATTGATCATCAAATACTTAACAAAAAAGGTTCAAACATTGCCGATAGTGATTCATATCAAACCAAACGAATATGGACACACTTCATCAACAAACCGCGTTAATTACCGGCGGGAATAGCGGAATAGGCTATGCCACGGCAAAACTCTTTAAGGCCAAAGGGGCAAAGGTCATTATTACAGGCCGGGATCCCGAAGCCGTTGCACGGGCATCCGATGAACTGGGTGTAACTGGTTATGTTTCCAATCAGGCAAACCTTTTAAGTATTGACCAACTTTTCAAAACGGTTAAAGCCGATTTTGGTGCGCTTGATACAATATTTCTGAATGCGGGCACAGCTGAGTTTCTACCGTTTGAGCAGGCAAGCGAAGAGCATTTCGACTACTTGATGGATACCAATGTAAAAGGCATTTTTTTTACTCTTCAAAAATTGCTGCCTTTAGTTAATTCCGGTGGATCTGTAATTTTTAATACTTCAGTTAATGCAAGCGTGGGTATGCCAAATTCTGGTGTCTATTCGGCAAGCAAAGCTGCGTTAATTGGCCTAAACCGAGTTTTGGCAACTGAGCTTGCGCCGAAAAATATCCGTGTAAACTGTATTTCGCCAGGCCCGGTAGAAACGCCGGTGTATCAAAAATTAGGAATGGATGCAGCTGAAATTGATGCCTTCAGTAATATTTTAAGTAATAAGATTCTCCTGAAACGTTTTGCCCACGCAGAAGAAATCGCACAGCTGGCCAGTTTTTTAGCATCCAAAAATTCCGCTTTCATTACAGGTACAGAAATCGTAATTGATGGCGGACTCACCGTAAATCCAATAATAAACTAAGACTTAAATATTATGAAAACTACTCACTCGAAAACCATTGTATTTATTACCGGTGCGTTTGTAAGCAGCGATTGTTGGAACCACTGGAAAGAATACTTTGAGCAAAATGGCTACAAAACAATTGCACCCGCTTGGCCCTATAAAGATGCTCCAGCCTGCACTTTACGACAAAGGCATCCTGATGCGGAAGTTGCCAAAATAAGGCTAGCAGACTTAACTGCTTATTTTGAAGAAATTGTTGAAACCTTGCCAGAAAAGCCCATTTTAATCGGTCATTCTATGGGTGGCCTTATCACGCAGCTTCTGATTCAAAAAGGTTTGGCAACAGCTGGGGTTGCGATCCATTCCTTACAGCCGCAAGGCCTTTTAACTTTTAAGCTTTCCTTCTACAAAGCGGGCTGGCATGCTTTGGGGTTCTTTACCAACAGCCTTAAAACCTATCTTATGACTTTCCGACAATGGCAATACGCATTTACTAATGGCATGCCTTACGAGGATCAGAAAGAGGCTTACTATAAGCTTTTGGTACCGGAATCCAAAATGGTGGTGAGAGATGCCACTACGAGTGCAGCAAAAATAGATTTTAACCTTCCACATGCACCATTGCTTTTCTTGTCAGGCAGTATCGATCGATTTATACCAGCTTCTTTAAACTACACTAATTTTAAGAAATACACACACAGTGGCTCTGTAACGGCTTATAAAGAGTTTGCCGGGCGCAATCACTTTGTACTGGGCCAGCAGAATTGGAAAGAAAATGCTGAGTTCATTCTAAACTGGCTAGGCAATATTTAAAACTTTTAAAAATTATGAAAATTTCACTTAAAATCGGAGTCAGGTTATTTTACCTGATGATACTTTTATCCGTATTACAAGTTAATGCCCAACAAAAGGCAGACTTGATTATTTACAATGGCAAGATTGCGACCATGGTTAAGCCCGGAGAATTTAAGCAAGCTATAGCCATGAAAAACGGGCTTATCCTTGCCACAGGCACCACTCAAAAAATTCTGAAAGCCTATCAATCCTCAAAAACCAAACTGGTTGATGCTCAACGAAAAACGGTTATCCCTGGCTTAAACGATAGCCATATGCACGCAATTCGCGAAGGATTAAACTATAACATGGAATTGAGATGGGACGGTGTGAAGACTTTGAAACGTGCAATGGAAATGTTAAAAGAGCAAGCGGCAAGAACACCACCGGGCGCTTGGGTTAAGGTAGTTGGCGGTTGGAACGAATTTCAGTTTGCTGAAAAAAGACAGCCTACAATTGATGAGATTAATGCGGCAGTTCCGGATAAACCCGTATTTATTACTTATCTATATGGCAAAGCTTTTCTGAATAAGAAGGGCATAGAAGTGTTGGGCTACGATAAAAACACCAGTTATCCTGGAAGTATTGTTGAGCTTGATAAAGATAACAAACCTACCGGATTGCTTTATGCCAAGGAAACTCCAATGGCGATTTACCGTACCCTAGCCCTTACGGGTAAACTTACTGATGAAGAAAGAATTAACAGTTCGGAGCATTTTTACCGTGAAATTAACAGTTTTGGGATAACCAGCGTGGTTGATGCTGCAGGTGGAGCGCAGAATTATGACGCAGATTATCAGGCTTCGCTCGCATTGGCCAAAGCAGGAAAACTTACGGTAAGAACTTCCTATTATCTGTTTGCACAGCAGAAAGGAAAGGAATTTGCCGATTATGAGAAATGGATTGCGAATACACATCCAAATAAAAATGACCATATTTTAATGGCCAATGGTTATACAGTTGAAGGTGCAGGTGAAAATCTGACTGCTACCGCAGCAGACTTTGAAAATTTTTTGGAACCACGTATTGTACTCTCTCCAGAGATGGAAACAGACCTGGAACCCGTTATTCGCTTATTGGTTAAAAACCGTTGGCCATTTCGCCTTCATGCTACTTATGGAGAATCTATCGACAGGATGCTCAACGTGTTTGAAAAGGTTAACAAAGATACTCCCTTTAACGGACTTCGATGGTTTTTCGATCATGCCGAAACCATTACTGACCCTGACCTTGCCCGGGTAAAAGCCCTTGGTGGTGGAATAGCGGTTCAATTCAGAATGTATTTCCAGGGGGAATTGTATACTAAAATGTATGGCAAACCCCAATTACAGTTGCCACCCATCAAAAAAATGTTAGCAATGGGTGTTCCGGTTGGTATGGGTACCGATGCACCACGTATTTCCACCTACAATCCATGGATGGCATTGCACTGGTTGCTAACAGGCAAAACCATTGGCGGAATGCAATTTTGGCCAACGGAACAAGTGCTGGATAAATTTACTGCCTTGCAATTGTATACATCTGGTAGCGCCTGGTGCTCTGGCGAGGAAAACCTAAAAGGCAAACTAATCAAAAATATGTATGCAGACATGGTCATTCTTTCAGACGATTATTTCAGTGCTTCGACAGAAAAGGTTAAACACATTACAGCACTTATGACCATTGTTAACGGCAAGGTTGTGTACGCTACGGGGAAGTATGCAACGCAAAACCCAGCCCTACCAGAAGTAATTCCAAACTGGTCGCCAGTAAAATATTTCGGTGGATATCAAAAATAAAACTCATAACCCGTTATAGAATCTTAAAAAAAATCGAAAATGAAAAAACTAATATTAAAACAATCCGGCCTGTGCCTTTTGCTACTGTGCTTCTATAGCATAGCGTTTGCTCAAATGCCGATGCCCCCTGTTGTACCGATATGGGATGCCAATAAAGTAACGCTTGAGCTGCAAAAAATCAGCAATGATATTTACACCATTATCCCCAGTACTGCTAAAACAGAAACGGCCCTGGGGACTCCGCAGGCAACTACAGGCGGCTTTATTATAGGAGAAAAGGGCGTATTGTTAATCGAGGTGATGTTAACCAAGCGCCTTTATGACCAGGAAATTAAACTGATTCGCTCTGTAACAGATAAACCCATCTTATTCGCGGTGAATACAAGCGATCATGGTGACCATTGCTTCGGGAATTATTTGTTGCCAGCTTCTACACTTATTATCCAAAACGAATTTGCGAAAGAAAACCTCGAGAAAAACTACGATGGCATTAAGCAGTTTATGGTAACGCTATTTGGTTCGGGCAGAGGGATAGAAAATACTGTTTTTCGCCCTGCAGATCTTGTGATTCCCAAAAACAGCAATCTAAAAGTTGATTTAGGTGGAGGCAAAATCGTAGAAATGCTTAATGTAGGAACTGCACAATCTCCTGCCGATTTATTTGTATGGATGCCAAATCAAAAAGTTTTTTGGGCAGGAAACCCTTTTATTGCAGAAAGTCCGGCAATTCCCTGGCTATTCGATGGTTTTTTTCTGGAGCCTGCCGCGAACCTTAAAAAGATGTATGATTTCTTGCCTGATGATGCCATTGTAATTCCAGGTCATGGCAGGATTACCAATAAAGCCGGTATAAAATATACAATCGATTATGTTCAAGAACTTAAAAAACAGGTAGAAGCTGCAGTTGATAAGGGCCTTAGTTTGAAGCAAACCAAAGAAGCCGTTACAATGAAGGAATACGATAAGGGCTATGTCCTATTTAATTGGCTGCACAGCAATTTTAATCTGCCAAATGCCTACAAGGACATCAGCGACAACAAGAAAAAATAAAATCATTCAAATTCATAAAAGCAATAAAAACATGAAAACAACAAGAAAAATTAAAGAACTATTGGTTACCCTGCTATTTACAGCCCTTATAGGAACCGTAATGGCTGCCAGTCCTGCCAATCCACCATCTAACTTTAAGCATCAGTACGCCACTGTTAACGGTGTTAAAATCCACTATGTTATTGGCGGAAAGGGTGAACCCTTGCTATTGGTTCATGGCTTTGGTCAAAACTGGTATATGTGGAACCGCCTGTTACCGGAGTTATCAAAACATTTCACAGTAATTGCACCAGATATGCGTGGCGTAGGCGAATCGGGAAAAACAAAAGGAGGCTACGATAAAAAGAACATGGCCGTAGATATGCATGAGCTGATGAAGAAACTAGGCTATAAAAATATAAACCTTGCCGGTCATGATATTGGTTTAATGGTTGCTTATGCTTATGCCGCACAGTTTCCATCTGAAGTTAAAAAAATGGCATTGATGGATGCCTTATTACCCGGCATCGAACCCGTATGGAGTCAGGTTAAAGCGCAAGCCTGGTGGTTTGGTTTTTTTGCACAACCACATGCCGGAGAATTAGTTTCGGGTAAGGTTGGCATGTTTTTTACAGATTTCTGGCCTGTTGTCGGTTTCCAAAAAAATGCCTTCACTGCTGCCGAACGTACTGAATTTATTCGTGCATATTCTGTACCGGGTGCAACAACAGGTGCTTTCCATTGGTTCGGCTATTTCGATCAAGATGCTAAAGACAATGTGATTTTTGCCAAGCGAAAACTACCTATGCCAGTACTGGCAATGGGTTCGGATCATTTCGCAGCACCGTTTCTTGCAACGCATACCAAATTGGTGGCCGATCAAGTTGTAGAATCTGTAATTAAAGATTCCGGACACTGGGTGGTACAGGAAAATACCCCACAGGTGCAAAAAGACCTGCTGAACTTCTTTTTAAAATAAGAAAGGCTGCTGCTGTATCCTGGCTAAAAAAAGTATTCTACATCAACTGTAGGATGCTTTTTTATTTTACAGCGGATTGCCCGGCCCGTCAGGGGACAGTCAGGAAAATTAATCAATTGGCATCGATAAAAAATTGATGTCCATAAGATATGTTTCCCCCGCCAAATCTTAAGAAAAAAGGCACTGATCCATAACCAGTGCCTTTAACCCAAAACAATATATTATTTATTTCGAACTGTCCTTTTTTTCGGTAACCTCTGCCCTGATTTCCTGTAACAGATTTTTTAATTCCTGTATTGCCTTACGTACGTAGCTGTTGCACAACTAAGATATAACCATAAAAGATAGATTTGAATGTGGCACCTAACGTTGCCGCATTTTTTATTTTTAGTCTTCCCTGCGAAACTCGAATGCGAGGTTAACCAGTGCGTTATATAAATCCGTTTTGACTACTTCACCGCAAACTAATTCGGTCGTATGGCTGATTTTTAATGGTTTCCCGGATTTAAAAACCATACATTCCACCCGAAACGGAAATTTGCTCTCCAGTGATCCAAGCTGCGTCATCAGAAGCCAGGAATACCGCAGCTTTGGCAATATCTGCGGGCTGTCCTCTGCGACCAAGTGGTGTTTTTTCAACAAACATTTTTTCATACTCACTACCTGCTGTAACGCCAGCGCTGGCGGCGCCTTCGGTATCTGTAGCGCCTGGTAAAATAGAATTGATGCGCACATTTTTCGCTCCAAGTTCTTTTGACAAAGCAATAGTTAGAGCATCTAGCGCAGCTTTCGTTGAGGAGTACAATGATGCGTTCGGAAGTGGATATTTGCTTGCACCCGAACTTATGTTGATAATGTTTCCCCCTTTGTCGCCAAAATGTTTTAGGGCTTCCTGTATAGTTAGGATTGGGCCGAGCACATTAACACTGAAACTTTGGTGAAAATCGGCTACAGAAATCTGTTGGATGGGTGCATATCCTTGCGAAACCGCATTATTGACCAAGATGTCCACTGATCCAAATGCTGATTTTGCCGCTTCGAACAGTCTGTTTACATCCGTTTCTTTCGAAACATCGGCTTGGACGGCAATGGCGATACCTCCGTTATCCGTTATGGTTTTCACCACGATATCTGCCCCTTCTTTGCTGGAAGCATAATTTACAACAACTTTTGCGCCATTTGCTGCAAAGTGTTTGGCTATAGCTGCACCTATACCTTTTGAAGCACCGGTAACTACTGCTACCTTGTTTTCTAGTCTATTCATGATTCTATTTTTAATTGTTTCAAACTCTTCAGTTTTTTTATTCTTAAATACATTCAAAGATGCTGTATAAGAACCAAACGTAGAATGACATGAATCACTAAATATACCCGATAAATGTCACCCAAAAGAGATGATATTTATCAAAAAAAAGCGGCAGGGGTTATTAGATAGCGATATAAACAGTAACGAAAAGTTGACGATACATGTGCTGATAGCGAAAAGGAATTATTTTAGAGAGTTTTTCTTTATCCTGCTTAAGGTTTCAGAAGATAAACCAAGAAAGGAAGCAATCATATTTTGCGGGAACCGGAGTAGAAAAAAAGGATAATCCCGGACCAATTCCCCGTAGCGTTCTTCAGCCGAATAGCTAATACTTTGTACTCTTTTCTGGGCTGCGATCGTGTTGTTCTGACTGATGATATTCGACATCGCTCCAAAGGCGGGAATATGCTTTAAGAACGCCTCAATTTCCGCATGGGTTGATTGAAGAATTTCAAGATCTTCGAGTGCCTCAATATTAAAGCGGGTTGGCGTCAAGAGGTAAAAGCTTTCAAAATCAGCCAGCCACCAACTCTCGATAGCAAGTTTGAGAATATGTTCACGCCCTTTTTCATCTACGGTAAAAGTCCGGGCAGACCCCTTTACAATAAAGCCAATGTGTTTGCATACATCTCCTTCCTGTAAAAAGTATTGCCTTTTCCGGAGTTTCCTGGGTTTGAAATACACAGTCAATAGATGCTTATCATCCTCTGACAGCTGTTTTCCTGAGATATTTTGAATATAATCGAAAAATGTTTCAAAATTTGACATTGTGCAAAGATATGATTATTCGCAATTCTAGTAGGCTGCCAAATAACAGTCTAAAACATTTTACGTTATTTAAACTAAAAAATCCCGGCACGAGAAGATAAAGCGATTTGATGAAATAATGGGTAAGACCTGTTTTTTTCAAGGGCCACATGGAGATCTAAGTTACCGCCATCTGCTCAGTTTGAACAAGTAGCTACAATTACCTGATAAGTAAAAGTTTTCGCGTTTTTCGTCAATCTACGGAAATAAAATATACAAATACTAAACAATTGTTTAGTATTAACGTATGTTTATTTTATTATTAAATCCTCATTAAACATCGTAATCTGTGGGCTTAAGTGATATATACAAACAGGTTGGGCCATTTGAATCGTATAAGCTTCCTCAGCGCGAACCAATAATTCAGTCACCAATCTGGGATCCATAAAGGATTTGGTAATTTCTAATCATTTTTACTATTTTCAAATCTAAGAATTTGCATTAAAAAGATAGTGGTGGGTTTTTGATGTCATAAAACCAAAAAAAAAATATAAAACACTGATTAACAAACCAATAAAACAAAAACCTCGACTCCTTTCGACTCCAAAAAAATCAGTATTAAAAGCCTACAGATAAACATTTGCAGGCTTTTATTTTGATGATTTTGACACCGCTTTTTCCATATGTTTGCTGAATAATTTACACACAGGCTTCCTCTGCTTAACTTAATGAGAATGGATATGCCAGCCCTTATCGATTGCGGTTTTCAAATAAATTACAATCTCTGTTTTGCCTGTTTTTTCGCGGGATATGACCATGTAACATATCTTTCAATCTGGCAGAATTCAGATAATGTGTAACCAAAATGCCCGGCAAAACAAAAAAATGTGGATATTGGCAGTATAAGAACACACCGGGCATAACCATGAAAGCAAAAATTATTGTATCAATAATTGTCCTCTTTTTCACTTCGGTAAAAAGCTTTGCCGGCTGGTATGACATCTACAATTATACCGGATACATTGACCGGTATCCCATTACTTTATCATTTCAGTTAAAAGAAGGTTATTTTGGAGAGCCTGCAAAAAAGAGCTACAATATCATTGGCATTTATAAATATGATAAATTCAATAGCCCCATAAGGCTTGAAGGTGTATTTAACCAAAGCACCCATGAGATTAAACTAAATGAGATCGGATCATTTGATAAGATATCTGCGACTTTTAGCCTCCATTTTTCTTCTCTGCAGTTATCTGGCAGCTGGAGCGGGGGAAAAAGCAGATTAGCGGTAAAGCTAAATCTTGCCAATAGGCTCAGTGATCTCGCAGCGGAAGCCTTTGACAATATCCAGATCCTTCAGTATTCTTCATTGCGGGATTACTATTTCATTGGTATATATGCAAAGAAAACTGAAGCCCGGAATGCCGGTATGACTACCTTAAAAATTATCAAAAAAGCAGATAACAAAATCTTTCAAACACTCCATTTTGAGTCAGTCGAAACGCCCACCGGAAACCTGATGACGATTATCTATGATAACATTACCACAGGAAAGGGCAATAATTTTATTATTTCCAATCAAATTGGCAGGGTTGGCGGCTACCTCAGCGTAGATTTTAATCCTAAAAGCAAGCGGTTTATTTTAAATCCAGAGCCCATAGCAGAAGGGGGAAATGGCAGTGAATAATTAAAATACAAACCGTTATAAATAGGCCAGATCGATAAACTGCCTGAGTGCCTTCTTGATCTCATCCTTACCCGACGCCTGCTGGAGGTCTATCCTACAAAATGGATTTTCCTGCATCTTGGCGTGCAGCGTAAGGTAATATACTCCTCCCATTAATATGGCGTACATTGCCCTAAAGTTTTTATCCTTATCTGCAAAGTGTTTATCGATAACCTCACGCAGCATCTGATCGCCGATGTTCTCCCGTTTTAAATCCAGCTCCTTTAACATAGGCAGTTTTTCGCTTAGTCCCCAGGTAATGATCCGGCGCATTTCTTTATTCCAATGATACTATTAAACTGATTTTCGGGCACATGATAAGCAAGCGCTTTTCCCCTCAAGACTAACAAAATATTCATAGATCAGCATCCTGTCAACTCCGGCCTCATCGGCAACCCTACTGATATTTAATCCGGAAAAGGATATGAATACAAATTAACTGAGGCAGAACTACAGTTTTAAGTTTCTATCATTTTTATTATTACTGGTCGCAATGCAATCAATAGGAGATTTAACCAGCTCTATTCAGAAAGAAATAGCGCTGTAATTCATCAGAAGCATTCTTCAGCACATTAAGGAATTAAATTTTGCTAAAATAATTTAGTGGTCTATATTGAATGATTCTCACTGAAGAAATGAATTTTAAAAATTAAAAGAAATCCTTATCTTCAAATCATCTAATCCAAATATGCCTCATGAATAAACGCTCACTCCTACTGGTTTTGCTCATCCCATTTCTGATTTCTTCAGCTTTCTCAAAATCAATTATTCCTAAACACTTACAAGGTTTCTGGAGTTTTCAGGTTAATAATAAAGGCGACTGGAATGGGACTTTAATTGGAGGTGATTATGTAGAACACTTCTACGAAATGTGTAAGGTAGATAGTTTAAGGGAAACAGGTGGTATTTATAAAATATGGCTTACCAGTGAGCGAAAAGTACCTTTAACATTAGAAATCAAAAAAATGGGCAACAATAGGGCATCACTAAAATACGGTCATTGGCAAAATGAAAAAATGTGCACCTGGCAAGAAACCGACCCGGATATCAAGTTTTTCGGGACCAAAACCATACCCCCATTTTTAAAGCAAAACTGGATTTATCCGGCCAAACAACAGGATAACTTTTCAATAACCAAACAATTTAAGCTTCAGCAAAACGGCAAAAAGTGGAATATACTTTGGGCTGGCAGCTATTTGGATAAAGAATATCGCTTATTGGTGAAGGATCAGAAAACCTATAAAATGGTTTATATAGTAAAACAGCCAAATACCTTAAAAGTTAATGATGTAGATGGCGAAATGATTTATGAAAAACAGGCTGGTAATCCTTTGATTTATGCTTTTCTTGGCAATTGGATAAATGAGGAAACCAACGAATGGCATTATGGTTTTTTTGAAGATTTCGCCATTTATAATCAGGAAGCGTATACCTATCAAAAGTTAGCAAAAAAAGGGAACAGCATTAATATTCAACTTTTAGGCAAGGGTAAAGAAAGAAATGTTCAGATCAACATTAAAAACGATAGTGTAGCACAATTGACGGACAGCGAAGGAACGAAAAATGTTTACCTGTTCAAGCATAATCTAAAGCCTTCTAAAATACAAGATACGGATGCTTTTCCGGACAATCATTTTGTAAAGATAGACACCGCAATTATAAGAGGTTTTCTAAGAAATCCATCTTCCAATCAGCCTTTTATGGTGACAACAAACGATGTTTTAACTGAAAAAGAAGTAAGATATTTTGGGGATCTAGATAGCAATGGATTTTTCGAAGTGAAGGTGCCGCTATTAAATACCACAGCCGTAGTGTTAGATTGGGGTCGTGATGGCTCTGGTCGTTGGGATGTGTTAGAACCTGGAGAGACATATTTCTATTTTCAGGATTTTAAAGCCCAGCAAAGATTAGTGATGGGCAACAATGCCAGCTTTCATAATGAAATTATTAATTACAGTCTTTATGCCACTTATCAAAAAACCCAAGAAGAATCGAACATTAAATATTATAGCAAAACCAAAGATTTCTTTGATATCAGTAAGGCTGACTATAAAAAATCGATACAAGCTTTTGAAAATTATTTAACCAGCAACCCCAAAGCTAGTAATAAACTAAAGTATTTTGTACCCACATTTTATAAATTTGAAATGGGTAAAGAGCTCATGCAGCGAAAGTTTCGTTTAGATAGCACAGATCAATACCGTTTTCCAGAAGCATACATCGGTTTTGTAAAAGACACACTTTATAGAAATACACCTCCTAAACCATTTACATTAATCAGGGAGTTTAGCACTTTTAAAAATGATCTTTTTTCCTACCTGCAAGACCGTGATACTTTCTCTGTAAAATGGAATGACCTAATAGAGGAAATGGTGCTGAACAATAATTTCAAAACTACAGCTGCAGAAAGAGTGGCTTTACTCGCTGAAGTAAAAATAAATAGATTTAACGAATCCAAGGAACCGACATCTCCGGTTAAAAGAATGCCTAAAGCACAAAGTGAATTGGCATCATCATTTAGAAAAAACCATTTTGAAGAGATCAAAGATGCTGCCAATAAAAAATTGATGTTCGTATCGCACCAAAATTATTTAAAGTTTACAAACAGCATTGCTGATGAGGATTTGAGGGACCTTTATTTTGCACATAATAGTTATGATTTTTTTAATTATAATAGTGCTTCTATGCCAGATGATGTTTTTAAACTTTCGATGTCAAATATTAAAAACAGTATTTATCGCAACCGCTTAAGTGATATGCAGGAGTCGTATTTAAAACTGGCGAAGGTTGCTCCTGAATATGTAGAAAGTTTAAAAAGAACAGATCATTTAAAATCTTCCAAAAATGCAGATTCTATATTTGCTGCATTAATCAGTCCGTATAAAGGCAAGGTCATTTATGTTGATTTCTGGGGTACCTGGTGTGGCCCATGCAAAGGAGAAATGCCTTATGTTAAAGCCGTTAAAGACGCGCTTAAGGGAAAAGATGTAATCTTCATGTATTTCGCCAATAACTCGCCTGAAGAAAGCTGGAAAAACATCATAAATGAAAATAAGCTTACCGGAGAAAATGCCGTGCATTATCGTTTACCTAGTGAACAGCAGAGTATAATTGAAAATAGACTATCTATTAATAGCTTTCCAACTTATATATTGATTGATAAAGATGGCAATATTAACAATATGAAACCACCACGCCCCAGCGACAATAAAGTAT
This sequence comes from Pedobacter humicola, assembly GCF_056490705.1. Taxonomy (NCBI): domain Bacteria; kingdom Pseudomonadati; phylum Bacteroidota; class Sphingobacteriia; order Sphingobacteriales; family Sphingobacteriaceae; genus Pedobacter; species Pedobacter humicola. The sequence goes on along the minus strand of NZ_JBWJIG010000017.1, from coordinate 12,700 downwards.
TGGTTGCTGCTATAGATAAACTTTTGAATAGTAAGGCGGAGAAATAAATCACATCCACTGACCAAATTATAACACCTTTCTGCGGGAGATTAATGTATCTTAATTCATTCTGACCTGATTATCAAAATGAGAATTTCCCCTAAAATGTTGCGTCCCCACTTTTGGTTTTATACATTAAGTAATTTAAACGACTTCAACTATCTTTGGGTTACAACCATTACTCTGAAAACAATTTAAGATTAAAATGCGATGAGAACAATCAATCCCTGGATCAACTTCAATGGAAATGCTGAAGAAGCATTCAACTTTTACAAATCAGTTTTTGGCGGAGAATTCACAAAAGTTATTCGTTTCAAAGACTTGGCAAATGCTGATTTTCAAGTACCAGAAAATGAGGTAGATAAAATCATGCACATTTCCCTGCCAATAGGCAAACACAACGTATTGATAGCCAATGATGTCCCAGAATTTATGGGAAGGGTTAATGAAAACGAAAATAGGTCTAAAATATCAATTAGTGCTGAAAGCCGGGAGGAAGCAGATAAAGTATTTCAAGGGCTATCGGCAGGCGGAGCGATTGAAGGACCTATTGGCGACAGTCCCTGGGGTACTTATGCCGGAATGTTTAGAGACAAATATGGCATTGAATGGATTGTGGAATTTGATCCAGATGATAACGGACAAATTTAAGCCAGGAAAATTAGCTCCTGATATGCTGCTAAATCCATTACCTTAGCGTTAAGCTAGGCATTTGCCCGTAAAATCGAAATTGAAAGATCTGAAAACGATATTAAGTGTTCGATGGAAGGTTCCCCAGTCTATAAACAACAAACCCACAATTTGTGGGTTTGTTGTTGTAATTATCATCATTATTAAAAAGTTAATATTTTTAAGCTGCTACTGATCTGTCATCTTGAGTATTAAGGCATCACCCTGCGGCTTAATACGAAAAATACTACCGTTTGATGGTTTCTCGAAGCTGCCTTTTGTGGCCACCAATTGATATGGATGATTGTCGAAAATATAGTCCATATGGTTCGTTTGAATATCGTTAAGCGGCAAATTTTGTTGATTTGTCGCGTTGAAATCGAGAAACCAGGTTGCCAGTGGCTTGCCTTTTAATCTTACCATGATCGACTTTTCTTTAAGATCGATTTCAAAACTCCCGTTTTGAACAGGCCACGAAATATGTGCGGTGCTCTTGCCCGAATTGGTAAATATTGGGTCGCCGCCTTTTATGGCTTGATCCTGCCCGCCGGTATTGTCCATCAACAGAAGCCCTGCCGGGTCACCCGCTTTGCCCCATAAAAAACCATCTACCACGGGAAGGGTATAGAAAAAACTTTGATTGGTTGTGGTTACCGCATTCAGGTATTTGTCCGGAACGGTCTCATTAAACAAGTGGATATCCGTAATGCGCAGGCTCCCCTTTTCCCAGAGTAGATTGATCCTGTAGAACCGGCTATTGTACCATATCGTTTTTTTATCACTATTACCCAAATCCTTAGTCACCGTAAAAGTTGTTGCCGGGGTTACCTTGTAATTTTTCTTAAACCACTGTCCGGATTGGGCCATGGTTTCTACCTGTACCTTGCCCTGTTCCCTCAGCTGGGCAATGATTGGCATCTGTATTTCCAGTCCTTTTTTCATGGCGTCCCAGGTAAAAGAATTTTCCTGACCTGCCTGCGTGTAATTAAAACCAAGGGATGGGTCGTTAGAGAAAGTCTGAAAAAACCAGTTGATCCATTGGAGATTGCCGCCTGCATGACCATACACGGGCTCCAGTGTCGTTACGGTACTTCCATCAGCATATTGCCTGATCGGGTCGCTTCCAAGTAATCTAAAAACCGGGAGCGGAAGTTGTTTCTCGGCATGCTGTGCGGGCATGTATGCGTTAACACGACTTGGATAATAGGCCTGGTTCCAGTATCCACCCCAAAGCGTAAAACCATCAGTACCTACCTGATCCTTGCAATTTGCTGAGGCTACGATCTTATATTTATCGTACATATAATTTAGTGAATGTGCATCAATCACCCAGGAAGCGACGGATTTTGGATAGTACCCAAATATTTTTTTAAAATCGGCAAAATAAACATCGATGATCTTTTCGCGCTCTGCCGGGCTGTAGCCTACTGAAAAACCAACATCCGAATGCCAGTCCCAAGAATATTTTCCCCTCCATTTTATACCCGCCTTTTCGATAAGCGGTTGTGGAAGTTCCCACCAAGCACCAATTTCGAACGATTCTTTTGGAAGAGCGGATAAGAGCTTTTGATATCTGGGATCCATTAAGGCATCATACTGGAGCAGGAAAGTCCCTGGCAGATGATACTTTTTCATGATTTCCACCTGGCTTACTACGGTTTGATAAAGCACATCCTGGGTAATCCGGGCATCTCTGGGCTCAAGCAACCTGATAAAATTTACAATGTTCACGATCTTACGCCCATCTTTGGAAGGAGTATCGCGATGCTTGCGGATCAGGCCACTGAATGACGACATTGTAACCAATAGCATAAGACCGATAGTGAGTAGCTGGATTTTGTTTTTACTTTGCATTCTATTTTAGGTGTGCTAATTAATAAATTTAAGATAAACCGCTGTGGAAACCATTGTTTCGGCCTGCAGTTTAACGACTGAAAACAAACGCGATCAGTTCGAAGTGTAAACCTAAATAATTCCATGAGCTTAATGAAATAAGATCTCTTATATATCATTTAATTCCAATGTAATTATAACTTTCTTAAATATTTTAATTTTCGAAATGGTAGCTTTCCTATCAGTTCAGTATAAGCTGACAGGAACGCTCATTCATGATCAATAGGCACCAGATTCGGCGAGATGAGCGTTTGTTGAATTGAAACCGATAAAACTTTATTTATGGGTACCTCTGCCATTAAGTGCCTATCAATAAACATCTTTTGGTATATCCCCCATCTGGATCAATAGTTTTCCACCGTTTTGGATATCACTGAGTTTGATAAACGGAGCTTTCAACTGATTGCCATCCAATGAAAATGACCGAACATACCTATTCTCGGCATTGTTATTTCTTGTTTCAATTTCAAAATCATTTCCACTATAATATTTTTTATTGCCTTTAATTTTGATGCTGTTAAAAACCGGGGCTGAAAGTCCGATTTCAGGTGCAGCATCGGTAAAACCCTTCACATCAAAAATACCCATTGAAGCCATTACATACCAGGCCCCAAGCTGCCCCTGATCTTCATCCTGACCATATCCATAGCCATGAATACCTTCGGTACCGTAAAATTCATCTAAAATTTTTCTTACCCACTTTTGTGTAAGTGAAGGTTTTCCTGAGAAATTGAATAGCCATGAAATATGTAGATTGGGCTGATTACCGTGATTATATAGACTTTCCAATCCAGAAAAGGCATCTATCGTAGTGCCACCGCCAAATTTATTTTTTTCTGAAACGGTAAAAATGCTATCCAATCTATTGTTGAAATTATCCCTACCAATAGCCGAAATCAAAGCCATTGGATTTTGCGGGACATAAAAAGTGTATTGCCAGGCATTTCCTTCCTGAAAACCCCTCCAGGCTGCTTTGGGTTCAAAATCTGATATAAATTTTCCCTTATCATCTTTTGGGCGGATGAACCTGGAGGAAGGATCAAAAATGGTTTTCCATGCATTCGAAAGCGCTGTGAGTGTATTATAATCCTCCGTTTTATTTAGAAGTTTTGCCCATTGGCCAACAGCATAACAACTAAAGGCATACTCGAGCGTATGCGAAGCCGAAAACTTCCAGTTCTCGTCGGCTCCGGCACCATTATCTAAATGATTTACATAACCATACTGTATAAACCTTTCTAAATCAGGCTTTCCAGCACCAAATGGTCGATCCTTAAATGTTAATTCATTTTTTAGTGCAGCTTCATAGGCTGTTTTTACATCAAAGTCCCTTATGCCGGAATTGTAAGCTGAAGCTAAAGCCAAACTTACAAAATTTGTACCCACACCAGACACGTAACGGCTATTGGCAATACCATCAGCCAGCCAGCCAGCATCTTTATACACCAACAACTGACTTTTAACCCAATCGGAATAATATTCTGGATAAGCGATGGCCCAAAGTTGGGTCAAATTCCAAAAAGCCCCCCAAATCGCATCAGTATTATAGTGGTTATGCACCGGAACATTATTTTTATCAAGTGGGATCCTGCCAATTCCACCATTGTTTTTGGGGTAAGCACCATTTACATCACTGGCCAAACCGCGACCAGATAAAGCGTGGTATAAACCGGTATAAAACTTGGTGAGGTCATTTTTATTTTCGGAGCTAACCCTTATTCTTCCAAGGTAGCTTGCCCAGGTATCCAGTGCTTGTTCTTTTGCCGCATCAAATGAAAGAGAGGCGGCTTCCTTTGTTAAGTTTAGCCTGGCATTTTCTATCGAAGTATAAGAGAGTCCTGCTTTCAATGTAATACTTTCTTTTTCCCGGGTAGAAAAAGTAAGGTAAAGACCAGCACCCTTACCGCTTGAACTTTTCTTTCCCCTGAAAACTTTTGCACCCTTAAAGACGCCAAAAGTGACAGGCTTTTTACTTGATACAGCAGAAAAGTACATTTTTACCGATGCTCCAGGTTGGTATTTCTGTACATACAGTGGCTGTGTGATAACATAACCTTCAATTCTTCCATCCTGACTGAGATAAACCTTTGCATCGCTCACTTCACCGCTCTCCCCTTGCCGGTGGCCTATATCAAAAATGATGTTTGCCTGTTTCGACCGTGGAAATGTATAGCGGTGAAAAGCAACACGTTTCGTTGAAGTTAATTCGGCCTTAATCCCATAATCTTTTAAAAGTACAGCATAATAACCTGGAATGGCGGTTTCATCTTGATGATCAAAAGTAGATCGGTAACCTGTTTCAGGCTGTTCCAAACTACCTGCCAGTGTTTGAAGTTTTCCCGTTGATGGGGCAAATACAATTCCTCCGATCTGAAATTCGTGAAAATTGGCAAAACCTTCTATGGAAGTATGTCTTTGGTCGTAACCTACGGCTTCCCAACCACTTTTATTGCCATAAGAACCATTGGTGGACGGTGCTGGTTTGGCCATTCCGAAGGGCACAGCTCCTGGGGTAAAGTAAAACCACCGGCTGTGTGCAGTACCAATACGCGGGTCTGCATAAGTTAATAAATCGCGATCGGATTGTGCGCTTACAGAATTATAGAATAAGTTAATCAGCAATAGAAAGGTAAACCTCATGTTTATTTTCAATATCATATCCATAAATCCTGTTGTTTGGTTAATGAAAAAACACTTGCTTATCTGCACCATCTTTCCAATCGTTTTCGATCTGCTCAAGCGATTTTCCTTTGGTTTCGGGAAGCAATTTATAAACTGCAATAAAAGCTACGATACAGAAAAAGGCAAAAAACCAAAAAGTTCCTGCGCTGCCGATTTCATTCAATAAAATTGGTGTAATCTGGCCTACAATTGTATCAGCTACCCACATCACCATAATACTGATGGCCAAAGCTCTTCCTCTTATGGCACCTGGAAATATTTCTGAGGCCACCACAAATTTTAGCGGACCGATTGAACAGGCAAAACAGGCCAAAAATGCCAGAACACATATTAACAGCCAAATGCTTGATGTGGCATTAAAATAGAAACAAATACCAGTAAGTATCAATGAAATTGCCGCACCTGCGGTGCCATAGAGATAAAGTGGCCTCCTGCCCCAGCTATCTACTTTCCAAATGGCAAATAGGGTAAAAACCATATTCGCCAATCCAAAAATAATCTGGCTGATCAGCGAATTGCTTAACGATATACCTGCATTTCCAAGTATCCGTGGTCCATAATAAATAATCGCGTTAATACCACTAAACTGAGAGAATAAGGGCAGCAAAATACCGATTAGCAGCGCCTTCCGCATGGATGGGGCAAATAATGCCTGATAAGAGCCCTTCGAACTATTATTTTCTGTTGTAAGCTGCCCTGATTTAATTTCAGATAAGCGCTGTCCGGTAATCCTGCTGATAATTAAAGTGCCTTCATCAATTCTGCCCTTCTGTATCAGCCATCTTGGACTTTCGGGAATAAGCAATAATCCCAACAGGAACAAGACTGCCGGCAGCACCCCCATGCCCAACATCCCCCGCCAAACTTCCTGGTTAAAAATGCTGCTTAAAGCGGTAGGATCAACAGCCGCTGCAGATATACCATTTAATAAAGCTGCATTACTCAGGTAAGCTACCAAAATGCCTAGCGTAAGCGCAAATTGATAATAAGTAACCAACCTGCCCCTAATCTGAGCAGGTGCTATTTCAGAAATATAAAGCGGTACCACATTTGATGCTATCCCGATACCAATACCACCCAAAACCCTAAAAGCAATTACGCCCGAAAGGCCAGGCCATAATGCACAGCCCAGTGCGGATGCAACAAACAGGACGGCCGTTAGAATCAGTGGTTTTTTTCTTCCAAACCGATCACTTAGCTCACCTGAGACCGCTACACCAATGATACAGCCCACCAAGGCAGAAGATACAAACCAGCCTTCCTGAGATGCACTTAAAGCAAACTGCTTCTGCACCAAAGGCAAAACGCCCGATATCACGGCCATATCAAAGCCAAATAAAAAGCCACCCAATGAGGCCACAAGCGTTATTAAAAGTACACTGGTTTTTTTTTGCTTACTCATAAATTTTTATTTGGTTTGAATTGTTTTTTTGGGTCAGATAAATTCTTTAGCTAAACTCTACAATAGGCTTTTGTGCCTGATTAGCGCTGCAAAAAACTCAGATTATCTTTTACAAATGCCTTAATTACCTTAGCTCTCCCCTTACCCGCATTCACCAGGGTATAACTTTCTGCAGCCGCCGGAATCACAAAAGTTTCTGCATAATGAAAATCAGAAATATCGCCATTAGTATTTTTTATTTTGATGGCAGTACCTTCAACAAGCATCAATATATGGCAAATATCATTTGTTTTTACGGTTACCTGGGTATCAAATTCCAGACGGTGAACATCATAAAAATGTTCCTGATGCGTGGCCAGATGAATTATCTCCCAATCATCCCCTTTTTCGATAACCACAGGTTTAGCAATTAATTCTTTTATAACAGTTTCTCCTTTTCTGTTAAAATCTAAATTTTTAAAGGCATGTTCAATATTAATCGGTCGGGGCTTTCCATCTAAGCCCAGGCGGAGCCAATCGTACATCTTAAATGTAAAGATGTAGGGTGTTGCACTAATCTCCAGCACCAGGTTATTGGCGCCGGCACTGTGTACAGTGCTGTTCGGGATTAAAAAAAGATCGTGTTTTTTAGCTTCATGTACCTGCACATATTTTTCGATATCAATTTTCTGACCTAATTTCTGACTTTCTATTAGAGCTTTATTAAATTCAATCGGATTAATATCGTCCTGGAAGCCCAGATAAACTTTAGCATCATCTTTACAATTTAAAATGTAATAGGTTTCATCCTGTGTAATGTTTTCGCCAAATTCTTCGCGGATGTATTTTAATGAGGGATGGCATTGCACGGAGAGATTTCCTCCATCAATCGTATCCAAAAAATCAAATCTGACCGGAAATTCCGTTCCGAAAATTGGGGCATGCTTTCCCAATACAGACTGGTATTCACTGAACATTAAAAAATCAAAGGCGACTTCCAAAAGATTACCGTTACTTTCAAATACGATACCGTTTTCTGGCACAATCAATTCAAAAGACCAGGCATAGTTCACTTCGTTTTTGTTTAGTCCTTCTATATTTTCCTTAAGCCAATGACCTCCCCATGCACCGGCTTCAAACCAGGGTCTTACCCTGAACACAGATCTGCTGATCAGTTTTAATCCTTTTTTTAGTTCATTGCCAAATATCCAGTTTAGGGATGATCTATGCTGCACATCGGCAACAATATCTATTCGGTTTAAGATTTCTGCTTTATGCGCATTGAGTACCACCCAATCGACAAAATAAAATCTTTTGTACATCTCATAGGAGTTTGACATCTTATCCGCTCCAAGATTGTTTACCGAACCCGCCCGCATTCGGTACTGGATCTCGTTTTTAGGGATTTCCAGGTAAATTACAGCCGCATCCCAATTGCTTAACGCTGCCCCCATCCCCATTACGATATTTACTTCATATTGAGCATCCGGTTGTGCGTATAGGTATTCCCCATTAAAAAAATCTCCAAGTTTAAGTGTCGTTTTTTTCCCCCACACGCTATTATTTTCACCTATAAAAGGGTTAACCAACTGTAATACCTCTTCAGCATTTTTCATACTATGCGAAGTACGGACCCAGTTAACGGTAACATTTCTTTTTGTAAACTCTTGCTGTAAAAGGAATTCTATTTCGTGCCAAAAAACGCCGATATAGCCATCTATAATTACCGTTTTCTTTTCAATAATCCACGATGCCAATGACGAATAGCCACTGAATATTTTCCCATCACCCAGGCAATGGAAAGGGTATATATTATATTTCTCTACTGCCTGCTTAACCTGACTGATATTTTCTGGTAAAATCTTTTCTTCGCTCTGTCTCCACTTACTCCCCACGGGTATATGCTCAATACTATTTTTAAATTCCATAATTTGGATATGTTTCAACAAATGTATATATGTATATACATATATCATAATATTTTAAAAAATTTATTATTCTTCAGATGAGATAACCTCATATAATGAAGATATCTCCTTCTGATGACGTTCTTATACCCTATCCGGTAATATTGGGTTTATGGGTGCTTTTTTTATCTTTGTCTGGATGCATTATAATTTCCCCGTCTAAAAAAAGGCGTATCACAAAAAAAATGAAATTTTCAATCGATCATAAAAGTCCTGTTCCATTACACATTCAGGCTGAAGAATTATTGCGGAACCTGATCAAAGATCCCGAATACGCAACCAAATCTCTGCCGAACGAAGTTGATATGGCTAAGCAGTTGGCCATATCCAGAAGCACGCTGAGGCAGGCCCTTAATAAATTGGTTTATGAGGGTTTGTTGATCCGAAAAAAAGGCATTGGGACCAAAGTTGCCGTTGGCGCAGTTAGCTCTAAAGCGAGCAACTGGTTGAGCTTTTCTCAGGAAATGCAGGCACGCGGCATTCCCATCAAAAACTTTGAACTTCACATCAGCTGGGTGTTTCCGGATGAAAAACTGGCTCATTTTTTTCATATTGGTACAGATAAAAAAATTTTAAAACTGGAACGTGTCAGAGGAAAAGCTGAAGGACCTTTTGTTTATTTTATATCTTATTTTCACCCCAGGATAGCACTTACTGGCGATGAAGATTTCAAACGCCCCCTCTACGATATATTGGCAGATCATTCTTTTATTGCAACGCTGTCGAAGGAGGAAATAAGTGCAAAAGGTGCCGATAAATTTATTGCGGAGAAACTGAATATCGAAATCGGAAGCCCTTTACTTTTTAGGAAACGTTTTGTATTTGATCAGGGCGATAGGCCGATTGAATATAATTTAGGCTATTATCTTTCGGATAGTTTTGTTTACAGTGTAGAAAGCAGGCGCAATGTATAAAAGAAATCATCCACGAAATTTACTGATGCAAAGTTGGTTAGTGATTTAGCCCTTTGACTGGCAAAAAGGATGTGGCCAAAGCCGTATCCTCTTTCTTAATCAGCGTAGCAAGGCTCGACTAGCGGTTCCCGCTCCCCAATTAAAGAAACCGGGGCATTAAGTTTTCCGAAATCCCTGCCTGAAGGATACTGGCGACTGCGTGGTTTTTTGCTTAAATAATTTACTAAACGATGGGACATGTTCAAATCCCAGATGATAGGCGATTTCGCTTACTGTAAGATCAGTTGATGATAGCTTTTCTTTAGCCACTATAATGAGTTTTTCATGGATATGCTGCTGGGTGTTTAAGCCAGTCAGTTCTTTTAATAGCCCGCTCAGGTAATTTGGAGACATATTCAGCTTTTCTGCAACAAATTGAACCGTTGGGAGCCCTTGTTGCAGCCGTTCGGCACTGCTAAAACAATTATCCAGTAGATTTTCCAAACGGTTTAACACATTATGGCTGGCCACACTACGGGTGATGAATTGCCGGTGATAGAAACGGTCGGCATAACCCAGTAGTGCTTCTACTTCAGCAATGATAATCTGCTGCGAAAAACGGTCGGTATAAATACCAAATTCCTGTCTGATATGACCGATAAGTCCCTCCAGTAACTGCTCTTCCTGTTCTGACAAGAAAAGTGCTTCATTTGCCGAATAACCAAAATAACCATACTCCCTGATCTTTTTTGCCAGTGCTGTATTCGCTAAAAAATCAGGGTGTACCAACAACATCCATCCGGAAGGGGCCGTATTTGCAAATTCATCAATTTCTACCCTCAATACCTGTCCGGGCGCCAGAAAAAAAGAACTCCCTCGTCGAAGTCGTAAGATTGCTGTCCATAAAGCATCTTGAAGTTCAGATCCCTTTTAACAGCGATCGAATAGAAATCGAATACCACGCTTACTCCATTGCGATCCTTCGGATGGCGGATCTCAGCATAGTCTATCAGACTAATTAATGGATGTATTGGCCCCGGCAGGTTATTGAGCCTGTGAAACTCGGTAATGGTTTTTACCCTGTATGGTGCAACACCCGTCATGTTACGAATTTAAGTTTTTTAACGTTGCTTTCAGTAAGCTTTTGTTCAAAAAACCGAGGAAAAATTCAGGCATTAACCTGCTCATGATCTTGAGCACTTTGGAAATTCCGGGTTTAATCTCCAGTTGATCTCTTAACAAGCCTTTAACGGCGATATTCACCATTTTGTTTACTGCCATATTTTGGCTGCTATCCACAAAGCCCGTGAAAGCATCCTGCAAGGGTGTTTCCGTGCTCGGAGGGGCCAGTTCAAACACTTTAACATTGGTTTCCTTCAGTTGTAAACGCAGTACACGGGTGTAGGCATGGAGTCCGGCCTTTGCCGCACTATAAACAGGTGATGCCGGAAATGGAATAAAAGCCAGTCCGGAGGAAACATTGACAATAGCGGCTGATGGTCTGTTGAGCAAATGTGGTAAAAATTGTTGCACCATCCTGATCGGACCTGAAAGGTCTAAGTCGATCTCGGCTGTAATTTCCTGACCATTGTCATTGCTATCCAAGAGGTTGAGGTTACGCATAATCCCGGCATTATTGATGATGATATTGAGTTTAGGAAATTGCGTGCTAACCGTTTTGAATAATTCCCGGATTGCGCCCGGATCGCTGGCATCGCTCTCAAAAATGTGAACCTGGGGATACTGGCGCTTTACCTCTTCCAAACGGGCAATGCTCCGGCCGGTAATCAGTATGGAGGAAGGGCCTTGTAAGATTAATTGTTTTACGAATTCAAGGCCAATACCGCTCGTACCGCCTGTGATCAATATGGTGCTGTTTTTAAGTTCCATTGTTCTTGTTATTATTACCCTACAAAGTTGCACTTACCTGGAGGAGAAAGTTTAGTATAATCTAGGTTTACGTTAGCCAAAAGCAACGATGAATACTTGTCCTACAGGTCTAAGAATGCACAGCGCATGATAAAAAGGGTGGTCCGATTATTGTTTCAATGAAAAATATCTGTAATTAAATCTCCTATTCATGAACCGTGTACTTATTTTAGTTTTATTGAGCCTTTTTATAACAGAAGCTAACGCACAGCAAAAACGCAAAATTAAGATCGCTCCACCACCTAAAATGGACGTGCCACCGCCACCAGCAATCGAACCCAGTTACAAAGAAACCGAAGCGCTTGCTGCCGATCCCTTGAAAGGAACATTTGTCGCATTCTGGACAGATACCTTATACAAAATGACCGATACCGCTTTTACAGCCGAACAGTGGTGTTTTAGTCCTAATGGAATGGGCACAGCAAGGTTAAGTAGAAATGTATTGTACTATCCCAAAGGATTTACCAAAGATTCTCTTACTACAAAAACACGAAACAACATTTTGCCACTTTCAAGCGAAACGGATTTTGAGGATGGGGACTATACTTACGACAATAAAATACCTAAAACCGCAACAACATTAATTTTTACTGGCAAAAAAACAAATAAACCCACTTTATTTACGATCGTATGGTTGGGGAAAGGTGCCGAAAAAAAAATTGCTTTCTTGTTGACAGAAGATACGAAAGTGAGATGGAACGCCGGAGACCCGCCAGCCGCTATAATCGCACCAGCACCGCATTAAATCATTATCGGGAATTTACTGGCAAAATGTGGATCATCAGGAAAATTGCACAGTCCGGTATGGCTAAGTTTAGTTTGATCCTTCTCTTTAAACAACTTAAACTTCAGTTCCGAAAGGCCGGGGTAACCTTTATAGGCCCAGCTGTGCGCCAACCGCTTTCCTTCATGAACCTGCTTAACCTGCCATTCTTTTTGATAAGGCGATCCATCATCCTTAAATTCGAACGTAAAACCTACAACAGGCCCAGATTTCTTCAACTGGGAAAATACGGTGCGCGCAGCTAGTTTTCATCAGTAAGCGCTTGCCATAATTTTCATCAGTAAGCGCTTGCCATAATTTTCAATCGGAGCATCATAAGCCTGCTCCAGTACTAAAGCATAAATCAATAACGTTGCCTGTTGGTATTAGTTGCAGGATTTGGGATCTCATAATCGAGTAGGAAGATAGGGATTAGTTCCCTATCTGTCCTCTCACACCACTGTACGTACCGTTCGGTATACAA
>NZ_JBWJIG010000016.1:0-136923 GCF_056490705.1 Pedobacter humicola | reverse complement strand
CGGAAACGTTGAAGGGTTTTCTTTGTTTACGGCAATTTGCCGTTTATAAGTCTGGGGCACAGTTCCACATCACCCATCCTACATTTAACATCATCCATCATATTATTTGTCCCCGCAGATTACGCTGGTCTCCGCAGAGGTTTCCGTTATCCATCATCCATTTTCCCTCTTCCACCACTGCGGCCAATAGCCCTGATGGCAGCGGTATCCATTTTGGGCTGTATGTATTTGCTTAACAGACCGATTTCCCAAAAGGATTAAGCGTACAGCAGGACGGGACCCAACCTATAGCATACAGGTACTGCGCTTCAAAAAACGATTGAATTCGCTTGTTAAAAAATGTAAAATCTTTCATCCTCAAGGCAATAAAACCGTATTATTGTAGTAATACGTACATATTATGATGATGAATGTGAATCTTAAGAAATTGACCCTTCTTGCTTTTATTTTATGCATAAACTTCGGCGTTTTTGCCCAGAGTAAAAATGTACAACTTCCGGCAAATTGGTTTAATCTCGATTTATTGGAAAACGGATATTTCGGTATTAGTACGGAGAAAGCTTACCGTGAGCTATTAAAGGATAAAAAACCTAAACAGAATATCATCGTTGCCGTAATTGATGGCGGAGTAGATACCAATCACCCAGACCTTCAGCATGTATTATGGACAAACAAAAAAGAAATCCCCGGAAATGGAATTGATGACGACGGCAACGGCTATATCGATGATATTCATGGCTGGAATTTTATAGGATCTAAAAAAGGCAATCTCGAGTTCGATAATTTAGAATTGGTTCGTTTGTTAAGAATTTATACCCCGAAGTACCAATCAACAACCAATTTAACACCCTTAGATAGCACGCAAAAAGAAGAGTTCAAATTGTATAAAAAGATGGTCGGCGATTTCGGAAAGAAATATGAGGATGCCAGCAATACTTTTTCTGTACTGATTGCCATTAATAAAGTGTTGGATTCTGTTGCCAGGATCAATAAAAAAGAAATACCTACTCTGGAAGATCTTGACCGTTATAAGGCCGATGATGAAACGGAAGAACAGGTAAAAACAATCATTAGAAAAGGTGCTAAAGAAGATGGCAGTTTCGAGAAATTCTATAAGAATATTAAAGAAGGCTATAAGCAGTACGATGCTATGCTAAAGTACAACTTAAACCCAAAATACGATATGCGTGCCGAACTGGTTGGCGATGATTATAGCAATGCTTACCAAAAAGATTATGGCAACAATGATGTGAAAGGACCTGATGCTTTTCACGGTACACACGTATCGGGGATTATCGGTGCCGACCGAACAAATTCGTCAGGTATTTTAGGCGTGGCCAATAACGTGAGCATTATGGCTATCCGGGTGGTACCCACTGGCGATGAACGTGATAAAGATGTAGCCAATGGCATCCGTTATGCGGTAGACAATGGTGCGAAAGTAATTAATATGAGTTTCGGTAAAAGTTATAAATGGAATAAAAAAGCGGTAGACTCTGCCGTTAAATATGCGGAGCAAAAAGGGGTATTACTGGTGCATGCTGCCGGAAACGATAACCAGAATAATGACATCGAAGAAAATTATCCCAATAAATTTTATGATAGTAAAGAAGCGGAAGCTTATAAGGAAGCGAATAAAAAGCCTACTAAGCCAGACTTTACTCCACCTAAACCCATGGCACAAAATAACGGGATGGGCATGAGACCACCTTTCGACCGTTCTACTTTAACCAAACCTGCTCCGGTAGATTCTGCCAAATTTAATTTGCCACATGCAACTAACTGGATCGAGGTTGGTGCAAGTGCCTATAAAGATGATGATAATTTAAAAGCTGACTTCTCTAATTACGGTAAGTACAATGTAGATGTTTTTGCCCCAGGGTTTTTAATCAAATCTACAGTGCCCGACAATAAATATGAAGAAGCTGATGGGACCAGTATGGCCTCACCCGTTGTAGCGGGTTTAGCAGGACTGATTTTGAGCTATTATCCAGAACTAAAACCAGCTCAGGTAAGAGATATCATCATCAAATCTGTTTCGAAAGTTGCACATAAGATAAAATACAAAAATGAGCGGGGCGAGAGTATACGTGTCCTTTTTAGCGAAATATGTGTGAGTGGGGGAATAGTGAATGCTTATAATGCACTTAAGTTGGCAGAAAGTTATAAATAAGGTTTTAAGCTGTTTTTTGAAGCGCAGGGTCATTACAACTATTAGGGTTTGTTCCCGTTCTTCGCTGTATCCCTCCACTAAGTTTCGGGGATGCCGCTTCGCCCGGGGCTAAACACTCCAATAAGTGCCTTGATGCCAAACGAAAAAATGCGTTAAAAAAAACTACTCAGCGAGCTTTTTAATAAAATCCTGAAAGGTACCGAAGGGATAATTTTTAACCTTCATCCACGATACGAGCGCTTCCATACGTTCGATCATTTTTTTACCTGTGTTTTTTCTTACGTAACCGGGGAAACCAAATCTTTCGAAATCATCTAAATCGGTAAATTCCCAGGGATGGAAATAGATATTCAGGTACTTGTCTTTTTTATACGTCCAGCTGGCCAAAGTTTTATAAATGCTTAATGGTAAATTATGAAAAGACAGCCAGAATAACGGAAAACGAACCAACGGACTCACAGAAGCAGGAATCTGTATAACGTTATCTTTAATAAAATGTGTTCTGGAGATATTAAAATTGTTATAACGCCCAGGCAAATAGGTTGGATTAATC
The DNA here is from genome assembly GCF_056490705.1 of Pedobacter humicola. Lineage (NCBI taxonomy): Bacteria > Pseudomonadati > Bacteroidota > Sphingobacteriia > Sphingobacteriales > Sphingobacteriaceae > Pedobacter > Pedobacter humicola. The sequence continues at coordinate 134,197 of NZ_JBWJIG010000016.1, read as the reverse complement.
GAGGTGTTGTATGTATATCCAGCCTTTTCAATTTCCTTTTCATCAACGGGCATCATCCTCGCCATACGGTAACCGGTAATTTCCTTGCCAGAAAGTTCTTCGAGCTTTAGCTTCGATTGCAGCAGATGTTCGGGTTTAAAATCAGAATGATAATAACCATGCGATGCGAGTTCATGGCCTGTTTCAGTAATCCGTTTAATCAGGTCAGGAATATTTTCGGCAAAGGTAACGGTGCAGAAAAATGTAGCCTTCACCTTGTACTTATCTAAAATGTCTAAAATGGCGATGGTTCCAGTCCTCGAAATGGCAATCTGATCTTCGAAAGTGATGTCTTTTCCATATTCAAAAGGCATATCAAATTCTTCGATATCAAAACTTAACAGTACCATTTTATCTTTGTTGAATATTGGTTGAACGGATAATATAATTAGGACGGTTTTTAGACTGCATAAACATTTTACCTACATAGATGCCTATAATGCCCAGGATAATAAGCTGTAGCCCTCCAAAAAAGACAATGGTCATAATTACTGATGCCCAACCGGATACTTCTACATGGTTTACAAAGGCATAGATGATGTAAGGTATATACAGCACAGAGGCGAAAGAAAGAATGAAGCCAAGATAAACTGCAGTATACAAGGGTTTTATACTAAAAGAAGTAACCCCGTGAAGCGCCAGTCTCAGCATTTTTTTAAGCGTATACTTGCTTTTTCCCGAAAAACGTGCAGCCGGATTATACCTGAGGGCAAACTGTTTAAAACCCAGCCACTTTACCAAACCACGGAGAAAGGGTTCATTTTCATGGAAATTCCTGAATACCGTAACTACTTTCTGATCGAGCAAACGGAAATCGGCTGCCCCCGGCTCCAGATCAATGTCGGATAACCAGTTTAAGGTTTTATAAAATAAACTAGAGGAATTTCTTTTACCCTTTGATAAACTTTTATCTTCTTCACGTATGGTATATACCACTTCGAAACCTTCCTGCCATTTCTGTAACATTTCAGGTATAAGTTCCGGGGGATGTTGCATATCGCAGTCCATAGAAATTACACAATCACCAAAAGCATGGTCCATACCCGCTTTCACAGCCAGTTGGTGACCAAAGTTTTTAGAAAATTCGAGGAAAAATATGTTTTCTGCAGTTGAAGCGTAATCCTTTATTTTCTCGAGGGTATGATCGGCACTTCCATCATCAACCAGGATAATTTCGTAATCGTAATTGATTGTTGAAAAAACGTTTTTAATACTTTCGGCTATCACAAAAATATTATCGGCTTCGTTGTAGGCAGGGATTACTATAGAAACTAATTTATTCATTTTCGGCAATCAGGTAAGATTCAAAATCCGCTTTCATCATTTGATAAATTATGGTTAGCCAAATGATCACGCAAGGTAGGGCTTTAAGTGAATATAGACGAATAAATTCTTTAACGGGCCTTGGGAAAATATCGGTTGGGGATAAACTGGTTAAGATAAAAGCAAAAATAAACAGGGCAATTATCCAGCCCCTTTTTGGCCTTTGCTGAACGATAAACCAAATGGCAACACCTGCAAATGCAATAATATAAGTTGGCGATTCAGATCCACTGCTAAATATCACCGTAAAAATAAGTGTAGAGGCCAACAGCATTAACCTAAAAGCTAAATGCTTATATTGATTAATCCGCAGATAAGGCAGGCCAAACAATATTAATCCACCCAATAAAAATGGTGTATTTGGAATGCTAACATCTCCTGATATTCTTCTTACTATTCCCATTAAAGAAATATCCTGAAAGGAGGTTAATGAAGCATTTAAATCATTTTTATGGGCGAGTGAATGATACCAATCCGCATAAGACTGAATAACAAAAGCAGGGGATGAAATGGCCATCGGTAGGGCAAACAGCACCACAAAAGCTATGAAACAGCCTGCCATAAATTTTAACTTATTCTTGCTGAAAAAGAAAAATGCGAGGCCAACAATACCGTATAATTTAACCAACGTACCAAAAGCAATAAAAAAGGCCGATTGTACCTCTTTCTTTTTGAGGAGATAAGAAAAACTGAGTAATATGATCCCGGTTAGGGCAATATTGAACTGAAAGCTGAAAAGTGCAGTTAAGGTTTCGTGTGCACAGATCCAGGCGATAATGGTGCGTTTGTGAAGTGAAATCGGCAGGCTATAAATTCCCCAAAGCAATATGCATACATTGGCAATGTTCCAACAGATGCAGCCTATACCATCGGGCAACAGGGCAAATGGGGCAATAAAAATTGAAAATACCGGCCCATAATGGTTGCTGTCAAAATACGCTGGGTAGTTCTGGTACAAATTCTGTAAATCTGTGGTATGCCAATACACATATTTAAAAATCAGATAGTTGTTATACGAATGGTGATGATATTGTTTGTAACCTGCTACAATGGCCAATAAGAGGTAAACGGCAAATACACATTCTTTTTTTAAAAGAAATGCGGACAGTTTAGTCAGACTAGATTTTGCGAAAGTGTTCATTATGATTAGTGCCGCTAATATAGCTATTTTAACCATCTGCATAATCATCTATACCCTTTAAATCAGGGAAATTGGTACTAACCTTTCGGCCACTGAATAATCTTTTCCGAACTCAAGTTTCGTAGCTAAGCGGCGCGGTTAATTTAGGTTCGCAGGTAGCAAGGTTATTTACAAATTACATCCTTAACCCGTATAAGATATATAGATAAAGCAGCATACTTAGTTAATACTATTACAATGCTTTATCTATACTAAGGACAGCTATGGAGTTACCGGATATTTTCATGGGTTACCTGACTAAACTCTTCCTTGGTTTTAAGGTCGAAGAGATTTAGGTTTTTAAAAGAACCAATTCCCGCAAAGGTGATTTTAAAGCCCATTAGTTTTCCAACGGCATGGCTGTATTGGGTTTTAAAGATCTCCTTATCGTTAATGATGAGCGACACACGTTGGTTCCTGATCCTTAATCTTACCTTGCCACCTCCGGTAAGATCGAATCCAAGCTGTCTTAAATCGTCTTTTTCTCCCTCTCTGGCCATTTCGGAAAACTTATATGAGCTCCATGCGGTACATTCAGGTTTCATTATACTCAGGTTATGATTGCCGTGCTCACCAAACACCGCAATATCAACTTGCGAGCAGCGCACTCCAGCCCGCTCTGCCGAAGTCATTATATCTGCATTAAATTCGAAGTTATCGGCACTGATTGGTGTTGGCCTTACATTACTAAAGGATACAAAAAAGGTTTTGTTGGTATCAACACCTGCAGTTGATAGTTCTTTGGCTGTTATGTGATAGTCACTTTCGGTGGCAATTTTCTTTAAAATCGGGTATACCCTTGTTGTATCGTATAACATCGTGGCAATCACATCCCATCCTTTGCTTTGCAGGTATACGTATGCGGTATCTATCGGTGTATTTTTGTGGTATAGTACGGGGAAGTATCTTCCTGGAGTTTCATAATAATGGTTTACTGCTGCATTTGTAGTCGCTGACCGCTTAGTTTTACCATCTCCAAAGTCGATAAAAAAAGCCGAGGAATCATCTGGCAGATTACCTTCAAAAGCTAATCTGAAAATTGCAGAATGTGGACTTTTCCCTTCAGGGTTTAAACAGCTTAGCTTAACATGAGTTACTTCATCATTGTTATGCATAAAGTAGAAAAAGCCTACAGCTGCTATGGCAACAATTAGTAATGGTATAAAGTATATATTGTTTTTCTTTTTACCAGAAAGTTCTTTTGGTTGTGCATCGGGAGTTATAATATTGAGCGTTGATACATCCTTTTCATTTACAGGATGCAACAGTTCAAATTCGTACCAATCCCGGTAACCGATAAATTGAGCCAAAGCATCCCTTGTGGCTTTTTGTGGATAATAACGCACAGGTGTTTTAAGTTTTCCAAATATGCGTTTAAGGGTATTTTCACTTAAATGAACCTTCGTTTTCCTGTGAAGCAGGCTACTCAATCTGATGTAATCACTGTTCTTCCAGTCCGAAATGTTTTTTTCGCCAACTTCCTGCGCTACTTTTTTACAGCAAATATCCAGCTGCTTAAAAAAAACAGAATGTTCGGCTTGTACAAACTCATTGTTCATTCGGGGTAATTGTCTGGTTTTTAGTTTGTTGCGCTGTCAATAATATTGGTAAACATTTGTATAGACGGTTAATGTTTTGTGATATAAATCATTGCCTAAGTTTATAAAAGCAAATCACAGGTTAAGAACCATTTGCTGCAAAACAAACTATTTTTTTATAAAACTAACCAAATTTAATGAAAAAAAAACTACTCTTATTTGTGTTGTTTTTGTGTACCTGTTATACATTAAAAGCACAAACCAGATCGGTTACCGGGAAGGTGATTGATGCAGGTACCAAAGAAAGCCTTACAGGTGTAACTGTAAGTATACCGGGTACAAAAACAGGTACAACCACTGATGCAAACGGGCAATTTAGCCTAAATGTTCCAACTGGTACCAATAAACTGTTGGTTAGCTATATCGGATATCAGGAACAAACTGTTTCAATTACAGGAACGAATATGACCATTAGCTTAGCTACCGATATCAAAAATTTAAATGATGTAGTAGTTGTAGGTTATGGTACGCAGAAGAAAAAAGATTTAACCGGTGCAATAGCAACAGTTAGCGGACAAGACATTACAAACCGTCAAACTTTGCAAGTATCAGAGGCTTTGCAGGGGGCAGTTCCTGGTGTAAGTGTTACGCGGAACAATTCGGCACCCGGCGCTGGCGCTACGGTACAAATCAGAGGGGTAACTACGCTTAACACCAACGGCCCTTTAGTGGTGGTTGATGGAATACCAGTGAGCAGTATGGATTTGGTTAACCCAAATGACATTGAATCATTGAGTGTATTAAAGGACGCAGCTTCAGCCGCAATATACGGTTCCAGGGGTGCTGCAGGTGTAATTTTAATTACGACTAAGCGTGGCGCCACTGGTGCCTCGAGTATAGATTACAATTTTGAGTATGCTTTGCAAAAACCAACAGCCCTGCCTGAATATGTAAATTCACCAAAATACATGCGCTACTTTAACGAACAGGCCGTTAATGATGGTGCCGCAACAGGTCCATATGCACAGGATGCGATCGACAATTTCGAAAAAAACAGATCAGCCACTCCGGATAAATTTCCTTTTGCTGATACTGATTGGCAGGACTTAATTATGACCAATAAGTATGCACCAAGAAAGCAACATGATTTGGTATTTACCTCTGGAACAGAAAAGTTAAAAACAAAAGTTTCGCTGGGTTATCAGGATGTAGGGGCATTTTATGACAACTATAATTACGAACGCTATCAATTTAGGGTAAACAACGACATTAAAATCAGCAATAAATTTAGTGCAACTGCAGATTTGGCCTTTCGGCGTTTAAATAACCTTTCTCCAGTTACTAATCCTTTCAGTGGCCAAACGCCCATTTACGAAGCCAGGGTGATGCCTCCGGTATATGCCGCTTATTATACAAATGGCGCTTATGCCCTTGCCAAAGACGGAAGAAACCCTTTAGCGCAGTTAAATGAAGGAGGCACAACGACTTCAAAATCTAACCAGCTTCAAGCCAGGTTAGCCTTAAACTTTAAACCGGTTGATAATTTAACACTGACTGCGATTGTTGCGCCAACTTTCGACTTTAACAAGAGCAAGGCATTTTCAAAGAAAATTGCTTATACCAATCCCGATGGTAGCCCGAGTGCGGCAAGCAATACTTCACTGACCACATTAAAAGAGAATAGGGATGAAATTTATCAAATTACCGGACAGTTTTTAGCTAATTACACCAAAACCTTTAACAACAAACATAATTTTAGCGCTCTTGCAGGTTATGAAAGCATTTATTCTAATGCTGAATCACTTGGCGCAAGCAGAGATGGTTTCCCTTTGTTAGATTTTCCATATTTAACCGTTGGCTCAACTGCATTACGTGATAATGCTGGCGGTGCAACTGAGGAAAGTTTACATTCGGTATTTGGCCGTGTGGGTTATGATTTTATGGGTAAGTATCTTATTCAGGCAAATTTAAGGTTAGATCAGTCTTCAAGGTTTGCCCCAGGTTTTAGAAGTGCAACCTATCCTTCCTTCTCAGCAGGCTGGGTGCTTTCAGAAGAAAACTTTATAAAGGAAGCAAAATGGATTAATTTCTTAAAACTGCGGGCATCATACGGCGAGGTTGGAAACCAACGCATAATTGATCGAAATAACAATGATGTCCAAGTTTATTATCCCTACCAGGCCAATATCGATCTTCGAAATGTTTTATTCTACCAAAACGGTGTATTAGTTCCGTTAAGTTCTGGAAGCCAGACAGTTTATGCAGTAAACGATATTAGATGGGAAACAACCCGTTCGACAGATGTGGGGTTAGATGCTACGTTTTTAAACAATAGATTAAACGTTACTGCTGATTATTTCAAAAAAAGCACTAAAGATATTTTATTGCAGTTGGACATCCCATTAAACATGGGCTACGATAAACCACAACAAAATGCGGGCATACTCGATGTAAGCGGTTGGGAATTGGGCCTAAACTGGAAAGATAAAATTAACGATTTTACTTATAGCGCCAGTTTTAATATTTCTGATGCTAAAAGTAATATAAAAAACATGAGCGGGACGCGCCAGGAAAGCGGCAGTACTTTAGTTAACATGGAGGGAAGCCAGTTTAACGAATGGTATGGTTATTTGAGTACAGGTATTTACCAAACTAACCCTGTAGCAGGTACCGCAAAAACCAGTGCTGCTGTAACTGCTGGCGATATTGGCTATCAAGATATAGATGGCAATGGAATAATTAACGCTAACGATAGAGTGTTATTGGGCGGATCGTTGCCTCGTTACCAATACGGTGGTAATATAAATTTAGGTTATAAAGGCTTTGATTTTGGTATTACTTTTCAGGGAGTAGGCAAAAAATTAAGCCGATTGAACAATGATATCGTTCGGCCTTTCCAGGAACAGTTTGGTAATTTTCCAACTTATTTAGAAGGTAATTTTTGGAGCAAAACCAATACGGCTGAGCAAAACCTGGGGGCAACTTTGCCCAGGTTAACCAATACCAACGCCACTAATAACTACGCTTCATCAGATTTTTGGTTGTTCGATGGTTCTTATTTCAGGTTAAAAAATATTACGCTTGGTTATACTTTCGATAAATATAATGTTTTTCAAAAATTAGGGCTTAAATCGCTACGCTTGTATATTTCTGCTAACGATTTTTTAACCAGTAGTAAATATCCTAAATATGCCGATCCTGAATCAGGCAATGCAAGTTATCCTATCGTTACTACATTTTTAAGTGGTATAAGTGTTAAATTTTAATCTATACAAAATGAATAAGACCTATATATATACATTTTTGGCGATAGGCTTTGTTACGGCATCGTCATGCAAAAAACTTGATCTATCGGATCCTTCCAGCCCGGCTACGGGTAGCTTTTATACGAACCAAAATGAACTGGAACTGGCGGTGAATGATTTATATCGGATAGATTTTTGGACCTCAGCTAAAACAGCTACCGGTACATGGGAAGAATTTTTCTCCGATAATTGTTTTTATAGAGGAGGATCAGGCGGTAATCCTGTTATAGCAGGTAGCCTGGCTTCTGATAACGCCAATGTACAAACCTACTATTTAAACTGTTATAAGGCCATTGCGAGGGTAAATACCTTCCTGGAAAATAAAGACCGGGCAGCAGCAAATACCCCTGCTGCCATTATCACCAGATTGGAAGCAGAAATGCGATTGATCAGGGCATATCAATATACCAAATTAATAACGCACTTTGGTGATGTGCCTTTAAATACCAAAACGCTAACCATAGAAGAGGCCAAAAATGTAAATAAAACCAGTAAAGCTGATATTTATACTTTTTTAAAGGGAGAATATGAGTTTGCCACACAAAATCTTCCTCAAACTTATGGTACTGCCGTAAAAAGATTAACAAAAGGTGCTGCATTAGCCTTGGAGGCTCGTACTGCTTTATACATGGCTGATTGGGAAACGGCCAGAACAGCATCATTAGCAGTAATGAATTTAACAGGAGTTGGAGCTTATACTTTGAATGCTTCTTATGATAACCTTTTCCAATTAGCTGGGGAGCAGAGTGCTGAAATTATATTCAGCGTACCCAGAGATCAAATACAACAGGTATTTAGTGTGCCGGATGATATTTTAACACGTAACGCTGGTGGTTTTGGTGCTACCTTGCCAACCCGCGAATTGGTGGATGCGTTCGAATGTACAGATGGAAAACCAATTGATGAATCTCCATTATACAATCCACTAGATCCTTTTACAAACCGCGATCCACGATTAGTGGCTACGATAGTTCCATTTTATAATAACTCCCCTTCAACAGTGGTGCCGCGGACGAGTTATTGGTTAGGCTATAATTATAATCCACACCCGGATTCTGCACAGGTATGGAGCAATAAGTTAGGCCGAAAAGTAACTAATAATGATACGCGCGCTGTGGCACCTTTTGCAAGTTTCACGGGTTTTGTATTTAAAAAAGGTGTAGATCAAAGCTGGTCTGACACACATAAAGAAGATAATGATGCCATCATTATTCGTTTTGCAGAAATACTACTTACTTATGCAGAGGCAAAAATTGAATTGGGGCAGGCTGATGCTACAGTACTTGATGCCATTAACAAAGTTAGGGCCAGGGCTTATGGTGTACCTGTTAGCCAAACAGCCTCTTATCCTGCGATTACTACTTTAGATTTAACACAACTAAAAAATGTGCTAAGAAGAGAGCGTAGGGTTGAGTTTGCTTTTGAAGGCCTGCGTTACATGGATTTGATTAGATGGAAATTAGCAGAAAAAGCACTCACGCGTCCTGTTATTGGCTTACCAGATCCGGTAAACCAAAACAGAGCGAAATGGCCTTTCCCAGGCGTTACACCAATAGATGACGATGGTATTGCCGATTATAGTGGTTTTGGCGCGGACGTTAAAGTTTTATTCCAGCGCAACTTTGATAAATCGAAACAATACTTATGGCCATTACCGGCTGTTGAGGTGAGGGCAAATCCTAAATTAACACAAAACCCGAATTACTAAGAGATCTCAGCTGGAAGTAAACCCTTTCGGCTGCTTTAACCATGCACATGAAAAAAAACCTGATATTAAAATGCAGCACTTTATTAAGTGCTGCTATTCTCACGGCCCATTTGGCCTATGCACAGCAAAAACCTTTACAAGTGAGTGGGATTTACCCGCATTTAGCCACATTTAACGAAAACTGGGAGAAGCAAAACTGGTTAAAACAGGGAGCAACCAAAAGTTATGGCGACGGGGGCGAAAACGGTATCGGCGCCATTACGCCCTGGGCCGGTAAACTTTGGATGGTCACTTACTCGCCCCACATGCCCAAAGGAAGTTCTGACAAGTTGTACAGTATCGACAATAACCTGAATGTGACCATCCATCCGGAAAGTATTGGTGGTACCCCTGCAAACAGGATGATCCACAAAGAATCGAACCAGCTGATCACCAGCAATTATTTTATTGATAACAAGGGCAAGGTTAGGGTTATCCCTTTTTCGGTGATGCCCGGCAGGATGACCGCCACTACCCGCCACTTAACCGATCCAGCCAACATGGTTTATTTTTATGATATGGAGGGGATGTTATATGAAGCAAATGTACATACACTCGCCGTAAAAAAACTATTTAACAAACCCGTTCCCGGCTGGCATGGTAAAGGTGCTTATACTGCGCAGAAGCAACTGGTGGTTGCCAACAATGGAGAAGAAGCCGTTTTTAAGCTTACAAAAGACATGCTCGAAACTGGTGATTTACCAAAAAATGATGAGGAAAAAGGCGTTTTGGCCAGCTGGGATGGTAAGACCTGGAAAATCATCGAACGAAGACAATTTACAGATGTAACTGGTCCAGGTGGTATTTATGGCTCACCGACAGATAAAAGCCCTCTGTGGAGCATTGGTTGGGACAAACGCTCCGTCATGTTAAAATTATTAGATGGTGGAAAGTGGTACACTTACCGCTTACCTAAAGCGGCGCATACTTACGACCATAGAGGAGGCTGGTATACCGAATGGCCACGCATACGTGAGGTTGGCAATGGCAAGATGTTAATGGATATGCATGGGATGATGTACGATTTTCCAAAAACATTTTCGAGGGCCAACAGCCGTGGTATTGCTCCTGTAAATAGTCACCTACGCTATATTCCTGATTTTTGCAGCTGGAACAATCAGATCGTCATTTCTACGGATGAAACAACGGTTTTAGAAAACCCTATGGCCGGACGGGCACAGTCTAACCTTTGGTTTGGGAAATGGGATGATTTAAAAAACTGGGGTGGTGCCACGGGTTGGGGTGGTCCATGGGATAATGATGATGTTAAGGCAAATATACCTTCCGATCCATTCTTGGTAAATGGTTTCGATAAAAAAGTACTGCATCTTGCTCAAAAATCAGATCAACCGGTAATTTTTACGGTGCAGATTGATAAAGCCGGAAATAATCAATGGGAGGATTATAAAGAGATAAGCGTTGCAGCCAATGCTTATCAATATTTCATATTCCCTGCCGGTTTTAAGGCTACCTGGGTTCGTTTTAAAACGGATAAAGACTGTAAGGTATCCGCATTTTTTCATTTTACAGGTAAGATGCACGATGGGCAGGATCAAATGTTTAATGCTTTAGCCAGCATAAAAGAGAAAAATCCAATCAATGAGAACCTGATCCGACCGTCTGGTTACAACAAAAACCTTCAGATACTCCATATTTCAAATGGTAAAAAACAATATCAGGAAATTGACGAAAAATTATCGTTCTTAACCCATACCGCAGATAGCACTGCACAAATGGAAAAATTAATGGGCTTGAATAAAAGCTACACTGTTGACGATGCCTCCGTGATCATCAAAGATAAAACTGGTACCTTCCGTTTGCCAAAAGGCTCAGCTGACTATGAGCTTTTTCCTTATCGCGATAAACGGGAAGTGGAATCTGAACGGTTTATGTTGAACGTTCAGGGAACTTTTTATGAGGTTGGCCGCGAATCTGGTTTTAATGCGATCCGGCCGGTTACCACTCATAATAAAAGGATAATAGATTTTTGTACCTGGAGAGGTTTATTGGTATTGAGTGGAACCAAACAGGATGCAAAACCGGATGGGCATTATTTTGGTAATCAGGCGAACGGATTGTGGTACGGGGGCATTGATGATCTATGGAAAATGGGTAAACCAGTTGGCGAAGGAGGTGTATGGAAAAACACAACGGTAAAAACCAATGAGCCATCACTGCCTTATTTAATGACTGGCTATGACCGTAAAAAAGTAAGCCTTACTGCAGATAAAGATGTGGATATTACTTTAGAAATCGATTTCGATTTAACAGGTTTCCATCCATATAAAACATTTTCGATCAAAGCTGGGCAAACCATGAACTATGAATTTCCAAATGGTTTTAGCGCACATTGGGTAAGGGCTACTCCAAATAAAGATTGCCGATCGACCGTAACGTTCACTTATTTTTAACAACTCAGGATAAAAAGCATCATAATTTACTTGAAATATAGTAGTGCAAAGAAGCCGTCTCATAAGTCAATTATGAGGCGGTTTTTTATTTCAATCGATTCAGATAGTCGGAAAAATTAAGTAATCATTATTATATGGTTAAGTATAACGATTTAGTAAAACCTTTTACTAACTTTAAGACACTGAACCAAATAGATCACCAATCTTCCTAAAACTATGAGAAAATTACAACTATCACTTTTTGTGGCCCTGGTATTAACCATTAGTGCCTGTAAAAAAGAAGAACAACAGACTGAAAAAATTTCGGGTCCAAAATTAAAAGAGAATGTAAATCCCAATTCGGTATTATTAAGCTTTTCACTCAATAACTGGATGAGCGTACTTGCAGATCAAAACAGCATCGCAGCGATTTCAATTCCCGGTACACACGATTCTGGAGCTATGATCGAGCCTGTGGCAGGCACGGCCAAATGTCAGAACCTGAGCATTGCCGATCAGTTAAATGCAGGAGTACGTTATCTGGATATCCGCTGCAGGCACATCGATAATGCTTTTGCCATCCATCATGGAGCCATTTACCAAAACCTCAACTTTAACGACGTGTTAAATACCTGTATCAACTTTTTAAACAGTCATCCAAGCGAAGCTATTATAATGAGTGTTAAAGAAGAGCATACACCATCGAACAATACCCGCTCTTTTGAGCAAACTTTCGATACTTATGTACAACAAAATCCTGGTAAATGGGATTTAGGGAATAATATTCCAACCTTAGGTAGTATCCGTGGAAAAATCAGGCTGCTGAGGAGGTTTTCTGGTGCTTCACCTAAGGGAATCGATGCGACAGCCTGGGCCGATAATACAACATTCGATATCAATAATGCTGCCGCCAACTTAAAAGTGCAGGATTTTTACAACGTTAACGATGTAAATACTAAATGGATAAGAATAGAAACCCTGTTAAATGAAGCAAAAAACGATACTTCGAATAAACTTTACCTCAATTATGCAAGTGGGTATAAAGCGGGTATTTTCAGTATTCCAAGCATTCCTACAGTTTCCAATTCTGTTAATCCAAAAATCACGACATTTTTTACCAATAATACCCATGGTAGATTTGGGGTAATTCCACTTGATTTTGTTGACGCCAACCGTAGTCAATTAATTGTAAACACAAATTTCTAACCCTAAACCATTTTTGATTTATTGGTTCAGATAATGAAAAAGATGCGTGATCAGATAATAGATCATGCATCTTTTTTATGTATGAGTAATCTTGTAATGGTAAAAATTAACATGCACTCATCGGTTTTTAACAATAACAGACTCTTTTAGCGGTCTACCTTTGACCTATAAAATTTAAAGATATGTCAGTTATCAAACCAAAATCAGTTGCCGGGATTTCCATCCCTGATAGCACCATTGCCAAACAGGCAACCGAACTTTTGTTGGAACATGGAACCGAATTTATTTACAACCATTCTCTGCGGGTTTTCCTTTTCTCCTCGCTAAACGGAAAAAGAAACAGCCTTAAATATGATCCGGAATTGCTGTATGTAAGTTCTGTATTTCATGATCTGGGCCTAACCAAAAAATACAGCAGTACCGATCTGCGTTTTGAAGTTGATGGCGCAAATGCCGCCAGGGATTTTTTAAAAAGTCATGGCTTGCCTGCCGCATCATTACAATTGGTATGGGATACCATTGCTTTGCACACCAGCATTGGCATTGCTGAACATAAAGAAAACGAAGTGGCGCTCATGTACAGCGGTGTAGGGCTCGATGTTATGGGTGAGGGATATGAAAACCTTTCCGAATCCGATCGGTTAGCCATTATAGATGCTTTTCCGCGTAATGATTTCAAAAAACAGATTATTCCAACATTTTTTAGTGGTTTCGAGCATAAAACCGAAACCACCTTTGGTAATATCAAAGCAGATGTATGTGCCTATATGATCCCGAATTTTCACCGTAAAAACTTTTGCGATTGCATTTTGCACTCCCCATGGAGTGAGTAAGATTTCTGTAATGGTAGGTGTTGGAAGGAGGCATAACCCTCACTTACCATTTTAATCTAAAGACCAATATTTACAAATAACATGCGATAATCCTGAGGGGAAATGGTAGTGTTCTTTTTGAAAAAGTGGCTGAACTGATCGGGTGAACTAAAATTAAGCTGGTAGGCAATTTCTTTAACAGGCCTCGAAGAAAATTGTAGACCACGCTTGGCTTCAGCTATAAGCTGTTCGTTTATTAAATCTTTGGCGCCTTTGCCACAGCACTTCTTGGTGAGCTCGGTTAATTTTCTTGCAGATATGCCCATTAATTCGGCATAATCTCGAACTTCATGCGAGCTTTGATAGCGGGTGCTGATCAATTCGATAAAATTCCGGTAGAGTTGACTTTCATAACTATCCACTCCGGTTGTTAGTGCAGCGTTTACATTCGCAATCTTGATCATGATGATTTTTAGATAGGCCGCCATGGCATCTAATTTATTGACATATTCGGCCGAGTTAAACTCGTTATATAAACTTTCGAAAAGTGTACTTAAATGGGCATGATCTTTTATGGTTAAAGATAACTGCTGATTGTTTGCCGCATTGTTGAACAATACCGCCTTACAGTTATTTGCACTCGATGGACTTCTTTCCCAAAAGCAATTTCCAAAACTCAGCTCAAATCCCGAAAACTTCGCGCCGGCAGTAAATCTGATGAGCTGTCCCTTTGCTATTAAAAAGATTTGATGATCGGTAATCTGAAAAACCTGATCATCGATATAAATTTCGCCGGTTCCGTTTGCGATTAATAAAATACGGTTATAGGTTAAACGGTATGCAATTGGCCCAGGGCTAAAATAATCCTTAAAGTTGCTAATCGAAAAAGAATCTTTTATCTCTTTCTCCAGCTTTGCATGAAGAACATCTTTTATCATTACATGCTGATATTTATTACGACCAGGCGATTTGATCCATATCCTGATGTGGCCCAAAGATAAATATTTATAGCTTTATGCGTCGCATCTAAACTGCAACGTCACGATCTATTGTTTTATGCAATTCCTTGCTTCTGATCCTGCTTAAAGTTTCCAAACGCATACCTAAATAACTGGCCAGATACCGGAGGGGTATTTTGTTCATATCTATTTTTTTGCTTTCCTGCAACCGGCGATATCGGCGCATGGCGTTGGGTATCCGTGCAAGGATAGACCGATCGGACGCCGCATAATAATGAAGGGCTAAAAGTTTTCTTCCTATAATATTTGCTTCCTCAAAATTAGCGTATGCATATTCGATGAGCGTATACGGCACACGTATCAACTCGCAATCTTCTAATGCCTGTAAATATTCTAAAGATGGATTGGATTGGGCATCAGGATGGCGAATGGCACCTACAATATTGTCCCCGAAGCAGAACCATGTGGTGATATCTTTAGCGCCATCTTTTATAAAACCGCGTACAATGCCACTCTTTACAAAATAAAGCGCAGCATTGCTATCGATTGGAGACTGAATGTGCTTGTTTTTTTTTACTGATACCAGTGTACAGTGTTTTTCATATTCGGCAATAAGGTTGACGGGAACCTGATGATATTGCTCCATATATTGGATAAGTGGCCATACAAATGAACTGGGATTAGGCATCATATCATCAAATTTAAGTTCTGACGGGGATATTTTAAGAAATATAGTCATCTTCCTGGTCAATACAGTACAAACAAATTGAAGTTTTAATTTAGGTATGCACAAAAAGATTCAGATTGATGGCAGTAAGCCCATGCCGGGTGAGTTGTATTTCAAATTCTACTGCATCGCTGATCTCAATATTTTCATCTGTATTTTTCAGGCAAAACGCAATTTCCTGTTCGTTTTCATCCTGTATAAATCCACAGCCAATTGATTGATCGATGCGCAGTACCACTCCTTTTCTCATTATATGCTAGTCTGTTTTTTATTAACATACGTTTTACAGGAGAGCAAAGTTTTTATTTTGTTGCATCATGTGCATTTTGCGTATAAACACGATCAATTAGGATTAACATATGCCTATAGTTATTTCATTCTTTTGTTCAGCGCAATTATGGCTGATTTGTAATCATCCCTATCCAAAATAAACTGGATATTCACTTTTCTGAGCGCAAAACCTGCACTTTTGATGTTAATTCCATTTGCGGTAAGGGCGGCAGCACTTTTTGCCAATAGGCCGGGCTGATCGATATTGGAACCCAACAGACAAACTATAGCCACTTTTTCATAGGTAACTTTTTCAAATTCTTTTTCAAGATCGCTGATCAGGCTTTTGTGGAAATCCTTTTCCCAGATCAAAGTGGAAATGCTGTTTGCACTGGTGGTTTTAAAGGTGTAAGAGATGTTATGGTTGGCGAAAATCTGCATCGCCTTTAGGTCGCTGCCTACACTACCCACCATTAGCGCATCGTAGACATCGATCATGATTAACTTATCTGTTCCCGTAATCATCTCTATCCTTTTTTGCTCACAGAGATAGGATTTCGTAATCAGGGTTCCGCTGTGTGCCGGATCAAAAGTATTCTTGATGCGCAGGCTTATGCCCTTTATTTCGAGTGGTTTTGATGCCGATGGATGGATAGCTTCCATACCTACATCAGCCAACTGATCGGCGATATCATAATTGGTGTAACCCACTGGAATGCAGTTTTCCCGGCCAACAATGGCGGGATCGGCGGTTGATAGGTGATATTCCTTGTGGATGACCGCTTCATCAGGCCGAAGGATTTCGGCGATCTTGCTAAAAGTTACTTCTGAGTAGCCCCGGTCAAATTCGCGCATAATACCCTCTGTTCCTTTGGTATATCCGGTAACGACACAGATGGTGCGGGCAAAGGGCACTTCCTTAAATGCCCGTTTTATCCTCTGGTCTATTGTTAATGAATCATGATCATCAAAACCACCCAGATCGATCCTTTTTACACTCATGTGCTGATTTTCCAAAATGTTGCTGAGCACGAATGCCGAATGGCTTTCGCCAATAGAAGCCAGTATTTCCCTTGCTGCCAGCAGGATCCCACTTTTGCTTACATAACCTGATGATAGGATATTCACCAGGTTATCCAGATACTCCAATGCTTTTTTTATATGTTTTTCTACAAACAGATCAGCCTCAACAAGATTTAATCCTAAGGGCGCATACCTGATATTGATCAGCTTAAGCTCTGTGATGAGACCTTGCATGGCCGGGCGAAAATCCTGGTGTTTGCAGATTTTATGATAGATGCCAGGGGCACCGGTTTTTTTATTTTCGAGCAACAGGTCTGTTACCCCTGCAAATGCAGATACGACAAATACCCTGTTATAAAGTTCTTCTGGTGTTCTTCCGTAAAGAATAATGTTTTTGATTACCGCTTCGAGGGCCGACATTGATGTACCCCCAATTTTTTCTACCGTTAACATAATTTGATTTTATATACTGATATGCCATTGATGTGCCAAAAGCTGTTTTAAAGTCTTTAACGCCGGATTTAGAAGACCTGATTGGATCAGGGAAACCTTATTTCATTTACCTCCGAAGCATATTTTATTGATGAATGGCTAATGCCAGATAATTCTACAATTCTTTTGCCTCTTCATCAAAAGCGATATAGGTGACTAAATGCTTTGCCATAATGAAATTAACCCTTCCATTTTGGTAAGGTAACAGCTGTAGAAAATGGCATGAGAAAAAAAATTAGAAGCTTATAATAGGGCTTAAGCCACTATTTGGCAACTTAAAGTGTTAAAGGCATCCACTTTGTGATAGGCCCGCCATGAAATTTAATCATCATGGATAACCAGATCATTTTTGTCCGCATTGCCAATCAGAGTGATGCGCGTTACGCAGAAGAAATCATAAAGGAAACAGAACAATCTGCCCTTGCGCGGGGCTCAGGAATCGCTAAAAGAACGGTACCGTCAGTAATCGAAAAGATGGCAAAAGGCAAGGCCGTTATTGCCCTAACCAATGCGGGAGAATGGGTTGGTTTTTCTTACCTCGAAACCTGGGAGAACGACCGCTTCGTTTCCAACTCGGGACTTATTGTAGCGCCAAAATTCAGGAACTCTGGCGTGGCCAGGTCCATCAAGAACAGGATCTTCAAAATGTCGAGAAGACTGTACCCCAATTCAAAAATCTTTAGCATTACCTCAGGGCCAGCCATTATGCGGATGAACGCCAAACTCGGTTTTCTTCCGGTCAGTTTTGCAGAGATCACCCATGATGAAGGTTTTTGGGAGGGTTGCAAAAGCTGTGTAAACTACGATATTCTGGAACGCAAGAAAAAATGCAACTGTCTCTGTACTGCCATGCTCTTTGATCCGGAATATTTTATAGATGCACAGCCAATTGTGTATCAGCAAACCGAAATCTATCAGGAAATAGCCCGTTCTTAATCATCTAATCAAATCACCATGAATACTATTAGTAAAATACACCTTCTCGAAGGTCCTGATCTTAATCATCTTTATCAGGAATCGCTCGAACTCCTTTCTACCTTAATCTCTATTCCTTCTTTTAGCGGTGAGGAGATGCTTACTGCCGATCATATTGAATCTTTTTTAAACCAGCATGGCATAAACACTTTTAGGAAACATAACAATATCTGGTGCTATAATAAATATATGGAGGCATCAAAACCCACCATTCTTTTAAATTCTCATCATGATACGGTAAAACCCAACGGACAGTACTCACGAGATCCGTTTAATCCGGTTATTGAAGATGAAAAAATACATGGATTGGGGAGCAACGATGCCGGTGGGCCACTGGTTGCCCTAACCGCCACTTTTTTGTATTTCTTTGATCGGAAAGACCTCCCGTTTAATCTCTGTTTGGCAGCAACCGCTGAAGAAGAGACCTCGGGCGAACTGGGCATCCGCAGTATACTGGACGATCTTAAAGAAATTTCTTTTGCCATTGTAGGCGAACCTACCGGCATGCAGATGGCCATTGCCGAAAAGGGCTCAATGGTGATCGACTGCGTTTCGAAAGGACGATCGGGCCATGCGGCAAGAGAAGAAGGCGACAACGCCATCTACCATGCCCTTAAAGATATCGAATGGTTTAGAAGTTATTTGTTTCCAATCATGGATGGTGAACCGCAACCCGTGAAAATGTCGGTTACCGAAATTAAGGCGGGAATTCAGCACAATATTGTGCCTGCTGAGTGCAGCTTTACGGTAGATATCCGTTTCGATCACAATTATACCGAAAGAGAAATTGTAAACACAATCATCAACCATACCTCATGCCATTTTACACTGCGTCCGAATGCGTTAAAACCTTCCTTTATTGATATTCTTCATCCCCTGGTTGTGGCTGGGCTTGCGCTGGGCAGGAAAACTTATCTTTCGCCAACAAGTTCAGACCAAGGCTGGCTGGATATGCCATCGGTTAAAATGGGACCAGGTAATTCTGCCCGCTCGCATACTGCGGATGAATTTATTGGCATCGAAGAAATTGAAGAAGGGATTGATATTTATATCAGCCTGCTGGAAGGGCTGGAGCTGAAAGGACATTTCTAAGTACCTGCGTGTCATTCTGAGTGTTAATTTATTTAATGAAAATCGATATAAAAAACGTGTGCGGCTCTTTTGTGTTTTGGAAATGACTGGCACTATTCCATAGCAGGCAGCAGTCCCGCTATGCGTTCCAGCCAATGAAAAACCGGCATTCACTGCTATCGGATTTATAATAAAGGGGCCGTGCCAGGATATCCCTCTCACGCGATGTTCAAAGCTATAGGCTTATTTGAGCATGTGCTAAGCAAAAACAGATTCTTCGCTCCGCTCAGTATAAACAATATGAGCGCTCCTCATTTCCCCAAATGAAAAAAACCTTTCCAAAATGGAAGGGTTTTTTTATGCCTGATTTAAATTAAGTAAAATGTATTGTATTTAAGTAGCTGTAAATCAATTGATTATGTTTTGTTTCTTTTTTGTGGTATAAGAGTTGGCTAATGGCAAGCAAAAGCTATACAATCATGACAATACTTATTTTTTTAATCCTAATTCTGCTCTGCTGGGCAACTTACAAATCAATCGACTGGTTCGAAAAAATCTAACACTATGATCGCATTATTTATTATCGCCATCGCCGTATTTATCTATATGATTTACGTGCTGATCAAACCCGAAAAATTTTAATCCTTTCTCCTTTATAGGGGACAATTAACAAATCAAAAAATGAACACTGAATTAACAGGCATTATCGCCACATTCCTGCTCACCCTGGTGATTGCCATACCACTGGGAAAATACCTGGCAAAGGTTTTTGCAGGAGAAAAAGTCTGGACAGATTTTTTAAAACCATTGGAAACTGGTATTTACAAGCTTTCCGGAATTAACATTAAAGAACAGATGAACTGGAAGCAGCAGTTAAAAGCACTGCTTACCATTAATATACTCTGGTTGTTTTACGGTTTCTTTGTACTCATTTTCCAGGATAAACTTCCCTTTAATCCGGACGGAAACCCTGGGATGACTCCAGATTTAGCCTTTAACACCATTATCAGCTTTGTTGCCAACTGTAACCTTCAGCATTATTCGGGCGAAAGTGGCGTAAGTTACCTCACCCAGCAATATGTACTGATGTTTCTTCAGTTTGTGAGTGCGGCAACAGGTATCGCCGCTGCGGTAGTCCTTTTTAAAGCCTTTAGAGATAAGACAACGACTGAACTGGGTAACTTTTGGGAGTTCTTCGTCAAATCAATTACCCGTTTATTATTGCCATTATCAGTTGTAGTGGCCTTAATCTTAACTTTTAACGGCACGCCGGCAAGTTACGATGGTAAAGATCAGTTTATCTCCTTACAGGGCGATACAGTTAATGTGTCGAGAGGACCAGCCGCTCAATTGATAGCCATTAAACATTTGGGTACCAATGGCGGAGGTTATTTTGGCGCCAACTCGGCACATCCATTCGAAAACCCAAGCTACTTGACCAATATGGTTGAGCTGATTGCACAGGTCATTATTCCAATTGCCATGGTCATTGCATTCGGTTATTTCATCCGCAGGAAAAAACTGGCCTGGACCATTTTTGGGGTAATGACTATTGGTTTGTTTATGCTGTTGCTCCCTATGCTAAGCTCAGAGTTAGGTGGAAGTCCGGCCCTGGCAAAAATGGGTATTTCTCAAACTACGGGGGCAATGGAAGGTAAAGAAGTTAGGTTTGGCCCGGCTGCCTCTGCTTATTGGGCAACGGTAACTACCATTATTTCTACCGGCTCGGTAAACAGTATGCATGATAGTACCATGCCGATGTCGGGTACCTGGCAGTTGCTTGGAATGATGATCAACTCTTTTTATGGAGGTTGCGGTGTAGGTTTATTAAACTATTTTATTTATCTGATCGTTGCCGTATTTATTTCGGGACTGATGGTGGGTAGAACACCAGAGTTTCTCGGACATAAGGTAGAAGCCAGAGAGATCAAGATCGCTGCCATTATCACTTTATTAAGTCCATTTTTAATCCTCGCAGGAACAGCTGTAGCGAGTTACATCTTTACCAGTCATGGCGATGCCGCCTGGGCCGTTCAGCCAAAAAACTGGCTTAATAACCCTGGTTTCCATGGATTTTCTGAGATGCTCTACGAAATGACTTCATCAAATGCCAACAACGGTTCGGGGTTTGAAGGATTAGGTGATAACAATATGTTCTGGAACTTATCAACCGGCATTGTGATTTTCCTTGGCCGTTTCTTACCGATTATTGGCCCAGTTGCCATTGCTGGATTATTAGGCGCTAAAAAATTCATCCCTGAATCAGCCGGTACACTTAAAACAGATACCAAAACTTTTGCACTGATGACTTTTGCCGTAATCATCGTGTTAAATGCACTTTCTTATTTCCCTGCACTGGCATTAGGTCCATTGGCAGAATATTTTACTCACTAAGATGGAAAAGGTAAGAGGGATGATGGAAAATGGGCATTAAGCCCTCCATCATCCATCACACATCTTCCATTATACATAAATAAATAATATGAAACCCAATAATAAATTGTTCGAACCTGCCCTGGTGCAGACCGCACTAAAACAATCTTTCATCAAACTCGATCCAAGGGTAATGGTCCGTAACCCGGTCATGTTTACCGTAGAAATCGGAACACTGGTGATGGCTTACGTTACCGTGTATTCTTTCAGCCATAGCGGACAAGGATCTCCCTTATACAATTTCTTCATCTTTTTAGTTTTGTTGCTTACCGTGCTGTTTGCAAACTTCGCCGAAGCCATTGCGGAGGCAAGAGGTAAAGCACAGGCCGACAGCCTTCGCAAAACAAGAGAAGAAACACCAGCCAAAGTGCTTTTGGCAAACGGAATCATCGAAATCCGTTCATCTAACCAGTTGAAAAAAGGAGATGTATTTGTTTGCGAAACAGGCGATACCATCCCAACAGACGGTGAGATTATTGAAGGTATTGCCACCATCGACGAATCGGCCATTACCGGTGAATCTGCTCCGGTGATCCGCGAATCCGGAGGTGATAAATCTTCGGTCACCGGTGGTACAAAAGTTTTGTCTGATGAAATTAAAGTTCAGGTGAGTACAGCTCCCGGAGAAAGCTTTTTAGATAAAATGATTGCCCTGGTTGAAGGTGCTTCACGCCAGAAAACACCAAACGAGATTGCCTTAACCATTTTGCTGGCGAGTTTTACCCTGGTATTTATCATTGTGTGCGTAACCTTGAAACCTTTTGCCGATTACGCCAATACGCCGATTACGATTGCCGCATTGATCTCGCTCTTTGTGTGTTTAATCCCAACCACTATCGGTGGACTTTTATCAGCCATTGGTATTGCCGGAATGGACAGAGCGTTGAGAGCTAATGTGATCACTAAATCTGGTAAAGCAGTAGAAACAGCGGGTGATATTGATGTATTGCTCTTAGATAAAACCGGAACCATCACTATCGGTAACCGTAAAGCGACTAATTTTTATCCAACAGCAGGTGTAAACATTAAAGCTTTTACCGATGCCTGCATGCTGAGCTCATTGGCCGATGAAACGCCAGAGGGGAAATCGATCATCGAACTGGCAGCCGAACAGGGTTTAAAATCTGCCGGAACACCAGAGGGATCTACCTTTATTAAGTTTACCGCTGAAACACGCTCGAGTGGATTAGATACCGCTGATGGAAGAAGGATCAGAAAAGGTGCTTTCGATTCGATCAGGAATATGGTAGAGAAAGCAGGGAATATTTTTCCTTCCGATATCGAAAACCATGTGAAGGCTATCGCTACCAATGGAGGAACGCCTCTGGTGGTGTCTGAAAATGAAAAAGCCCTTGGGGTAATCGAATTGCAGGATATCATTAAACCTGGCATCAGCGAACGTTTCGAACGTCTAAGGAAAATGGGTGTAAAAACCGTAATGGTAACCGGTGATAATCCATTGACCGCTAAATACATTGCTGAAAAAGCCGGCGTAGATGACTTTATCGCAGAAGCTAAACCTGAGGATAAAATGAACTACATCAAAGACGAACAGGCACTGGGCAAGCTGGTAGCGATGATGGGTGATGGTACCAATGATGCACCCGCTTTGGCGCAGGCCGATGTTGGCGTAGCGATGAACAGTGGAACACAGGCTGCTAAAGAGGCTGGTAACATGGTCGATTTAGATAACGACCCTACAAAACTGATCGAAATCGTAGAAATCGGGAAACAGCTGTTGATCACCCGTGGTACCTTAACTACTTTCTCTATTGCGAATGATGTGGCCAAATATTTCGCAATCGTTCCGGCATTATTTATCGCTTCAATCCCTGCTTTGCAAAGCCTGAACATCATGGGCCTGCACTCACCAGAATCAGCCATCATGTCGGCAGTGATCTTTAACGCCATCATTATTCCGATCCTGATCCCACTGGCATTAAAAGGTGTGGCTTACAAACCTATCGGTGCAACTGCATTATTACGCCGTAACCTGTTTATATATGGTATTGGTGGGGTAGTGGCGCCATTTATAGGCATTAAAATAATCGACTTATTGGTCGGACTATTTATATAAAAATCCTGTCAAGTTGAGTCTCCCGATAAACCGGGACATTAGTCGAACGCATTAAAAATTCCTTCGACAAGCTCAGAATGACAATAAAAATTAAAAGAAAATGAAAAAGTACATCATTCAATCCATCCGCTTAACCCTTGTATTACTGGTGCTGTTATGCGTAGTATATCCAATCACCGTGGCCTTTATCGGCAAAATGTCTAAAGGAAATGGTGGTGGAGAAAAAATCACAAAGAACGGTAAAACTGTTGGTTATGCATTGCTTGGCCAGTCTTTTAGCAAACCAGAATATTTCTGGGGAAGACCATCAGCAGTGGCTTATAATGCGGCAGGTTCTGCAGGTTCTAACAAAGGCCCGTCTAACCCCGATTATTTAAAGGAGGTACAGTCGCGTATCGATACTTTATTAAAATACAACCCTGGAATCAAAAAATCAGATATCCCTGCAGATATGGTTACTGCATCAGGAAGCGGGCTCGACCCGAATATTTCTGAGCAAGGTGCGGCCATTCAGGTTGCAAGAGTGGCAAAAGCAAGAAAAGTGGATGAGAAAAAAGTAAGAGAACTGATTGCCATGAATACGCTTAAGCCATTTATGGGTGTTTTTGGCCCTTCATCAGTAAATGTGCTGAAATTAAACCTGGCGCTTGATCAACTTTAAAGATGGGCATGCGGAGAGACTGTTATCCTGACCCTGTCGAAGAACAAAAAAAGTATTTCTTTTAATAAGTAATAAGACTTCGACAAACTCAGACTGACAGCGACTTAGGTTAATGTTAATGAATAATATTCTCCGCAGTGCTTTTATTTTTTTAACAAATAATACCCAAAATAACAATAACAATAACAAAGCAGGATGGGGTCATAAAAGGATATGGCCCGCATTGGCTTTGCCCAATACAAAATAATTATAATAAAAAATGAAAAAACTACTATTACTAGCCGCTACACTGACTACAGGATTCTTCGCGAAAGCACAGGAAGAACCAAAAATTAAAGTAAGCGGTTACCTTGAAGCCTATTATGGATACGATTTTAACAAACCAGCAGATCATAACCGTCCGGCTTTTATTTATTCGCATAACCGTGCAAACGAAGTGAACCTGAACCTTGGCTTTATCAAGGCCGCTTACGATAGCGGAAATATCCGTGCAAATTTAGCGGTAATGGCAGGAACGTATGCCAATGCCAACCTTGCTGCGGAGCCTGGCGTCTTAAAAAATATCTTTGAGGCCAATGCAGGTGTAAAATTATCCAAATCGGAAAATCTTTGGATAGATGCCGGAATTTTTTCTTCGCATATCGGTTTCGAAGGTGCAGTTTCAAAAGACTGTTGGGTACTCACCAGAAATATTTCTTCGGAGAATACCCCATATTATGAGTCGGGTGCTAAAATTACTTATGGTACCAAAGATGGAAAATTTACCGCAACGGCGCTTTACCTCAATGGATGGCAACGCATTACCCGTGTGAACGGAAATGATAAACCTGCCGGCGGACTTCAACTCAGCTGGAAACCGACTGATAAAATCACCGTGAACTACAGCAATTATCTGGGTACTGAGGGTGCCGATTCGGTTAGGGTAAACAGGTTTTACCACAACATTTATGGGATTTTCCAACTGACCGATAAATTTGATGTGACTGTTGGATTTGATTATGGCACCCAACAAAAGGAAAAAGGCAGTGACGATAAAAACGAGGTGATCTCGCCAGTGGCCATCCTACAATACAAATTTGCACCTAAATGGGCTATAGCCGGAAGGTTCGAATATTATGAAGATAAAAACGGAGTTTTCATTGCTACCGGAACACCAAATGGTTTTAAAACCAAGGGTTACTCTTTAAACCTGGATTATGCGCCAATAGCAAACGCAGTAATCAGACTGGAAGGAAAGGCTTATGATAGCAAAGACAAAATATTTGCAAGAGACGCGGCAGCGGTTAACGCCAATGCCACACTTACTGCAAGTATTGCAGTTTCGTTTTAGTCCTGCTATAGTCCCCTTTAAAGGGGACAGGGGGATGAATTAGGCGATTCTGCTGCGCGGGAATGACCATCAACCTTTAATATCTGTCATGCTGAGTTTGTTGAAAGCGTTTCGACAGGCTCAGCGTAGCGGATTAGATAAATTTTAATCACACAACAATGCATCCTTACATAGAAATCCTGTTCAGCTTATTTTTAGCAATCTCAGGAACGCTGATGATTAGAAAACTAAGCGCATTAAAAAAGGGTAGGGCATCCTCCATCAAAAGAAGTTATGCAGAAGAGCAGCATCTCAAGCTGCTTTCTAAAAAGATTTCTTTTAGATTTATGGTGGTATTGTTCACCCTGGTATTGATTATTGCCATTACTGTATTGATAGAAAAAGGAATTATGAGCGTTACCTGGTAAAAAAGATCATGGAAGAAGAACAAAAAGAAGAATCTGTCAGACACTTTTTAGATCTCGTCAAAAAATCCAGACGCGGAAAGCTCAAGATCTATATTGGTATGAGTGCGGGCGTAGGTAAAACCTACCGGATGCTTCAGGAATCTCATGCGTTGTTGCGCAATGGGGTAGATATTTGCATCGGCTATGTGGAGACCCATAAAAGAGCAGAAACAGAAGCACTTGTTGCCGGCCTTCCGATCATCCCGCGGCGAAAAATCTTCTATAGGGGTAAAGAAATAGAGGAAATGGACCTGAAAGGGATCATAAACCGCCACCCTGAAATTGTTATCGTAGACGAACTTGCTCACACCAATGCTGAAGGCAGCAAAAATAGCAAACGCTGGCAGGATGTTTTCGATCTGCTCGAAGCCGGGATCAGTGTAATTTCTGCGGTAAATATCCAACATTTAGAAAGCATCAACGAGGAGATTGAACAGATTACCGGGATAGCCGTTACGGAGCGTATTCCGGACAAGATACTGGAGATCGCCGATGAGATCGTCAATATCGATCTTACCGCAGATGAACTGGTGACCCGGCTCAAGGAAGGTAAAATCTACGATCAATCGAAAATTGAAAGGGCATTAAGTAATTTTTTTCAGTCTGACAAAATCCTTCAGCTGCGCGAACTGGCCCTTAAAGAGGTGGTGCATCAGGTAGAGAGAAAAATACAGACCGAAATCCCCAAATCTATAAAACTCAGGCCCGAGCGTTTTTTAGCCTGTATTTCTTCCAACGCAGAAACGGCAGGTGTAGTGATCCGCAAAACAGCAAGATTGGCTTCCTACTACCGCTCGCCATGGATTGTATTGTATGTGCAAAGTGATGGCGAAAGCATGGAACGCATTAAACTCGATAAGCAGCGATACCTGATTAACCATTTTAAACTGGCTACCGAACTGGGTGCCGAAGTGATCAAAGTAAAAAGCAATGCCATCACCAAAACCATCATCGATCTGGCGACCGAAAAAGAAATTACCACCATTTGTATTGGCAAGCCCCATCTCAATATTTTTCAGGTGATCCTCCGCACGGCAGTTTTTAACGGTTTACTCAAAAACCTGGCGATGAAAGATATCGATCTGGTTATTCTCTCCTAAACAATATTGATGATCATAATTACTCCTTCGGTTACACTCCGCGCGTATTGCATAGCACAGTCCCCGTTCCCAGACCCGATTGGAGCGGACTTGAAGTGTAACGGAGTAAAGGGTGAAGCCGGGTTGCAGACGGTGAAGAACGACAGACAATTCATTCCCCTGATTTTAAAATGCTTATTTCTTTGGAGCGAGAGGCCTGTACACAACACTTGGTTTCTTCCCGTCCTCCGCTTATACGCTTTTCCAAAGGTTCGGAATACCTCGTTGCCGAAGGGTATCGCTTCAGCCTGGGCCAGGTGGCCACAGTTGTATTTCATTTGGGCGGTTGCAGGGCGCAGAACCTTTGTTCCTAAACCCGATTGCAATGAAAAGCCCACAGCGCAGCGAGGACTTGTAATGAAAAGCGGGGCCGAAGACAGCCAATTGCTAAACACGTTCATTTTCTAATAAAAAAGATTACCCTGCCTCTAATGTACTTCTGTTTCTGCCAATAACAACCGCTAGGTTTAGGAAAGGCCTATAATTTCTCAAATTAGTCAAAACTATATCTGACAAGCAGGGTTGAAATAATAGGACTTATGGAAAGCGATATGGAAAGAAAAGATACTAAGACACGTTTGATTAATGAAATTACCACTAGCGGATTACAAACCGCAGCAAAGAAACTGGGTGCTTCGGCAAGTAAGGCGCAGATTAGAAAGAGTGTTTCTAAAAACATTAGTTTAATAGACGAACTTTTACGGATTGCCTTAATTAAGAACAAAGACTCATCGAAGAGGGTACAACGGAATATTGAGTTTGTTGGCCTTGGGGTGATGGCAGCGCATACCTTTTACCGTGGTTTTAAAAAGAAAAAACGTTTATGGATTTTAGAGGGTGTTTTTCTAACGGCTGCCCTTGGGGGCGTATTGCTGGCCACGCAGCTTAAAGCAGTGAAGCGGCAGATTCAATAGGTTAATACTATCGTAATTAATCTGGAAGTAATAAAGGCTACTTCCAGATTACATTTTTACACCAATACCGAGCCACCATCAACATAAATGACCTGTCCGGTGCCGTATTGCTGTTTCATGGTATATAAAAATGCCTGCGCAATATCGCTGGCCTCGCCAACACGTTTTACAGGCAAACTTTCGCTCAGGCCTGTGTAGAGGTTATTTCTGTCTTCCTCGCTCATGCTGTTCCATAAATTGGTTTTCACCACGCCTGGTGCAACCAAATTTACACGTACGGGTGCAAGCTCTACTGCCATTGCACGGGTAAAACCTTCCATCGCCGCGCATATACTTGCGGCTATGCCCCAGCCAGCGCCCGGCCGTGGACTTGCGGTTCCTCCGGTTAAATTAATAGAACCACCTGCTTTGATTTTCTTTGCCGCATACTTCACCGCTGCAAAGGCGCCCCAATACCTTAAGTTGAAAAATTTACGGGCTTCTTCAATATTGGTTTCGTTAATGGTATTCAAGGTCAGATTTTCGCCTGCGGTGTATACCAGATGCTCGAAAGGTGTTACTGAATCGAAAAAATCTTTAATGTTTTCTTCCTTACTCAGATCTACTGCAGATCCGCTGCAATTTTCAGGTAAAAACTTTAAGGCATCATCGATCCTGCTTTGATTTCCGGATACGATGATTACTTTAGCACCATCTTGTGCTGCGGCCTGTGCGGTTGCAAGACCTAAACCTGAGCTGCCCCCCAATATGATCACTGTTTTTCCTTCCAGTGTAAATTCATTTGCTTTTATTTTCATGATGTTGTAAATTGAAGTGCAAATTTTAAGATATCAGTCCTCAATCCACTTACCAATTGGTAAAATCGATCGGGGCTTCTATTTTTGTGCAATCCAATCCCCCGTATAAATATCCATGTACAATACACTCATTAGCTACCTGAATCTGCATCACCCGATTTCGGCAACAGAAGCGAAACTCATCATGGAAGCTTTTAAACACAAAACCTTTAAGGAAGGGGAAGAACTCACGCAGCCAGGCAGTGTTTGTAAAGAGCTCTTTTTTATTGTGGATGGTGTGCTCCGCATCGTTATCCGAAATGAAAAAGGAAATGAGGTAACCCATTATTTTTTAAAGGAGAACCAGTTCTGTACCATTTTAAATAGTTTCCGCCATCAGGTGCCCGCGCAAGAATGCATACAATGTGCATGTAATTGTGCGGTATTCGCGGTCAGCAGAACGGCACTTTTAGCGCTCTATGAACAGGTGCCCTATCTCAAAATACTCATTGATCAGATTACGCAGCAAGCTTTAATCGATAAGATCAATACGCGCAATTTTTATTTAGGGCAGGATTCTACAAACAGGTACCGCCTGTTTCTTAACAAGCAGGCCGATATTGCAAATCGGGTATCGTTAAGCGATGTCGCTTCTTATCTTGGTATCACCCCTCAATCCTTATCCCGGATCAGAAGGCAGATCTAATTGGATCAATATATCTGTTGATTTGGCAAATCGTGAATAATCTAAAACATTATCACTTATTCGGTGTTAAAAATTAGTGCTAATCAGCTAATAGGTCAGGGCTTTATATTTATGGGAAAGAAAATTTGTTTATTGGAAGATGATGAGGGCATACGTGAGATTATCGAAATGATATTGACCGATGAACAGTATGAAGTATATGGTTTCTCTAATGTTAAAGATTTCATGGCTTTCGAGGGTAAGGCTTCACAGGATTTATATCTGCTTGATGTTAGGTTGCCTGATGGCAATGGCTTGAAGGTTTGCGATAACCTAAAAAGTAATGAAGAAACAAAACGCATACCCATTATGATGATGAGTGCCCACGCAGGCCTAAATGAAATGCGGCGAAGCTGCAAGGCAGAAGATTTTATTGCCAAACCCTTTGATATTTTTGACCTGCTTAAAAAAGTTGATTTCCAATTAACCCACTATACTGATCGCTAACCTTAATACTCTTTTTCGGAATAATACTTACAGGTATCAAACATTTGTATAACCTTGCTGTTACAAAAGGTAGACTGAACATTAAAATGCTCCTTCTAAATATAGAAACCCTTCACTTTAACGTCTATCGATCACTATAAACCGTAATAACAACAATGGAAAATACGTTCGGAAAGAATATTATTCCCGATAATGATATCGAGCGTATTGAAGCCCTCAAACGTTACAGAATATTAGATACACCACCCGAAAATGCCTTTGATAATATTGCGAAGCTGGCCACGCAAATATTTAATGTGCCCATTTCATTAATTTCACTAGTTGATGCCGAACAGGTTTATTTTAAGGCCAATGTGGGCATGGGCAGTGCCCGAACTGCTCAAAGGGGGGTAAGTGTATGTTCACTCGCTGTTTTGGACCAGGAAGTAACGGTTTTTGAAAACGCACCGGAAGAACCCTGTTTGCTCACCAACCCGAATGTAGCGGGTAGCTTTGGTTTAAAATTCTATGCAGGCGCGCCATTAACTACAGCCGATGGTTTCAGGATTGGCACACTGTGCATTATAGATAAAACACCACGGAAATTCGATGCACAGGAAAGGGCCATTATGGAACGCATGGCCAAAATAGTGATGGATGAAATTGAGCTCCGTCTTTCTTCGATTAGTGAAATAGAAAAACAGCACGAGTTAATGGAAGAGTTTGCGGCAGCTAACGAAGAACTGTTGGCCGCTAACGAAGAACTGATGCGTAGTCAAAAGGAAATAGAGGGACTTAATGTCGAGTTATCCGAAAGCAATGAAGAAATTAAGGTTGCCAATGAAGCGCTTTTATCGGCGAACGATGCATTAAACGTAACCCAGAATAGTTTACTGTTGTTAAACGCAAAACTGGCCGAAAGCGAAAACCTAAAAAATATGGCTATAGAGCAGGCCGATTTGGGGATATGGTATATTGACGACGAAACAAGAGCATTTATTCCTTCACTGCGCTTAAAACAGTTTTTTGGTTATCAGGAACATGAAACCATGCCATACGAAGCTGCTGCAGAACAGATAAGGGAAGATTATCGGGCGAAAATAATCGAGGAAATTAATCAGGCTTTCTTAGGCAATAAATCATATGATCTGGAATATCCGATTATCGAATTAAGAACCAAACGGCAACGTTGGGTAAGATCGACAGGGAAACTGAACCCAACCAGAAAGGGGAAAAAATCTTATTTTTCCGGTACCGTGATGGACATTACGGAACAAAAAGAAAATGATCAGCGTAAAAATGATTTTATCAGCATGGTAAGCCACGAACTCAAAACACCCCTAACCTCAATGGGTGGTTATATTCAGGTATTACAAATGCGTGCCCATAAGATCAAGGATACTTTTAGCGGGAACATTCTGGATAGGGCTTACATCCAAACCAAAAAGATGAGTACCCTGATAGATGGTTTTCTGAACATGAAAAGGGCAGAAACCGGAAAAATACCCATCAACCTGAGGCTATTTGATATGGCCGATCTGGTAAGAGAGGCAGAGATCGAATCGCTGGCTACCATATCCTCACACCGTATTATTTTTGCACCTGTAGAACATACCCCTGTTAACGCCGATAGAGATAAAATAGGACAGGTAATTACGAATCTCATTAACAATGCGGTAAAATATTCTTTACCGGGTTCTACCATTAACGTAGCCTGCGTTACCATAAATCAAACTGCCCAGGTAAGCGTTAAAGATGAAGGCATGGGGATCCTGCCTACCGATCAGGAGAGATTATTTGATCGTTTTTATCGGGTAAATAGTAAGCAGATGGCCAACATCAGTGGTTTTGGCATCGGTCTTTATCTGTGTGATGAAATCATCAGAGGGCACTGCGGAAAAATCTGGGTAGAAAGCGAACTTGGTGTAGGATCTACCTTTTATTTTAGTCTGCCCCTCTAAATCATGATAAATGACCTCAGATTGTAAGGACTGCCTTCAGTTGAGACGCAAAGCATTAGCCACGGTGACACTGATTAACAGAGAACATGATTCATTTTTTGTGTTTCAGTGACAAGCAGTTCGCCATAAAGCTTTCCAAAATGGGGAGATTAATCTCAAATCAAGAGCAAGTTATTATTCATCAATATTTTTTTACATTTTTTAAAACAATATACATAGGGGAGTTGTTCTATTGTTACATCTACCGTAAAACAAGAACAAAACAGACTTTGCACAGCAAGGTCTGTTTTTGTTTTGACCCCATTTTTAGACAGATAATTGCCAGTAGGAACGATGGCCAGATTGTTGTAGACCTGATACCGAATTTAGCATATTTCTATGACACATTTTAACCAGAAAATTGTTCAGTTTGTATTAGCCACAGGGCAATCATCATTTTATCATCAACATGATTTAAAAGAATAAAAATGGATTTACAATTAAAGGATAAAACAGCTTTTATCAGCGGATCTACCGCTGGTATTGGATTCGCAATTGCCGAAAGTTTGTTAAAGGAAGGTGTAAAAGTAATTATCAATGGCCGATCGCAAGAGGGGGTAGAGGAAGCGGTTAAGGCGTTAGAAGGTATTGCCGGGAACGGATTGGTGTCGGGCATTGCCGCCGATTTTTCTAAAGCCGAAGAAGTAAGCAACCTCATTGCAAAATTGCCGGAAGTCGATATCCTGATCAACAACGCCGGAATCTTCGAGCCTAAAGCATTCGAAGAAATCAGTGATGAAGATTGGTTCAGGTTTTTTGAAGTTAACGTAATGAGCGGCATCCGCTTGTCTCGCGAGTTGTTCCCAAAAATGTTAAAGAAAAACTGGGGCAGGATTATTTTTATCTCCAGCGAATCGGCCGTATTTATTCCGGATGAAATGATTCACTACGGCATGACTAAAACCGCACAGCTGGCCGTTAGCCGTGGTTTGGCTGAACTGACACAAGGTACCCAGGTAACCGTAAATTCAATTCTGCCCGGCCCTACAAAGTCAAAAGGTGTGGGCGGTTTTATCGAAGATCTGGCCAAAAAAGGAAACATTAGCATAGCAGAAGTAGAAGCCGATTTCTTCAAAAATATGCGGCCAACTTCATTACTGCAACGCTTTTTGGATGTAAGCGAAATTGCCAACGCCGTTACTTTTTACGTGAGTCCGCTGGCTTCTGGAACCAATGGCGCAGCGATCAGGGTAGAGGGTGGTTTGGTGAGATCGATATTGTAAGACGATAAAACCGTTTAGCTATTGACGTACCCGTTTGGAAACGAGCGCAAGCCAGGTTATTTCTGCTAATGCTCGTTTCCAACGAGCGTTGACTGGTTAATCGTTTAAAATGATAAAACCGTTCAGCTATTGATGCGCTTGTTGGGAAACTAGCGCAAGCCGGGATTATCAAAATGTAGAACAATTAGTCCATTCCATCTTCCATCATTCATTCCTCATTTCCGTATAAAATATTTATTTTTCTCTCCCATAGGGGTAAGTGTGCAGTTCGTTGTCTCATTTTAAAAATAGACAAAAATGAACAGCACTTTGACAAAAATTAAAAACAGATTCGCCACAAATACCACCCTGAAAAAAATAGCAGGGATTAAGGTATTGGGTTTGGTAATATTGATCAGCACCAGCTTAAACAGTTTTGGGCAGGAAAACAAAAAAAATAGGGTAAATATCGGTTTGGTATATCCGATCAGTACAAACGGTACACGCGCCGCGCTGGATACAAATGTATTTTCGTTGAACCTGTTGGCTGGTGTTTCGGCAGCAGAAAAGGGAATCTCTTTTGCCGGCCTTTCCAATATCATCCGTAAAAATGCCAATGGTACGCAGCTGGCCGGTTTTTCCAATCACGTTGGTGGCCAGGCACAGGGCGCACAATTTGCGGGATTTATGAATACGTACGGTGGCGGCAATGGTGTGGCAATAGCCGGTTTTACCAATATCTCTACAGGAAATAGCGGCGCTCAAATCGCTGGTTTTATGAACTGGGCCGCTAAAAATGTGTCTGCCGTACAAATTGGCGGTTTTATGAATAAGGCTGCGGATGTAACGGGATCACAGATTGCAGGTTTTATCAATATCGCCAGGAAAGTGAAGGGTGTTCAGCTGGCTGGTTTTATTAATATTGCCGATAGCAGCGACTACCCGATCGGGATCATCAACATTGTTAAAAACGGCGAAAAGAGTATTGCTTTAACCACCAATCAAAATTTAACGACCATGGCCACTTTCAGGTCGGGCGGTAAAGTACTGTATGGCATTATCGGTGCGGGTTATAACTTTAAAAACAACGACGAGGTTTATGCTTTCGAAGCCGGCTTAGGGGCACATTTTTTCCAGTCAGAACATTTCAGGTTAAATGCTGAACTTCTTGGAGGTTCATTGCAGAATTTTAAACGCGGTAATTATTTTAAATCTACCTTCCAGCTGATGCCTTCATTTAGAATAGGTCCTAATCTGGAAATATTCGCCGGGCCATCATTCAATTTTGTATCCACCAATACCGAAGAAGGCAAAACCCTGCAAAAACATTATGTAAAAACCTGGGATAGAAAAGACAATAGTCTGCACGGTTTATTCTTGGGTTATACAGGTGGTTTGGCGATAAGCTTTTAGTAATTATTGGATGAGAGAATGTTGGTCTTGCGCGACTCCATCATTCTCGCCTTCAAAATTCACTCATTACAAAAACAAACATATATTTGATTACAATTAATTCAGTGGCCTTAACAGCAGTAGCTTCCGGAATTGCACATCGGTACGATGATGAAACCGCATTTGAAACATTATTCAAAACGCATTATAATGCCCTGCATGCTTATGCACAGGTGATCTTAAAAGATGAAGATGTTGCCGAAGAGATTGTACAGGGCATGTTCCTGAAGTTTTGGGAGAAAAGGGCTGGCCTGAACATACAATCGATAAAAGCATATCTCTATAAATGCGTTTACAACGACAGCTTAAATTACCTTAAGCAGGAAAAAACCAAAAGTAAATACCAGGATTTTACTGTACACACCATGAACACAGAACATGAGCCTGCCTCACTAAAAGTCGAACTAAGCGAGCTGCAACAGCATTTAAGAGAAGCCTTAAACCATCTGCCCGAACAATGCCGTACCATTTTTCAAATGAGCAGGTTTGAGGAACTGAAATACCGCGAAATAGCCGATCATTTAGGCCTCTCGATCAAAACGGTAGAAAACCAGATGGGTAAGGCCTTAAAGATTTTAAGGCTTAAACTGGCCGATTTCCTGATATTGGTTTTACTGGGGCTATGGTACTATAAGGATTTTTTTAATTAGAAAGAAGAAAGCGCATGACTGATGAATTATTGATGAAATTTCTTCTAAAAGAAAGTACTGTAGAAGAAAACAAAAAGGTAGAAAAGTGGCTACAAGCTACGGAGGCCAATACAAAACATTTTGCGCAGCTGGAAACCATCTGGCAGCTAAGCAATACGTTAAAAAATGAAGGCAAAAGGGACAAAGAGCTGGCCTGGACAAGCTTTAAGGCAAGGAGAGAAGGTTTAAAACCACAGGGAGGAACCATAAAACCGTTAAATGCCCCCAGGCTTTGGTTAAGGATTGCTGCGGTATTGTGTATTGCTGTGGGGGGATGGCTGGGATACAGTTTATTCGGCCCCGGAAATTATACTGAATTAACGACTAAACAAGAGATTCGTATGGATACCTTGCCCGATGGATCAGCATTGACGCTGAACAAGAATACCAATATCAGTTATGCCGGTAATTTTAAGAACAACAGAAAGCTGAAACTGGTGCAGGGCGAGGTGTTTTTTGATGTGGCCAAAGATAAAACCCATCCTTTTGTAATCGGTATCGACCGGGTAAGTGTAGAAGTGGTGGGTACCTCCTTCAACATCAAACACCTCCAAAAAGATACCGAAATTAATGTAGAAAGCGGAATAGTTAGGGTCCGCTTTGCGAATCAGGAAATCAAACTTTACAAAGGCGAAAAAATCCTCATTACCAGCAATGAAGGTAAACTGGCAAAAGAACAAAGCACCGATCAGTTGTATAACTATTATAGAACCAGAATATTCCAGGCCAATAATATCCCATTATCAAAACTGATAAATACCTTGAATGAAGCCTATGGAACCAATATCACTTTAGATCAAAAGGCAAAGTCATTAACGATCAGTACCACTTTGAGAATGGGTTCTATAAACGAGAACCTGAATATTATCTGTGAAACTTTAAATTTAAGCATTACCCGTAACGGCGATAACATTTTGCTGTCTGATAAACATTAATGAGAAATATACTGGTTATTTTATTGCTCTTTATTTCGGGCTACTGTATGGCACAGGTTACTATGGTAGATTACCGCAGGAATTTATCAAAAGGGGTTACGCTAAACGTTAAGCAAGAGCGGGTAAGCACTGTTTTGCAGATGATGAGTAAGGCGGGAGGATTCTATTTTTCTTACAATGGCGTTTTGTTCAGGCAAGACAGTCTGGTAAGTCTGAATGTTAAAAATGTCCCCGTCCGTGAAGTTTTAGACCAGCTATTTGAGGGGAAGGTAGATTATAAAGAAAACGCCGAATATATTATTTTGCGTTATGCTGTGAATCATTTTACCATCGAAGCAGAACATATTGCCAATGGCGACAATGAATATGCGATCAGTGGCTATGTGATCGATACCCGCACTGGAAATAAGGTAAAACAGGCCAGTGTGTACGAAAAGAGATTACTCCAGGCAGCACTTACCGATAACATGGGATATTTTACGCTACGCTTTCGGGGCGAACACAGTGGCGTAGTTTTAACGGCCAGTAAAGAAACTTACCGCGATACCGCATTGGTTTTTTTGGCCGATATCAACATTAAACCCACAAAGTATGAGGATCCCAATAAAGAGCGTGGTGCCTTCTTTTCGAACACCTTCGGTGGACGGGGAATCTGGCGGTTTTTGCTCTCTTCCAAACAACGGATCCAGAACCTGAATATCCCTGATTTTTTTGCACAGACCCCTTTTCAGGCTTCATTTACACCAGGACTAAGCTCACATGGCAGCATGAGCTCGAGTGTAATCAATAAGGCCTCCTTAAATATCCTTGGAGGCTATACTGCCGGCACAGATGGTGTAGAGGTTGCGGGTGTTTTCAACTTAACCAAGGGCGATATCAAAAAAATCCAAATGGCAGGTTTGTTCAATATCGTGGGCGGATCGGTGGAGGGAACGCAGCTTTCGGGCGCTTATAACGACGTAAACCTCGATATGGATGGTGTGCAGATAGCGGGCCTGTTAAACAGGACAGATGGCAAGGTTCGGGGCGTTCAACTGGCCGGGGCAGGCAATGCTGCAAAAGATGTAAATGGGGCACAGGTAGCAGGATTGATCAATCTGGGTAAAAATATAGCCGGTGTGCAATTGACTGGTGTGCTCAATAAAACTTACGGCCGTTTAAAGGGAGCGCAAATTGCGGGGCTTGTTAATTATGCCAAAAAGATGGATGGCTTTCAATTGGGTGTGGTTAATCTGGCCGATTCCTCATCAGGCGTCAGCATCGGTTTAATCAACCTGTCCGGCAACGGCTATCGTAACATAAGTGTTTATACCAATGAGGTGATCAATACCAATATTGCCTTTAAAACCGGGAATGCCAATCTGTACAGTTTACTCATTGCCGGTAAAAACTTTTCAGACACCGCCCAGGTGCTTACATTTGGTTTGGGCCTTGGTCACGATTTCGTACTGAACAAACGCTTCTCCATCGCAGCAGAAGGCACCATCCAATCGATATACCTGGGGAGTTTTGAGGAAGTGAATAATCTGTTTAGGCTGCAAAGCCATTTTCAGGTGAATGTATTATCGCGACTTACCGTTTTCGCCGGACCCGCTTATTCTTATTATGTAATGGGTACACCAAGTAGTACCTCTGCCAATCATTATAAAAAAGAATTTGCACCCAGTCGGCATCGCGATTTTAGTAATGGTGCACAAGGCTGGTTGGGCTGGAACTTTGGACTTACGGTTTCTTTATAACATCAGTTACCGCTGTTCATCTACGAATACTTTCTTTACCGCATTCAGGTATCCATAACCAAAAACATTGTCAGGCTGGAGATAACTGGTTTCCGTCCATTCGTTCCAGCTGTTGATGGTAATTAAGGGCACCTGTTTTGGATGCGCGTCGGCATAGGCTTTGGCCATGCGCAAGCCCTTTTCGAAATTTTCGGGGGTATTGTTTCTCACCACCGCGCTTTTCCCGGTACGCGGACTATTGTCCCAGCCTACGCTGATGTGCGGGTAATACACAAATTCGAAAGTGGTATCGATGCGTGCCCATTCTTTTTTTACCCCTTCAAGGATGTTTAGATAATCATCGTTTACATTGGCGAAATGACAGAACTGATAATGCGTTGCGCTGGTGAAACCCAGTTTCTTTACAAATGCATTTTCGGGGTTCTGGGTTTTACTCCCATCAAAACCACTATGGTTCATATTGATCGACCACATGGTTAACTGCAATTCCAGTCCAGGAAAGCCTGCTTTTTTTGTTTCGCGTTTAAACCATTTTAATGCGTCTTCAGCCTGTTCCACTCCACCCAGCCCCTCAATGAGCTGCGGCATATCATAGATCATAAAAACCGGTTTCCCGTCTATTTTGTAATATTGCGGCAGTTTGAAATACTTTTCAATATTCCGCTTACATATTTTTTCGAAGTCTGCACGACTCACCTTTCCTGTCCAGATCACATTATTTTCATTGTATTTATTTAAACGGGTATCCCAGGTATTTACCACATCATGGTTGGCCCACATCAGGTAAAATTTCATCTGATCTTTATTGCCGGCTTTTAAAAAACCGTTATCCAAAGTAGTTTCCATAAAGGGCCTGCCATCATACCAGTACCAGTCGAAAATAAATACATTTACCCCATGTGTTACCGCCTGGTTAATTTCCATCGACATTACAGCAGGATCTGCCTCGTTAACCGGTCCCCATAATGGTTTTCTGTTCCAGTAATGACCAGGGAAACGTTCCTGCATATTCAGCACCGTTTCCCACTCCCCGTTTCCTGCCGGCCAGAACGGGCGCAACCTGGGGTCGTCGCTTGCATAGGCAGGATAGAGAAAAGCAGCTACGTCATAAGGTCTTTTAGTTGCTGTGGTTTTGGTTTGTGCAAACAAAATATTTGTTAAAAGAAGGTTGCAGACTAAAAACAGGAGCTTAAGGTATTGGTTTCCTTTCATGTTGTAATTGAGGATTTGGCTTCGGCGTGAACTCAAATATAAATTTAATCCCATGGAAGTATCCATACCCTGTGTAACAAATTCTTTGGGTTATCGCTACTGAGCAATTCCAGCGGTTATTAAAGGAATCTACTTCGTTTTGTTTATATTTGAGTATATATTTTAAGTTATGTTGTTATTCGCAGTTCCGCTATATTTTATTGCCTTTTTCGGTTGGATCTTGTATGCCGCCTTTGTAAAGAAAAACCTGAAACAAAATATGCCGATGGTTTATTTTGGGGGTGTGTTTAGCTTAATCTGGCTGCTGATTGTAACCATCTCCTATGTTTAACAGCAATATTAAGGGATGTCGCAAAAATTAGAAGTATGGCAGAGAGGAACACTGCCCGAAATTGATCCC
The DNA here is from genome assembly GCF_056490705.1 of Pedobacter humicola. Taxonomy (NCBI): domain Bacteria; kingdom Pseudomonadati; phylum Bacteroidota; class Sphingobacteriia; order Sphingobacteriales; family Sphingobacteriaceae; genus Pedobacter; species Pedobacter humicola. The sequence goes on along the minus strand of NZ_JBWJIG010000016.1, from coordinate 94,564 downwards.
TTACTCCAGCCGGTTGCCCATGCACTGTTACAGGCCAGGGAAGAGATTGCGGAGTACATGGAGGGGTTTCCCGTAGCTCTATTGTGGATCCGGCCTGCCGGAATGGCCGCTACAGGTTTTCACCTTCAGCATTTAAGTGGCGTACTCGATCGGGTATTTACCTACGCCCGGGCACAAGGCCTTTCCGAATTTCAGTTTGCACAATTGGCCGAAGAAGGCACCGACAAGACAGGTGGCTATACCGTAGCCGATCTGGTCAACCGTTTCAATACCCAGGTAGATCTCGCATTAGAACAGTTAAAAAATACGGATATAGCAACCTTGCCCGATTTTAGAGGTGTAGGCCGCGCAGGGCTTCCATCAACCGTGATTGGTTTGTTGTTCCATGCAGCAGAGCATACGATGCGCCATGTCGGGCAGCTGATGGTGACGGCGGCTGTGGTGAAAAGGGATGATAATCTTTAAGATAGGTGCCTAGCATAATAGGATGTCAATTTAGTCGCAATCTGCGTTATAATCGTTCTTGGAAAGCAGGAACAGGTGCTTTTGGGTGAATACAGTCCCGCTCCCGCTTCTGCCGGTTGAAAAAACCGGCATCCCGCTTCGATCGCCTGCCTGCTGCAGGCAGGGGTTTAAATGGCAGGGTAAGTCGTCCTATCAGGGACTGCAGGGCGCTGAAATGAAATTGGTTATTGGGCAGCATGCCATTGAAGTATATCATTTTTTGCTATCTGGGTTTGTTATTCTTGGAAAGCAGGAACAGGTGCTTTTGGGTGAATACAGTCCCGCTCCCGCTTCTGCCGGTTGAAATAACAGGCATCTCGCTTCGATCGGGTTTAGGTGGCGTGGTAAGTGGTTGTATTAGGGACTGCAGGGCAGAAAAAAGAAATGGATTATCGGGCAGCATGTCATTGAACCTTCAATTTAGCAACAGCACTTCGACTTAAACCCCCTGCCTATTATAGCTACCATTAGTACACACCTGTCTTGTATTGGTTTTTAGGCATTTTGCTAGCTCCCGTTAATAAACCAATGGCTTTACCGAAGAACACCGTCAATCCCAAGGGCCGGAAGAATCAAAAAAACAGTTGCAGAATAGGACAATTGGCAACTGCAAACCTGAAACGCAGTGGTTTTGTGTTCATGAGTAGTATTCAACTTATCCAAGAATTTTGAACACAAAACAAAGTGCCGCTGTTTTTTTGATGTGTAGGGATTGTGCAAAAGGCCCCTTGCTGGATTGACAAAGCGCTTTGGGTACTTTGGCGCTCCAAAGTACCATGCCTCCGCGGCATAGAGCGGAAAAAAACAATATTTATAGGTAGATACTAATTTTTTAGAATTAGTATCATTTAATATCTAGACGATCGTCTTAAGAATGTGTGTTCAAAGCAAATTTAGTTTACAAAGATGTGCCCTAATAGTGGCCGTTGCAGGTGGGTGATAGGAGCAGGCATCGAACGTAGTGAGATAAAGCGGATAGCAGGATTAACGCTAAAAAAAAGCTTTTGCAACTGCTTTCCAAATAACTATGAAATCTCGAATTTTATACTATTTGCGGAACTGACAAATCTTCTTTCTGGTTGATCTGCTTCCTGTACATATTTCCCCAGTTAGACATGGCATCCAGCATGGGTTTCATCGATCGGCCCAAATCGGTTAGCTGATATTCTACCCTTGGCGGCACCTCGGGGAAAACCACACGCGTAATGATCTGGTCCTTCTCCAGTTCTCTCAATTGCGCCACTAGCATGCGCTCGGAAATGCCTTCAATGTCTTTTTTAAGTTCGCCATAGCGCATGGTGCCATAGGATAAACGGCACAATATGGCCGGTTTCCAGCGTCCGCCGATTACGGCTAATGAAGAAGACATACCACAACTGTCGATCATCATTCTTTCGTTTAAAGCATTGGTTGAAGTTTCTTTTCTCATTTCTTACTTATTTGTTAGTACCTAACAATTTGCTGCTTACCTGCAAATGTAGAGTATCTCTTTTACTTTAGCAGAAAATTTAAGAAAATCATGAAAAAATTAACAGATAAAGTCGCCCTGGTAACCGGAGGAAGCCGGGGTATAGGTGCAGCAATTGTAAAAAAATTGGCTGCCGAAGGCGCAAAAGTAGTATTCACTTATGCCAGTTCGCCTGAGAAGGCCTCGGCTATTGTAGCCGAAATTGAGGCTGCGGGTGGCGTGGCCGTTGCCCTTAGAGCAAGCAGTGCTGTACCAGCAGAAGTAACTGCAGCGGTAGCTAAAACGATTACCGATTTTGGCCATATCGATATCCTGATCAACAATGCAGGTATTTATGTGGGTAAAGCTTTTACCGAACACACACTCGAAGATTATAACGAAATTATGGCCGTGAATGTACAGGCGGTTTTTGTAGCGGCTTTGGCGGCAGTAAAAGGAATGCCTGAAGGTGGCCGGATTATTACGATTGGCAGCAATATGGGCGATAACGCTATAGGTCCCGAAACCACTTTGTATACCATGAGCAAATCGGCACTGCAAGGTTTTACCCGTGGATTGGCACGCGACCTGGGTGCACGGAAAATTACCGTAAACCTGATTCAGCCAGGACCGATTGACACCGATATGAACCCCGCAAATGCACCGCTGGCCGATTTCCTGAGAACGCGCCTGGCATTGCCCGAGTATGGTGCTGTTGAAGATATCGCGGCATTTGTAAACTTTATTGCCAGTGATGAAGCGAAGTACATTACGGGTTCATTTTTAACGATTGATGGTGGGCTGAACGCTTAAGAATTGGGGTGGTCAAGCTTGCGCTGGCCGGGATTTAAAAGATCCTGGCCAATAACTTAATTGCTAGGATAATGTCTGAAAGGTTAATATAGGTTGGGATCAGTAAATCTGCCTCAACAAAATTTGTATATTTTGGAAATTGATTTTCTATCTTAGGCTATAAATTAACCTCTAATTTTTATGCTTCTAACCAAATATCTTTGCCGGCTTGGTAGGCCAATGTTTATTCGTGCTGTTTTATCTGCAGGTACTTTAATTTTCCCGAATAAGCAATGCAACGCACAAAACAGTATAGAAAAAAAAATCACCAGGGAAATTGCACATTATTACGACACACTCGACCAAAATAAACTAAAAACAGCGCATACGGTATTTAATGTTAAGGGCAAGACCATTGAAATATTTGGAACAAACCACACTGTTTCGAATGTTGAGGATCCCATGTATAAAAGTCTACGGCTTGAACTTGATCAGATCAACCCAAGTGTCATCCTTACCGAGGCTTATAGCATTGCTTTCCCTGAAGTTGAAATAACAACAGCTTTTGGGGGCGAAAGCGGTTTCGGTATTTTTGAAGCATTTAAAAGAGGTGCTGAAACCCATCTTTGGGATAATGCCAAATTTGGTGCTGTTACCAACCAGCTGCTCAAAGAATATAAGCGCGAAGATGTATATATCACAATAGTATCTTTTTTAGCAAAAGCATATACGCCCGCAAGTGGCATTTCATTCGGGGCCTTCTTTAGTAATATCATTACGATGATGGGAAGTATGGGCTATCCGTTAACCGTTGAGGAATCAAGCCCAGCATATTTTTTGATGTTATATAAAAAACATTTTTTGCAAACTTATAGTACTACACCAAGCAAAAGTGATGAAGAGCAGTACCATAAGGTTTTCAAAAATGGCATTTATAATATTATAAATAACCGAAATCTCCTGCTCAGAGACCAAAATATGCTACAGGTTATTGCAAGGATACTTAAAACCCACAATAAAATTTTTATCATCTGTGGTGCTGCACACCTGGGTTCAATGCGTATAGTACTCAGCTCATATTTAAATAATAGGACAGCTTTAAAAGCTTCGCCAGAAATAACCTCATTGTCTGATCTTGGTAATATACCCAGATTAGGAGAGGAGGAACTTTACATCAAAGAACTTGTACTAGGGAAAAAGAAAGTTTTATTCTGCGGACGAACCGATGATCAATGGAGAAGTTATCAACAGATGGATGCTGCGTTAAAAGAAAAAGTAACCTATTTCAGGCCTGGAGAAATTCTGGTTGAGGGCTTTGGAGACATAGCCAATAGCACAGTCGCTCCTAATAAAGTGGTAGGAGAATCAGGCTTGCTCAGGCAGATTGCGATGGATGAAAAAATTCAGCTAAAGAATTGGGAAAGGGACTTAAGCTATCTGTATTACGCGCTTGCATCAACTAAGGAAAAGATAAGCAGACATGATAAAATACTTTATCCCCAGCAGGAAGTTTATAGCACCATAGTACTGTACAATCTAATCAGAAAACAGTGCAGCATTCGAAATTTTGATACCTATGGAGATTTCTGGAAAGCGGTTATGCAACATTTGGCATTTAGCAATTACCCGCTCCGAAGCAGCGAAATAGATTTTAAAAATTGGAAAAGTACTTCCTCGGCCTATTTAAAAGGCGGATCTTTGATCCCCGATTTTCAAAACGCCATCAATTCGGAGAAGTTAAGGCCGATTTTGGAAAAGATCAGAATTATTAAAGCAAACGAGTTGTTAGATGCGGTTAAAAAAAGCCTTATGCAAAATGAACGGATTGTTGTACAGGGTGATCTGAAAATTATGCTTGCCGTAGAAATGGAACTGAAAAGACAATATCAAATAAAATAGTGATATATGGCAGGCCCGGCTAAGCATATTAAAAGGGTAATATAAGATAGGACTAAAAAATCCATGGGTAACAGTACTTAAATCATCTTATTGTTAACCGCATACGAAAGCGCCTCTACCATGCTGCTCACTTCCAGGCGTTCAAAAATCCGCCTTCTGTAATACTTCACGGTATCGGGCGCTACAAATATTCTATCGGCAATCTGGTTAATGGTTAAACCTTGTGCATGCAGGCGCAATACTTCTATTTCCCTTTTGCTGAGTTTTGGTTTCTCCGATCTGTACCAGATTTTACTTTGGATATCCAGTTTCCAGAAGTCTTCGGTTCCCTGTTTGTAGATACTGATATTGCCTGCCTGCTGGTGATGTGAAATGGAAACAATACATATCGCCTTCCACATCTTTCCTTCGCTGGTTAAAAACAATGGGGTAAGCTTGTGGTTGATCAGCATAGGTTTGCCTTCCTGATTGAGTAAATGGAAATCGTAGGAGATACTGTACTGTTTTTTCTCCTCGCCGGGCACTTTGGCAAAAAAATCAAAACCAGCTTCGTTGATCAGGTTTAACAGGATTAAATCTTTTTCCGGCACATTTCTAAAATAGAATCCGTAGCCCAGTTTGAGTACCTCTTCTGCCGGATAACCACATAAAAACAATGGGTTTTCTGACACATACTCAAAAGCCATCTTTTCATAATCAATCACATACACACTCTCATAGGTTAACCTGGCAAAAGCTTTTACCACTTCGAGATAATTTTGCTGTTGAAGATAGTCGTCGTCTGATATTTTTTCAACCTTATTTTTGGTAAGCAGACCGGAGAGCTTGTTGTGTGTCATTTACGGGATGGCTTTACACAAATTTACACTAAAGTGTAGCCTTTGAAAATATTTTTGTATCCACTTTTACGGAAAAGATTTTGAACGATGAAAAAATGGTCTGAATTGAGCCTGGAAGAATTAAACAAAACCAGGTCAAAGTTAAAAGGTGCCTTAATTGGATTTATCATATTAGGCCTGCTGATCTGTTTAACCTTGTTTTTTCTGAAGGCAAAACTGGTAACCTTTATCCCGGTAATGGTGTTGCCCATCACCTGGTTACCGGTCTATATCTCCTTTAAATCGGTGAGTGATGAGATCAGGTTACGTCAAACGGAAAATATTAATCAATAAAGTGTATGCTTCCCGAGCTGATAAATTGCAGAAACTGCAACCATGTTGTAAATAATCATTTCTGTGGCCATTGTGGCCAGCCCGCGCAGCTTAAAAGGGTCGACTGGCATTATGTGCTGCACGAAATTCAGCATGTGCTGCATTTTGAAAAAGGCATATTGTACACAATAAAAGAATTAATGGTAAGGCCAGGCCATAACATCAGGGCGTTTATTGCCGACAACCGGAGCAGGCTGGTAAAACCCATTCTCTTTATCATCATCACCTCATTAATTTATACTGTAATCGATCATTTCTTTCATATCGAACAAGGATATGTAAGTTACAGCAACAACAAAGTATCAACCGCAGGTTTAATTTTCGGCTGGGTGCAAAACCATTATGGCTATGGCAACATGATTATGGGCATGTACATTGCTTTTTGGCTGAAACTGTTTTTTAGTAAATACGGGTACAATTTTTTCGAAATCTTAATCCTGCTCTGTTTTGTAATGGGCATGGGGATGCTCGTCTTTGCGGTTTTCGCTTTTGTAGAAGGTCTGACAAAATCCGGACTGATGAAGATTGCAGGAATCGCAGGGGTAGCCTACTGTACCTGGGCCATTGCACAGTTTTTTGACAAAAAGAGAACGGTAAACTATTTCAAGGCACTTGTGGCTTACGGTTTAGGAATGATTACTTTCAGCTTGTCGGTGATGTTTCTGGGCTTTTTGATTGATACTTTGATGAAACATTAGGACTTTACAGGCACCATTTCTTCATCATTTTCAGGATAACTATTGAAGAAATATTCTATTTGTTTGATTTCAATTTTACTGAGATTGATGACGGCACCTTCCCATTTCCATTGTAGATTTTCATCACCACTTGAAATTAAGTAGCCTAAATAGGCCTTTTCGAAATCCTGATCGTGCTTAATCACCAGGTCCTTTCTTTCGAATTCCTTTGGTATTTCTATTTTATAGTCTGCTGCGTGTGCCCAAAACTCTTCCAGTATCAGGTGCTCATATAGATAGGCTTTGATCGGCGGGAGTAATGATGGTTTTTCTTTTGACTGGAACAATACAGGACTAATAATAATAAGCCGCGGTCCACGATCGGAGTGTAACGTAAAATGATTGGTTCTAACCATTTTGTAAAGGATTAATGGGCGATTACATCCGCTAAAAAAGGGTTGATCTGGATGTAAACAACCCGGGTATTGAGCACAAAATAATAAAGACCTCAATCTAAGTTTTTTCGGACCAAAACCCAAACTGTCCGATGGAGCTCCGGTCTTGCTCCGTATCTGAATCGAACCTTGTACCTGCCTTTAGCAGCCAAAATTGCTTTTCATGTGTCATGAAATCTTTATGCCAATGATCAGGTGAACAACAGGAGGATTATTGAGTTTAGACGCCGTATCATTGATCAAACCCGCAATAATTTTAGCTATTTTTACCTGATGTTAAATCTTGATTCGTTTCCCGATCTCTTTAAGCAGAATCATAAACTTGGTATCCGGATTATTTCCCCTACATTCGGTCATCTTCCAGGCGAATCGATCGATAAATATGGCCTTACACACCGCAAGCCCTATTACTTTCTCCTGTTTATGGTAGAAGGCAAGGCCCATCATGGTGTAGATCTTCAACAATTTGATGTTGGCAACAACGAACTCTTATTTGTTTTGCCGCACCAGATCCATAAATTACCAGGCACGAATCATGGCATTGCCTATTATAAACTTGGTTTTGATGAGGATTGTCTTTCTCTTTTGCCCAGGCAATACCCCTTTCTGGTTAACCCGCTTAACAATCAAAAGATTCAATTTACCCCAGCTGTTGCTGCAAGGGTAAAATCGGTTTTCGAAATATTACTCGGTTTATTGCAGGTAATGGATACCGGTTACGAATTGATCCTTGCCCACCTCAACAGTCTGCTGGCAGAAATTAATGCCGCTTATTTTGCGAATGATCAAAACCTTACCGACGATAAACTCTCTAAATACATCAGTTTTAAACGTTTTATAGAAAACCACCTCACCGACCATACTTCCGTTATCGATATTGCCAGCCAGCTCGGTCTTAATCCAAATAGTTTGTACCATATCGTTAAACATTATACCGGGCTTTCGCCAAAAACATTTATCACCAACCGGCTAATATTAGAAGCCAAACGCCGTATCTACTATGCTGAAAGTTCATCGATTAAAGAACTGGCCTTTACACTGGGTTTCAACGATCCGGAATATTTCTCCCGTTTATTTAAAAAGGTGACAGGCAAACCGATCGCTGCTTTCATTCAGGATTTGTCAGGGAACTAATTTGTTTTGTCAGGCCTCCTTTGTGCCAGGCTATTGATCTTTGGTTAATTATAAAAACTTGACTGATGAACAGAAAACTTGGAACAAACGGACCCCTAGTATCGGCAGTAGGCCTGGGCTGTATGGGAATGTCGGGCGCTTACGGAGAAAGCGACGATAAAGAATCGATCTCCATTATCGTAAAAGCCCTTGAACTCGGGCATAATTTTTTAGATACGGCCGATTACTACCGCATGGGGCACAACGAAGAGCTGATTGCCCGGGCGATCAAGGGCAGGCGCGACAAAGCATTCCTCTCCGTAAAAACCGGTCAGCTTATTGCCCCCGGACCGAATGGGGCCATGGGACGCGGTCCTGTATATACCCATCCCGATTACATCCGTAATGCGGTAATGTATAGTTTGCAACGCCTCAAAACCGATTATATTGACCTGTATACACCAGCGCGGGTAGACCCCAATATCCCGATAGAAGAAACGGTGGGCGCATTGGCCGACCTGGTTCAAAATGGGGTAATCCGTTATGTCGGTCTTTCGGAGGCATCTTCGGCAAGCATTACAAAAGCGGCTGCCGTTCATCCCATCACGGCACTGCAGATCGAGTATTCCTTGTGGAGCCGCGACATTGAAGCAGAAGTATTGCCCACCATCCGTAAACTGGGTATCGGACTGGTTGCCTATGCCCCTTTAAGCCGGGGTTTTTTAAGCGGTGCATTTAAAACACCCGAAGACCTTAAAGATAGCCGGGTCAACATGCCCCGTTATCAGGGCGAGAATTTCTACAAAAACTTGGCGCTCGTAGAAAAAATTAAAACGATGGCTGAGGTGAAGGGGTGTACCCCTGCCCAGCTGGCTATTGCATGGGTGCTTGCCCAGGGGGAAGACATCATTACGATTCCGGGAACCAAGCGGATCAAATACCTCGAAGAGAATATTGCTGCTGAACATGTTCGGCTCGATAATAAAGAGCTGGAAAGTATTGAAGCCATTATGCCCGCGGGGATTGTTGCAGGTACACGTTATCCCGAAATGTTCCTGAAAAGCTTAAACCAATAAAAAAAAACCGGTTCAGTCCCATCTTAGTGGGAAATACTGAGGATAATTTCAGTTTTTTCCAGCATGGATGGGGCTGATATTGGCTTCCAGAAAAATAAGTGTTAATTTGGTATTCGGTAAAAACAATCGGGAAATTAACATTAAATGAGGGTATGAATACTGCTAACACGCATAACGAGCGCATCGCCAAAATGACCTTTTCTTCGGTTTATCCGATGTATGTAGCTAAAGTGGAGAAGAAAGGCAGAACAAAAACAGAATTGCATCAGGTGATGACCTGGCTAACGGGTTTTGATGACGCAGAACTACAGGCGCTCATCGATAAAAAAGTAACCTTTGAAGAATTCTTCCAAAAAGCTACTTTAAATCCCAAGGCCCACCTCATCACCGGATTAATCTGCGGGTACCGGATAGAAGAAATCGAAAATCCTTTAACCAAACAGGTGCGCTATCTGGATAAACTGGTTGATGAGCTGGCCAAGGGCAGGAAGATGGAGAAGATTTTGAGGGAGGCGTAGAACTATTGTATGGCATTTAAAAATTAAATCCAAAAATGAGCATCTGAAAGTCTTGAAAATCAACAAAAATGAAACTTCATTATAAAATAGAACGCACATCAAAACTGAAAGCAAATGCTTTAAAAGAAAAAATACTTTTTATGGTTAAATAAAGCCGATTATAATTTAATTAAGCAAAAAGACGATAGCATTTCCTTTGACCTTCAAGGTTGGGGATCAAACGGTAAACAATTTGACAAAATAAACGGAGGAACATTTGAGATTATTGAATCTGGTGAAGAAAGAATAATAAGGTTCAGCTACTATTTAACATTAACATTTGAATTGTTTTGGATAACACTATTAATCGTAATAAGCATTTTTAAAGCAGATCCATTTCTTTTTGCGTTGACATGTGGTATTTTGATCCTGATAATTAGATATTTCATGGCAAAATCCAAATGCCAAGTAGTGCTTAATGCAATTGTCGCTGAAACTCCTTTGCACCAAAGCGGGGTTCAGGAAAATGAAGATGAATTTGGTTTCAAATCATAAGGTTGAAAACAATGATAAATTTTTATCGATAAGCCATTATTAAAGTATTATGTTAATCCAACTAGTCCGTATAAATCTAATATATTAATAAAAGAAACTACCTATTTGTATCCTTACCAAGTGTCGTTGGCCTAAAGCCAAACAGCTTTTTAAAAGCAAATGAAAAATGCGACAGGTCTTCAAAGCCCAGATCGAGGTAGATTTCGGATGATGTTTTGCCTTTTTTGGAGATCAGGAAATGTGCCTCTTCCAATCGCTTTTTCACCAGCCAACGGTTGGGCGTATCGTTAAATACCGTTCTAAAATCGCGTTTGAAGGCAGATAAACTGCGGCCTGTTAAAAAAGCAAAACGTGCTATACTTACATTAAAAGTGAAATTACCTTGCATAAATTTCTGCAGGTCTATTTTTTCGGGCATAGCGAAATCAAATAATATGCCTCCAAGTGTTGGCTCAGCCTGTAAAAGAATGAGCAGCAGTTCTTCATATTTCAAATCTTCAAAGGCGGCATTTAACTTTCCGGGGCCATCCTGGTAAGGGATCAGGGAAGAGATAAAACTGGATATGAAGGACACATTTTTTATTTTAAGAAAGGTATCTGACGATTTAGCCTGTGTGGTGAATACCTGGTGTTTTTGCTGGAAATCGCGGAGAAAGGCTTCTTCAAAACAGAACATCACAGGTTCAAATCCGGCTTTATCATTTTTGATTTTATATCTGGCCAGGCGGTTTTTTTGTGCGATGAAATATTCACCCGCCTTGAAGGTGTAGGTTTTATGGGCATCATAACAATTGATCGTTCCTTTTGCCAGGTAGACAAAAACATGATCAGGGATAAACTGCTCCGATAAAATTTCGGCATCAGGTATTTTGGCCAGATTGATCATTTTACAACTCCATATTTTATCATACTCTCCAACGAAGCGAGGATGGCCTGTTCGTTGGTCGAAATGGGTGTCCAGCCTAACATTTTTTTTGCTTTTTCGTTACTTACCTTACGGTTTACCCTTAAAAACATCGCACCTGCTCTGGCCTGTGCATTAAATAAAGCCGCCAGGTGGAGTATCCAGTTTGGAATAGTTTTTAAGGATACCTTGGTAGCAATATCGGGCTTTTTCTCCTTTAAGAGTTTCGCGATTTCAGGCATCGAAATCTGTCCGTCTGCCGATGCGATAAAGCGCTGCCCTTTGGCCTCAGGGTTTTCCATTGCGCGGATATGCAGGTCGGCAACATCCCGCACATCGCCTATATTTAATGGAATGTTGGGCACTGCTTTCATCGATCCGTCTAACAGATGTTTAAGGATATCAAAACTGCCCGAAACATGCGCATTTAAAGAGGGACCTAAAATGGCTACGGGATTAATGGTCGCGAATTCTAAATCACCACCTTCTTTTTTGATAAAATCCCAGGCTGCGCGTTCCGATAACCCTTTTGATTTTTCATAGGTGGATAAACCTTTTAAATTCGGGTCTGTCCAGTCTGCCTCGGTGGTTTCGGTATTTTTATCAGTATGGCTAAAACCCAGGGCACCAAAGCTTGAGGTCATCACCACGCGTTTTACACCCGCGTTTTTTGCAAACTTTAATATCCTTAATGTCCCTTCAATGGCCGGGCGCATGGCTTCGGTTTCATCTTTTGGAATGTCGAAAAATACAGGCGAAGCCACGCTAAGCACATATTTGCAATCCCTCATGGCTTCGGCCCAATGCGCATCTTTTGTTAATTCTGCTTCAATAAAGGAGAGGTGATCAAAAGAGGTGATGCCATTTTGGCCCAGGGTTTCCATGATGGTGTGCTGCGCATCTAAGGACCGGAGCGTGGTTTTTACCCGATAGCCTTTTTGCAGTAACTGGAAGATCACCTGCAGGCCTATAAAGCCTGTTCCACCCGTTACTAAAACTGTTGCTGAATTTTCCATAGTTAAAATCTATAAGGCAAAATTACAGCTTAAAGATAAAGCTAATTAGGTTATAAAGTCCAAATTTACTGGTTTGAAAAGTCCAATCCAACGGATCAATTATTTCATGTTTATCATGATTCTTATAATGACATGAGTACATTTCCGCTTGAGATAGTCAAACGTTTGCGCAGTCTTTTTTTTTGTATCCTGTTGTAAATATAAATACATTAGAATGACGATTTAAACAGACGCTGAGGTTTTGGGACCTGATTCATGCCAAATCATTGGTTCGGTGTTGCCCCTAAAACATGACTTACTAAATCAATCCAAATATTCTAATCTTCAGGAATTTTTGGCATCTATAACCAAATACCTAAAAACCTACCCAATGAAAAAGAAACTATTACTCTTTACTGTTCTGGCCACATTAGGCCTTTCGGCCTGTAAAAAAGCAGCTGTATTGCCCGAAGAAACTGTGAGCAGTTCAAAAACAACAAATGGTGCCACGGTGGAGTCTGCCACCCAGGTCAATGTCTTTAATGTTACGGAAAAAATAGACGGATTAGCGGATAGAAACCGTTTACAAGACAATTGGCAATTAACCGATTTTACGGCTACAGGTTTATACATGGCACCTGGTGCGACCTTAAATATAAGCGTACAACAAACCGCGGGCACACGCCTGCCTAAATTGCTGATCGGTACTTATTCGAGGTATGGCACCTGGAATACCCAGCCTGCGGCAGTACAGTTAACCGCCGGCACCAACACCATTAGCAATGCAGTTGGTGGCTTATTGTGGATCAGGTATACGAATGCGACCACGGGCTCGACCGCTAAGGTGACTTTTAACAGCGGTTATCAATATGCTCCATATTACAAGCTTGGCGTAAGTACAAATTCAGACTGGATCAATCAGCTACAAACCTACACTACGCCTGATGTAGTGCTGGAGGGTTCCAATTGTATGCTAGTGGTATCGCGGACAAAAGCCATCCAATACCAAAGCGAAAACCAGGATGCCGTACTTAACAAAATCACCCAGATCATTGCATTGGAGGATGATTTAAACGGTTTAGACAATTCCTTACCCATACATACAAAAAGCGTGCATACCTATCTTTTAACGCAGCATGAGGATCCTGCTTATTATTTTTTCGCCTATGATTACCGTACGGCCTACATTACTTCGGATGTAAACGCCATTTTAACACTCAGTGCGTTAAATGATGGCTGGGGCGTATGGCACGAACTGGGCCACCAGCACCAAATGAAGTGGCGTTGGGGTGCATTGGGCGAAGTTTCGGTAAACCTGTACAGTTTATATGTTCAGCGTATGCTTACACCCGGCCCTAACAGGTTAGTAAAGGATGGCGTTTGGCCAAAAGCCTTTGCCTATTTAGGAAAAGCAGCCGGAACCAAAGATTATAACGGGGCTACAGGTTACGCCAATCCTTTAAGCGATCTGTTTATCAGGCTCTGCATGTTCCAGCAATTAACGCTCGCTTATGGCGATAATTTTTATAGGACATTGGCGAAAGAAATGCGTACCGAAAATCCAATATTGGCCAATGAGGATGCCCAGATGCGCTATTTTATGTTGAAAGCTTGTAATATATCAGGCAAAAACCTCAGTAATTTCTTTCAGAAATGGGGATTGAATCTATCAAGCCCGGCTGCTACCACTCAAATTTATTCGGATATGGCTGCTTTAGGTTTGCCTGCGCCAGGTACAGATCCATCAACACTGCAGGATAATGTTGCCCCCTTAACAGAATTGAGTAAAAGTGGATGGAGCATCAATTCGGTAAGCTCCGAAGAAATCAGTGGTGAGGGTGCTGTCAATGGTAGAGCGGTTACCCTAATAGATGGCAACGAAAATACCTTCTGGCATTCACGTTGGACCAGTTCTGCCACCAGTTATCCGCATCAGGTGGTGATCGATCTGGGTTCTTCCAAATCGGCCAAAGGTTTAAGTTTAGTACAAAGAAGTGGATTAAGCAGGGCGATTAAAAACTTCCAGGTTTTAACCAGTACCGATAATGTAAATTTTACGGCAGTAAATAATTATGTTGCACAGAACGCTGCGGGTGTACAATATTTTGCATTTGGCAGTGCCAAAACGTTCAGGTACCTTAAGGTAATTGCCACTTCTGCGCAAGATGGATTACAGTTTGCCTCCTTGGCAGAGCTGGGATTATATAACTAAACCTTTCCTATAAGAGCGCCTTTCGGCGCTCTTATAGGAACTAATAGGCATTTTTATCTCCCTTGATCATATTCATTAATGTCTGAAAAATGATCTGGCAATCGAGCCATATACTATAGTTTTCAATATACCACAGGTCGAAGTCGACACGTTTCTGCATCTGGCCCGAAAGCTTGGTTTCGCCCCTGTAGCCGTTCACTTGTGCCCATCCTGTAATTCCCGGTTTTACTACATGTCTGAGCATATAATTTTGAATGGTATTTTTCGATTCCTGGTGCAAAGGAATGGGATGCGGACGCGGGCCTACCAGTGCCATATCGCCCATTAACACATTGATAAACTGTGGAAGCTCGTCGAGATTCGTTTTCCTGAGAAACCGGCCTATCGGGGTAACTCTCGAGTCGTTGAGCGTAGCCTGAAGGTATTGTCCGTTCGCATTTACGGTAGCGCTATTGCTGATCATAGAGCGGAATTTGTAACATCTTATCCTTTTGTTGTTTAAACCCTGGCGTTCCTGTACAAACAGCACCGGACCGGGAGAAGACAGTTTGATCAGCACGGCAATGATAGGGAAAAGCCACCAAAACACCGTAAAGAAAAGTATCGTCATGAAGCAAAGTTCGAAAATGCGTTTAAACCTTTGTTTCGTCAAATCATCCAAAGGGGAGGTACGGATGGTTAAAAGTGGAAATGAACCGAATAAATTCATACTGGCTGTAGATGTGCAGAAACGATGGCAATCTGCTATAATCCTCACCCGTTTGGCCTCTTTTTCGCTGGCGATAATAATTTTTTCCATTTCAACAGTCTGTGTTTCTGGCAAGGCTACAATAACATCGTCTATTTCATAATCTTCGAGTATTCCGGAGAGATCGGATATTTTCCCCAGGTAATATTCGTTGATTTCGGGATTGCTTTGCTCATCTACAAATCCCACACAGCGGTAGCCGAAGTGATCGTTGGAGGTAATGGTGTTATAGAATTTCATTCCGGTATTACCAGTGCCTACTATCAGTACGTTTTTGATGTTATAGCCGTTCGATCTCAGCCGGAGCAAAGACTGCTTTACAAAAAATTTAACCACGGTAATGCCGGTAAAGATTAAAAAGGCATGTAGTAGCGTAAATGTTCTGGGGTAGGGGAAGTATTTAAAACAATAGAAAAAAAGGAAGGTGAAGAAACAGGCGTGAAGCAAGGTGGTTTTGAGAATAGCGATAAACTCATAGGCGAACGATCTTGTCCTAAATTCTTCATACAAATGAATAGACATACCAATAACAGTCCATGAGCTAATGCTTATACCCAGTAGTAATAGGTTGAATAACGAAAAGTGGAGGTTGCCCAGGCCAGAAGTATACTGAAGCGTACATAAAAAAGCCAAAATCAAAACGAAGTAGTCCAATAAGAGTCTGAGTAGGAAATTAATGTGGATGTGAGTTTTCATATTAAACGTTTTTAGAGAGTGATGAACGGAACAGCTTATTCTTATCAGTTTAGCCTGGTAGTAAACACCTGCATAAATTGATTTTCAATATGTGCGATGTCGAAGTTTTTTTCGGCATAGGTGCGGCCATTAATACCCATTTCCTGTCGCAACACCGGATCTGCCACCAGTTTTTCAATTTGCTGGAAAAAGCCCTTCAGATTATCCGGTGTAATGCAATAGCCGGCCTTATTGTCCAGTACAATGGCAGCGCTCTGGTTGTTGGGAGGCATTGCCAACACAATGGGCTTTTCTGCGCAGAGGTATGACAGTACCTTCGAGGGCACCGAATAGGCGCCTGCATCGCTTTCCAGAATAGCCAGTAAAATATCTGCGGTCCCAAATACCAGGCTCATATCTTTGAAATCCTGGAAAGGGAGTAACAAGAGATTGTCTAACTGCTTTTTCTCTTTTTCCCTTTGCAGGAAATCTGCTCCTAAACCTTCGGAGATGACAATAAAGAGTACTTCTCTATTGCTGCGGAAATGTTCTGCAGCGGCAGACAGTATGGATGGATTGTGTTTTAATCCAAGGGTTCCTGAATAAACAATACAGGTTTTATCGGCCACCTGATGCCGTTTAGCCCATTCATTTTTTTTGTCTGTAAGCATTATTTCCGGAAGCGGCGCCCAATTGGGGATACAGGTTACCTGCTCTGGATGGATATTCCATTGTTGAAAGAGTTGGTTAAAGGCTGGTGTAATACTGATCACGTGCGTGCTTTTTCTCAGCAGCCCAGCTTCAAGCTTTTTGAAGTAGTACCACAACGGGAAGCCTATAAAGCCCAATTTTTGTTTCGCAATTTGCTGAATGGCGATGGAATAGATATCCTGGCACCAGTATACAAATTTGATTCCTTTCCTGATGCAGTAGGTTTGCAAATGCTGCTGTACAAACAATGGTGTTGTACTGCTCACCACTACATCAGGTTCAAATTTTTCCAGCTCAGTGATGAGCTGTTGTGCGTATTCAATTTCTTGTTTCCGTCTTTTTAAGAGAGAATATTTATCGAATATTCCTTTGATGGTAATTGGAAGTACAGTTAAGTTAGACTCCGGGCCATTACGGTCTTCAAAGTTTCCTTTGGGCGATTGGAACGAAACGGAGTAAGCATGTAATACCCGATGTCCGCTCTGTGCAAACTGCTTACTGAGCTGAAGGGTGAAGGCATGGCCGGAGTGATCATTAACTACAATTTTCATACGCTTTTTCTTTTATATAAAAGATCCATTTGCAGGATTTGTAATTTTTCTGATTGAAGGAAGCCTACAGGTGCGATGAGCTCAAATCCCAGTGCTTTCACAAAATCATGCATTTCATCAAATAAGGGTTCACCATCGTACATCTGAATAAAAGAACTTTCAAATAGCAGGTAATCAATTTGTGCTAAGCTTTGCGCAGCTCCCTTCAATACCTCTTTTTCAAATCCCTGTACATCCATTTTCAGTAATACAGGTGCGGTTAAATGCAACTGGTTAGACAGGTCGTCCAATCGCTCTACGGGTGTTTCTATCTTATGGGAGGTAGCTGTTTTCGGAAGCATGTTTTTTTGCAGTTCCGATACTTGCAGGGCAGAGCTGGCATGAGAATAAGCATTGCTGTAAAATTCGAGCGTTCCGGTAGAGTTGCCCAGGGCCATGTTGTAAGTAGTAATGCTGCTTACATGGCGTGTATTGCGCTGTAAAATGGGATATACATCAGGAAGGGGCTCAAAGGAATGTATACATGCATGGGGATAAAAGTGACTGGCAGCTATTGCAAACTGACCCTGATTGGCACCTGCATCTATAATCGTACCCAATTGCGGGATGTAATGTCTGCAGTTGAAGAGTATCTGTGTAGAAGCCACGGAAGCGCCTTTTTTAAGCAAGGAGTTAAGGCTTCTACCCGAAGTTAAGAATACTTTTGCCGCGTAAGTGATTTTGAAAATTATGCTCATGTCGAAAATTTGTGGTTCCAGCAGTCTTTATAAAAATTAATTGTTTCTTGCACGCTTTTATCCCATGTAAATTGTTGTGCCTGTTGCAGGCCTTGGGCAATCAGTTGTTGTTTTAGTGTCTCATTTTCCAGTGATCTGATTTTTTCTGCAAACAGCTGTGGATCAGGTATGTCTGCCATCAAACCGGCTTTGCCCACTACTTCGGGCATGGATGTCATGCTGGTGGTTACCACTGGGCAACCCGCCTTCATGGCCTCTCCGGGTGGGAGTCCGAAGCCTTCATAAGCAGAAGTATAAAGCAGGCAAAAAGCGTGGTTATATAATATATTTAAATCGCTTTGGCTTATTGTGGAGAAAATGCGGAAACGTCCCGGGATTTTTTCATTCATCAACGTTATTTCTTCTTTAGTCCATTGCTCGCCGCCAATTATAACCAGGCGGAAAGCCGTTGGAAGGAGTTCCAGCGTTTTTACGGCCATGAGAAAATTCTTATAATTCCTGCGTGCACCTACATAGAGTACGAATTTTTCCTGAAGGTTGATGTCAAGCGAGCAGTTAACGGCTTGCTGTTTGTCCATGGGGAAGAAGTTCCCTATACCATGGTGGATTACTTTTATTTTCGTGGGGTTAATGTCGGGGAAAAAGTGAAGTAACTCTTTTCTGGTGCTCTCTGAGATGCATATGATGCCATCGGCCCGCCGTATGCCATATGCTTTTTGCATGGTATTTGCCAGTCCGCGCGGAAACTTTGAAGCTAACTTCCGTTCATGTGCAAAGTCGTGCACGGTAAGGATATTCAGAATATCTTTTTGAGGAGATACGCGCAGGTATCCTCCGTGAAAAATGGCTGTGGCAGGAAGTAAATAACGCAAGGGCAGGTACCTTAAATATTTATCGGGGATCCGGCTTTCCCGGATACAATTGAAACGGTTATAATCTATTTTTTTTTCAAAAATATTGTCCGATTGTGGCCGTGCGTTTAAAAAACCGACCGATAGGTCGCTCTTGCACATGCCAGACAGGAGCTCATACCAGTAAGCAGATACGCCGCCGGCTTTCTGAATGGAGAATACAATATTATCTAGATATACCTGCATCATTTATATTGTTGTTAAATCCACATGTGTAACATTACGGGGTTGCCTGATAGGTAATGAATCCCCTTTAAGAGGTAATTGTATTCTGGTACCACGCTTTTGATCAATGTGATCAGCCTTTCATAATCCTGCCCCTCATGATAGGTGGTGATGGCAATTTTCGGTTTGCTTTGTCGGATGGTTTCCAGCGCACCCCTGATCATATTTTCTTCAAATCCTTCAATATCAGCCTTCAGGTAATCGATACTGATTCCTTTTTCAGCAAAGAGACTGTCGATGGTAACCACATCCACTTCGATGGCGGCTTCATTCGCACTGTGTTGCCCGATCGTACCATTCAGTATCGTATTGTCAGAGGTAATGTTGATATATGCTTTCTCGTGCGTGTCGCCAGCGGCCACAGGTAGGATTTCTATATTGTTTTTTTTACTGAAGAGTTTGTGCAGGGAATCGATAAATACGGGCAGCGGTTCCATTGCATAAATACGGCCAGCAGTGTATTGGTGTCTGAAGGCAAAGAAGCCTTCTGCACTGCCACAATCAACTACCACATCGCCGGCTGAAACCGCGGTTTGCGGAATTTCATAGTAATGCCAGTGCTGCGGTCTTGCTTCCGTCATGATCATGGCAAAACTGTAAAACGGTGCGGATGCAGGGTAAATAAATGTATCTTCGTAACCTTGTATCTGATAATAGTGATACTTTTCATCTTTATTTAAAAGTGTGGCTTTCTCGTTGGCTACAGCATACATACGTGGCGAAAACAGATGGTACATCATTTCATACCACGCGGTTCTGCTTCTTGCCTTTTTATTAAAAAGGTAGTGATACAATAAAGACAGCCGGAACCGAACTCCCCAGAGCATATTACGTACTTTGTTCATGTCTATTTTCGTTTAGTGATTCGTTAGGATATGCGCAGAGTAATGCCACTATAACCAGAAAAAGATCGATCTGGCTAAAAAAGAAACAAGCAGCCAAAAAGGCAAGATAGCTGCGTTGAAAGAGCGGAGTATTCTGTGCCACTTTGGTTAATATCAGAAAGAAAAAGAACAAAGAAACGGCACCGAATTCTGCCAGGATAAAGAACCAGCGCATATTTAGGTTCTGGCCGCCAATGCCTTCCACCCGGTTTTGGTAACTCATCTGCCCGAAAAAATAACGCGGAGGAATGAATGTGCTGTTGCCAGCCCCATAACCGGATATAAAGAGATAGGGCTCATCCCTCAGGAAATCGACCACTGGTAATTCCATGTCGCGCTGAAGCGGAATGCCGAGAATAACATTGTTCTTGCTCCATATATCATTGTTATATCGATAAGTAGATCTTTCGAGGAGCAACCGATATACGGGTTGGTTGCGGTTGGCCAGGTATTGTTTCATAAAGTATTCTTTTGATGCCGCTACTGCGAGGAAAATACCAATGATCATACCCATGGTACTGATTATTTTCCATCTCACCGGCAAGGCTTTGGGCAGGCAGAAGAACAAAAGACCACCTATCATGATATTAACCCAAAAGGTTTGCGAGGAGGTGAGTATGCCTACAACAAACATGACTGTTGCCCCCTTGTAGTT
Source organism: Pedobacter humicola (assembly GCF_056490705.1). NCBI lineage: Bacteria > Pseudomonadati > Bacteroidota > Sphingobacteriia > Sphingobacteriales > Sphingobacteriaceae > Pedobacter > Pedobacter humicola. Next base: position 74,130 of record NZ_JBWJIG010000016.1, on the reverse strand, counting down.
CCGGTCTCTCAAGAAAAAAGGAATGGCTAAAGAAAGAAAGGCGCTGAATATTTTAGGCTCCGAAAACAAGGCCTGTACCCTAATGCCGAGGGGGCCATTGATTTCCATTAACAGATAACGGTTTTGTAGCCCTAAAAGCTCGCTGAGTTCTACACTCCTGAAAATGAGCTGTACAGCAATCTGGATAGCAGCTATAATACAAGATATCACAGCAATTTTTTTTATGCTGTTGGCAAATTTTTCAAATGAAAGCTGGTTCCGGTCCTGTACGATCTTGGCGCCAATGGCAAAAAAAGGCAGATAAGTTTTGATGTAAAAATAGATCGGTTTGGTATAAAATGCATACAACCTGCCGCCTGGATAATTAAAAGGATCTTTGTAAAATTGCGTAATCAGGAATACCACAATACTCGATAGGAGTGGCAATACCAATAAAAAGAGGTATTCTTTGCGGATGAATTGCCTGTCGGTAAATAACTTGTGCGCCTGTTCAATGAAAATGAAAATGCCAACAAAAAATGTAGCTGTAAAGGTAGGCCCAATCACCAGCATGGTATAAGCTTCTGTTGCAAAAGCATAGAGAAGGGTATCTACAATAGAGATCCGTTTGTTATAGTATAGGTACAACAGTATCATGGCAACAACCAGAGGCATGCTTTCCCTGAAACATTCCACGAATAAATTACTGCTTTGAAGAATACTGTATCCGGTTTCCATTTTAACTTACCATTTTATAAATCCGTTTGCACTGGTTAAATAGCCAGGTATTGTTTTGCGCCATTTTTTTGATCGCCATGTAAATTCTGTTTGGGCTATACAGCATTTTAAGACTATACCTGTCTGCCTCCTCATCAATATTATTATTGTCAGGATGTTTTATATCTGTTATTTTGCCATATTGTATTTTGTTAAACCATTGCGGAACAAGCTGGGTGTGGGTAGCATCTTTACCATAACCGATATTTTTAACAAGACTAACGTTCGGTGTAACCACCAATCCTTTATTGAACCATACGCTCATGTACCACTGGATATCCCAGGTGTCTGTCTGCCCCTTGTATATAGCTTGTAGTTCTGATTTCAAAAATGAGTTGAGGCCCTGTGTAGAAGCATCCCTGTAGCGCTGAAGGCTGAAGTCGTAATGCTGCCACGCGCGTCGCCAGCTCGCCCATCCCCACACATGTGCGTACCTCGAAAAATAGTAGGAAGCATTACCACGCAGTATGCCCCCCTGGTAATTCCCCCCATTAATGTGCATTACCTTTTCGTTTATACGGTGTTTTTCGAGCATGGCTGTACAGAACGAGAAGAAGGTGGGGTCTGGCAAACAATCATCTTCCAGTATAATACCCTCTTCTACGTGATTAAAAAACCAGTTGATAGCGCTGCTTACTGCTTTGCCGCAACCCAGATTATCGGGACGGAATAATGTTTCTACTTTACATGGCCAGTCTATGCCATTTAAGATTGTGGTTCTGGTGATTTCACATAGCGCCGCCTCTCCAGCCCGGTCTGCCCGGGGGCCGTCGGCGGCAATAAACAGCCTCTCGGGCTGTTGCAGCCTGATTTGCCCGAATATTTGCATTGCCTGTTCGGGGCGGTTAAATACCAGAAGTAAAATCGGCGTATGTAACATTATTTGGTTGCCTCCAATGCAACGGCGTTAATAAATCTACTTTCTTCTTCTACCAGTTTAAACATGGGGTCGGGACTGTCGTTAAACCCACAAGGCCTGATGTTTTTAAACCCTGCAGCTTCGAGCTGATGTGTTAGGGAGATATGGTCCCACATGTACAGGTGTTCGCGGTTACCCAGCGCCAATTGTATCAATTGTTTAAATCCCCTTATCCTTTCTTGCTTTCCCAGCAATGTTTCTTCCATAAAAGCGGTATTGGCCTTGGGGTCATTATTTGCGAGTTGGGTGATGTATCTTTTGGCGGCAACAGCCAGATCGGGCAGTACGCAGCGGAAATAGCCACCCGGCTTCAGCATCCGAAAGCTATTCCTGATCGCCAGAAGACAGTCTTTATAGGCCAGGTGTTCCAATACATGCGAGCAGTAAATGCCATCGCAGGAGTTGTCCTGTATGCCGGGGAGACCTTTCAGTATATCGCCTAATAGTACATCGGGATGGAAAGACACGTGCATAACCGGTGCAAGCAATTTCCCGATCAGTGGAATCTGCTGGATCTTCAGGGTGGGAGATGCATCGTAATTTTTCCATCCTTTGGGTGCTGAAAAAGGCCCACTCCCATATTGTACGTATAACTTGCTTCCTGCTATATTTCTAATGTTGCTCATTTGATATAACATTTTTGGTGAATAATTTGCCAGTAAAATCCTTGAGGCTGTTATTTAATTGTTTGATGTCTGAAAACACCAGTACGGGGTGAAATATTTTTTTTGTAAGCTGGTATCCCTGGCCACTTTTATCGAGCAGAAGCAGAGCGCTGTATACGGTAAAGTAAGCCACTACCGTGGAAATGGCTGCGCCAATGCCGCCATAAGTAGGTATTAGGATGAAATTAATGGTGATGTTAGCCATCAGGCCGTACAGGTGGGCGTAGAGATAAATCTTATATTCTCCTTCAACAAACAGATATTGCACGATAACAATGTTCATAAAAACAGGGATACCTGCCCACACATGGATCATTAGCATCCAGGAAGCTGCCGCGTAACTTTCGCCGTAGAGCAAGGGAATAATCAGGTGTGCAGTTAAGGTAACCAATATTGCAATGGCAGCACTTAGCCAGAACGATAAGCGGAGCCACTTTTCTAATGTGATCAGGTAAGCATCGTGGCTGATATTTTTCTTTTGCAGGAGGGTAGGCAATATGGCCACAGATATTACAGTAGGAATGGCATACCACAATTCAGAGATCCGTGCGGCACCAACATATTTGCCCAGCTCTGCAGGATTAGACAGTACATCCAGCAATACCAGGTCTATTTTCATAAATAATATCACCACCAGGTTAGAGAGTATTAGTGGCCAGCTCTGCCCCAATAGGGTTTTTACCAGCGACCGGTCGATCCGAAAGGTAAAATCTGCCCTGTTATGATGGCTAAATACCATGATGATGATGAGATAAGTGAGGAGCAATTCCAGAACAGATGCCCATAGAAATGCTGTTAAGGTACCGCCAAGAAATATGATGATGAGCTTTACGAGGCAAAAGGTAATGAATACAACTACTTTTGGAATAATTACTCTTTTTACCTTGTTTTTTGCCTGGTAGAAATAATCCAGGACATCAAAAGATTGTAGAATAATGATCAGCGCAGAAAAAATAGTGCAGTATAAATAAAGCTGCTGGTGTTTTCTGGCAAACAGTACGATGCATATACTAATAGCCATGCAGATTGTACCGGCACAAATTCTCATTAAAATAATAGTGCTTACAATGGTTCCCTGTTTTTGCTCATTATTGATAATCTCTTTTACAGCGAGTTTGTCCATTCCCAGAATAGCCACACTGCCTATAATAGTGGTGAGTGCCAGCGCATAGTTCCATATCCCGAATTCTTCAGGACCCAGGTGCCGGCCAATAAGTGCCATGATGATAATGCCCGGAAAAAGTTTACTGAGCTTATCAATGAGGAGCCAACCGCTATTTTCGAATAGTTTATACAATGCGCTGTTTTATTTTTTTAATCAATGATGACCATGAATTTTTTTGTTGTTTATTTTCTGCATACGAATACTGATCGTAGTACGAGTGGAACGTATCCTGTTCAATACCATTAAAGATGATCCCCATTTTTTTGAAGAATCCTTTTGTTAGGTTTTCTGATACTGCTACTAGTTTAGATTTCAATGTGAAATTATACCTCACCACGAAAAGAGCACAGTCTACAAGGTTTGCAACACTTTTTGCATCGGATACGATACCTATGGGCGACATATCAACAATCACGTAATCGAACATTCCCTTCAGCTGTTTCAGCAGGTCTGCCATACGTTCTCCTTCGATCAGCTCTATTGGGTTGGGAGGAATGGCGCCGGAAGAAACGATATAGAGCTCTTCTGTGCCCGGTACTTTTTTAATGATCTCATCCAGGTTTTTATTGCCGATGATATAATTGGTTACGCCAACATTGTGATCAAGGCCGAAGAACAATGATAACTTGGGGTTGCGGAGATCCAGCTCAACCAACACCACTTTTTTATCGCCTACCGTTAAAGAGTTGCCCAGATGGGCCGATAGGAATGTTTTTCCTTCACCCGAAACGCTTGAAGTAAGCAGGATGGCAGGCGTGCCCGCAATACCTGTAAGCAGGAATTTGAGGTTTGTACGCATGTTGAAGGCCTGCTCTACCAATATCGACCTGTTATGGAGCGACATATCGTGTACCTGGGTGTCCTGTTGGTAAATTTCGGCAACCATTGGGAGATCGAATACCTGTTCGATTTCTTTTTTACTGAGTACCCTTGGGTTTAAGAAATATTTAAAATAAATATAGGCACTGGCTAGTACTAAGCCAGCGGCGATAAAGCTGATAAATACGATGGTCTTTTTTGGTGAAACGGGGTCTTCGGGTACAAAAGCTGGGGCAATTACCTTATTATCTACCACGTTGCTGGCATAAGCAACGGATGCTTCTTCCTTCTTTTTTAAGAGGTAGAGATACAGGTTTTCCTTTACGCCCTGTTGCCTTTTGATATTGATATATTCTTTTGCGTAGGTGGGTATATTGGCTATTTTGCCCTGTATCTGGTTTACTTTACGTTGTGTTTCTTTTTGTACCACACCCGCATTGCGCCTGTATCCGGAAATATAATCGCTGATGGTTTTCCGGGTATCGGCAATCTGTGATTCGATGTTTTTCAGGATTTCGCTGGTAGGTTTGAGAGAGAGCGACAGGCGTTTCTTTTCTTTAAGGGCTTCCTCATAGCGGTTGATCATAGAAGTTAATGTCTGATCAATATTGCCCAGCACCGGTGCAAAAGGATAATTGCTGGAAGGGTTGTTTACATATCTTTCCACCTGATCCAGAACTGAAAGTTGCATACTGGCTTCACTAAGCTTAATGTCTGCGTCCTTTACCTGTTCGAGAGCCAGTTTAGAGCTGGCATCAATATCGGTGATGCCCCTCTGGATCTTGAAATTTTCTTCCTGTTTTTCAAGCAGCGCCAATTCTGCTTTTAACGAATCGACCCGAACGCCTAAAAAATGAATGGCTTTAAATGCAGTCCTGTTCTTATCGTCCAGGCTATATTCATTATAGGCATCGAGGAGGGCATTGAGGAAATTAGCTGCCCTTTCGGGTATAGGATCATTGTAGCTGACCAATATCACGGTAGCATCACGGTTTACAAGCTCGGCGCCTATTTCTTCTATTTTGTCGTAAGCACATTCTGGTACCGAATCTACCTTGATCTGGTAAGTATTTGCCAGGTCGGTGGTAAGGCCTGGGTTATAAGTGATCACGAATTTATCTTTCGCCATCGTAAATGCTTCACCTGGCTTAACGGTCAATTCTCTGCTGCTGTTGGCGTTAGCATTTACCTGTTTTATTTTTAATAAATTCTTCTCTTTGGTGATATCAAAAACATAGGAGCCTACTTTAGTACTGTCGCTCAGTACGCGGATGCTAAGCGGCAGGTGGTTATAGATCTCTTCATTTTTTACAGTTCCTTTTGTATAATAGCGAATGTTAAAGCCATTGGCCGCAATCACTTTTTCTACCAGGATAGGAGATTTCAGTACCTCCATTTCATTTTCAATATTTTTACCACTGTTAAAAAGTGAAAGTGATTTCAGTGCATCGGCTTCTTCTCCACCTCCCTTTTTTTCATCTTTCAGGTATAGTTTTGCGCTCGACATATACATCGGTTTTTTGTATTTCATGTAAAGCAGGGCACCGGTTGTTGTTACCAAGAGCACCAATATGAACAAGGGCCAGTGGAATAACATCTTCTGAAAAAGATCATTCAGATCTATTACCGAGTTTTTATTGTCTGTTGTTTTTTGTTGATTCATAACTTGGATCACTTATTTAAAATGACAATTGTGGTAATCAGCGATATTACGCCTATGATAGCCGGTAGGAGCTGTACTGTTTTAGACGTGGCAAACTTGCGGTCGGGGCCGGGCTTAACATAGATCACATCATTGTTTCGGAGATAATAATAATCCGAGGAAAGTGTTGTACTGTTGTTCAGGTTAACCGAGGTATACTTTTTGATGCCATTAACTTCACGGATAATCATAATATCATCTCTTTTAGCGCTTATATTAAGGTCGCCTGCCATACTCAGTGCGTCCAGTATAGAGGCTCTTTCTGCTCCTATACGGAAAGAACCCGGACGGGCTACATCGCCCAGCACCGATACCCTGAAATTTACGAGCCGCGTAGATACATAAGTGCTGCGTACTGTTTTATCCAGTTCGAGCGATACCAGGTCGTTAATGGCCGCGGTTGTTTTGTCTTTTACATTAATTTTTCCGATTAACGGTAAGGTGATAATGCCTACACTATCAACCAAATACCCTTGTTCGATACCGCCTCCGGCAGCCGGGCTGGAAGTGGCTATATTGGGATTGAACATCTGTGATATTTCTTTATCAAGGGTAGTGATGGTGATCTGCAGAATATCGCCAGGCTGTATTTTTAGCTGCTGCATGCGGTGAAGGGAATCTGTTCCGGTGGCCGCTGCAATGTCATTAAAGTAAGTGAGTTTTCGGGCACCACATCCTGCACATATGATCAAGGCCAGGAGTAATGGTAAGCTAAATTTTAAATTCATATGTAATCACTAGTTTATTAATGCCGTTTTGTATAAACGATTGCGCATGCAGGAACCCTCAGGCAATCATTTACCATTTATTTCATCTGTGACAGGATTCGGCTCCCGCTACAGCATTTATATCTTGGCTTCAAGCTCAGCTACGCCTAGCTTTGGTCGTTTATTTTTATAGAATTTCTCTCTTATTTTATCCTGAGCAGGTAATTCAAAATAATAGTGGATCATTAAGCTCAGTGGTATCAGTATCAGGAAAAAAATCAATACCATAATTGGTGATCGGAATGCCAAACGGTTGATATGGAATGCATCAACTACGAGTACGAATGCAATCTGTAACGAAAAATGGGTTAAGTACATGGCATAGCTACAATTGCCGAGCAAAGCCCATTTTTTACTGATTGCACCCTTGCTGGTTTCCCAAAGTGTGAGGGTAAGGATGGTAAGAGGGGAAATCAAGGTTCGGAAAGTAAAGTTCTTGCCCAGCCCAAAAGCTGTTTCTGCTGAGACCAGCGTTTTGTTGGGGAATGTATGCAGGTATTGCTTGATGAAAATATCCCGTAGAAAGTCGAAATAATATTCTGCGGAGATTAATATCCAAAGTAAAACGGTGACAACAACAAGGGCTGAGAGGTATTTTTTCGCCCTGTTTTCTTTAAGCATCCAAACATAAACGTAATATACCAGGGCGCCTAAAAAGAAGGAGTACATTCCCTTCCCAATGAGAGAGAAATAATATTGTATAAATATACCCAGTGGCATCAGGAGGAATAACAGCCATTTTTTATTTTCCAATTTTTTGTAGCAAATCGCAAAGAATACCAAATAAAGAAATACCTCTACCGAAACCGACCAGGATGGTGAGTTAAATGATGGCCCTTTTTCAATTCCCCAGCTTTGCATCGAAATGAGATTCAATATAAAATGGTAACTGTCGTTAAATTGGACAATAAAGTAATGACCGGAGTTTCGAAGCATCAGCCATTGGAGTACCGCCACCGAAAGTAAGGTAATCAGATGCACAGGGTAGAGCCTGCTCAGGCGAAAGACCATAAATTTACCGAATTTCATTTTTTTTGTGGCAATGCGCTCGGCATACAACCAGAAGAAAATGAATCCCGAAAGGAGAAAGAACAGATCGACTGCCACAGCACCTTCATTATAAATGGCCGCGAGATAAGGATAAAAAGGAAGTGCCTTTTTATCAATGCTTTCTTTTACCCAAGTGTCGTTTGTGTAATAAAAACATTGCCAGTGATATATTATAACGACTATCGCTGCAAAACCTCTAATCGCGTCAAAGGTATGGAAATGCTTGGGAGGGCTTTGATTTAGAATCATTCGGGTCTCTGAATAGTAAAAGGATAAATCGACAATGCTCAAACTTATAATACAGGACCAATTTAATTGATAATGCTGAAAGTTGTAAGGTTGAGGTAGTTAATGAATAGAATGAACAGAATACTAAGATTGGCTGTATTCTGCTTTTTAAGGGTGTGGTGATTGGACCGTTAGCCTATGTTGTTTATAACTACATTATTAACTGATATAAGATACAGATAGGGTTTGGCAATATGCTAAGATCTGAATAGGTTTTGCTTTTTGACTACAACATACCGACATTTGGCTACTTCTGTTTTTCTGTTGTTCTGCAATTTTGTATGAACAAATAAAAACAGCAAAATAATGAAAATTATACTAACAGGTTCCCTGGGGAATATCGGAAAACCACTCACAAAGAGGCTGGTAGAAAATGGACATCATGTAACCGTAATCAGCAGTAATGAAGAGCGGCTAGCTGCTATAGAAGCACTGGGGGCAAAAGCAGTTATCGGCAATATTTACGATACGGATTTTTTATCCATTATATTCAAAGACGCAGATTTAGTTTACCTCATGGAAACCATGGAAGCTGCCGGCGATATGTTCGACAAAGAAGTAGATTTTATCGGAAGCATCAACAAAATCGGAAACAGTTATAAAAAAGCAATTGAACAATCGGGCGTAAAACAAGTGGTGCACCTCAGCAGCATTGGCGCGCATACCGATAAAGGAACGGGTATTTTAATTTTTCATCACCAGGTAGAAAACCTGTTGAAAGCGCTTCCGGATGATGTTGCGATTAAATTTATCCGGCCTGTTGGTTTTTATATCAATATGTTCTCCTTTGTGCAAAGTATCAAATATAAAGGTGCAATCATCTCCAATTATGGCGGCGATAGCAAAGAACCCTGGGTTTCGCCTTTAGATATTGCCGATGTAATTGCTGAGGAAATGGATAAACCCTTTGATGGCCGAACAGTCCGTTATGTGGCCAGTGATGAGGTTTCGCCAAACGAAATCGCAAAAGCATTGGGCGAAGCCATTGGCAAACCTGATCTGCAATGGAAAGTAATTCCAGATGAACAACTTTTAACCAATTGGTTAAACATTGGTTTCAACGAACAGGTTGCCAGGGGTTTTGTAGAAATGCAGGCCAGTCAGGGCAGTGGCGTATTGTATGAAGATTATTATCGCAATCAACCGGTTTTGGGCAAAGTAAAACTTAAAGATTTTGCCAAGGATTTTGCAGCGGTTTATCATGCTCAGGATTAAAAAGATATAGTATGGGTATATCTGAAAATTCAAAAGATAAGATATTAAATAAAAAACCTAATTTTAAATTAGCGCATGGAACAGAAACGTACACAAAGGATAAAAACGATCATCGAATACCATAAGTTGAGAAATTTATCTGCACCCGAACACCCCTTAATCAGTGTGATCGATTACAGTACAATGAAACGCCCGGCCAACATTAGCGAAGTAAACTGGGTGCTCGACTTTTATCTTGTTTCCATTAAACGCGGAATGAATGCAAAAATCAAATACGGGCAACAGGCTTACGATTTTGATGAAGGCATTATGTTTTTTATTTCGCCCAATCAGGTTTTCAGGATAGAAGCCGAACCGAACCCAACAGCCGAACAATCGGGGTATATGCTGCTGATCCATCCTGATTTTTTTTGGAATACATCACTTGCCAAAAACATCAAACATTACCACTTTTTTGATTATTCGGTAAATGAAGCCTTGTTTCTTTCCACCAAAGAAGAAGTAATCCTTAACGAAATTATTGCGAACATCAAACAAGAGTATCATACAAATATTGACCGTTTTAGCCAGAACATCATTGTTTCGCATATCGAAACCTTGCTCAACTATTCGGAACGGTTTTACGAAAGGCAGTTCATTACAAGGAAAATTACCAACCATCAAATTCTCGACAAACTAGAAAGCTTGCTTGATGATTATTTTAACAATGAAAACCTGGTAACAAAGGGTTTGCCAACGGTTCAGCTCATTGCCGATAGTTTAGCGGTATCGGCAAAGTATTTAAGCAGTTTGCTTAATGTACTGACTGGGCAGAGTACACAGCAGCATATTCACAATAAGTTGATTGAAAAGGCGAAAGAGAAATTGTCTACCTCCGATTTGTCAGTAAGCGAAATTGCCTATCAACTGGGTTTTGAACATCCACAATCGTTCAGCAAATTATTCAAGGCAAAAACACAACTTTCGCCTTTGGCTTTCCGGACATCATTTAATTAAGCAATACAATAAAAGCTCATCGAAAGATGGACTTTTATTGTTAATAGTAATTGCGATTTAACTGCAATCTAATATCTATGAAACCTCATCCTATCCCAAGAAATCCATAGGATATGTTTTTTGATTGTATTTCAGATCCATCTCCTTTAAAAGCTGTTTCCGTTCTTCGGTTAATTCGGGTATTGGTGGACGCTCGCCCGGAAGTACGGGCACACCGATTTCCTGAAATAGTGCTTCTAAGCCGGCCGGAACTACCGTGCAAAGTAATCGTGCATCTTGATCAGAGGTATTTTTAAAACAATGGATGGCGCCGCCAAAGGGAATATTTACAAAGCCATCTTTCGTAACGGTTTGTTTGCCTGCTTCGGTTTTGAACTCTACTTCGCCCTCCAGTACATGAAACATTTCCTGGGTATCGGGGTGGGCATGCGGTGGCGGACCACCACCGGGTGGCACCGTCATTTCGATCACAGCATAGTTGCCATTGGTCTGTTTTCCTGAAATGATAATTCTGTAATTACCGCCAGCTATGCCGAGAAATTCTCCTTCGTTTTTATCGATGATCTGTATATTCGGTTTCATATGGTGCTTTCTTCTTTATTTCATATCACTTGCTTCATCCCTTGGGCTAAAACAGGCATTTACATATTGCAGTTTTCTTTCCTTTAAAAGATCTTTCAGGACTTTATTTTTACCTTATTCCTGCGGGCCTGACTAGCTGGTAGGGAGGGATAATAATCTGTCTTTATCTATGGCTAAAAATACTCAATTATCTCAGACCGCAATACTAGAACATAAAGGCAGTTACCGTTACGATTAAGAAAACCGCAAAAGAAAAGCCCACATCCCGGCTGAAAAACCAGAACCGCCTTTCGGGTATACCAGATTCGCTGAACTTTTGTTTTAACAGATCTACTTTAATCTGGTTCTCTGCCATTTCTTTTTGCATGATTTTAGTATCGGGGAACTTCCTTCCATCCTGCGAAGTTGCCGGATACACGATATATTGCCCAGAAGCCGTGGAAAGATAAATAAGGGGTACGCCTCCAAAAAATGATTTAAACTGATAACCTAAAATTTGCTTTGGCTTCTCATCAATAAGCAGACCATCTTGCCAGCTGATCGTATTGCGGCCATAAGCAAAATACAATAGCGTAGCGCCGATGATTGCGGGCCCGGTCATAAAAGCCGCCGTATGCGATCCGAAATAATCATTTACGGCCCTGGCACGCTGGGCAAGTTCCGGATAACCATTATGCGACGCTATTGCAAATAGGAAAACCAATGTAAACATCCAAAACACCATGTCGAAAGCTAAAAAAGCAATACGCAGGTTACCACATTTAAAGCGGAGCACTTCGGGGCCAGGTAGCGTTATTGGTGTAGATTCGTTAAAATACATAGCCTATAAACATACGGATGTGCAATTGGTTCTACAAAACTTTAGGCGAAGCTCCGATAACCAGGTATTGCTGTTTCATATTTTCTTTTATTTAAGTTCGGTTTTTCAGAATTATGGCTTGCTTGAATTTACGAAACTATAGTTTCATAAATCATTGATTGCTGTGAGCAGTTTATGATTGTTAATTTAGTGCCAAGGTATTAATTTTAGTCAGTAAACAATCTATATCAGCAGACCATCCAAAAATGAAATACCTACTCTTCCCTTGTTCCATTTTATTTCAAACAGTTAAACATCAGGTTGTATATTTGAGCAATAAAATATCCTCATGGCCAGTACAAACGATATGAAAAGGCTTACACGCCTGAGCGCGATATTATTACAGCTTCAAACCAAAAGCGTGGTAAGCTCGGGCCACCTTGCCGAAAAATTTCAAGTCAGCGTTCGTACCATTTACCGCGACATCAGGGTGTTGGAACAGATTGGCGTTCCCATAGTCAGTAGTGAAGGAAAGGGCTATTCGCTTGCCGAAGGTTATAAAATCCCGCCAATCATGTTTTCGGAAGAGGAGGCCAGTGCCTTGATTACCGCCGGACAATTGCTTAGGCTAAATAAAGACAGTTCATTAATCATCGCTTTCGATCAGGTTGTAAACAAGGTTAAAGCCGTTCTAAACTATACTGCAAAAGAAAAACTGGAACTCCTTTCTACAAGGGTGGCGGTTAGCCCTATGCATATCGAGCCCTCCACCAGCAGTTCATTAGCCTTGATCCAAAACGCACTTACCAGTTTTACCCTGTTGCGTATCCGCTACCAGGCGGAAGGAAAAGCAGAAGATACCGGGCGACTGGTAGAACCATTTGCCTTTTATTACAGTGGCCAGCAACAATGGACACTGATTGCCTATTGCAGGCTTCGGAACGACTTCAGGATGTTTCGGTTAGACAGGATCAGCGAGGTTTATCCGATGGAGATTAAGTTTGCACCCCACCAGCTTAGCCTGCAACAATTTCTGGAGGAAAAAGAAAAAAAATTTTTAAGCAGTGACAAACTGTTGTCATAAGGCCGCTATAATTTCGCTGTACAAATAAAATTTTAAAGCGATGAATTTAGTATCTATTCGAATCATTACCGCCAACATCGAGGAAATGATCACCTTTTATGAACGGATAACAGGCAGCCCTGCCATCCGCTACACCGCAGATTTTGCGGAAGTAAAAACCAAAACGGCTACACTTGCCATAGGAAGTACCAGAACATTAGGATTTTTCGGCGGCAATTCGGTAGCTGAAGCAGCACACAACCGTAGTGTGATTATCGAATTTCTTGTTGCAGACGTAGACGAAGAATTTCGGAGATTAAACCCTCTTTTAAAAGAAGCAGCTGTTCAGGAACCCACCGTGATGCCCTGGGGAAACAAGTCGCTCTTACTGAGAGATCCTGATGGCAATCTGGTAAATCTGTTTACACCCCAAAGTCCGGAAGCAATAGCGAAGTTTGAGTAATGTCATTAAGCTACATGTTTTTGCCGCTGATAAACACGGATTTTTATATCCCGCCTAAAGAGTTCGGCTGGGCGTTTATCTCTTGGAAATCGGGACAGGTCGTGGTTAAAGATGCTCAATGATATTACCTCCATCAGCTAAAATCAGTAGCTTTTAATCAGGAATTAAATTTTATAAGTTAGCCACAACACATCATTCTCCATTCGTTCTACACGATCCAGTTTGAGTAAGGTTGCACCTTCTTTTTTAACTTTTGGGTCCACCTCAAATAATGTAGAAGTAGCAATGGTACCATCTGCGATGGGTAACAACAATTGGTGTAGTTCATCAATGAGGCTTTCATTCAGGAAACTTCCATTGATGTGCGCACCACCTTCCAGCATGAGTTTTTCAATGCCAAATAACTTTCGCAGTTTCTTAAGTGCAACCTTTAATTCTACTTCTTCTTTTCCGGCAAAAATATAAGATACGCCTATCTCTTGCAGATGCGCAAGGTAAGCATCTTTAACACTTTCGGTAAGAATCGTGATGACATGGTCGCCCTGCATAGTGGATTGTTCCCATCCCAGCCTTGCTTGGCCATCAATCGCGATCGCATAAGTTTTGGCATCAGTTTCAGCAACAAAATCACGGCGGTCGATTTCCTGGTGCCCATTCTTCAATATGGGCTTTGCAAAATTGGTGAAATCTTTCTCCATGGTCGTTCTGCCCACGATCCATGCGCCAATACCAATTTTTTCATGTATTTTCTCAAAGGTGCCCCGAAGCAATTCTATCTTTTGACTATTTCCCCACTTTTCTACGAGGATTTTTCCATCCAGGGAGGTCATCATTAAACATATGATATATGGGCGCTCATCATTTTTCATACTCGTCTTTTGGTAAACTCAACAAAAATGCAAGGCACTTGTTTATTTTTTAATGAGATAAAGAAACGATCAGTTTAAAGAGCGGTATTCATTTGGCGAATTGCCCACATGTTGTTAAAATGAGCGACTGAAATGCTGCGGATATTTAAATCCGAGGGCGTAGGCGATCTCACTGGTCGATTGATGTGTTTTGTTTAAACTAGATCGCCGGAATATATTGACAGCAGGTATCCCCCTACTTGCTATCATTTGAGTTTCAGAATGAGGCTATGTCGCAATCCACATCTAACGTTGTCGTTTTTACGTCGTACTAAATTCTCTAATGGGTTCCATATTTGTATTGTCAATACAGATCAACAAAAATTAATCGCATATGAAAAAATTATTCAAAACCGGTAAGCTAGTTAAATCAATCATCATTACAATCATGACGATTACAGCAGCGCAATCAAGCGCGCAACAGGTCAAACCCGCGCAGAGCGGTTACGCACCTGTTAAGGATACCAAGGTTTATTATGAAGTGTACGGGGAGGGCAAACCAGTGATATTAATCCATGGTGCTTTTATGACTATCGCAGGAAACTGGGGACAACTCATACCCGAATTATCAAAAACAAGAAAGGTAATTGCCATTGAAATGCAGGGGCATGGGCACACAGCTTATTCAGACCGTAAATTAGACCAGCCCACCATGGCAAGCGATGTGGAAGCGGTGATGAATTATTTAAAAGTAGACAGTGCTGATGTTGTAGGTTATAGCATGGGTGGTTCTATCGCTTATCAGTTCGCCATGCAAAGTCCTAAACGGCTAAGAAAATTGGTGATTATTTCTTCTACCTATAAAACCACTGGCTGGATGCCCGAAGTAAATAATGCCTTTAAAGGAATGAAACCTGAATTTTTAGCGAATACCCCAATGAAAACGGCCTATGATGCGGTAGCGCCGGATAAAACGAAATGGACTAAGTTCTTAGAACAGATGATTGCTTTTGCCAATATACCATTCGACATGGGCGATGCCAATATTGCAAAAATTACTGCACCGGTACTGATCATCGCAGGCGACAATGATGGCCTGGATAAAATTGAACTGATCAAAACCTATCAGTTGCTGGGCGGTGTTAAATTTGCCGATATGGGTGCCATGCCAAAATCGCATTTGGCCATTGTTCCGGGGCAAACACACGTAGGCCTGATGATGCAGGCAGAAACCATATTAGGTTATTTGAATGATTTTTTAAAGTAAGTATACCATAATTAATAATCACACAGCTTATAATTGGGCACTTATGTTTAAATGGTTAAAAAGTGCATCGAAAGATGTACCTTTTAACCGTTTTACCAACTTAATCCACTCAGCGCTTTTTTGTGATTTTCTTCATACCTGAACCTGCTCACCTCTGCGGAGCAGCGCCTTCACAAAATTAGCGCCCAAAAGGCCCATATCCACAAATGCTTTCATAGAATATTTATTAATGGCATAAATGTAACGACTTGGTCACGACTTCCGCAATGGCATCTTATATTTCATTCATTCATTCTTTAACGATAGCTTGACTAAATATTCAACAAGCACTGAAGAATAGTTCACACCAACGATCTTTCATTTACCAAAAACCAATGTTTGAAAGCGGACGGAAAAATCAGAGTGACCTTATGTGCGGAACAGGCGGCCATTTTGTTGAAATACCCCACTCATTAATTATATTTGTTTTAATATTCTTAATCAAATTATCCCAAATGATGACACCCCTAACCGTAATTGATATCAAACAGGAAACAGACGCTTTCGATAGCAACAAAAATATTCCGCTGTCATTTTTTAACGATCATGTGGTAAGGGCGGGCATCATGACGGAACCTTTTTACTGGCATTACCACCCCAATAGCGATGAAACTTTCCTGGTAACGGAAGGGATTTTGTTAATTGACCTTGAAGACCGTACTGTTGAACTTAAACCTGGTCAGCTGTTCACGGTCCCGGCAAATGTGAAGCATCGGACCAGGCCGCTGGGCGGGCGTTCCGTAAATCTTACTTTTGAGCTAGCTGGTATGGAAACTGTTAAATGTATCGTGTAGCTGTTATAGAAGACTGTCATTTATAAGAAAAAGATGGCGATAAAAGAAGGTTCGTTGGCCATCTGAAATTATACAGAACCTGTTAAATGAAAGTGTTGCAAAGGGAATCCTAAAAAAATAGGCCCCTCTAAAAAAGAGAATTTTATGATCAAAAAATGCTTAGTTCCAATAATTATTCTATCATTTATAACCTGCCAGCTATATGCACAGCACCTGGCTTTAAGGTCGCTGATCAGTGAGTTGTCTGACTCTTCCAAAGGACATCTCGGTGTTTTTATCAAAATCCCGGAAACCGGAGATACGCTAAGTTTTCATAACCAGGAACATTATGTAATGCAAAGCGTATTCAAATTTCCAATTGCCGCATTTATTTTGAAACAGGTTGATGAGGGGAAATTGAAACTCGACCAGAAAATATTTGTCCGGAAAGCTGAGCTTCACAAAACGGTAAGTGCACTCTATGAGAAATACCCCGATGGAAATGTTTATATCAGGGTACGCGAAATACTTGAAGACATGGTGACCAAAAGTGATAACAATGCCTGTGATCTGCTTTTAAAATTGGCAAAAGGCCCTGCTGTAGTACAGAAGTTTATAAACGGCCTTGGTATAACCGATTTCCAGATGAAAGTAAATGAAACCGGAATGGCCGGATCCTGGGAGCGGCAATATTTAAACTGGACCACCCCATCTTCCCTGGTTTCACTTTTAGAAATGACATTAGCACAAAAGGTATTATCGAAAAGTTCGAATGAACTTCTTCGGAAATGGATGAGGGAAACCTATGTAACACCTAAGCGGATCAGGTTCTTTTTGCCCATAGGAACGATAGTTGAACACCGGTCGGGTACATCCGGAACGAATGAAAAGGGTTTGTCGCCCGGCACTAACGATATCGCTACGATAACCCTGCCTACCGGCAAACACCTTTGTATTGCGATTATGATTACAGATTCTTATGCGAGTGATGTGCAACGTGATGCAATTATTGCGAAGATAGCAAAAGCAGCATTTGATGAATTTTCAAGGGGATAAGGTCTTTAATAACCATATTGATGCGATAAAGATGGAATGCACAAGCCGAATTTATTTGCCCGGCCTATAGCATTCCATCTATTTTATGTGATAATTGAAATTACAACGGAGAATAGGTTGCTATGATTGGCCCCCCAACCGAGACTTCATTCGTTCTCTAAGGTTGGGTTGCTTAAAGTACCCGGTAAGTTCTAAAGAATAGATTACACTGGTGATCTTCCATTTGCCATCTTTTTTTATTAGCCCCAGATATTTACTGCCCCAATTGGTCATTTCGTGATTTGCCCAAAAACTATAGTCCATAGTTACAGTGGCTACGGTGCCATCCTCAACAATCTGTATATGATCAAACTTATCTTCGGTTGATTTATATTGGAATAGGCCCCTTAGAAAACCTTTGTAACTTCCCGCAAAATAATTGCTGCCAGTTGTTTTTGCGCCCTTTTTCACAATCTCTTTGGCCTGCGATCTTTCTTTAACTGCCGCACACCAGGTAACGGGACCATCATTGAACAAGCTGTAAAATTTAACAGAGTCTTTTGCGATGACGCTTTCGCTGTACTGGTTGATGATATCTTTTATCGCGCTTTTATTGTCGGCCGCCCGTTGGGCAAATCCCTGCTGAATGGCAATCAACAGGATAATTGATAATAATTTTACGGGTTTCATTTTTATGTAGTATTAAGTTTTTTCGAATGGGACGAAATGATGTGCAGGAGCAATTAAGCCTCTAAGCTTCATAGAAAATATTTATTTCTGTTGACTGGTAATGATTTTATACTCTATCGTTAAACCTTCATAACCATAGGCATCTGCTTTCATTTCGTGGATGGCGGTATAACTTACCGGATGAACATCTCCAAGAATAGAGTTTAACGATTGGTGCACCGCCTTAATATAATTGGCTTTATCTGTTTTTAGATTGGTAGAATCTGAAATTTTAATATTCAGATGGAAGCTTTTTGTTTTTAGGTCGGCCAGCGATGCCGCATTCACAAACCAGAGATGCTCTGGAACGAACGAAATGGTGACAACGGTAACCTCAGGCTTTTTGTTTAAAACCGCCTTCGTCAATTGGCTGATTTCTTTTACGAGTTCTTGTGCTAAAGCAGGGTTTTCCTCACCACTTACTTTTAAATCAATTATGGGCATACGTCAATATTTAAGTGAATTAATGGGGTAAAATTCAGCTTAAATAGAACGTTATTTGTTGATGTAGGTTAAGAGTTTGATTCTGCTCAGCGATTCGGGTTTAATACCTAGATAAGAAGCAATATGATATTGCGAAACCCGCTGTTGTATACCTGGGTATAGGATAGACAAGCCTTCCAATCTTTCTGCCGCCGATTGTTTTAAAAAAGAGGTCTCGCGTCTGCATTTCCTGATAAAATACAGATCAGAAATGTATTTGCCCAGTTTAAGAAAGGCACTGTCCTGTGCAATTAAGGTATTGAGCTTCTCGGAACTAATCATATAAATGATGCTATCCCTTAATGCTTCGATATTGCAATTGGTGGGCATCTGCGTTAAAAAGCTGGTATAGGCACTTACAAAATCATGATCAAAATAAAAATCATTATTAAACTCACTATCATCATTCATCACGTACGATCGAAGCGTACCTGAAGATACAAAGCCAATAAAATTACAAACCATACCTTCACGGATCAAATGCGCCTTCTTCTTAAGTTTTTTGATCTTCAATTGAGCACTGAAGGTTTCAAAATGGTTCATGTCCAATCCTAACTTATCGATAAATAAAGACATTAATGATTCCATTATGCTGATAATTGCAGGGCTGATGTAAAGATAGGTTTTATTTTCTATGGTATTACCGGCGTTCAGGTTTGGAAAGGGGCTGAATGATTTGGATTTTTAATCGTATAGGCTCAATTGAAAATTTCGGTGAGTGGTAGCGTGTTGATTGTTTTTAGCGCGAACTTTTTTAGGTATTTCATGTTATTCAAAGACTTCACGTCATTGAAGCACAGAACAACGACCCTTTACTGCGGTGATCACTATTGCGTGTAAAAATTTTTAGCATGAAGAAACGGGGCCTGGTTTGGTTTAAGAACGATCTGAGATTGCATGATAACGAAGCTTTAATCAGGGCGCAGGAGGAATGTACCGATCTGGTTTTCTGTTATTGTATGGAGAAGAAAGATTTTGAACAGCTTGACCTTGGTTTCCCAAGGGTAGATGTGGTCAGATTCAAGTTTTTACGGCAATCTGTGCTTAATCTTAGAAAAAACCTGAAAGCTCTTGGTGGTCATCTAATCGTTGGAGAAGTTTCAGCACTTGTTACCCTACCCGGGCTGGTAGAGGAATATGGTATAACAGATGTGTATGCAGAAGAGGAGTATGCAAGTTACGAACTGAATTTGGTTGATCAGGTGAGGCGTGCTTTGCCAGGAATCAGCTTTCATTTTTTCTGGGGCAAAACCCTATACCATAAGGATGATATTCCCTTTCAGATCTCAAAGATTCCACTTACAAGTAAAGCTTATAGGATTCCTGTAGGATCAAAGGCCGAACCGCGGGCCACTTTTAGCAAGCCTACTCATGTAAATGCCGTGGCACACCTAAAAACCAAAGAATTTCCGTCGTACAGCATTTATGGGTTTACTAAAAAGGAATATGAAAATTCAAATCCATTTGTTGAGGGTGGCGAAACTGCGGCTTTGGAAAGATTGGAATATTACACCTTTAAGTCGGAGCTTTTAACCGGCTACAGGTGGCGTCGAAATAAATCAGACGGCCTGGATTATAGTTCTAAATTTTCACCATATCTGGCATTGGGTTGTATCTCCGCGAGGGAAATCTATGAAAAGGTAAAAGCTTACGAAGCCAAAGTCAAAAAAAATCAGAGCACCTGGTGGCTGGTTTTTGAATTGGTGTGGAGAGATTACTTTACCTTTAAGGGAATGCGTTTCGGCAATTCAATCTTTCAGACTAAGGGCTATAAAAATAAGGAAATCGGATGGGAAAATGATCCTGCTAAGTTTAAGAAATGGTACCAGGGGAAAACAGGAATACCTTTTGTGGATGCACATATGCGGCAGTTAAACCAAACCGGGTACATGAGTAACCGTGGCCGTGTAAACTGTGCAAGCTATCTTGTGCATGATTTAAAAGTAGATTGGACATGGGGTGCCGCTTATTTCGAAACTAAACTGATCGATTATGACGTCAGTTCAAATTGGATGAACTGGCATATGCAGGCATTTGAAATCTGGTACACCAATCCCGTACACCAGTCCAACAAATACAAAGCACAGCATTTTATCCGTCAGTGGATTCCTGAGCTTGCAGATAAAAACGACGTTGAAGTGCTAATCCCCTGGGAATTTGATATTCCCGCCTATCCAAAGCCTATTGAAGTATATAAAAAATGGAGCAGGGCTATTGGTCTGATACAGAAACAAACGTCTTAATATCATGATTTCATTTCAATTTCTCTGCTTATGTTTAGCCATGGATGTAAGCAGATTAACACGGATTTTTATACCTCTGGCTGGACGTGTCCAGTCTTAATAATGGCTTTGAGGTGCTAAGAAAAAGCTAATATACTTTAACACCATATTGAGCCGTACAGACAAAATACTTGAGCCGTAGAAGAAAGTTTCTGCTGTGGCGAATGTTGATCTTTGTATTATGAACAACATCACAAAAATTCAGTTGGGCCAAAATGGCCCCTTCGTTTCTAAACTTGGTTTAGGCTGTATGCGCATGTCGTCTGTTTGGGGCGGGCCAACACCTAGCGAAACAGAAAGCATCGCCACCATCCATGAAGCTCTAGATAGCGGTATTAATTTTTTAAACACCGGAGACTTTTACGGCGCCGGACATAATGAAATGCTCATTGGCAAAGCGATTAAAGACAGGCGCGATGATGCCTTCATCAGCGTAAAATTCGGTGCCATTTTTCACAACGGACAATGGCTGGGCCTCGATCTGAGACCTATGGCCATCAAGAATTTTATCAATTACTCTTTAACCCGTTTGGGTATCGAAACCATCGATCTTTATCAGCCTTGCCGGATGGATGGGAGTGTGCCCGTGGAAGACATCATTGGAACGATTGCCGACCTGATTAAAGAAGGCAAGGTGCGCCACATTGGGGTATCCGAAATTAATGCAGAGCAGCTTCGCCAGGCCAATAGTATCTACCCGGTTAGCGCCTTAGAGATTGGATATTCGCTGGCCGACCGTCAGATCGAAGCCGATCTTTTACCAGCAGCAGCTGAATTGGGTATTGCCGTAGTGGCCTTTGCCAATACCGCCGAAGGCTTATTAACCGGCGAAATGAAAGCCCCGCTTGCCGAAAACGATTATCATAGCCATTTCTCCCGTTTCCAGGGCGATAACCTTTTACATAACCTCGAAAAAGTTGAAATATTGAAGCAACTGGCCCACAACAAAGGCTGTACGCCAACACAGGTGGCCATTGCCTGGGTAAAAGAACAGGGTAATCATATGATGCCATTGGTGAGCATGAGCCGCCGATCGCGTCTGCCAGAAAACATTAAAGCGCTGGATATTGTATTTACACCTGAAGAAATGAACACTTTAAACACTACTTTTGCAATAGGTGCGATACGTGGCGGCACTTACCTACAACGTTAAATGAACAGTCCAGCAGAAATTCTCCCCGGCGTAATCTTTTATTCTTACCTCTCTGCAGAGCGGAAAGAGAAGGTATGTTTCTGGAACCATCATACCCTGGTACTACAGGTTTCAGGACAGCTGACCCTGGAAACCTCCGGACAAAACATTTCGATAAGGGGAGGAGAGGTGCTGCTGATCGGCAAAAACCAGCTGGGTACGCTCACCAAAACACCGCTGCCCGGCGGGAACTATGAAACCATTGTGATATCCCTGCAGGAAGACCTGTTGCGCAAGATCGTGCTCGAAGAAAAGCTTGAGGCCGACCGTAAATATATTGGTCCGCCAAATATCCTGATTCCGACAAACGAATTCCTGCAGGGCTATTTTCAATCTATTGTGCCCTACGCCCGAAGCTCGGGTGCCACCATGACCGACGAAATGGGAATTTTGAAAGTGAAGGAAGGAATCAAATTATTATTACTTGCCCTTCCTGCACTCCGTAACTTTTTATTCGACTTTTCAGAACCCTATAAAATCGACCTGGAAAAGTTTATGCTGAGCAACTATCATTTCAATGTGCCTGTCGAAAAATTCGCACAGCTTACCGGGCGCAGCCTGGCAGGTTTTAAACGCGATTTCCTGAAAACATTCGGGGCACCGCCCCGGCATTGGTTGCAGGATAAACGGCTGACTGAAGCTAAACACCTGATCGAAAGCAAACATCAGAAACCCTCCTCCATTTATCTCGACCTGGGCTTCGAAAGCCTGTCGCATTTTTCGCATTCCTTTAAGAAAAAGTTCGGTATGGCACCTACCAGTCTCCACTATAGGCTTTCTCCAAATGATGTTTAAATGACGCAGCATTATTAGCTGAAAACAGCTGGGTGCAAACGATTAGTGGTGTAGAAGGATTTCCGTAGTTATACACTTCATCTGGTCTTAGCGTCTCGCTAAGACCTCATTCATTTTTTATATAAAAAGGAGCCCATTTACCGCAGGCATTTCTATTTTGTGTATTCGACCAGCAAATTGATAATCGCTGTTTTGTCAGCCAGGTATTTATTGCATAAAAATACACCACCCAAACCTGTTTTAGGATTGAAGAACAGAAAAGAACTTACTCCCGGGTCATCCCCATCATGGCCGATGGTGCCATTGGTGTAAAGATTCCAGAATATCCCTTTATTGCGGTTAACCAGACTGATGCCTTTTGGTGGATGTGTTTTAGAAAACTGCGGTATAAACATGCTGTCAACAGATGCTTTCTTTAGTAAGGATTGATCGCCGTTATAGGCGCGGAGCATCGCCATGATATACTTACTGAGGTCGGTTGTATTGGTTCTTAATCCGCCTTCGGGATAGGTGATGAAATCATAATAAGGAAGAACCGCCTTCTGGTTATAATATGGCCGGGCATAGTTTTTTAAATTATGCTTATCGAATCGCCATCCCGAATGATTCATGTTGAGGGGCTTTAGGATGTATTTTTGCGTAAAATCACCAAAAGACAGGCCAGATTTTAATTCGATTAAATATGCAGCGAGCGCCGATGCAATATTACTATAACTGGACGATGTGCCCGATGCGCCGGTACCAAAATTTTCCTTATGGTAATATTGGCCATTTTGCGCTAAATAGTCGTGCATAAACGAGGCCAGTGAGGCATCATTGATCTTCTGTTGATAGCCAAGATCCTGTAATATTTTATAGGCCGCAGTATCATAAGGCGCTATAGTGGTATTAAAATGGTAAATATTGGGTAACACAGCGGGATTGTCTACTATCCCGGAGGTATGGTTGGTGAGCTGCCTGATGGTGATCACCCCTGCCGGATCATTAGGGTTAATTACTTTAAAAGGGAGTATCGTGTTGATGTCGGTATCCAAACTGAAGTAACTCAATTCTATGGCTTTCATCAGCGCTATCGCGATAAACGTTTTGCTCACCGAACCGATGTTCTGGATACTATGTGAAGTGTATTTAATTTTCTCGCCAACATTGGCAAAGCCGAAATCCTGTTCATATACCACCTTTTGGGAGTTTGTTAAAATAACAGAGATTCCGGGCAGGCTATCCTTTTCAAAAACCGCTTTTAAAGATTGGCTAAGCCGTTCTTCTTTAGACTGGCAAAAGCTGGTCTGGCTATGGATAACCAGTAATAAACAGATGATGGCGATCAGTTTCAATTTTTGCATAAGATGTGGTTTAAACTTAGGCAAAGTTATATGATCATCAATGACTAAGATTGTAAAAAATCGAAATGCCCCGATTTAGGAAGCAGGTAATCGCTGGCGTCAAAAAGGGAGGGTGCCCCACTGATGATCTGCTGATAAGATCTGATGAAATGTGATTGATCGTAATAGCCATGTTGGTAGGCAAGACGACTTAAATGCGCAGGTGATTCAAGCTGATCAAGATCATTAATCAATTTTCTGAGTTGCAAAATGCGCTGAATTTCTTTAGCCGAAGGGCCAACCAACTGTTTAAATTTCTGCTCCATCCGACGCTGTGAATATCCCGAACGCTCCACTACATCTAAAATACGGTTTTGTCCATTTGATCCCTTTTCCTGTAGTTTTTGAAATACCCACTGGATAAGCTTGCAATCCGGATCTGCAGTAAGATAAGCTTCGAGTTTTTTGCAAAGTATTGTGGCAATAACTTCAGGGCTGGCATGATTTACGTTTAGCAGGTTTTGATAAAGGTTTAGGTTGATGTGCTCCAAACTGAGTACATCGTTAACCAATCTGTTCATCGGAAAATTCGTAATCAGCAAAGGTAGCCATGGTTTTACCTGTGCCATAACGGCCTTGGTATCTGGCTTTACAGCGACACTGGTGCGGTGTGTAATCTGCCCGGCAAGAAAAATACCCGAAGGCAATTCGACGGTTTGATGCGGGAAATTTAAGGTAATCCCATTGCCACTGATAAAGGCGATGGTACAACAGCCATTCGGAAGGGCAAATTTCGGTTCAGTATAAAAAGGGTTACCGGAATTGTCCAGCGTCCAGAATTTTTGAATATAATCCTTGTAGTGGTCGGTAAATAACTCATTATAAAACACACTCATTTCATGATCAATTATAAATCAAATGTGTAAATATTTTCGTCAATAGTGAAAAATAGTTCATTGGTTCAATAGTCATTCGTTCATTGGTCATGCGTGACTGCAAACTATCCATTGCGAACCGTCCTTTTGTTTGAATCGGTTAATTGTCGCAAAGCGCCTCACGCTAAACGTAAAGCAATCTCCTTCAAGGTTCACAAAGAGCAGGCGCGGCGCACTTAGAGCAGGTTGTCCCATTCCACCATCCATTTTACATCTTCCATCTTTAACCATATGGTAAACCCATAATAGAAAAGAAAGACCATCTTGTAAACAACATCCAGTAAAATCAGATTATCTTATTCCAGCATAGGACACATTATTTTTTCCAGCTACCAAGTTAACCCCAGGTTAACCCTTTGCTTACCTTTTCTCTACCTTTTCTTTACCTATTGCTTACCTATTCTTTACCTAAAGGGTAAATAAATGGTAAGGCCAGGGTCTGTTTTGGGTATGGAATGGGTGAGCCAGTCTGCCAGTGGGTATGAAGAGCGCGGTTTTTAAGAATAGTTTTAAGAGTATGCCGGTAATTCAAAAGGTACAGATTTTGCCCAAAATAAGGTTTATACTTAAGGCAGGGGTTGTGTATTAGAAATAAGGGTTAGGTACAGTGTTTTATATCAGGTGAACCATTCTTTTCCGTCTTCTAAACGCTCCAAAAAGTTAGTAAAGGATGTCCCGACTTCAATATGCGCTTCTTCTTCGATTAGCAGAGGGGATAATATAATTCTTAAACTACGGCTGTGCAGTTGTTCTATTGCAATAAATTCTCCGTTACCATTTCCTCCTATGCCTACTGTGTTTGGTAAATACCTGAAAATCTCAAGGTCAGTATTCATTTCAATAATTTCGTCAAAGTCCCAAAGCCGAATATATTCCATCCCAATAAAATCTTCAATTTCCGGATATTTTAAAGCATAAGCTTTATAGTCATCAGGAAGTTTAAAGTTTATTATTTCTTCAACTTCCTCAAAAGTGATTCTGGGTTTGCCAATCCGTTTAGCAAATTTATATTTGGTTAGTATTTCTTCAAATCTCTCCATACTACTTAACTATTCTTCAACATTGGCTAAAATTGGCAACTAAATAGTTATTCCAAATAAATTCTTAATAATGGTTTCTACTGCACTTTTTGTCCTCGGAACATTGTCAATAAGTAAATATTCATGGAGCCTGTTGGCAACGGTTTCCGGCCGTGGCTGATCAATCAGCGTAGGGTTTAATTGTCGTAACCAGGGCGATTGGTTTAACCTTTTGCCTGTAGTGGTGCAATAAATCAAACTGTCAAGCGCAATCAGACTCAATGGACGGCCGGTACTTAACCACTTATTTGCCCTGTCCCAACTAAATTGTGAACTTGCTGCAAGTCGCCCCCAAT
This sequence comes from Pedobacter humicola, assembly GCF_056490705.1. Lineage (NCBI taxonomy): Bacteria > Pseudomonadati > Bacteroidota > Sphingobacteriia > Sphingobacteriales > Sphingobacteriaceae > Pedobacter > Pedobacter humicola. The sequence goes on along the minus strand of NZ_JBWJIG010000016.1, from coordinate 47,806 downwards.
TTGACGAAATGTTTTTAATCCTGTCACTAACTTGTTCCATCCAATCGAGTGTATTGCTGCTTTGAAAATAGAGCAATGCAGAAATATTTTCGGATAAAAATTTTTCGTCTCCGTTTTCAAGATCCTTTGTAATGAGTTTAAAGGCTTCATTAAAGGGTAAACATTTAGTTATGGCTTCGGCAAAAATTAAAAGCTCATGCTCATTTCTGTTTGCCCATTCCTCCCTGATCCATTCTGCTGCAGCCCCGCCCACAACCTTCCCAACAATTTCGTACGCTTTGTAGTTTATTGCACGATTGTATTGGGTCTTTTCTTTCAATATTTTAAGCACTTCCAAACTATTAAACTGGCGAAGCTGGTTGATCACAAAATCGGTGGTAAAATACTGAACGAATGAAAAGTCGATCAGCCGGTTTAAATCATTCTTGATTTGTTCAAAGTTAGGAAAGGGATACTTTTCCGCATCAACTATTTCAATAAGAGGCTGAGTAGCTTCCCCTGTATCGTAATCGTAAAAATCATCGTGTAAAAGGTATGTATGACCGTGAATTGCCGTTAAATTGAAAAACTCAAGAGGCCTTAATGCGTTGTTTAATAATTTGTTGTGGCAGGCCAAACACAAACGAAAAGGATTTTGCCCTTCGCCTGCAGGTTCTTGAATTTCAATCTCGCTTATGTTACAGCTCTCGCATTTCATTGTTGTTTATTATCCTGAACGCTAACATTCATATATGATCTCGAATTCTTATTTCCCATAGTCATTACAAACTCCCCGAATCTGGCCAGTTCGCCCAATGTGTGTTTGGCTTTAGCGTGGGTTGATATTGTTTTGGATCTTTTGTAACAATTACTTTTGCAATGAGCGGCCAGGTTTCATATGCGCTTGGCCGGTTATGCGCCCAGATTTCTCTGCCCGACTGGTCGTTTAGTACCTCTTGTTGTTTTATCATTTGCGAAAAATGCTCAAAGCTCATTCCATTGAGGCCGTTTTTATTCAGTTGATAAGTTTCACGTAACTGCTCATCGCTCATGGCTGGCCTGATTTCCAGTGGAAAGTCTTTATGAAACCACTCGTCGAGTACTAATATTTTCTTCAAATCAGTGGGGATCGACTTGTAGAGTTCTTTATCTGTTGCACGGAATAATTCGCGGTTTTCCAAAATAGCCAGCCGGCCAGCTTCTTCGGCACTGATTTCATTGGGTGTATAGGCTTTTAATTCAATCCCCGCGTTTTTATAATCTGGCGCATGATGGCTTAAAGCAACCTGTTTTTCCTTCACCAGCCAAAATTTCGCATCTGGTTTTAAACCTTCATCTTCAACCGTTTCGTTAAAGTTTTTTTCGTTGATCGGATATACACTGTAGTAATTTATTGGCCGATTGTTATAATGTTCCAGGTTGACCAGGCAATTGCCATAATAATGGATTTCGAGTAAAATTGTCCCTGCCCTCGGATTGTATCCAAGCCGTTCAACAGCAATGGCCCACTGGTTATGGTCGTTAACAAAAACATTCAGCCGGGTATCAATCAGGTAGGAATATACATGACCAAGTTCAACAAATGAACAATAGTATCCATCATTGGAATTGTCGAGGGTATTTAGGATTTTTTCTTCGGTCATTACATTGCAGGCGGTGGTAATTCTTTCTTCGGTAGGTAATTATCAATTTTGTTTTGCTTCAAAATCTCTGCTTTAATTTTGTTGAAGTCAATTGCGAACTTTTTGGTTTTTGTTGAATCATCCTGGTTGTAGATTTTGTCGCTAAGCGAATTGATCAGCTCGTTATACTCATAACTCATAAAAGGCTCGATAAAGCACATTTGACTTTGCTTTTTACCTTGGTTAAAAGAAATATAATCACGACCTCCGGCATAATGCATGCCTGCGCCGAGCTTTTTGGTTTTAACAAAACTTTGAAGATTCTTTTCGGTCAGTTTATTTAGGGCTTCTATTTCATGATCAGATAACTGGGCGGTGTAATAAGCGGGGCCATGATTGCCATTTATAAAAATATTTAATCTTCCATCCGGGTCAATTGTTGAGTATGAACTTATTTCCAGATTCTTGGAAGATATCATATCATAGCTGACCAGTTTAAAATTTTGCACTTTTATTTTTTGTGCACAGCAAGTAAAACTGATTAAGATTGCTGAAAAGAAGACCATGTTCTTCATTTGTGTTTGATGCGAGAGGTAAAAAATTGATCGTTGTTTAAAATCTGAAAGGTATGCAATATCTGGAATAGTTACAAAAAGCGATGTTGCAGGGAAGGAGGGTTTCTAAAAGGAATTAAGGTATTGATTTAAGGAAAGCACAAATCTGGTCCTTTCTTGGGGCTGTCGAGCTAAGACTTGCGTTAGATTGGGGTTGGGTATAGATGGATTGTCGTTAGGACTAAGACTAAAGTGCAGTCGGGATGTTAAATCGAGAAAGAAATATTTTAGCATAGTTCAAAGATTTCTCCTCTGTGGTCGAAATGACGATTCAACATAATCATTCACCTTTTCCACTCATCTTCAAAGTCATTTTTATCGATAGCGAATGCTTCAAATTCTAAAAGGTCGATTGGCTGGTCTGTAAGAAAACCAAACTCATCTTCGATCATTTCTTCACTGTATTTTAGTTGCTTACCGTTTTCGTAAATCTCCATCTGCCGAAGCACTTCTCCGTTTTGATCGGTTTCAAAATAAAAGTCGCAGGTTCCCCAGAGTTCAGATTTTTCAATCCGGATTTCTTCAAAATGTCGTTTGTAGTAATGCATGGTTATGAGGTTGTGGTTAATGACCGAATATCTCCTGGTCATAATCATAGCCAATCTCTTCAGGGAATTTTCCTGCTAGATCAGGAAAAATGATTTGAATAGATTCGAAGTCATTGTCTTCGTACAACCTGAAGGAACTCAATATTTTTTCATTCAAAGCATCATTTTTCACCGCAATGATATAGACCGGGAAACGGTCGGTCAAATTATTTAATTTCTTATTTAAGGGTACTCTTTGATTCTTAAATGTATGGGCATAATTCGTGATCAAAGTATTGGTAAGCCCGTTAGGCAATCCGGAAACAAAAGCTTCGGGTATACCAAAATTTTTATACAAACCAGTTGAATAGCCAAATGGCGTAAAGTCTATAGACTCCGTGACGTATGTTACATGAAACCCATTTTTTTCGATGTTATTATCGACATTTTCAAAATACAATCTTATTTTCTCGTCGTTCATTGTGTCCTTTGTTTTCCTTAATCTTTGGCATTCCTGGCGCTTATCGGTTAATCAATAAGCACTAACATCCTATCCTGTTTTATAACCCATTTACCTTCCTCCTTTTCCAGAAAATATACCCTACTGCTAGCAGGTTGCCCGAGCTGATTGTGGAACATCATAATCGATAAAGCCATTGTACCGTCATCGCTAACCATTACCGGAGCAAATACTACGGCACGTTTCGACTTCCTTATAGATTTGAACCAACTTTTATCATTGGTAGACAATGGATAATTAGCAAGGGTAGCGGTATCAATCCGGTTGAGAAAAGCCTTCCATTGCGGTTTCTTCCAGATGTTCGACGCCGAGGTGTCCAGGCCGTCGGGATTGTGGAAATCAAGGTCTCCGATGAAGTTTTTTTGGGTTCGCTTATAAACACCATAAGAAACCCCATCTGAATTTATTGATTTCAGTACAGCCTTATGAATCTGAAAAAGCTGTTCCTTATTTTTCATATGGGCCTGGCTTTGTATCCCCAAAAAAAGAATAAGCAGGGCGGTTAATGCTGTTTTCATTAGTGGCTTTTTGTGTTGATCCATCTGTATATGTTCGGATTGATCAACCAATGTTAAAAATTTTAAAGTTCGTTTCGCCCGTTAATTTAACTTAAGCATTTAATTAAATGACTGGCGGAATTTCAGCGGCGACATATTCGTTTTGTTCTTAAACAGCTTACCAAAGGCCTGCGGATGCTCAAAGCCCAGTGCATAGGCGATCTCGTTCATGGTTAGATCGGTAGTGGATAATTTTTCCTTGGCCAGATCAATTACCTTGCCCAGAATAAAATCTTTGGTGCTGAGGCCGGTTAATGTTTTTAGCAGTCGGCTGAGGTAATTCGGTGAAAGGTTCAGCTCATCAGCAATAAAGCTTACCGGGGGTATCCCTTTTGACCGCAAACCTTCACCTTTAAAATAATCATTCAATAGCTGCTCAAGTTTATCGATAATCTGGTGGTTGCTCACCTTTCTGGTGAGGAACTGGCGCTGGTAGAACCGTTCGGAATAGGTTAACAATAATTCTAAATGTGCGATAATCACATCCTGGCTAAAGCTATCGATCCTTGCACCATATTCCTGCTCAATATTCTTCATAATCGTGATGAGCATTTGTTCCTCGGCATCAGAAAGGTGCAACGCCTCATTGGCCTTGTAATCAAAATATTCATATTGGCGTATTTTGGTGGCTAAGGGGCTGTTCCATAACAGATCCGGATGCACGAGTAACAACCATCCCCGATGACTGGTTGCCGCTTCGAAAGGCCCTTCGATAGACAGCACCTGCAAGGGAGCCATAAATAGCAAGATACCCTCGTCAAAATCCACTTCCTGCTGGCCGTATTTTAGCCGGGCATGGAAACTCTTTTTTAAAGCGACACTGTAAAAGTTATGTACAATGGCCCGTGGTGCCTGCTTTATATCATAAGGCATGTCTTCAAAGCGGATCAGGCTTACCAAAGGGTGTATTGGCTTGGGTAGGCCCATGATCCGGTGGTATTCCGAAATGCTCCTGATATGAAGTGGCGCGGGTTGTGGCATAAACAAATATAGTAGGTTTTACAGGTTGAGCAACAGCTTTAATCCCGATTTTAGGTCGATCGGCGTCCGGCCCAAGGCCTCTTCCATATCCTTGCTCAATGTGCTGCCCTGTCCGTTTTTGATATCGGTCATAAAGCTTGCGATCATCTCTACTTGCTGTTCCGGAATGCCCTCTGCGATTTTTGTATCTTTAAAATGGTCAATACTGATGGGGCTATACTCGATTTTTTTACCTGTCAGCTCCGTTAGGGCGAGCGCAATATCATAAAAGGAATACAGCTTACTTCCGGTAAAATTGTAGATACGGTTGTCTTCTGCATCTCCGGATAGTACGTTTCCAATCGCCTCAGCCTCATCGCTTCTGAGGGCATAAGATACCGCACCGTCTCCTGCCGGAAGCTGGATTCCGCTTTCTAAATAGTTTTTACCAAGCATGAAAATGGCCATCGAATCCATATAAAGAATATTTCTGAAGATCAGGTATTTCATGCCGCTGGCCATCAGGTAATCTTCTGTCTCGAAATGGGTTTCCATAAGGGGATTGGCCAAAGTATTCCGGTCTTTAAGGCAATGACTGGTATAGGCGATACAGCGCACACCCGCTTTTTTTGCGGCATCAATTACGTTTTGGTGTTGCTGTACAATCTTGCCATGGTCTAGTGCCGAAACGAGCAACACCTTATCCACGCCTTCCATGGCCGCCTCCAGCGCTGATTTATCGTCGTAGTCTCCCAAACGAAGCTGGATACCCATTTCTTTCAGGTTTTCTGCTTTCTGCCTGTCTCTTACCAATGCGGCTATCTGTTGCGCAGGTATCTTATTTTTTAATAGGGTTTCGATAACTTTAGTCCCTAGCTTGCCCGTGGCTCCTGTAATTAAGATCATCATGTTGTTTTTTATACTTGACAAATCTCCGGAAACGATTATTACCGCAATGAACAAAATCTTGCTTCGTTTAAACAAATTCTATCTTGAGTGGGGGTGTTTTGCGGGGAGGGGTTAGGGATTTTCAAATACCCCGATAGCAATCTATAAACACCGTGTAAACTGCTCCATTAATTGTTGTATCTTTTGATATTGAGTCAATCGCATTGCTGGTGTTATACTTTGGCTTCTCCCATCTAATACTATGGTTTATTCCTATTCCCCTTTGGTTATACACAGAAGGGTTGGTGATACATATGATAATCGAACTGTCTCTTACGAAATGAACTGAATAGAAGTTGTCCTTATTGAAGTTTTGGTAAATTTTCTTTAGTTCAGGATAAAGCGCCTCGGGAATCTGATCTTTAATTTCATCTCCTTTTCCATAATCAAAAAAAGCATAGGTATAGCGCTCAACTGTTAAACTTCTTTTGTCGTTATGGGCTAAAATAGCGGGTAGATTTTTTAATATAAAATCTTTTAGTTGTACATAAGCATGCATGTTTTTAATGACCTGTTTCTTGAATTGAGCATCTTTCGATATCAATGCATTTTTTGTTCTGATGGATCACAATCTACTGGAGAGGAAAAACAACTGCTTAGGCCAAATGCCAATCCAATCATGGAAATTATTTTTACTCTTATGCTTCGGTTCATAGGCCGCGTCATTAGGAGGAGCTGACTTTCGAAGTAAAGGGCACAAGAACTAAACCTCACCCATTTTAAATATACGTGAATAGTCACTGAATTCCGTGTTTTTCAAATTCTTTGCGATTACTTTTTTGGCGATGTCGAAATCTACAACCCTACAGCCTGCCTCCATGGTTCCACTACCAATGCTTCCACCATCAACATGCCCAAGCCCTGTCGAGCCTAAAAGTTCCTCTAAGTGATCTTCAAGCCTATGGCGTTTATCAAGATCTTCATCTGTACCAAAGCCGTCGATGATATATTCAACCTCCAGGAAAGTCTTTTTATCCTCATCAAATTCGGCATAACCTTCGTTCAGTTTAGCTACGATTTCCTTTTGCACTTTCTTTTGGAAACTGGAGAAAAGCCCCCCTGTAATTTTCTTTTGACTTCCATGTTCCCCAACAATGCCCCAGTGTATGGTTGCCGTTTTATCGTCATCATTCGAGGTCTCCCAATAATGAAACTGTTGATTTATTGATTTGTATAGTTTAAGCATGCTGGTCTTTTGTTAATTCTTTATTCGAGGGAAAGAATAAGCTTTAGGTATAATTATCTAATCTAAATAATCTATAAAACGGTCTGTACCGTCTACTCGTTCTAAATCCGTTCCAACTGGTAGGTTAAGATATGGAATAATGGCAGGATCATAGTTGGCGATAGTATTTACTTCGTAAATCATTGTGTTTGTGTGGTCATCAAGGTACGCTTGCGTTTCTGCGCCAGATAGAAAAATCCATCCTGTATCGTGTTCATAATCAGATTCTTGTCTGTACATAAATTTAACAGGAAGTCCATCTACGGTAATTTTGTCCGTGGCCATACATCCGCCCATATGTGGGATAAGATCTTTGATCTGACTGGCAGATAGTTTAAAATTCTTATGGCTTTGCATGGGTTAAAAAGTAAAATTCATTCTTATTCAAAATGGTGTCAAAAATATTATACTGTAATTTTTCTTTCAAAATTTTCAAAGTCAATTGCTTGTTATGCTGTTTATTGTGTGCTTTATTACTTAACATCCACCATATGGCTATCCCGAATAGCGTTGTAAGTAAAATTGGGAACCAGTGAATTTTAAGCCAAAAATAAGTCAGCACTAAAATGGTAATCAATACGATTTCGATCCAGTATTTCTCTTTGTCTTCATTTCGCTGTTTTAATATCATGAGGTTTCCACGGCCTTTTTTTATGCGTTGCAATACTTTCTTTGTTAGGCTATCCACACTATAATACTGATCTAGGTCAGATAGCCTAAAGCAGATGCCAAATTCGAGTTCTACCGCATCCATAAACCTATAATATTGTCTCGCTCCTTTAAAAGAATTCTTTATAGTGTGTTTATTATAAGAAGGACTCTTTAGGAAGTCGAGAAAGTGAGATTCATTAAAGTTCGTATTGGGACTTTCTCTTTTTTTGTTAAATAGATCAACTATTTTTTCTCTTATTTCAATTTCTGTCATTACTCGCTGCTTATATCATTGCACGGATTGTGATGCTGTGTGGGGAAGTTTGTAGCGAAAAGATTGGTTTTTGTTTAGTTAAAACATGATGACAAACGAAACATGCAGTGTCTTTTGGTTCGGCGAATCTAAAAATCATGGTATGGAGTGCGTTAAGCAATGAAGGTATGTAATATCTGGAATAGTTGCAAAAAGCGTTGTTGTGGAGAGGACTTAATTGCAATAAAAACTTCAATAATTTATATTTGAGCAGTTTTAAAATTAACGTGACGCTATGTTGAGATTTACAAATGAGAAAGGTGTTCTGGGGTTGCCCTGGTAGATTCTAGAATTTTGAAAATAGCATTCCGATCGTTACTTTTAGGCCAATGCTCCAATATTATAAATACCCTCTCAAAGTCTGGCTCGTAAGTGCTGTTTTAGGATTTTTGATCATTCAGATCTATACCTTTCTATTTGAATACTTCGATGCCACTAGTTATAGCGTTTATGTAGGCAACATTGTTGTTTTGCAGTTCTTTTTACTTGCGGGTAGTTTTTTGCTACTGTTCCCTGCTTTTATTTTACTTTGGTTAGTGTATTGGCTGACTGATAAAATGAATTATAGCCCATTTAAACTAAAGTTATTAATGGTGATTTTCGCTCAAGTTATTTGCTTTCTATTATTTTTATTAATGTATCGAGGGGCGCTCGTGGGCACAATGCTCTATAGCCTGTCAATGGTCTTTCCATACTCAATTTCATTATTAATTAGCTCGCTAGCATTTCGAGTTAAGCTTAAGCTGCTCAATCATATTTAAACCATTAAATACAATGTTTCAACACTACAAATACCCTTTAAAGGTGAGGTTAACGGTTATATTGATTAGCGTACCGCTCAATTATCCTGTGGAACTATTGTTATTGGTTCATTCAGATTATAATCGCTTTTTTGAGGGAACAAGCCTCGTGACCATAATTCTTTCCTATATACTAGGCTTATTAGTAGGCTCAGTGCTTTATTTCATTTTCTGACATGGGTATTCTACTATGTTGAAAAAAGGTTTACGAACTAAAGCCGCTTTTGTTCTTTTTGGTCAAAACTTTGGTGAACGTTCTCGTTTGCCATGTTCTTCATTATTACAATCGGATATTCGCCCCCTTAAACAAAAATATCCCCAGCCTTATGCGGGGGATATTGATAAGTTATTTAAAAAAGTATTCTTTATTGCTCATCCGCAACATACACCGGTACGCCGCCCAGCCAGGTTTCCACTACCGGGATATCGCGCATTTTCATAAACTGTTCGGATTGCGTTTTTAAGGAAAGCGGATCCTCGGCTAAGATCACAAAATCGGCATAATAACCTTTGGTTAGCGATCCCACCCAATTGTCGGCATAACATTGCCAGGCCGCATCATAAGTAACGGCAACAAGGGCCTGCTCAGGGGTAAGGCATTCTTCGGCATTTAATACTTCAATGTTTTTGGGGTGTTCTTCCATGATCCGGGTAATGGATTGTTCCATCATCCGCAAGGGGCCCAGCGGACTTACCTCATTATCGCTATGCAGGGTAATCCGCATACCGGCCGCAAGGGCAGAACCGCAGAGGTCGAGCATTTTTACTTTTTTGCCGAAGATTACTTTGCTAAAGGCATGGCCCCAGTAGCCCACGTGGCCGATCAGGAAACTTGGCGAAACACCCATTTGCAGCATCTCGGTGATCTGTGCTTTAGTGAGCAGCGAGCAATGTTCTATCCGGTTGCGCAGTTCAGGACCCCGGTATTGTGCCAGCGCACTTTGATAAGCTGCGATGGCAAAGGTTACGGCCTGATCGCCATTGGCATGGATCATCAGTGGCCAGCCCTGGTTTACCACGCTGCGGATTAAGGTATTGTAATTTGGTGGCATCGTGTTTGCCGGTATGCCGGTTTGCGGATAATTGAAAATCCCGGTATTATCAGGTGGATCACAGCGATAGGGAGCACTCTGGTAACCGGTTAAACCCTGGTTCGAACCATCCGAAACCACTTTAATATGTCCATAATATACAGGTTTGTAATCGGTTGGCTGCACATAGTTTCCCCGGGCAGCAACATCTGCCGCATCAGCACAAAGGTAGGCGCCGCCGATACGCACCAGGTGTGGGTGGGTATCTACATAACTTTTCAACAGTATTTCAAAACCACTGTTCAGGCCCGCATCGTACATAAAGGTGGCTCCCCTCGAATTGGCCGTTTGAAAAAGCTCGGTTAGATACTTTTCAATACCAACGGCCATTGCCATGATCTGTGGGGCGACCACTTTCATTGCCGGTATCATTTCCGGACTTTGCTCCAGTGTGCCTTTGGTTTTCTTGATATAATGTTCAAGAGTTACATACTGCTTTTGCACGTCCGTATTATTTTCGAACACATACTGTAAACCCTTGGTATTTAAATAGAGCGTGTGCATGGAGGCACTTAACAGCATCATCGGCCGGACATTATTAATATTGTCGAGTATCGTATTATCAATGGTTTGCAGTTCTTTTTCACCATTCACCTTTATAAAAGGCATCAGCGAGGGATCTAAGCCTCTCCCCAGAATCACAAATTTGGGGTCATTAGGAAGGTTGCCGTTAATGGCTCTTCCAACAGATTTCAAATTGTATGGCGACTTTAAATTCTGCCCGTCGAAAGGGCTTACATCTATCCATTCGGTCATCATTGCAGTTGGAACAATGTGCACATGTGGTTCGATGAGACCCGGGAGCAAGGTTTCCCTGAGGGATAGTACTTTGGATTGATATCCTTCCTTGTAAGTGGCGTCCATAAATGCTTTAACCGTTTTTTTATCACCGATGCTTACCACAGTTCCACCAGCAAAGCCAATGGCTTCAACCGTATCGGTTAAGCCGTTGATCATGGGCCGGATGGTGCCGCCGCTGATCATCAGGTTTTGTGGGGGTACAGGTTTGCTTTTCTTTAATCCGGATTTCATTTTGGCCAGATTTTCTGGACTGAACAATTCTTCTTTAAGAATTTCTAAAACAGGGTTGTTGCATGAGCATTGTGCGCAGCCGTGATCGTGAACATGATGGTTTTTCATAAGATTGATTAAGAGTGAATACTTAGCTTGTTTTGTATGTCCCAAAATACAATATTTTCTTAAAGCTCCGTGCCCGCCAACTGGCAGGTGTTTGGCTGGTATTTATAGTTATCAATTATGTTACAGTGTGTTAGCGATACTAATCTGCTTTCAATTCGCCTGTGTGTAGTTTAATCGGCATGTCATTTATATTCAAAAATGTTCATTGCCGTAGGTTTTATAATTGATCTTTTTATTCATTGTGTGGTATCATTAATGCAGAGATATGAAGGGAGGGTATGACGAAAAGGACTACCAGCGATTGCAGGAAATCAGTAATTGACAAAAAAATAAGTTTCCATGCTTCAGGGCATAAAATAAATAATAAAAAACAACAGCATGGGCATCCATCTTAAGGTGACTTTTATTTGTCATTTTAATGTCAATAAAACTAGGTTGATAGTTATTGGCGTAGAATTAATTACATATTTGATCGTCTAAGAATTATAAGTATACTGTGTGAAAAAAGTCTGGTAAAGTAATTTTAATTTTATTTATTTGTATTGTTAATTATGATTTTGATATGCCTGATGCCAGAAGGTATTTTCACGTTAAACAATAAGATAGCCGCAAAACAACTCCGGTTGGTGAGACGAAAATTGATATTAGGATAAGTTTTAGCCAATAGAAGATTGTGCAGAAAGTTTATACTACAAAAGAAGGGCAATTTATTTTTATTGCGGTATTTTTTCCGTCGTTTCCTGTACCTGGAGAACCAATACGGGTTGGGGGATTGGCCACAAGAAAGCCAGTTATCATTAACCAGATTTTTTGTGAGCACCTTACCGTAGCTTTCGGACGATAACGGATTCTTTAGCTTAAGCACACCTGTTTACAGCTGGAAAAAGATAACAGCGTTTATCCTTATTTTGAATAGCACATTGAGTTAACAACATTCTTCGTTTAGGGTAAAGGTTAAGGATAAACAGGCAGATTATATTGTCGGAATAGCGAACAAAATTATTAAACTATTGGGCTTCTTATCAGAAGACATTCACAATTATCTATTTGAAAAAGAAATTATTACTCTCGCTCCTATTTATTGTCCTTTTTAACTATATAAAGGCTCAAGATACTCATTTTGTGATCAAGGACAGCAAAGATAAACTGGCACTACCAGCTGTGAGTTTCATACTTTCTCAGGATACGCTTTTCAGGAAAAAAGTGCTGAGCGATCAAAACGGAAAGGTAAGTATAGCCAATTTAACTTCTGGAAAATACCGGCTACAGTCTTCTTATGTAGGTTATTTGCCGCTTGATACCACTATACAGATACAAACAGGTCAAAATATTTTATTGTTTTTAAAAGAGGAAACCATTTCATTAAAAGGGGTTACGGTAGCTGCAAAAAAAAAGTTTATCGAGATGAAAAAAGGGAATTTCATTTTGAATATACAAGAAAGTGCATTGGCAAAAACAGCTAATGGCTGGGATGCATTAAAATACGGGCCTCTGGTAGAAACGGGCATGGATGGTACATTAAAGGTAGAGAACAAGGCTGCCACTGTATTCATTGATGGCCGTCAAATATTTTTGTCGGGAGAAGAGTTGATGAAATATCTGGAAAATATTCCTGCCGCTAATATTGAAAAAGTTGAAATATCTTCACACCCCGGAGCCAGATACGATTCGGGTATTGGTGCTGTGATTTTAATTACAACAACAAATTTGAAATACGAGGGATTAAAAGGCGCCTTAAATCTAAGCAATGGTTATGGCATTTTTCCAAGGTACAATGGCGGACTTACCTTAGATGCAAAAAAAGGCAGATTTATAACACAGGCCGGTTATACCTATGGACAGTCGAAAATCAAGGGACTTACCAATATTAATACCTCAGTTAATTTGAAAAACTTACCCTGGCAGGTTACGCAAACCAATATCAATAATAATCAGTCGCAAAGAGTTTATGGTAATTTAGGTCTTGATTTCAATAAAAACAACCTGCTCACCCTATATGCGGAGTATACACCCAATACCAACCACAATGAAGTGGATGGAAATAACGGGGCTATTACGCCAGAAAGACAGCTTTCGCAAGATTCAGTATGGCAAAGTTTCAATTCGGTCAATGGCAGGTCGCGAACATTTGCATCACAGGCGATCTACGAGAGTAAGTGGGACAGCACAAAGCAAAGTGTGAAGTTTACAATGGCTTACTCCAGAAATAATGCCATGAGCACAGTAGATAATAACTTATCTTACTATGATCTATCAGGTAGTTTAATTCAAAAAATGCCATTTTACAGGGTTCAGCTTCCCGGAAAAACAGGCTTTACGACTTTTTCGGGGCAATATGTTCGGACATTATGGACCGGTGAGTGGATTTCGGGTTTGAAATACTATAATACCACCCTGTCTAATGAAAATTCAGGTTATACCTATACCAACATTGAACGGACGGCCGGAGAGGCACTAAACAGCAAAATAGATTTTAGATATAACGAATTTAATTACGGCGCTTTTACTTCATGGGAGGCGCAGGTAAAATCGTGGTACTTCCAATTGGGATTGCGGGTAGAACAAAATAGGGTATTTTCACAGATTAACGGAACAGACCGGGAAAAGATATATGATCGGATTTCTCCTTTTCCTTCAGTATATATCCAAAAGCGTATCAATGAGAAAAATTTAGTTGCAATCAACTATAGCAAGCAAATATCCCGCCCTGATTACAGCTTACTAAATCCTTTCTCCCGATTTACGAATAATACAGTTGCCAATTTTGTTGGAAACGATCAGATCAAACCTGCGCGAACACATAGTTTAAATTTAAGCTGGACATATCAAAGTAAACTTGTATTTAGTAGCGGCGTGGTAGTGCTCAATGACCTGATATCATCTATTTTGCTGAGAAATAATGATGGCTTGCTCATTCAGCAATACGATAACTTTAATGGTATTTACTACTACCTCGGGGCATATTATACTGCACAACCCGTAAAGTTCTGGCAATTGAGTGTGAATACACGCCTGAGTACGATAGATGTAAAGCCTTATAGTAACCTTCCGTTAGGCAAGGCAAATGTTAATGTTTATGGGAATGTGAGTAACGATTTGTCCTTTCCCAAAAATTGGAAAATAGGTATCGGGTTTGATTGGTCGAACTTCTCCAGCGATAAATTTTATCATCACCGGGGCTATAGTAATTTGAGTGCCGCTATTACGAAAGAATTTAAAAAACCTCAATTGAATGTATACATCAGAGCGAATGACATTTTAAAGGATTATTATTCTGGTTATAACGCATTATTTATTCCCTATAATACGGAGGCCTACAATGATAGACGTGCTATCGTTTTTGGTTTGACTTATAGGTTTGGTAAACAAACCGTTAAGGCTAAAGAAATCGCCAAAGACAATAATTTAGAAGAGTCGAATAAGAGACTGAAATAATCTGCTTTATAAAGTAACCAGAAATAACTTTTGCCTAATTTTCAAGCATTTTGCAAAAGCGATTTTGAACAATCTGCCCTTCTCATTAAAATGTAGGCTACACCATATTAATTTCTTAACTTCGCAGCGCTTTTGGTTCCCGTTGTAACGAACGGGGTTAAAAGGGAATCCGGTGAAAGTCCGGAACTGTCCCGCAGCTGTAAGCTCCTTTAACGGATTTCTATTCATTTGCCACTGTTCCCGACTTGTCGGAATGGGAAGGCGGGAAATTCCGGGAGATAAGTCAGAAGACCTGCCACATGCATAATCATTCCAATAGCTTTCGGGTAATAGGGCTGGAATGAGGTATATATTATTTCAATTTACGATTTTGATTTTAATCTACTGTGGAACCCAATTAGGGACAGGTATGGATTTGGCATTTGCCCGCAAAGGGAGAAATGCCCGGCATTGCAGTTCCAGTATGCTTATACGGGGAATATTACTGCTTGCGCTGGTATTTTTGACGCAAATCGCCATTGCCCAGGTGAGAGATTCGTCGAAGGTGCACACCCTCAAGGAAGTAAAGGTGCGGGCAAATAAAACCTCAGCCAGAAATACCTCTTCAACCCCTGCCCAGATCATTGGTGGAGAAGCCTTACAAAGACTCAACAGCTTTTCGGTGGCCGATGCCCTCCGGTATTTCAGTGGGGTACAACTCAAAGATTATGGTGGCATAGGAGGTTTAAAAACCATTAATGTGCGGAGCATGGGCAGCAACCATACCACCGTTTTTTATGATGGCGTGCAGATGGGCAATGCCCAGAACGGACAGGTAGATCTGGGACGGTTCTCTTTGGATAATATGGAAGAGGTAGCGCTTTACAATGGCCAGAAAAGCACCATTTTGCAACCCGCCAAATCGTTTTCTTCGTCGAGCACCATTTATTTGCGCACCAGAAGACCGGTTTTTGAAAACGGAAAAAGCTTTAATTTCAAAACCGGATTTAAAACGGGCTCCTTTGGCCTGGCCAATCCATCCTTTGCCTACGAACAAAAAATAACAGCAAAATCAGCTGCCTCTATAAGCGGCGAATGGGTAAATGCCAATGGCAGGTACAAGTTTTACGACAGGGGCAACGGCTATAATGATAGCACTTTTGTGCGGACAAATGCCGATCTGGATGCCTATCGCCTGGAGGCAGGTTTAAATGGTATGCTGGCCGATAGTTCAATCTGGGCTGTTAAAGGTTACGGATACTATTCCGAAAGAGGGCTTCCAGGTGCGATTGTGGCCAACAGGTACGATTTTACTCAACGCCAATGGGACCGCAATCTCTTTATACAGGGAAATTTTCAAACCCCTGAGCAGAACCGCTATGTGTTGCTATTTAATGCCAAATACGCCAAAGATTATCTACGCTACCTTGATCCCGATTTTGTGAAGGATGACGGCTTTTTGGATAACCGTTACCATCAGGATGAAGTATACCTTTCTGTGGCCAACCGTTTCCGCATTTTGCCGGTATGGGAAGTAGCACTTTCGGCAGATTATCAATGGAATAAGCTAAATGCCAACCTGTACCGTTTCCCCTTTCCCACCAGGCATACCCTACTCACTGCGCTGGCTTCTGAACTCAAACTTAAAAGCTTTAGCTTACAGGCTTCGCTGCTTGGCACATTTGTGTCCGACATGGTAAGGGAATACAGCAGTGCAGGCAATAAACAGGAACTTAGCCCCACGGTTATCGCAACCTTTAGTCCAGGCTGGAGCGAAGGGCTGATGTTCAGGGCCTTTTATAAAAACATCTTCCGGCTACCCACCTTTAACGATCTTTATTACACCTTTATCGGCAACACATTACTCCGGCCAGAGTTTACCGATCAATATGATATCGGCGCTACCTACACTTTGCAACCCGAACATACTTTGCTGACTTCCTTATCCTTTCAGGTTGATGCCTATTACAATACGGTTAAGGATAAGATCGTTGCTGTACCCAGCTCGAACCTTTACCGTTGGACCATGTACAACATCGGCAGGGTGAGGGTACAGGGATTGGAAGCAAATGTGCAATCGGCCTGGACAATATCTGACAAACTTTCGCTGAATGCCTCCCTGAGTTATACTTTTCAGCAATCTCGGGATGTTACCGAGGGCGATATTTATCCCTACAATATTCCCTATATCCCGCTGCATTCGGGTTCTTTTATCATGGCCGCCGATTGGAAAAGACTAGAGCTGAACTACAGTTACATCTACGTGGGTGAACGCTACAATCAGATCAGTACTGTTCAAAGCGCGGTTTACAACCGTATGGACCCCTGGTATACCCACGATCTGGGTATCGGTTATACATTCCCGCTCTTTGGCAAAACAGCTAAGATCACCACCGAGATCAATAATATATTAAACCATAACCGTGACATCATTGCGAATTTCCCCTTGCCACCAAGATTTTATCGCTTCAAATTAAATTATACGATATGAGAAAGCACCTTAAGATCAACCTCTTGCTCATGCTGATGACGCTGTTGATGTTTGCCGCCTGTAGGAAAGATCCTGCTGTTACCCCCGAGCAGACCGAAACGGCCTTTCCACCAAATCCGGGCAGTGTTGTAAAAGGACTATATCTGCTTAATGAGGGCAATATGAACATGAATAAGGCTTCGCTTGATTATGTCGACCTGCGTACGGGGATATACCGAAGGAACATTTATGGTCAGGCCAACCCCGAAGTGGTTAAGGGTTTGGGCGATGTAGGAAACGACATCGGGGTTTATGGTTCTAGACTCTATGTTGTGGTGAATATTTCCAATAAACTGGAAATCCTGGATGTCAGGACCTCCAAAAAAATCAAACAGATTGACATTAGCAATTGCCGTTATGTAACTTTTCACAAGGGAAAGGTTTACGTAAGCGCTTATCTGGGTAAGGTAGGCGATCCGAATGCACCCAATGGCAATATTTCAGAAATTGATACCACCACGCTACAGATTACCAGAAAAGTGGATGTGGGCCGACAGCCAGAGGAAATGGCCATTGTGGGTGAGAAACTTTATATCGCGAATTCAGGAGGGTATAGCCCGCCAAATTATGAACGAACAGTATCCGTAATCGATCTGAATTCCTTTACCGAAATCAAAAGGATTGATGTTGCCATTAACCTGGATAGACTGAAGGCCGATCGTTATGGTGACCTGTATGTGACTTCGCGTGGTGATTATTACAATATCCCTTCTAAACTATTTGTCATTGATACCAAAACCGATCAGGTGAAAAAGACATTTGATATCGCAGCAAGCAATATCTGGATCGACGATGATACGGCCTATATCTATGCCACCGAATGGAGTTACATCCAGCAAAAGAATACCATCACCTATTCTACCATCAATGTAAAAGACGAAACCCTAACAGGCAAAAAGTTTATTACCGATGGCACCGATACGCAAATTAAAATTCCATACGGCATTGTTGTCGATCCTTATACCAAGGATGTGTATGTAACCGATGCCAGGGATTATGTTACCCCCGGAACGCTTTACTGTTTTGATCCTTCGGGAAAAAAGAAGTGGTCGATGGTTACCGGCGATATTCCGGCGCACTTTGCATTTGTATACTAAGGCTAAAACCATAATATGATGAAAACAGATTTACGATTTAATAGAAAAGCACTTATTGTGCTCACGCTTGGACTGGGGCTGATGGCCGCCTGTAAAAAAGACAGCACAGAAGAACTCACATTGAAAATTCCGGAAATCTCTGGAACAAAGGGCGTGTACATGCTTTGTGAAGGATTGATGGGCAGCAACAATAGTGCGATTTCGTACTATGATATCGCCACCAAAACTACTGTTGCCGATTATTATAAACAGGTGAACAAAGTATCGCTTGGAGAAACTGCAAACGACCTGGAACAATATGGCAGCAAAATGTACTGCGTAGTGGCCGGTATTCAAGGCACAAAACAATCATTTTTAGATATTATCGATATCAAAACCTGTAAATCCTTAAAAAGGATTCCTTTCAATTCTGCAACTGATGGTTACATTCCCAGGTTTGTAGCCTTCTATAAGGATAAAGCTTATGTATCACGTTATGATGGGAAAGTGAGCCGTATTGATACTGCAACGATGGCCATTGATGGCGAAATTATGCTTTCGGAAGGATTGGAGCAACTGGCCGTAGCCAACGGAAAGTTATATGTATGTAATTCATCGCATCCATACTATCAGAATGGGGGAAAAAACAAGGTTTCTGTAGTCGATTTGGCCACCTTTACCAAAATAAAGGATATTACGGTAAACCATAACCCGGTAAGGATACAAACCGCTGATAACGGTGATTTATTCGTGATTACCTGGAATGATTACATCATTAACAATAATCCTTCCCTTGATAGGATCAGCAGTGTGAGCGACACCAAAATAGCTTCTTATAATGATGATCTTGGCGCCATTGTCATCAATGGTGCTTCTGCTTATGTAGCCAAAGATGTGTATAGCAATCCTGATATCAAAGTACTCAATACCACTTCCGGAGCGCTTGGCGCAAGCCTTATTACCGATGGTCAGCTCATCAATACCATTTACGGATTAACAGTAAACCCTTTCAGCAAAGAGGTGATGGTTGCCGATGCCAACAACTATAGCGGTAGCCAGGGTTTTGCCTATTGCGTGGGAACGGATGGAAAGGTAAAATTCAGCTTTGAAACTGCAGGTCTTCCGCAGCACGCCGTGTTCAATTACAGTTATAAATAAAAATTAGATTGTATTCTGGTCCTTCAACGGGCTCTCCGTAGGAGTCTTTTGGACAGGATAACAACTTATGTTCAGAATATCCTCTTTTATAAAAACATTCAAATCACCATATACAATCATCACACATGAAAAAAACTTACCTGATCTTAATGCTGGGTATCGCCACATTAATCTATAGCTGTAAAAAAGACAATGAAGCTGCTCCCGATGTAAACCTTTCCATCAAAGGGGAAAGCATGACCTCGAAAGTAAATACCAAAATTGTCTTTGCTGCGGGAACAAATAATGGCAAAGGGTTTAACCACCAATGGAAACTCGATGGTAAAGTAATCAGTACGGCCTATAACTTCGATTTTACACCGGTAACGGCAGGTACCTATGTGATCGAGTATACCGCCAGCAACAATGTTGGATCGTTTTCGCATAAATATACCGTAACCGTACCCATTCCTGTGGTAGCCATTACCCCAAGCAGTACAAAGTTTATTGCTACGGTTTTCGAATACCTGCCAGCACCGGGCCAGTTTATCAATGAGGGTTTAGGTAGCCTTGCCGGGGCACAGAAAATTATTGGCGATGTAAGTCAAACCTCCATGATTACCCTGGGCGGTTTTGGCGGATATGTGGTTTTCGGATTCGACCACTCGGTAGTGAATAAAGCGGGAGCCGATCTGGCCATTTATGGCAACCCGATTGGGGGGACATCACCCTGGGCTGAGCCTGGTATTGTAATGGTAAGTCAGGATGCAAATGGAAACGGTAAACCCGACGATGCCTGGTACGAGCTTGCCGGTAGCGAATACAACAACCCCTTAACGATCAAAAACTACGAAATTACCTATACCAATCCGAAAGGTTATGACAATGTAAGCTGGACAGATAACCAGGGTGGCAGTGGAACATACGATATCAACAATTTCCACAAACACAATTACTACCCTGAATTTGCACCTAACCAGGAAAAATTAACGCTAAAAGGTACTTTGCTTCCATCTACCTGGGGGAAGAACGGGGGTATTTTTATTAACAGTGCATTTACCTGGGGATATACCGATAGCTGGTCAATCGATGATGATTATGCCACAAAGAGATACAACAGCTTCGATTTAGATTGGGCGGTTGATCAAAACGGAAAAAAAATCGCTTTACAGACCATCGATTTCGTAAAGGTATATACCGGCCAAAGAGAAAAGGGAAATACGCTTTTGGGCGAAATATCTACCGAAGTTAAAGGTGCCGCAGATTTAGGCATGTAATAGGTTTCTCAAAAATATTATTCTGGATTAACACGCTTTTACTATCCGGCAATCTTAATGTTAAACAAAATAATTGAAGAGCAATGGGGTTGATACTTAAAGGCCTTAACCCCGGTCTTCCAACATTCGACCTCCGACTTTTAAAATATGAAAACAAAATTGATCATCACCTTAAGCCTTTTATCCGCTGTGCTTTTTTCCTGTAAAAAGGAAAATGCAGATGAAAAAGAAGGGCCGGGCGACAAACCAGCAGCTGGTACATCGCCCTATATCAGCAAAATCTATGAATTTAAACAAGCACCCGGTCAGTTTACCAACGATTTGGCTAAAACAGATATGCTGATTGGAAATGGGGGCAACGGTTTGGTTTCACTTGGCGGATACGGTGGTTACATCGTGTTCGGATTCGATCACAGTATCAGCAATACCACAGGGGTAGACCTGGGCATTTACGGCAATCCGCTGATAGGTGTGGATATGGAATTTTCAGAACCGGGCATTGTATCGGTGATGCAGGATGTAAACAAAAACGGTTTGCCAGATGATGTTTGGTATGAACTTGCAGGAAGCGAATATAATGTCTCAACAAGCATCAAAAATTATAAAATTACCTATTACAGGCCTGCAAAATTAACAGACGATGTACGCTGGACAGATAATCAGGGCAAAGAAGGACTTGTACTGAGAAATCAATTCCACTTACAGGATTATTTCCCTTCGTGGGCCACAACAAACGAAATTTCTTTTACCGGAACGCTGCTTAAAAATACCCTTACTCCTGGCGAGATCATCACCAACAAACCCTTTGCATCTGGTTATGCAGACAACGGATCCAACGAATACATTGCTTTACAGGAATTGCTGGGTAGGGGATACAATACCTTCGATATCGATTGGGCAGTAGATGCAAACGGTAAAAAGGCAAACCTCACTGCTGTTGACTTCGTAAAGGTATACACCGGACAAAATAGCAACGGCAATCCCTTCAGTCCGGATAACAGCAACGAACGCTCCCGCTATTTAGGAGAGATTTCGACAGAATTTGGCGGAGCGGTTGATCTAAAACTTTTAAAAAATAAATAACACATCATATTAGAATGAAACAATTAAACTTTAAACAACTACTGATCGGGGCATTGGTTTTAACCACTGGCTTATACGCTTGTAAAAAAGACCCTGTAAAGAACCTGGAGACAGACCCTGTGGCAGGCAAGTACGCTGACGGATTCTTTCTGATTGGCGAAGGTTCTTACGCACAGAACTCAGGTACCATCAGCTTTTACCGTTATGGAGGAGATACCCTGGCCATCAGGGCTTATGAAAAAGAAAATCCTGGAAAAATATTATCAAATGCTGCAAAGACGAGCACCCTTCAGTTTGCTTCGGTAATGAACGGAAGCATTTATTTAATGTGTAAAGCAAATGGCCCGATTGTAAAAGTAAATGAATATACCCTTAAAGAAGAGGCGCGGTATGCACAGGAAGCCAGCAACTGGAGAAGTATGATCCAGGTGGACGGAAGCAGGGGACTGGTAAGTGCAAATGACGGTGTATATCAGATTGACCTGAATACCTTAGCGGTGCAAAATAAACTGACGAGTGTAGGTGCTTTAAATACAAGTGAGATGTGGAAAAAAGACGGTTATATTTATTTACTGCAGAGCAATGGTGCAAAAATTGTATCAGCAAGCAATTATTCACTGGTGAAAAGTTTTTCGAACGTAAACCGTGGTTTTGCGCAAACACCAAATGGCAAAGTTTGGACCTCAACCGGTAATCGGTTAATTGCCATCGATAACAATCTGGATACAACGGGTGTTGCCCTAAAAGTACCGGTTGGGATTTTTCTTTTCGAGGAGCCTACCCGCATTACCGCATCCACAAAAGAAAATGCTGTTTTTTATCATTCAGGCAAAGCCATTTATAAATATGTAGATGGTAATGCGGCATCATTGTCGGAGCCCTTTATCACCATTGCTGAAAGCCCTTTCATGGTTTACGGCGCCATCCGCTATGATAAGAATAAGGATTATATCGTGGTAAACGGAATCCAGGGTTACGGTGCGGCTTCTACGGTAAACTACCTGATGATTTATAATGCATCAACTGGTGTTTTGGTTAAAAAAATCAAATACGGTGGCGATGGCGTTACCGCTGACTTTTCAAAGATTTTCTTTAATGATCTAGCCGTATTTCATTAGGATGGTTTTAAAATTACATCTTATTTAGTATCAAAAGGCCTCCATTGAGTGATTTCAATTGGAGGCCTTCCATTTAGAATAAGAAATGTGATTAACGCGGTAAGCAGCAAGGGCAACAGAAGCCAGAGTAATCGTCATCATCGTCATCATCGGATAGTGAAAATTTTTCTGACAAATACACTGTGTTTCCAAGGGATGTTTGATCGGATTGTTCTTCCTTACCGATGTTGCCAGCGTTATCGATACTGTTCGAAGTAGGTGTAATATTGATTTGATCGTTTATCATCTGGATAAAAAGGTGAGCATACTATTTATAATGCTTTTTTAAGCTGAAGCCCAGCTAGCTACATATTCGTGAGGACGTATTAACTACATTTCCCCAAAATACTCGGCTGCATTATTTTCGGTTTCGTAAAGTTTAACCGAATGAAGCAGCACGCCATCATTTTCCTCTACCGGGGCTTTTAACTGATTAAAAATCCCGGCACAAAGAATTTCTGTGGTCGCCATTTTGCCCTGCATAAAAGCCACATCGAGGTTTAAGTTCTGATGGTCAAGTTTTTCAATTACATATTCGTTGATGATCACTTTCAGGTCTTTAAGATCCATCAGATACCCCATCTCATAATTGATGCGTCCTTTAACTGTAACCAGGAGCGTATAATTGTGGCCATGCCAGTTTGGATTGGCACACTTACCAAATACTTTGAAATTTTCTTCCCGTGTCCATTCTTCGCGGTACATGCGGTGTGCCGCATTAAACCGTTCTTTTCGTGTGCGGTATATCAGCATTAAACGATCATCCGCCTTTCTGTTTTTTTATTTGCATTCTTGTAACAAGGCACCATGTGTTATCCATGGTGCCTTTTGTATTTAAATTACGCTTTCCGCGCGCGCTATGCTGATCTGCTCGCGGGCCTTTTTGGCTGCGGCAACCAGGTTGATCAATGCGGCCTTGGTTTCCGGCCATTTACGGGTTTTTAAACCACAGTCGGGATTTACCCAAAGGTTACGTGCAGGAAGGAGATTTGCTGCCTTTGCCAATAATAAAGTCATCTCTTCCGTACTCGGTACCCTTGGCGAGTGGATATCGTATACCCCGGGGCCGATCTCATTCGGATATTCAAAATTGGCAAATGCTTCCAGCAGTTCCATTTGTGAACGGGAGGTTTCAATGGTGATCACGTCGGCATCCATGGCTGCGATATGTTCAATGATATTATTGAACTCGCTATAACACATGTGTGTATGGATCTGGGTTTTATCCTGTACACCACTGGCTGTAATCCTAAACGCATTAACCGCCCAATCGAGGTAATGTGGGTGCTTGGCTTTTCTTAAAGGCAGCCCTTCGCGGATAGCCGCTTCATCAATTTGTACGATACCGATGCCCGCTTTTTCCAGGGCCAGTACTTCATCGCGGATGGCGAAGGCAATCTGATTGGTGGTGATATCACGTCCCTGGTCATCACGTACAAAAGACCATTGTAAAATCGTTACCGGACCGGTTAACATCCCCTTCATTGGCTTGTCGGTCTGTGCGGCAGCAAAAGTGCTCCAGCGTACGGTCATGTCTTTCGGGCGGCTTACGTCGCCATAAATCACGGGTGGTTTTACGCAACGGCTTCCGTAACTCTGTACCCAACCGTTTTTGGTAAATAGAAAACCGTCTAACTGCTCGCCGAAATATTCGACCATGTCGTTACGTTCAAACTCGCCGTGCACCAGTACATCCAGGCCAATTTCTTCCTGCCAGCGGATCGCTTCTATGGTTGCCCGTTCAATGGCCTGTTCATATTGTTCCAGACTCAAGTCGCCTTTTTTGAATTTGGCACGCAACTGACGGATATCGTCCGTTTGCGGGAACGAACCTATGGTTGTTGTTGGGAATGCAGGGAGGTTAAACCGTTCGTGGTGTAAAAGCTGACGTACAGGGAAAGGACTTTGACGGCTTGCATCTGCTTCGGTGATCGCCGCAATACGGTCTTTTACCGCTTGTTTGTGTACTTTTTGCGAAGTACGTCTGCTTTCAATGGCTGTTTTATTGGCTTCCAGTAAAACAGTATTTCCTTCAACAATCTGGCGGATTTCGTTCACCTCGTTTAATTTCTGTTTGGCAAAGGCCATCCAGTTTTTGACCTCGGGATCAATTGCCGTTTCCAGCTCCAGATCGATCGGGCTGTGCAGCAAGGAACAGGACGGCGCCAGGATCACCCTGTCAGCACCCAGCTTCGCTACCGCTTTGTTGATCAGGGCCAACGATTTTTCATAATCGTTTTTCCATACATTCCGGCCGTCTACCACTCCTAATGATAGCTGCAGGTGATCTGGAACCAGTGCAAGTACT
Organism: Pedobacter humicola; assembly: GCF_056490705.1. Lineage (NCBI taxonomy): Bacteria > Pseudomonadati > Bacteroidota > Sphingobacteriia > Sphingobacteriales > Sphingobacteriaceae > Pedobacter > Pedobacter humicola. The sequence goes on along the minus strand of NZ_JBWJIG010000016.1, from coordinate 22,877 downwards.
TCGTCCATCTGTTCAGGAGCGCGTACCAGATCAACATGTAATGCATGGACAGGCAGGTTTACCGCTAGTTCAGTATTATCAAGCAAAGCGTCGAAATACGTTGCCACCAGGATTTTGACACCGCTCACACGGTTGGCAATAGCACGGTAAGCATAGTCGAAAGCTTCTTTTTCTTTTTTCGAAAGATCAAGCACTAAACAGGGTTCATCCAGTTGTACCCATTGGGCACCCTGTTGTTTCAAACGGTTAATGATCTCGATATACACGGGAACCAATCTTTTGATCAGGTCGATACGCTCAAAACCCTGTTCTTTCTCCTTGCCCAAAAGCAGGTAACTAACAGGTCCTACCAGAACCGGTTTGGCTTTTTCGCCAAGCAGTTGTTTTGCATTGTTATATTCTGCGAAAATGTTTTCATAAAAGATTTTGAATTCCTGGTTGGCACTAAATTCAGGAACGATAAAATGGTAATTGGTATCCAGCCATTTGGTCATTTCCATGGCGGTAATGTCCAGGCCATCCTTTTGGTAGCCGCGTGCCATGGCAAAATAAAGGTCGAGCTCGTTGTTGGATTTGATCTGCGAAAGCACCGCCGAATAACGTTGCGGGATAACGCCCAGCAAAAAACTGGTATCCAATACCTGGTCATAATAGCTAAAGTCGTTACAGGGGATGAGGTCTATGCCCGAATCAAGCTGGATTTGCCAGTTCTGTTCTTTGAGGATACGGGCCACCTTATTGAGTTCAGTAAGTTCGATTTTACCTGCCCAATATTGTTCGCAGGCTTTTTTCAATTGTCTTTGGCTTCCAATGCGAGGGTAGCCGAGGTTTTGGGTTAACATATTTTTCAAATTTTAAATGGTGAATCATCATTACAAAATTGCTTTATGCTTCGGGGAATACCTTTGGGGAAAAAGACTGAGGGAGAAGAATGCAAGCCATGCGCTTAGGGCACAGAAAAGCCTATAGGTTTGTACCTATATATGCATCCAGCTGACTTCAGGCTTTTTTCGCGAAAGCATCGTCAAAACGGAACAGGCAGGTATCCTGGCTTGTAACGGTTTCTATCTTCCTTCCTGGGATAAAAACCTTGATCGTTACTTACAGTTGCGCGACAGCCCGTGATTTGCACACGGTTCCCTATTCATTTACCTTAAGTAAAACCTCTTCCGGTGATCTGAAATATAAAGAAACTTGGTTTTGCAATCAGTTATAAATTCTGGACAAATTTAATTAATCGGTTTTTAAACCTATTATGATGTGATTAATAAGGTATATTGTCTGTTATTTTAGTTTGAATTGGTTTATTGTTCTTTTAAGTGCTTAAATTTGTAGCTATAAAAGGATATTATTCTATGGAGGCCCTCGACGAGACCGATTTATTGCTTTTGAAAATACTGGCAAACAATTCCAGTTTTACCACCAAGGAACTTGCTTCACAGGTGAACTTATCACCTTCTCCCGTTTTTGAACGGGTAAAAAGACTGGAGAACAATGGTTATATCAAAAAATATATCGCCGTTCTGGATGCCGAAAAATTCCATCAGGGTTTTATTGTGTTCTGTAACATCAAACTCAAGCAGCACGATAGAACAATCGGCCATCACTTCGTTAAAGATATCCTGGACATCGATGAGGTGGTAGAATGTTATAATGTTTCGGGAGATTATGATTTTATTTTAAAGGTGTATGCAAAGGATATGAAACATTATCAAGACTTTGTTTTCAATAAACTCGGTTCGGTAGAGAGCATCGGCAGTACACACAGCACTTTTGTGATGGCAGAAATTAAACATTCGAATAATATCAGTCTATAAGTAACAAACTAAATAGATATGAAAATAGACCTAACCGCTAAAAATGCCCTGGTAGGGGGCAGTACCCAAGGCCTTGGCTTTGCTACAGCACAAATACTTGCCGGATGTGGGGCAAATGTTATACTGATGGCCCGAAATGAGGAGAAGCTCAAAGCGGCTTTATCGAAATTGCCAGTGGTGGCCTCAGGTCAAAAACACCGTTACCTTACAGCAGATTTCTCAGATTTTGCATCTTATCAGGAGATTATCAAAAGCTTTTTTGCCCATAACGAAATCGATATACTGGTAAACAATACCAATGGACCAAAAGCGATAGGCGCTGTGGATGCGGGTTTGGATGCCTACGAAAGTGCCTTTGATCTGCTTTTTAAAACCGTTGTGCAAACCACCATGCTTGCCATCCCCAAAATGATTAAAAAGAAGAGTGGAAGGATCATCAATATTGCTTCAACCTCTGTTGTGGAACCTATCCATAACTTAGTACTTTCTAATGCTATACGCAGTGCTACGGCAGCCTGGGCAAAAACGCTGGCCATCGAAGTAGGACAATATAATATCACCGTTAATAATATCCTTACCGGAAATTTTGATACAGCGCGCATAGCGCAATTAATTTCCGCGCAGGCAACCGCATCCGGTGTTTCCAGTGAACAGATCAGCGCGGAAAGATCAGATATAATCCCGATGAAAAGATTCGGAAAGCCAGAGGAATTCGGTCATTTGGTTGCTTTTCTGGCCTCTGATTTTGCTGCATACATCACCGGAACGGATATTCCGATTGATGGAGGGTTGCTTAAATCGCATTAAATGTTAACTCGATCAATATATAATCACTACCTCTCTTTTTCATCCTTCACCTTCCACTTATTAGACGAAATATAGAAACAGTTAGGTACTGTGGTGGTTTCCCCTTCAACACCAGCTGCATACTGTTTACTAAATATGATTGAAATCTTATAAGTTGTACTGGAGTCCACGATGGTGAACCAATAGAATCCTTTATTGAAATATTTATTGGCAAGCTTTCCCTTGACGGTAGTAACTGTGGTTCGTAGTGCCTGGCCAACATAGGCACCAGACTGCATAACTTTTACCTGTGCAAAGGTAGGAAGGTTTACTAAAAGTAGCACTAAAATTGAGATAATGATCCTGATTTTTGTCATGATGAGCGTTTTAAATAAATTTGAAGATTCGACGAGTGTCCGTAAGGACGTGAGAAATAGAATGAACGCTATTGAAGCGATAAGCATCGTACCGGTTTAACCCAGGTATCCATTCTATAATTTAGCGATCGGGACTATTAAACTGTACCGCTATTTTCTGCAAGTTACACAAAATGTTGGTTTTGCGTAATAATCCCAAGTTTTTTGTATTAAAATACTTACATTTAGTGATAAAAATGCTCATTTATTTTGTACCCCTGTATGTTTTATAATATTGCATTTGATTGTTTTGATGTTAGTTAACCATCAACGACATCATTTATAAGGCTTTGGAAACCTGAATATGTAGCTCAGGCGGTAGAGAAATTAACAGGTTTTTACCAGGCTAACCTATAAATCATGAACAATAATCTTAAATATATATTGCCTGTTGCACTGGTTGTTTTTTCGGCCTGCACCAACAATCAAAAAGCAGATGGAACAGCCCAAAAAGCCGGACTTGTTTTTAAGCAGGGAGAAAAAGTGAGCAATGGATAATTTCACAGGAACAGTTTATCTGCATACGCTGATCGAAAGCGACAGCTTAAATCCAAACAGCGTTGGCAATGTCACTTTTGAACCTGGTGCAAGAAGCAAATGGCATTTACATCCGGCTGGCCAAATATTATTGGCAACAGGCGGGGTAGGCTATTATCAGGAAAAAGGACAGCCCAAAAAAACCTTACGTAAAGGAGATGTAATTAAATGCCAGCCAAATGTGTCGCATTGGCATGGGGCAAGTGTTGATTCTGCTTTTATCCAGTTGGCGATTACCAGCCGTGAAAAAGGGCCAACAGTTTGGTTGGAAGCAGTAAGTGATAGTATTTATCTTTCCAAATAAAAAATCCGGGCTAAACCTTGTCTATTTAGTGAAAATGATCACACTATAAATACTAATTTTTAAAAGATTGCCTGAATGCCAGGGGTGATAAATGTGTTTTGGCCTTGAACAGTCTGCTAAAAGATTGCAATTGTTCAAAACCGAGTTCATATGCAATCTCGCTCATTGATAAATCGCTGGTCGAAATCCGTTCTTTGGCCCTTTCAATCAACTTTTCATGGATATAATGCTGGGTATTTTGCCCGGTATGCATTCTTAACAGGCTACTTAAATATTTAGGGGTGATATTTAACCGGGCTGCAATATCGCCAACCATCGGCAGGCCTTTTTTCTGGGGCTCGTCGCTTTCGAGATAACCGGTCAGTACTTTTTGCAGGCGATCGAGAATCTGGTGGTTAGACTTTTCGCGCGTAACAAACTGGCGGTTATAGAAGCGCTCCGCATAATTGAGCAGGCTTTCTATCTGCGAAATGATGATCTGCTTACTGAACTTGTCGATATTGGCGTGGGTTTCGCGGTGTATATTTTCAATGATGTTGATGATGATCTCTTCTTCCTTTTCAGAAAGGAACAAAGATTCGTTAACGGCATAATCCCAAAACTCATATCTTTTGATTGAATTCGCTAATGGCGTGTTCCAGATAAAATCAGGGTGAAAGATCAGGTACCAGCCCGATTGCCGCACTTCGATATCTTTTTCAACGGTAAGGCTTGTCACCTGGCCGGGAGCTACGAAAGACATCATCCCCTCATTAAAATCATAAGGTTGCTGTCCATATTTCAGCTGGAGATTTTCGGCCCCGGTTACCCGTTTGATCGCTATCGCATAAAAATCGCAGAAACTGCTCAATGTTTCGCCGCTTCGCATCACCCGGCTGATATCAAGCTGCATCACACTGATCAATGGATGCTCAGGCCCTGGCATTTGCCAGGCCTGAAAATATTCGCTAATTGTTTTGTAGTGCACCATAACTTTATGCTTCTTTGTGGATTTCGATCACGATTTTTCCACGTACATGTTTCGTTTCACTATCGCGGTGTGCCTGGGCTGCCTGTTCCCACGGATAAACTTTACTGATCACCGGTTTAACCTTTCCCGCATCAATCAGTTTGGCTACTTCAGTCAGGCCATGATAGTGGTTAATATCAACCCCTGCCATAGAAACAGTTGCATTTTTCCGGGCGAGTAATGCAATAAATTCCTCGCTTGGCCATACCCCATGTGTACAAACAAATATACCACCATCCTTTAATACTTTAACCGATCTTAAACGCAGTTCTTCATCAACACTTGTAGTAGGCGTAGCATTGAAAACGACGTCGATATCGCTAAGGATGTCTTCAAATTTCTGCGTGTTGTAATCAATCACTTCATCAGCACCCAGCGCTGTTAAAAAACCGGCATTATGTGCCGACGCAGTACCAATCACATAGGCACCAAAAGCCTTGGCAAATTGTAAGGCCAGGTTGCCAATACCACCGGCCGCTCCGTGCACCAACACGCGCTGACCTGCTTTTACCTTTGCTTTCTTTGCTACACCGCTCCATGCCATCCGTGCACATGCAGGTAAGGAACCCGCTTCGTTAAAGTTAAGTGTTTTTGGCATAAGGGCAAACTGATCAGCTTTTGCTGCGAGATACTCCGTGTAGCTGCCATCCAAATAATTAGGCACACCATACACCCGGTCGCCCTTTTTAAACAAGGTTACTTCACTACCTACTTCTTCTACCATTCCTGCACCATCAATCCCTAATGACATGGGTAATTTCAACAGCGGTTTTAGTCCTTCATTTCCACCCCGGCGGATAATGTAATCGGCCGGGTTTACACTGGCCGAATAAATTTTTACGAGGATTTCATCGGCTTTAGGGACCGGGCGTTCAACCTCAACAATTTTCATCACCTCAGGTTCGCCGAACTCAAAAATTCTTATTGCTTTCATTATTTTTTTTTTCAAAGGTCTGGAACATCACGGTATTAAATTTAACCGGAATGCCGCTTATGTTAACCGGAGTGCCGACTTTAAGAAAAGTAAATTCATTGTTGTTCAAAAAGATCTCGAAATCTTTACTATTGATTTAAATATTTAATCACTCACTCATCCCTACAAGCCATTCACAAAGTCGGAATGGCGCTTCAATCATTCGCGGGAATTGATCTCAGGCCAACAGTTATCTTAGTGTCAGTTAAGGGTTTTGGCTCCGCAGGCTCCAGGGATTACCTGGGGTTTGCAATGGGGCTTAAATCCGTTAGTAAAGAAAAGACACAATCAAAGAACTGATCACCTTAAAACAGCTTTCTATGAAAACTTTAAAAAATTGCTTAAAATGCCTGCCATTATTATTTGTACTTGCTTTAGTATCCTGTAAAAAAGACAGCAGCAACAATCCGGAAAACAACCTCGACATCACGAAATTTTACATTGCCGGAAAACACAAAACCAGCAACCAGATCACATTACCCTATATCATCACTTTTGGTGCAAACGCAGCTGCTTACATCAGCAATGGCCTCGGTAGTTCTGATAACGGCAACTATACCTACAAGGATGGCGTGATTACCATTATCTGGAGCCCTAGCGCTAAAGATACTTTTCGCATCAGTGATGAACAGATTTCTTCCTTTGAGGGCACATCAACCCTGGAGAGCTATTTTCTTCAAGAAACACCTGAGCAAAACGCATTGAACGGTCATCTCTACAGTGGTTCGTTAAAAAACAACAAAAACAATTTTTTAGTAGTCACCAGAATGAAATTCTCAGCTACCCAATACGGAGAAACTTCACTCGGTGATCCTGTTCCAAACAAAGATTATAGTACCATTAACAATGCCTCTGGCGGTAGCAATACCGGCAATAATGGAATACTTACTTTTTTCGTACTGGTTAATGGAAACCTGGAAGTTTCCCGTGCATCAAACAATAATGCCGATGGCTCTGCCACCTATTCTACAGGAACCCTTAAACCATCAAATTAAAATTAAACATAAAGATGCTCATTTTGACAGCCTCTTCAATCCTTAACTTCTCATTGGCAGATGCTGAGTGAAAGAGGCAAGGGGTAGTGTCCTTTTTAACAACTCTCGTCGAGCGCCTGGAACCCATATTTCTGAACCGGGCACAAACCCTATAATTCCCGCCCCGATCTGCATTACCGGATGACGCCCAAAAAGCTTTGCTTCCCATCAGCAAATGCAAACGAAGATTTGAACAAGGCTGCAGGATGTTTAAAAATAATAGACCTGTTAATGCAATTAAAAAGTTTCCCGGTGGATATTTTTGACGCAATACCACCCTAATATAGTCTATTTCGCACATCGCCTGGTGTTATAGAGTTGCGATCTTTGTATATAGATCAATCCATTAACTTAGTTGGGCGGGTCATAGTATAAAAAATCAATCAAGAAGAATAACTATAAACACGATTGTTAACTTATTTTCCAATGAAAAACAACATCAATCCGGCATTACAAGAATTAACGCAATTTATTGGCACATGGGAAATGGAAATATCAAATGCATCTTTCTTACCGGATGCCAATGCCATAATTAAGGCAGGTGCGTCCTTTGAATGGTTTGAAGAAGGTGAATTTTTAATTTTGCGGCAAGGCAAAAAAAATAAGGAAACGCCATGGGCAATATGGTTTATTGGTCATGATAAAGATGCACAGCACTACACCGTATTATACATTGATGATCAACACTCTTCAAGGGTATATGAAATGAGTTTTGAAAACAGGATATGGAAGATGTGGCGCAATGGACCCCAATTTGTACAACGCTTTACAGGCGAGATCAACGAAGATAAAAACGTCATCTCGGGATACTGGGAGAAGTCGGTGGATGGTAAAGATTGGGAGCACGACTTTCACCTTACTTATACAAAAGCCAGATAGAATCAAAATATGCGCTGGATAGGGCGACCTCTTATTTGATGCTTGTCTATGCTTTGCGCAGCAGTTTCAGGTACGTAAAAATCTGCCCGCTATGCTCTGCTTCGTGATAGTTAGCAGCTTGTAGTGCCTGCACATGATTGTTGACTTTGAATCCGATGGGTAACTCAAAGGGCTCATAATTGGTAAATAATCTGGATGCCAGATCTGATTCTAGGCGGTTAACGGTATGGATCAGTAAATGTTTCACCTCATTCACATCCGGAGTAGTTTTCCAGGAACGTGGCGACGATCCGATTTTGAAGGCCTCCATGAATTCTTTAGAGATATACATGGGCAATCCGCTGCGCATATACAGGTGCCGCTGTTGAGAAGTGATGCAATGACCAATTTGCCAAAAGATGTTATTGTTAAAGCCCTCTGGAATTTTAAATAATATTTCGTGATCAATGGTTTCCATTAATTGCAGCAACCTGGTCCTGCTTGCTCTTAAAATTTCACATTCGAAACTTTCATTATTCATGTCACCCGGTTTAAGATCTATATATGGCGAAGAAGCTATATTGCGGGCTAATGTAGCTTTTTTACATTATATATGAAACTTTGCCGCCTTTTGGACATATGTTGCAACGGTGGAATACCGGGCAGGATGGCCTGTATAATTTCCTGGTGGTCTGCGTCTCCACAGACCACGGGAATAAGAAATTACTTAGCCAGGTAGGTCATGCCGCCATCAACAAGGATTTCGACGCCAAGCAAGAACGAAGAATCTTCCGAAGCCAGGAAAACTGCTGTTTTACCAATATCTGATGGCTGGCCGATCCGGCCTATCGGCATCACACTTGCAAATTGTGTTTTTACCGCTTCGATCTGTTCTGCAGGAACGAATTTGTCAAATGCAGGTGTATCTGTAGTACCCGGTGTGATTACATTTACCCTGATCTTTCTGGCCAGTAAATCGTTTGAAAAGCTTTTTGCCAAAAAGATTACAGCAGCTTTTGCAGCGCCGTAAAGCCCAAATGAGGGGTATGCCCTGTGTGCGGCATTCGATCCGATAAGGATGATAGAACCGCCATCATTCATATAGGGTAAGGCTTTTTGCACCGTAAAGTAAACGCTTTTCAGGTTAAGGTCCATGGTTTTGTTATAGTCGGCTTCGCTCACATCGGCCACTGTTCCGGTTGTTCCTGCTCCTGCGTTAACTACGAGTACATCTATGTTCCCGAATTTTTCGGCCGCATCTTTAAAAGCGTTTTCTAAATCGGCAAGCCTGGTTACATCGGCATTGATGGCTATAAAATCACTGCCCAATTGAGCAGCAGCGTGTGCTAACGTTTGGGGGTTTCTACCCACAATAGCTCCGGCAGCGCCTTCACTTTTAAATGCTTCGGCAATACCAAACCCAATCCCGCTATTGCCGCCTGTAATTACGGCAACTTTGTTTTGTAATTTATTCATGATCTTTGTTATTTAATGTTAGTCCAAAGATGCACTTGCGCGATGAGCTGAATCTTATCAAAAGTCATTAAATACTCTTGACAAAGATCAATCTATTTTGAGGAGTTCTTCCTGATCCGGCTCAGGGTTTCAGGTGTTAAACCCAGGTAGGAGGCAATTAAATTTTGCGGGAACCGCTGTATAAAGTGAGGATAATTGTTAACGAGTTCCTGAAACCGTTCTTCGCCAGTTTGGCTGATGGATGACTGCATCCTTTTCTGTGCAGCGATAGTATTGTTTTGACTCAGCACGTTCTGCATCGCCGAAAAGGCCGGAATGGGTTTGATAAATTCCTCCACCAGGTTATGGGTAATCTGTAAGATCTCCATATCCTCCAACGCTTCGATGTTGAAGCGGCTCGGTGTCAGTTTGTAAAAACTTTCAAAATCGGCTAACCACCAATCCTCAATACTTAACTTTAAGATATGCTCATGTCCTTTTTCATCTACTGTAAATGTTTTTGCAGCCCCTTTCACAATGAATCCGGTATATTTACATACATCGCCTTCCTGTAAAAAGTATTGTCGCTTCCGTATTTTTCTTAGTTTGAAATGGACGGTTAATATTTGCTTATCATCCGCCGAAAGCGTTTTGCCTGAAAGTTTTTCCACGTAATCGAACAGCGCCTGAAAGTTATGCATGTCTAAGGTTCTTAAGGAGAAGCTTCAAAAATAAAACTTTCCACTTATTTATTGCTGCTTTTTTATCCGGACTTGGTCTTATTCAGTTAAGGAGAAAACCAAAGGCACACATTGAACGGTCGAAAAAAATTAGGAATAAAATGTATTAAATCTGGCTATACTGTTTTAAAAAATTGCTGCCCCCATTTTGCCAAAGCCTGCTTAGCAACGAGAAATAATTTGCCTACAATTGTTTTTCTAATTTCAAAATCTTTTCTTTAGTTTCATTTTCCGTTAATTCTGTTTTTGTGTTTGAATTTAAGAGATTTTCAAGTGCTATAATTTGCGCTCTTATTAATGCTTTTTCAGAATTTACTTTTTCATCAACATTAATACCTGTATGCTCCCAATTCGTTTTTGTGACCACATTTTTTTCAACTGATATTGGGATGAATAACTGATATTTTTTGCCAATAAAAAATACTTTTACTGGATTTGCTGCTCCATAGGTTTTATCTCCAATTACCTTTGCAATTTTATTTTGCTGTAAATTATATGCTAATGCTTCAGCGGCAGAAATGGTATGATTGTTTACAAGGAGGTACACTGGTTTATTTAAATACTTTTTGCCATTTACTTTTTTATATGTGTGCTTCTCTTCGGTTTTATGATTATATCTGGTGTAAATCTCACTTAATTTAATTCTTTCATTAAAAAAATAACTTAAAAATAGCCTAACCATTTTGCCATCACCGCCCCGGTTGTTTCTTAAATCTATAATCAAAGCATTTGTATTTGAAACAAAATTCATTGTAGCATCTAAAATTTGTTGAGCAGATTTATTTCCTTCGGGAAATCCGGTATATTCAATATAACCGATATTTCCATCTAATCTCATCACTTTATCAAAACCATAATTCCACTGTTTATTAATAGCATCGTATTTTTTTAGCAATGCCTCTTCATCGACTGTTCTTTCTTCTTCTTTACCTGGACGGTATAATACATTGAAGTGCAGATCATTCCCGTTTTTGGTTAGATATTTTGAAAGAGATCTTGCAAATTCTACATCAGTAAGATTATCAAAAGTTTTAAGATCTATTTCTGATTTTAATTTCTTAGAAAGTTGATTTGCAACATCATCAAAAACGTAATATTCATTAATTTTATCTGCTATTTCCAATATCTGTTTATTTCGTTCTGTAAAATCCTGGGCATTCGCTTTTGAGTTGAAGCAAATTGCAACGTAGATTAATAATAGATTAAATACTTTTTTCATTTCTTAGATTTTACAATTGGTAATTATTTTATTTAATGTTTTTTCGAGTGAATTAATCTCTTCCAGCGACAAACCATTTAGTGCCGTTTCTCTATTTATTTTTGCAATTGGGTTTATTAATTCCAGCATTTTTTTTCCTTTTTCGGTTATTTCAAGATTAAATTTCCTTCTATCTTCTTTATGAATAGTTCTATTTAAATAATCTTTTTTAACCATTAATTCTATCATTCTCGTGATGGATGCATTATCCTTAAATACAAGATTTGCCAATTCATTTTGAGAAATTTTGTCATCCTTGTTAAGGATTATTAAGACTAGACATTGATCTATAGTAATATCTTTTACAATTTTTGAGATATTCCTCTGTGATATTTTTCTATACTCCTTAATTGCTTGTTCAATCAAATAAAGTACTGTTGCTGTTGGGTTTTTGTTATTCATGTCAATTATGTTGATGCAAATATAATTGATATATCAATATAAAGCATGAAAAATTGATCTTTTGTTTTAAGCGCTTTGCAGAATTGAACCAATTGCTTACAGCAAATTTGAGTATAGGTCTGAGGGAGTAACCATATTCATCTGGAAATGAGCGTGTAGGCCTAATAAAGTAGATCCTGATAATAAAACATCTAAAAATAATTCTGTAAAGTTAGTTGAAGAAACTGTTTACCATTACACCAAAATGATAAGCCTGGATTAAAGTTTATATTTGAAAGTAAGCAGAAAATACTTTTAATGCGACAGAAAACACGCTCAATGCACCCTCAAACAAAAAAAAGCCCGTCTTTCGATGAGCTTTTGATCAGTAGAGTCAAGCGGCAATACGTCGAACTTTTATTAGAATTATTATGCGATTGTGAATTTTGAGAATTTGGTTAATATCGTGGTAATGGTGGACATCGAAAGAAGAAGTTATAGCTAGATATGTTATTATAAAATCTGAGTGAGTCAAGGTAATTTTGCTCCTTCATTTTTCCATAGTTTAGGTTATAATACGAAAAATTTGTAATTTTAGTTATTATGCTATGAGAAATTTGTAATATACATAGTTGTATAGGTTTTTTACTCGAAAAATTTGTAAGATCAATTTATGATTTTTTTGTAGAAACTGCTTTTATGGTATGAAAAATTTGTGTTAATGCTGCCTTTTGAATCGTTAAGTAAGAAAATTTTGTAATTAATTCTATGGATAATACAATACCACTACATCTTCAGGAAGTTATTTTTTCTTCAAGTAATCCGGAGATCAGCCGATCGATTGGCAAATTGACCAAAAGTGGTGAGCTTAGAAAGATTGCTCCGAGGATTTATACTCCAAACTTTGATGAAGATCCAGCAGAAATCATCAAACGCAATATTTTTAAGATCATAGGTCAACTATATCCTGGAACTATCTTAAGTCACCGTTCCGCTTTAGAATATAAACCTACCTCAACCGGGGATCTTTTTCTTACTAGTACCCATAATAGAAAGATAGAATTACCAGGAGTGATCCTTAATATTATGAAAGGGCCTGGCATTTTATCAGGGGATAATCTTTTTAGCGGACAGCTTCATGTTTCCCAACAGGAAAGGGCATTGCTTGAAAATCTTCAGTCAAGTAAGAAAGTTGGGTCAGCATCAAAAGCGCTCGCTTTACCTGAAATTGAGGAACGTCTTGATCAGGTAGTCAGAATAAAAGGTGAAGAAGGTCTGAATGCTTTGAGAGACAGGGCAAGAGAGATCAGTGTTGAACTGGATATGAAAAAGGAATTTGAAAAGCTAAATAGGATGGTCAGTGCCATGCTGACCACAAAGCCTTCTGATTTTTTGACCTCACCTGTCGCAATTGCAAGGGCATTTGGCCATCCTTACGATCCATTGCGTTTGTCCCTTTTTGAAAAATTGTTTGTAGAATTGCAACAAAGGGAGTTTGCTGACATCCCGGAAGTAAGTACTTCTATTAAGGCATTCCGTAATTTTGCTTTTTTTGAAGCGTATTTTTCCAACTTTATTGAAGGCACTAAATTCAAAATTGAGGAAGCCAAGCAAATCATCGAGACAGGGAAGCCACTTCCGGCCAGAGACGAAGATTCGCATGATGTTCTGGGTACTTACCAAATCGTTAGTAACAAATCAGAAATGGCTATCACTCCGGAAAATCCGGATCATTTGCTCCAAATCCTGCAATATAGACACAAGATTATACTCAGCGCTCGTCCGCACAAAAATCCAGGAGAATTTAAGGATAAAAATAACCGTGCTGGTGATACCGAATTCGTTGATCATAAACTGGTAAGGGGAACACTCACACAGGGGTTTGATTTTTACAGAGGGCTGCAAAGCTCTTTCGCGAGGGCAGCTTATATGATGTTTATGATCAGTGAAGTACATCCTTTCTTAGATGGAAATGGTAGGATAGCCAGAGTGATGATGAACGCAGAGTTGACAAGCGTGGAACAGTCTAAAATTATTATTCCTACAGTATATAGGGAAGACTATCTAGGGGGATTAAGACAGTTGACACATAGGCAAGAGCCCGATACATATATTAGGATGCTTCAACGTGCTCAGCTGTTTAGCGTAACTATCAACGGTGAGGATATGGATCGAATGCAAAATGTTTTAACTGAAAGCAATGCTTTTAAAGAAGGGGAAGATTATATCCTTCAAATCCTTAAACCTCAGCGGATGCCATGGGAACGCGAGAAGGAGCATCAAACGCCTCAACGTCGTATTGGGCGCTAATAACTGACTTGATGCCTTTTAGTTAAAGTGTAAATAAATAGTATTTCTTTGCATTTAATGTGGCTAAAGTGGGCATTTCGGCAAAAATGGCCGTGCGGTCCGCATTTAAAGAAACACCCTATTTCGCTGGGCATTTCGGCAAAGCAAGGTTTGATAAGTTAGGAACATATTGTAATTAGTGATGAAAAAAATATTAATATTCATAGGCGTCTTGTTTACTCTAGTCACTTCAGGGTTCGCTCAGATAAAAAACCGTGGTACAGTTATAAATCTTATTTCTAATTCGATTTTCGATACTTATAAAAGGCCTGTAGAAAATAAGATAATAATGTTGTCCATCTGGCTTTCTACCGATGCCTCAGGGAAAATTGACTCAGTTTACTTTTCTGATATCTCTGCCCCGTTGTCCATTGAAAACGTCATCAAAACTTCATTCATCAAAAAGGAAATCAAAGAAAAGTGTGCCTTTATAAAAGTGTACCCTAACGCGTTAATTGTGATACCTATAATGTACCGAAGACCGGACGATCTTTTCGCTTCACATCTTTTTGAGTTGGGAAAAGATTTTACAAACCTTTTTCCTGATCAGAGTAAGTTTCCAAAGAAAAAAATAATTGTCGAAAGACCTGCATCAGTAGCTGTTCATGATGAGATTAATTAATTATTGGAACCTGCTCATGAGATGTATTCATATGAAATCGTATCCTTGATGTAGTGATGAAAACTTTTGAAAACAACTAAAAATATTATTTCTAAGGTTTATATAAGACGTTGTTTTTAACCAATTTTTAATTTACATCATGACCTTTCTTTAACTCTCAAAGTTGAAACCTTTTCTTCATAACTGCCCACTATCATTATTGATTATTAAACTGCAGTGAGCTAATAGGAATAAAAACTATTCAGGTAACTTAAAAGGGGCATTTCTCGATTTTTGAATTTAATAAAATCCTTTTCAATGACAGCCAATTAGTATTATGTTTCAAATTAAGCTTTCAAAAATCGCTAAAAAGCTAATAAAGAGCGAACTTGTCTTACTGACATTAATTACTGTAATAATTGCATTTATCTATTTTCCGGTGTATCATTTTTCTTTTTTAATAGGTTGGGATGATCAGTGGTTTGTTGGGGATTATTCCAAAAGTGGCCACTTGTTTTTCTGCAAAGTGGATCTTCGTCACTTTTGGTGAAGTGCCCTAATTGGTTCGTACGCACGGCAATTTAAAATTACATACAATCGCAATTAATACAAAATTTTACAATTTATGCCCATAGGATATCTTTAGTTTCACCAAAAGTGACGAAGATCCACTTTTTGGATAATCCCCACTTAATCAGGACCTTTATAAAAAATACCATGAAAAGTATTCGGAGCAAAAGAAGGAAATTGAGCGAAATCTGCTCACCCTTTCAAATAAAAGTTCGAACCTTATAAAATGCGTGAGGTTGGCAATCGAATACGCCACTCAGTTACCTTCAAAGTGGCTTTCTGGTGATTATCACACGAAACAACAGCTCCAGGCATTACTGTTCCCTAGCGGTATGAGTTATGATAAGAAAAATGATAAAGTTCGAACCGATGAAATTAACTTAGTCTTTTTGTATATCGCTCATTTTCAGCAGATTATACTTAAAAAGGAAAGAGGCATACCAGAATTAAATCTGAATTATGCCTCTTTCGCCGATTCGGTAGAGTCAATCGGCAGAAAATCGAACTTTTACGAACATTGTGAGGCAATAGTAAATTTTGAAAAAGTGTTGAAGAACCAAATTTACGCACAAACAGGAAAAAGAAATTAATATAAGTCCCTTCCTCAATTAGAGTGATAAATAACTTTTTACTTGGAATCAAAAATCTGTCTTATGCCAACTAAATTGGCTATTTTTCATGCCTTTGTTCGTGCTGTTGATCACCAGCGGACACTAATGTATTGGCATATCCGCAAACGGATTTTTGAAGAAGTACAGCAGAGCAAGGACTGGGCAGATTATGGTAGGTTCTTGGTGAAATACCTTTCAGAACATTTGCAACCGGAATTTGGAAGTGACTCGTCAGATTTCTCCATGGTCAATTTTACCATACTTTTCCGATTGTGCATGCACTGCATGCATAATTGAGTCGTACACAGTTGATCAAAAGGCCGTCAGTCCAGGTCATTTTCCCTCAATTTTTTATCCCGTGATATCCCAGATACCCTGTAGCAAAGACTCAAGGGCCTTGTAGGCCTTGGGATAGCCAGCTGTTGACTTTGACATTACTTTGGCCACATTACTGTTGTCTTCATCCTTGAGTTCTTTCTTCAGGATTTCAATAAGTTTTGTTGTTGCTACGGGATTGGATTTAATGATTTCTCCCATATCCCTACCCAAAATTCTGGCACCAGATACAGTTGTATCCCAATCTTGAGCCTCTATAATATCCTCATACTTTTCGTAAAGTACATCATATTTGAGTTCAACATAGTTTGCAATGATAAACCCAATATCTTCTCCATCTTTTTGAGTTCTATGTTTTCTGTCTTTCCATGCAAATACCTTCATGATTGCTATTCCTTCTATCGGCGCAATCTTCAATTTGAATTTCCCATCTTCACTTTCCAGGGTTATTCCTTTATCATGTATTTCATTAAATCCGGCTACGTTCATCGCGATCATGAAATCCGGAGGCCATGCATATTCCCCGTTTTCATCCTGAATGTCGCCAAAAGGAACGATATCAACTTCAGCGCCTTTAAAAAGCAATTTATGAGCGACCTTGGTTTCTTCAAACTTACCGGATTCAATTAGCTTTTTCATTACCTTTTGGTACACACTCCATTCTGGAACATAGATTGCAAAATCAACATCAAGGGTTTTTCTCGCTGATTCCAAATCATATTGTCCATGCATGATAATATCTCTTGCAGTAGCCCCAATCAACAGAAAATCTAACGCCTCTTCCACCAGAATTTCTTGGATTGTATCCACCACATTTCGAAGGTGGTCCGGGATTTTATTATCCGGTAATTTATAAGTACTCATCAAAAATTATTTTTGCAGTTTCTAGGTTTCTACTGTCGCCTGTGCCAGTAAGTTCGGCATATACTATCAAAGGAGGAACAGCATTTTCAATTTGTTTCTGATTGTAAAAGACTTCATGACCCGTATCCCAAAAATACCGGTAAACGGACAAGATTCCATTCTTCTCAGGAAGCAAAGAAAGAGCGTTACGCCATTGTTTACTATCTTCCTTTACAAACAAAGAAAACTTTTCAGGACTCAGGTAATTAGTATAAAGGTTTGCTGCAGGCTCACCGCTCCATTCCGCGCCGAAGCTCAAGGGCTTAACATTTTTAAACTCTGTTTTCAAGGGTATCTTTTTAGAACTAAATGACCCAAGGAAAAGCTTTGGTTTTAATACCTCATTGTAGGCTTTCACCCATCGCTGAATCAATTCTGGTCTATTCCCAATAACACGTTTCTTTTTATGGCCCTCATATAAGTAGCCTGCACTTTCCATTTCTGATAGTAAGATGCTGACAGAAGATGCAGATATTCCTACTGCTGCCCCCATTCTCCTGAAATTTAGGTCCAAAAACTCGGGACTTTGTAAAATACCAAATAGCAATTTAACTCCACTTTCGCTAAATAACCTACTTTTTTGCACTTTCTCTTGCTCTGTTTTTTTACCGGTTTTGAGAATATAAATATCATTATAATTGATATACATATTTCCTGAAGCATCCAGATAATTAATGCCGTCCGTCATTAGCTTTTCAGCAATCTTAGGATAAATATGTGGGGTTATTAAGAAAACACGTCTATCTTGCGTGCTGTAAAATTTCGCTACGTCAGAATAGAAAAAGGCATCAGCATGACTCATTATCCCAGGGGTATAAAGTTTATATTCGACTCCTTTGTTATTAAAACTAAAATTTATAAGCCCCCTTTCTTCATCACTACCCATGAAAAATCTTGGCTTAGAAAATTTATTAGCTATTTCTCTAGGCAATGTGTCCATTGCTTTTTTCCATATTTCTGGCGCTTTCATGTTTACTAAATTTGTATGTTTACTTTTTGTAAACATACAAATTTAGTAAACAAAGTTTAAAATTCAAAAGGAATACTGTACATTGTAGTAACCACTTATAGTGGCTTAAGCAGAAAGTCTAAATATGGTTTTAGCCATTTAATTCGAGTTCCTTTCACAGTTGTTTTTCACCTAGTTTAGTTCTGAAAATAATTATGGAAAATCAAGATGACTTAAATTTCAGTCGCTTAATAATATTACTATTCAAGAAGTTAAGGCTTTACCTATGTTTAAACACTTTTCAGACAGTGAAGCTGAAGAGGTAGTTCGAACACTAAAAAGATTTTCAGAGATAATCGTTGAAGATCATTTTAAGAAAGAAAATCAAGAAAAGAAACCATAGCGGTTTATTAGTTCGAACCACAAACGTCTGTTAGCCAGTGCTTAACAAAACTTTTGCCGTTTGGGTTAACCCGAGCAGAATCGAGTTGTTAACTGCCTCATTTTCAGTTAATAACGCGTTTGTGTGTGCTTTTTCTTTTCATGAGAAAATATCATAAAAAGAAAAAGCCTTGAATTTGAGCTCCTTTCAAAGAAAGAGTTCGAACTTCAAGGCTTTTTGCTGTTTTGGTAGAGTCAATCCGCGAAAAATCGAACTTTTATGAACATTATGAAGCGATAGTAAATTTTGAAAAAGTGTTGAAGAATAAAATTTAGGGACAGTACAGGAAAAAGAATTTATTGTAAGTGTTTTATGGATTGGGATAATGACAAGCATCGTCTGTCTTTTGATTTCAAATTTGAGAAAGGGCTGTTAAAACCTGAGCGTGACAAGATCAATTATTTATGAAGAACTATAAATAAATTTATCTATCCCGGAACGGTAGAGGCCAGAACACCAACTGTAAGATTTGGTTTTATCGCAGAGCCCGAAGCAACGAATGGTTTTATGCGCCCTACCTGTTTAATGGAACCGGCGATTCTGGTGGCCCTGTATTTGATATGAACGGGAGGGTAATTGGGCTCATAACAGGATAGATCTATCTTTAGATGATAATTATGAAATTCCGATAGATGTCTACCGGAAATACTGGAATGCGCTACTCGAACCAGAGAATTATGCTGCCTTGCCTGCTGAAAACGATTTTGTAACCAATCCCAATGCTAAAGACTTAAACGTAATTACAGGCCTTGATCAATTGAATAGGATGATCGCTAAGAAATTAAGTGACAAAATCGCCCCATGCACTGTAAAGAGAAAAGCCCTTATAAGGGTAAGGGAATTAATATTTCCTTGTTGGGTACATATTAAAGAAGCATAGATAGCTTTCCGCATCATTGGAAAATTATTTAGCGAAAAATAGAATCCAACATTGATACGCAATTTGCCGTACTTAAGCTAAATTAGTGTGATACAGGTTCGAGCCAAATCATGTGCACGATTAAGTGCCGAACTACTGCCTGATCAACCAGGGGGTGGTACCTTTCGGACCGTACCATGGAAATGTGCTTAATGCAGTTGATATGCGAGCAGCAGAAAACTCATAGGCGTCAACATACAATATTTTCCCATCGGTGGAGAGCACACCATAATACGGGATATGCGTTATCAGTGGTGCTGCTACATCGGGGTTAACGCCGGAAAATATGATCCGTGAGCCATCCTGTTTGTAATTTTGGGCATAGTTCGTAGGTGGATCAAACGCTGCAAGTATAAATTTGCCGTTCTGAAAGTAATTGGTTGTACCTGTTGCCAAAAAACGGATCACGTTGACATCCGGGAACCATTCAGGATGATCGGGCTGCGCCCAATTACCAACAATGCTGGGTGCATCTTTAGGAAATAATTTCATATCGACCATGGAGATAATGGGCGACGTTCCGCCTGTGATCTTAGACTTGTCAGCCGAGATCGTATACACCTGCGGCGAATTGAATTGCTCATCCCCGGGCAGGTCAAAATGAATAGTGACCGTTGTCTGCCCCTGGGGGTTCTCTTCCACTTTGGTGATCTTTCCATGAACATCGCCCCGGCGCCATACGCTTAGCGTCAGGTGCGACCAGGCCGTCACATCGTTTCCTTGACTGAACCTTAAGGATAGTGGCCTTGGAAAATAATGATTACCGACATTCGCAAGGCCGGTGTATTCTGTATTTGAAAAACTGTACAGGCCCTTTGTATCCTTGTCCGGATCTTTCTGCGTGTTATCTTTTTTACATCCCGCGCTGATCAGCAACGTACTTAGTATCATCGTTGTAAAAATGAATTGAATAACTTTTTTCATGATATGGTTAAGGTTTATTATTTGTGCTGACAGGGAATAAAGCCTCATCTACTTGCGTACCCTGGCCTGCCACCCGGCACCAGTTGCCCGAAGTCTTATGATATACTTCCAGCCGGCGGACCTTGATATTCAGATCACTGCCATTGACAACGATATTTACATTGATCAGCAGGTTGACCACAGCGGTGGTGCCATCATAGATCCGGATGAACTCGTTACCGGGTACGGGACTGACCGACTTAAATACCAGTTTCTCCTTTTTTTGTGCCTCGATCCATTGCTGACGGGTGAAAGAAATATCCCCTTTAGGACCAACAGCGATCATATCCGTGCAATCCAAGTTTGTGCCAGGGCCCTGGCTACGCAAGAGTTGTGTAATCTCCTGTCGTTCTTTAGCGTAACTGCTGGTATCGATCTGGGCCGATGCGCCGAGCGCTACCACCAATAAAAGAATTAATGTTGATAGTGTTTTCATGGTGATCTTTTTCCTCAAATCTACCGGCATGGATCATACAAAATGAGAAAAGTAGACTAACCCACCCATGTCGGAAACAGACAAAGGTTTCCCATCTACCAGATCATTTCGTCGTCGATGAAATGATCTGGTAGACATCATGGCGAGGTTGGTCGAATAAGTGTCAGTTCGTGCCGTCCCGCGCAAATTGATACGTATCTTAGCTGGTGATCAACGACAGCATGAAGAAATTACCATTCATTTACGCCAACGAACCTAAATGGAGGCTTTCGCGCCACCTGGCGTTCTGGTCTCTTTGGTTCATTTTCCAACTGTTACTTTATTCCTTTTCGCCTTCGCCTGTACTGCAAAAACAACCTTTCTTACATCGACTGGCCATCACTTTACCGGAAACACTGGTTTATATGATCCCAAGCATCTTCCTTGCTTACACACTGATGTATCTGATCATCCCGAAGCAGGTAATACCCGGTCATTATTTGTTGGCAGCTTTTTGCTCGGTTGTACTCATCATTTTAACGGCTGTTTTATCTGCTGCGTTGTCTATGACCATTGTCGATCATTTACGGCATCTTCAGGCCGATAAGTTATCACCGAGGGTCGCGGGTGAGCCGCATCCTGCTTTGTATATCCAGTTAGGCACGGCAATTCTGGCCGGTTTGCGGGGAAGTATCACGGTGGGCGGCATAGCGGCTGCCATTAAACTGATGAAATGCTTTTATGAAAAGCAACAGGCTGCGCTGCTGCTGGAAAAAGAGAAGGCCAATGCTGAACTGCAAATGCTGAAAGCCCAGCTGCACCCGCATTTTCTGTTCAATACTTTGAATAATATTTACTCGTTCACCCAGGAGGTTTCAGAAAAAGCTTCAGGGATGATCATGGGCTTATCCCAATTACTCCGCTACATTTTATACGATTGCAGCAAGCCATTGGTACCGCTTGATAAAGAGTTTAAAATGATCAGGGACTATATTGAACTCGAATCGACCCGTTACGATAATAGCTTAGATATATCGCTGCAACTACCCAACGCAGATAGCCATTTGATCGCTCCGCTAATCTTACTGCCTTTTATTGAGAACTCGTTTAAGCATGGGGCAAGCCAAATGACAGAACATCCCTGGATCAGCCTACATATAACTATTCATAGTGATGCACTATCGATGAAGCTGATCAACGGCAAACCAGAGACGGTCAAGGTAACAACGCCGGGTATCGGCATCGAGAACGTGCGCAAACGCCTCCAATTACTTTATCCCGATCAGCATAAGCTGACCATTAACGTTGAGGAGGAAATGTATATCGTTGATCTGGAACTTGATCTCATAAAAAAATGAAGACTCTCAAAACCTACAACTGCCTCATCGTTGATGATGAACCTCCAGCAAGGGAGATAATGCGGCGCTACATTGCCCAGGTGCCGATGCTGACGCTGGCGGGTGAGTGTGGTAATGCTTTACAGGCCATTACGGCTCTTAAGCAGCAGCAGATCGATATCCTGTTTCTGGATATCCAGATGCCGCAGATCAGCGGATTAGATCTGATAGGTACACTAGTCAACCCGCCAATGATCATATTGACCACCGCTTTCGAGCAATATGCTGTTAAGGCATTCGAATTAGATGTCACGGATTACCTGGTCAAACCGATCCGTTTTGAGCGGTTCCTGAAGGCTGTAATGAAAGCATTGCCAGAACAAATGTTGCCTTCAGAAACACAAACTGCGGCCATTGTAAACGACAGCGCAGCCCCTGCTTTTCTTTATTTCCGGGCCGATCGGAAAATGGTGAAAGTCCAGCTTGATGATATCCTTTACATAGAGAGCCTGAAGGACTATGTCAGGATACACACCACGAAGGGACTTCTCATGACCAAATATGCCATGGCTTCCCTTGAAGCCATGCTTCCCGCTGCTTCATTTATCAGAGTGCATCGATCATATCTTGTAGCACTCACTAAGATCGATTCTTATACCACAGAAGACATCTATATTTTAAATAAGATCATACCGATTGGGAAAATGTATCAGTTGCAAGTGATAGCGTCATTAAGAAAAGCGAACGGATAACATTTCGAAGTTCATAGTAACTATTTCTCGTTTTCTTTCCTATCATTCCAAAAGAAAGTTCCAAACAGTATCCAATTTAGACCCGAGACACCTAATTGGGCATTTCGGCAAAAATGGCCGCCCGTTCCGCATTTAAGGTGTCACCCCATTCCGCTTTAAAGT